>NZ_OZ244708.1:1947613-2635226 GCF_965218915.1 Novosphingopyxis sp. | reverse complement strand
TCGCCAGCGCGGCGGCGCGCAGCCTGATCACCGGCACCAGCTTCGGCGACAATGTGGTCGCCACGCTGCCCAGCGTGATCGGCCGCGGCGTGACTTCCGCGCTGGGCACGCCGCTGTGGCAGCGGGTCGCCGAGGCCCGCGCGCAGGCGAGCGGCGGCGGTGGTGGGGGCGGCGGAAGTGGCGCGGCCTGGTCGCCGGGCGGCGGTAGATATAGCGACTTAGGCCTGCCCGGCTATCTCCAGAGCCAGGGCATCGGCGTGCCGACCGGCCTGGCGGCGCTGCGCTCCGGGCTTACCGTCAACGCCGCGGGCGGCTGGCTGGACTCGCCCGGTTCGTTCCTGCGGAATCTGAAGGAATTCGGCAGCGGCATCGTGTCGGGGCTGACGGACTGGCTCGATCGAGACGGCGACGGCACGGTCGAGTGGAACGACGATATCGTGGTGCGTGGCCAGCGGTTCGTCGATACGGTCAGTGTCGCCGCCGATCAGGTTCGCGGCAAGGTGGTCGATGTCACCCGCTGGGCCTATCACGGTGCGGAACGGGCACTTGCTCCGGTCACGGCCTATTACGGCAATGTCTACCGGAACACGATTGGCCCCGGCACGAGCTACGACAGAGTTGTCGCGCGGCCGGTCAACAATGTCGTTTCCGATATCGCTTATGATGTCAGCCGCATTCCCGGCGATCTGCGCCGAATGGGTGGCGCGCTGGCGCAAGGCAAGATCGGCTATGTGCTGGGCGGACTGCCGCCGACCCTGGGCGGGGGCGCGGTGTCCACCGCGTCCGGCCTCACCAGCGCGGCGGGCCATCTGTTCCGCGTGGCGGGCCGGACGGCGCCGGCGGCCGCGCCGGTGGTCACCGCCACCTTCACCACCGCCGAAAAGGGCATATTGGCCGAAGCCCGCGCGTCGAGCACGCTGTCGCGCGCGGGCTACACGCCGCTCGCCGCCCGCCTGCCGCGCAACCAGGGGTTCGACGGCGTGTTCGTGCGCCACGGCCCTTCCGGCGCGATCGACGACATTATTATCACCGAGAGCAAATATTCGACCTCCGGTTACGCCAGTCTCGCGGAGTCGAGCAAGGGGGTGCAGTTGTCGAGACCATGGCTCGATAAGAATATTTTGCTGATGAGAGATGCTAATGATCCAGCAGTGCGTGCTACATATGACATACTTTTTTCCAACCGATCGATAATTCGCACAAAAGCTAATATTTTAACTCCGGATAATATCAATCGTTGGAATCGCATTAAATTACCGCCGAGCTAGGATCGAACATGCACAAACGTGATCTCAAACACTACCCTGAAATCTATGTAGAGGAAATCTCAAGAGAACCTCCAAGGGCAGCGCAAGCTAGGATTTGGGCTGCGGATTCTGAGCGTGATCGAAAAGGATATGAAACATCCGGATTGCAAGGTGAAGTTAGATGGCGTGGGATTATGGATTACCTCATGAAAGGAGAAGTTGTCTCTTTCCGAAGAGGGGTAAGTGAGTGTGCTTCCCTTGAGCTCTCTCTATATCAACGTTTCGATTCTGGAGAACCTATCGATTCTTCCTACGTTTCGATGATCGGTTACAAAGAACTGTTCGATGCTCTAGGTGCCGGCGATTTCGATACCGCGCGTGTTTTGTCCGCCCGGCTGGGCGGCCGCCCCGAGATCGAGAAGGAGTGCGACCATCCCTTCACGCTCGCGCTCGGCTATCTGCTCAAGAGCTTCGTCGATGACGACGGCGAGAACGTCAAACGCCACTGGATCGAGGAGTTCCGCCAGCAGCAGGGGCGTAATTGGGGCGGCTACACGCAAATGTTCGAGGCCATCCTGAACGACGATCCCGAACAGGCGCAGGCGGCCTTTCCGGACATCATCGCCGGCCACAAGCGCGAGAGCAAGGGGCAGGGCATGGACATGTTCACGGGATCGGTGGACCAGTTCCTCTCGGTCTGGGGCATCGGCCTCGCCAATCTGGCGCGTTCCTATGGCCTGCCGGTCGAGATCGACGATCCGCTGATCCCCGCCGATCTGCTGATCGACCTGCCCGCCACGCCTTTCTTTGGCGCGCCATCGCAAAGTTAACGCTGTCCTACACGCCCCTCCTCCGCTACAAGGACCCCCGCTCTTTCACACCGTCGATCCCCGCGCATCCACCGCTAGCGCAGCCGCCGTAACGGCTCGCTCAGCTTATCGCAGACATCGCCCGCCTCACCAGAATTCCCGCCCCCCGTGTACGCTTGACGTAACGCGGAACCGCTCTATATCCCTCGCATGATCGTCGGTTTTCGCGACAAGCGCACGCGGGCCTTTCATGGCGGCAAGCGGGTCGCGGCCTTTGCCGGTTTCGCGCGCGCCGCCGAACTGAGGCTCGACCAGCTCGACGCGGCGACCGGACTGCGCGATCTCCGGCGGCCGGGCCTCCGGTTGGAGGCGTTGCGCGGCGACCGCAAGGGCCAGTGGAGCATCCGCGTCAACGACCAGTGGCGGATATGCTTCGCCTGGCCCAAGGGCTCGCCCGGCCCCACGGAGGTCGAGATCGTGGATTATCATTAGGATGTCCGGCATGAGGATGATCGAGCACGAGGAGACGCTTATTATGGCACGCACCCCCATCCATCCCGGCGAGACGCTGCGCGAGGATCTGGAAGCGCTCGGCATGAGCGCGGCCGAGCTGGCGCGCCGGATGGACGTGCCGACCGGCCGGATCACCGAGATCATGAACGGCCGGCGCGCGATCACCGGCGACACCGCGTTGCGACTGGCGCATTTCTTCGGCACCAGCGCCGAGTTCTGGCTCAACCTCCAGAAGCTTTACGAGTTGCGCATCGCCGAGCGCAGCAAGGGCGCGGAAATCGCGCGCCTGCCGGTGCTGGGCCGCGAGCGGGGTGGGGAGGAAGGCGCCGCGCGGCTCGGCTTCGGCTAGCGCGTCCAGCGTTCGCAAACTGCTGTCCTACACGCCCCCGATCTGCTACAAGGCACGCCGCTCTTTCACACCGTCGATCACCCCGCGCCTGCTGCGGTCATTGTAACGGCGCGCCGTGCCGCCCGGCTCCGTGAGCGCCACCGTTACGGCTCGTGCCATCCGCTGCCGCAGCCGCCGTAACGGCTCGCTCAGCTTATCGCTGGCACGTCTCGCTTCACCGGAATTCCCGCCCCCCGTGTGTGCGCCCTCCGCGAACTTCCGGCTACTGCAGTTTTTCCCGCCCTGGACAGTGTGAAGCGTGTAGTGCGGTATCGGTTCAACGGCGTGGAAATGGGCTACACCGGCAACAACGGCACGCCCGCGTCGGCGGCGGTGGCGGGGATCACCAGCGAATATGCCGCCTCGATCGCGGACCGGCAGCGCGGCGAAGCTTTTATGTGCGTTTCAAATCGCAATGAATTGCCTTATCGCGGAGCAAAACGAACCAACGGAGACGTTATGCCGATAACCGAACAGGACGCGCAGACGGCCAGCCACAGCCCGGACCGGATGCGCGCCTTGCTGGATAGCCAGCGCAAGGCGTTTACCGCGGCGATGCCCGAGGACATGGCGGCTCGCGAGAACCGGCTCAACCGCGCGATCTTCCTGCTCACCGACCATGCCGAGGATTTTGCCCGGGCGGTGTCGGAGGATTTCGGCCATCGCAGCCGCGAGCAGACCCTGCTGACCGACATCGGCCCGTCGGTGACCGCGCTGAAGCATGCCAGAAAGCATTTCCGCCACTGGGCGCGCTCCGAAAAGCGCCGTCCGATGTTTCCGCTCGGCCTGCTCGGCGCGAAGGCGAGCGTCGACTTTGGCCCCAAGGGCGTGGTCGGCGTCGTCGCGCCGTGGAATTTCCCCGTCGGCATGGTGATGGTGCCGATGGCCGGTGTGCTCGCGGCGGGCAACCGCGCGCTGGTCAAGCCGTCCGAATTCACCCCCGCGACGAGCGCGCTCATGGCCGAACTGGTCGCGAGATATTTCCACGAGGAGGAGATGGCGGTGGTCACCGGCGGAGCGGAGGCGGGCAAGGCGTTCACCGCGCTGCCGTTCGACCATCTGATCTTTACCGGCGCGACCGAGGTGGGGCGCCATGTCATGCGCGCGGCGGCCGACAATCTGACGCCGGTTACGCTGGAACTGGGCGGCAAATCGCCGACCATCGTCGGCCGCTCGGCGGACATGCCGAAGGCCGCCGAGCGCATCGCGCTGGGCAAGATGATGAATGCCGGGCAGATCTGCCTGGCGCCCGATTATCTGATGGTCGCAAAGGAACAGGAACCGGCCATGATCGGCGCGCTGAAGGACAGCGTGTCGGTGCTTTATCCCACGCTGCTGGGCAATGACGATTACACATCGGTGGTGAACGCGCGCAACGCCGAGCGGCTGCGCGGCTATCTCGACGATGCGCGGGAGAAGGGCGCGGAACTGATCGAGGTCAATCCTGGCGGGGAGGATTTCGCGGGATCGAACGGCAACAAGCTGCCGCTCACCATATTGCGGGGCGTCACCGACGACATGGCGGTGATGAGGCACGAGATTTTCGGCCCGTTGCTGCCGGTCAGGACCTATGACTCGATCGACGAGGCGATCGATTATGTGAACGCGAACGACCGCCCGCTGGGCCTCTATTATTTCGGCCAAGATGCGCAGGAGGAGAAAACGGTGCTCACGCGTACGGTCTCCGGCGGGGTGACGGTCAACGATGTGCTCTTCCACAATGCGATGGAAGATCTGCCGTTCGGCGGCATCGGGCCGTCCGGCATGGGCCATTATCACGGAGTGGACGGGTTCAAGACCTTTAGCCACGCCCGCGCGGTATATCGCCAGCCGGGGCTCGACGTGGCCGGGCTCGGCGGGTTCAAGCCGCCTTATGGCAAGGCCACGGCCAAGGCGCTCAAGGCGATGCTGAAGAAATGAGGGGGCGACCGGGGCAGGGGCAAATTGTCGCCGCGAAGCATTGCTCCGGGGACGATCGCCCCTTAAAGCGCTTCATCTCGATGCCCGGGTCCCGTGATGGAATTGGTAGACGCGCTCGAGTCGAGATGTTTAGGATCATGGAGGAAACGAGACGAAGCGTCTCTGGAAGGGCAAGCGAGAACGGACTGCTTCGATGATCATTTTTGGCGATTTGGCCTAGATGCGTCAAACTATGTGTAAATCGAAGTTGGGCGCGGCTAAGAGCTTCATGGCACGTGCGCGGGCGTGGTGGAATTGGTAGACGCGCGGGATTCAAAATCCCGTTCCGCAAGGAGTGTGGGTTCGATTCCCACCGCCCGCACCAACTATGATAGCAGGGTCCGATAAGTTCACCGCAAGGGGGGCTTGAATGCGTCGGAGGCCCGGCAGCACCGGGCGCTCGAGGATGAGAGCGGGAAACCGAGAAGCTGTCGGCCGAAGTGATGCTCGACAACCCTCGCCTCTCCACGCTTCGCTCCGGATTCGTGTTCGACAGCCTGATCCGCGGGTGGCACGCGAGCTTACGGCGCTGATCGACCGGCGAGGAATGATTGCGTGTTGCAATCCTGCAGGCGAGTTGCAAGGACGGCCCGCGATCGGAGCCGGAAGGGCGGGCCGTCCCGCGGACCTCGGCGTTAGGAACATATATGCATTATCTCGTTACCGGAGCGGCCGGTTTTATCGGCCATCATCTCATCGAGCGCCTGGTTTCTCGCGGTGATACCGTAACGGGTATCGATAACGTCAATGACTATTATTCTACGCAGCTGAAGCGTGATCGCATTGCTCGCGTGCAAGAACGGGCGGGAAATGCCTTTACCTTTATCGAAGTCGATTTTGCGGATCACGCCGCTCTGGACGAAGCCCTGGCGCAGCATCGTTTCGACGGGATTGTTCATCTCGGCGCTCAGGCTGGCGTCCGCTACTCGATCGAACATCCGCGCGCCTATGTGCAGTCGAATCTGGTTGGCCATCTCAACCTGCTCGAACTTGCCCGGGAGCGGGAGGTGCCGATGACCTATGCCTCATCGTCTTCTGTCTATGGCGGTAACGCAACGCTACCCTTTCGCGTAGAGGACAGAGTCGATCATCCGCTTTCGCTCTACGCGGCGACCAAAAAGTCGGACGAGCTGATGAGTGAAACCTACGCCAATCTCTATCGCATCCCGCTGACCGGACTGCGGTTCTTCACCGTTTACGGGCCGTGGGGGCGCCCGGACATGGCGATGTGGATTTTCACAAAGGCAATTTTCGAAGGCAAGCCGATACCTGTTTTCAACAATGGCGATATGCGCAGAGATTTCACCTATATCGACGACATCATCACTGGGATCGTCGCCTGCGTGGACAATCCCCCGCCCGACGATGGCGAGCCCAAAGCCGGCGGTAGCCGAAATCCCCACCGGCTGTATAATATCGGCAATCATCGCTCGGAAGATTTGATGGGCATGATCGGATTGATCGAGCAGGCCTGCGGATTGGAAGCCATCAAAGAGATGCATCCGATGCAGCCTGGCGATGTCCAGGAAACCTATGCCGATATCGCTGCTATCCAGAACGACCTCGGCTTCGAGCCGAAAACGCGTATCGAACAGGGCGTGCCCCGCTTCGTGGCGTGGTACAAGGATTATCACGGTCTCTGAAAGCTCGGCCACCGTAACATTCGTTAAAGGATATTTATCTTGCAAATCGTCGTCGTCGGCCTCGGCTATGTGGGCCTTCCGCTTGCCGTCGCCCTTGCAAAGCATTTCGATACGGTGGGGCTCGATGTCGACGAGAAGCGGATTTCCGAGCTGGACACCGGCTATGATCGTACCGCAGAAATTGACGAGCCGAGATTAAAAGCGAGTTCGCTCACTTATTTGAGCGATTCGGCGGCTTGTCCCCCTGCCGATGTTTACATCATTACCGTGCCCACCCCGATCGATGCCGATCGAAAGCCTGACCTTGGCGCCGTCAAAAACGCTACACGCACCGTCGCGGGCATGATCGATAAACATCGCCATCCAATCATAGTTTATGAAAGCACAGTTTACCCCGGAGTTACCGAAGATATTTGCGGCCCCCTGATTGAGGAGGTGGCGGGTCTGTCAAGGGGAGAAGATTTCTTTCTGGGCTATTCTCCTGAGCGCATAAATCCGGGAGACCGAGAGCATACTGTCGAGCGCATCACGAAAGTGATTGCGGGCGAAAGCCCAGGCGTCACCGAAAAGCTGGCAGAGATGTACGGCAAGGTGACCTCGGGCGGGGTATTTCGCGCCAAATCGATCCGTGCCGCAGAGGCGGCCAAGGTTATCGAGAATGCTCAGCGCGACGTGAATATCGCATTCATGAATGAATTGGCGCAGATTTTCGCGCACATGGATATCTCGATCTGGGACGTGCTGGACGCAGCGAGAACCAAATGGAATTTCCTGCCGTTTCAGCCGGGCTTGGTAGGTGGTCACTGTATCGGTGTCGATCCATATTATCTCAGTTATCGAGCACAGGAACTTGGCTATGATCCCAATGTCATTCTCGCCGGTCGCGCACTGAACGACGGCATGGCAGGCTGGTTGGCCGGAGAAATCCATAAGGCTCGGAAAAGCACTGCCGGATCGATCCTCTTATTAGGCCTGACATTCAAGGAGAATGTACCCGATATTCGCAATTCGAAAGTGGTGGATTTGGTAAAAGCGCTCGAACACCTCGGTCACCACGTCACCGTGCACGATCCATTGGCCGATCCGAAAGAAACCCTTAAGGAGTACAGCATCAACCTTGAAAATGAGGCGCTTTCGGGCCGTTATGATTGTGTCATTGGCGCTGTCTCGCACGAGAGCTACCGCTCATTGTCTTCTGGCGATTTGGCGGATTTACTGTTGCCGGGGGGAAGCGTGGTCGATCTGAAACGGATTTGGAACGCCGAGAATCTCTTGTCCGAAAGGCTCGAATTTTGGTCACTTTAGCGAATGGTTTTTTGAAGTCATGGGGGGACGTCGAAAGCGTTGAAACCCAATGTTGAACGACCGATTTCGCGATTATCACAGCCGCCCGCCGACTCCGGTTGACGTCGTTGTCCTTGCGGAATAAGCCCCCCGCGGATGAACGGCCCGTCGGTTTGACCTGGTTGAAGAGCCTGGATGAGTTTTTCTGGCGCTAGCAGCGGGCACCGCTATTATGCACTCCGAACATCCGGAATGCTTGGAGCGCAATGTCGGCTGACAATAAGAACGGACATTACCGTTCGAGCGAGTAGAGGTTTCAGGATTGAGCATGGAACGAGTAGTCGATTACCCGAATATGGGAGCGCGCCGGCTTGAGCCCGTCGGGATGATAGATGATGTTGGGGACGAGACCAGCGAATCTCCGATCCTGGTTCAAATCACACAGACGCTTCGTCGTCATAAATGGGTGATCATAGCGACGGGTATAGCGGGTCTATTATGCGGCCTTGCCCTGACGCTTGTGACCCCGCCGACATATAGCGCCACGACCCGTTTGCAGATCAATCCGGAACCGACCGAAGTCATCAACGTCGGGGATGTGGAGAAGGCCCCTCAGCGCGATATCGCTTCCGATCAGACCGCGATTGGCCTGCTTCAATCGCGCTCTCTTGCAGAGCGTGTTGCACGCAGTCTAAATCTTGCCAATGATCCCGAGGTTGTAAATCAGGAGCTGGCGCGAAATACGCGGGCTCGTGCCGCTCAGGGCGTGGTACGAGGCGGCACGTCCGTGGAGCCGCTTCGCGAGAGTCGTCTGGTCGACGTTTCGTTCGCGTCCGGCAATCCGCAATTGGCTGCGCGTGTGGCGAATTCTCTGGCCGAAAACTTCATTCAGGCCAATTTGGATCGACGGTTCGAGCAGTCGGCATTCGTGCGCGATTATTTACAGGATCGTCTCAAAGCCATTCGAGATACGCTGGAGAATTCCGAGCGGGCGCTGGTCGACTTTGAACGAAATCAGGGAATTGTAACGATTCAAAGCGAGAGCGGCGGCAATCCCACGTCTCAAACGATCAACAATGCACAGCTGGCGAGCGTAGCCGCGGCGCTTGCGGAAGCCGAAAACAAACGCATCGCTACGGAGCAGCGCTATCGTCAGTTTTCACCCTTGGCTCAAAGCGGACAGACGGGAGACCGAGCGCTGCAAACCCAAATCAGCCAACTAAAGGCGGACCGGGCGCAAAAAGCGGAAGTCTTCAAGGACGATTATCCGGAGATTGTAGAGCTCGACCAGCAGATTGCCGTGCTTTCCAGCGAGGCTCGCCGCGGTAATCAAGGCAATGCGCAAACCTATGCCGCCGAATACCGAGCTGCTTTGGGTGAAGAAAAAGCGCTGCGCGAAAAACTTAACGAGCTTCGAACATCGGTCTTGAACGAACGTGCGGATAGCGGCCAGTTCACGATCCTTTCACGAGAAGTTGATACGAACCGAGCTCTCTATGATGCGCTGCTGCAACGCTACAAAGAAGTTGGCGTAGCCGGCGGTGTCGGCGAAAACGAGGTTGCGATCGTCGATCGTGCAACCGCACCGGGCAGCCCGGTATCCCCGATCCTTTCGCTTAATCTCGGCGTTGGTTTGGCGTTCGGCTTATTGGCGGGTTTGTTGGGAAGTTTCGCCTATGACATGCTTCGCGAGTTCGTTGTCGGCCCGGACGATGTGAAAAACCGTCTTGGCCTCAAGGCATTGGGTGTCATTCCTATAATCGCCGATGATACGACCCCAAGGCTGGAACTGGACGATCCGAAATCACCGGTGACCGAAGCCTATTTGGCGGTGGCAAACCTTTTGCAATTTTCATCCAATGAAGGAGTGCCGCCAGCTTTATTGCTAACCAGCACTCTTCCGGAGGAGGGAAAGTCCTCGTCGTCCTATGGTCTCGCTCGCAGCTTCGTCCGGATGGGAATGCGTGTTGTCCTGATGGATGCCGATCTCCGGCGACCAACATTTAAAAGCGGCCAGAACGAGCAGAAGGGCGTTACTCATCTGTTGACCGGACATGCTACGGTTGATGAGGTAATTGTAGAAGGCGCCAGCGGAGTTTCGTTAATCCCCGCTGGCGGTACGCCGCCGAACCCTTCGGAACTTTTTGCCGGAGGTAAGATACGTTCGGTACTGAGCGAACTGCGGCAGCGCTTCGATGTTATCATTATCGACGCTCCCCCCATTCTGGAATTTGTCGACGCTCCGGCATTGGCCGGCATTGCCGACGGCACCGTTGTCGTGATTGAATCTGGTAAGGTGCATGTTCCTCATGCAAGAAATTCGATCCGAAAGCTTAAGTCAGCGGGCGCGAATGTGGTCGGCGCGGTGATTACGAAATATAAACAGGGTACCGAAGGCTATGGTTACGGCTATTCCTATGACTACAAGTACGAACAATCGGATGCTGATGGTGCCATTGAAAACGAACGGCGAATTATAGTATGATTTTGAAAGGCGCTGATTGTGTAGAAAAACAATGAACCTGGTTTCTATCAGTAAACGTGCAATCTACTTCAAACGAGTAGTAATTATAATATTTGCACTTTTAGTGTCTGCGTTCATTGTCCGCAATGGCGGAGTCTTGTTAGCCAACTCGATGAATCTGCCAGTTGAGCGGATTTATTGGCCGGCTGACAGTGATCAGTTGTTAATTGGATCGCGACTTGCAACTCAGCAAATCGATTTCGTACAGCATTCGCGTCAAGACGTCATCGCTACCGCGCGGAAGATACGGCAAGCCGATCCATTGGACGAATGGCCATTCCTGCTAGCAGGACAGGTAAGTCGTAATCAGGGTCAGATCTTGAGCTCGGTCGCTCAGTTTGAAGAAGCCAAGCGTCGTAATCCGCGGTCCTTTCTAGCTCGAATTCAGTTGATTCAAAGCACTTTGCTTACACGCCAATTCGGCAAGTCCGTTGTCGAAATTGTCTCCGCAATGCTCTTGCGCCCTGGCCAAGAGCAACTGACCGACGTCCTGATGATCCTGGATGACGAACAGGCCGCTCGGGGAAGAATGATTGCCGAGGTGAAAAAAGTCAGATCGGTGGAAGCTCGCCTCTTGCGCGCTGCCAGTGGCAGAAAAGACAAAACCAGGCTCGTGCAAGACTTGGTTTTCTCTCCGACGGTGGGTCGTCAGCAGCGCTGGAATGTCATAGGCAATCTTGCCGGAAATGGGAATTACGAACTGGCGGAGAAAATCTGGCGGATCGATCGGCCGCGATCGCACGGGAAAAATCAAGTTTTCGATGGCGGATTTGATAATCTCGCCGGCCCTCGCCCGTTTGCGTGGAGGTTGCATCATAATAGCGATCTGACCGCCGATTTCATTCCGGAAAAAAATGGCAAGGGCAAAATGCTCGATATCGAATTTTTTGGTCATACCCCACAGGAGAGCGCGGACCAGGTCATCCTGCTCAAATCCGGTCGATATCGCTTCGCAGCTATCGGATACCCCGTGGATCCGCAAGAAGGTTACGGCACGCTCCGCTGGCAAATCTTTTGTGATAAGAATCATAAACCGGTTGCCACACTAGATTTCAATGCATCGGCAAACGATATCCAGCACAAAACCACATTATTTGATGTTCCAAGAGCTAACTGCGAGGCCCAACGTGTCGCGCTGCGCGTAATGCCGGGAGAAAAGCGAGAGGCCTTCCAATTTTCGTTTTCGCAAATCTCAATAGAAGCGAGCCGATGATTTCCTCTCTTAAGCGAATCCTGAATGGCGTATTGCTGCCGGTCTATCTCTCGATCTGCCTTCTCCTCGGTGGCGCTAGCACGGGCGGCATAATTGCCAACACCATATTGCAGCTACTGGCCGTAGCCATTCTTGCGTATCATTTTTGGGCGCCGTCTACGGAGACTGCAATACCCAAGACCAAAGTCATTCTCGGGCTTTACTGGCTCATTGCCCTATATGTCTGCTGGACTATCGTTCAAATGATCCCGTTGCCGCCCTCGATGTGGCATGCCCTGCCAGGCCGTGAGTTCATTGAACGTGGCGATGCCATGCTTGGCATGAGCGACGTATGGCGTCCGATTGCCATGCAGCCCGATCGCGCGATTATATCCGCCATGGCCATTCTGCCGCCGTTCGCGATGCTAGTATTGACATTGCGTGCTGACCGGAATGCGCGTGCCGCCGGACTATATGCGCTGATGGCAATCGCCATTCTGTCCTCGATCATCGGTTTGATACAGATTTCTCATGGAGCAGATAGCCCAGCCTATTTCTACGATATAACAAATCGAAATACTTCAGTAGGGTTCTTTTCCAATTCCAACCATTTAGGCATGCTATTTTTAATTGCGTTGGTATTCACATCCGATCTTCCTTTTCGAGACGTGCCCGATCGCTCCAAGCTTTTTTGGCTGGCGGTAAGAACCGGACTGATGCTATTCATGCTGGTAAATGTTCTTATAAATCGGTCGTTTGCAGCATATGTTCTTCTCATACCGGCGCTCGCTTTCTGGTTTGCGAGGACAAAACTTGCGAAAAGGTTCTTTGGTCAAACTAAGACGTTGATTGCCGGCCTTTTCATCATCCTCAGCTGTCTTTGCTTAGTAGGCTTTACCTGGGGCGCTCGCTTGCTGGATCATCTGACTCTCAATTCAACTAGTGTATCGGAGAGGCTCCGCTTTTTAGACAATACTGGAAAGCTGATCGCCGATACTATTCCCGTGGGCTCCGGTCTAGGAAGCTTCAGATGGCTCTATGCGGGTAACGAGAGCCTTGCCGCTGTCACGCGGACATATGTAAACCACGCACATAATGACTATGCTGAATTTCTGACCGAAGGCGGGTTTTTTGCGGTCATACTGTTCGGTGGGCTAATTGGGTGGCTAGGCTGGCGTCTTTGGTCGATGCTACGAGCTGAAGCTCGGTACCTTGGCTATTGTTACGCCGCGCCCATCGTTATCTTGTTGGTGGCTGGACATAGCCTCGTCGACTATCCTGTGCGCACGGCAGCAATCGCTGCCATCTGCGGTATGTGCTTGGGATTTTTAGCAAAACCGGATCTGATACGCCGTGCCGTCAGATGACGGGTCGATTGTCGAGAGCCGCTGACAATGATTTAAGATAGGCTACAATCACGCGCTGCTCCGAAAACTCCGCCACTATCTTTGCGCGGCCAGCTTGGCCCATCGAGCGCTTTTTCTCATCGGAAAGACGGATAAAGCGGCCCATAGCCTCAGTTAGCGATGCGCTATCTCGAGCCTTGCAGAGAAAGCCGTTGACGCCATCTTCCACGATTTCGCGACATCCGGGAACGTTGGTCGCGATCAAAGGCTTGCCCATCGCGGCTGCTTCCAGAAGCACCCGCGATGTTCCTTCTCGATAAGATGGCAACACGATACAATCCGCCTTTTCGATGGCTGGCCTGACATCGGAAACGGGGGGATTATAATCGATGATTGCGCTGGCAATCCACGCGTCGAGGTCCTGTCTGGAAATAGCGGTTCTGTTCTCGACGCCGACAAATCCCAACAGGCCGAAAGAGCACTGCGGATTTGTCTTTCGTACCATTTGGGCAGCCTCGACATATTCCCGGACACCTTTGTCTCCGAGTAACCGCGCAATCATCAGGAAACGGTTGCCTGAACCCCGCGGATTGTCGCTGGGTTTATATTTCTTCACATCGATTCCAGAGCCCGGTATCAATACAGCCTGATCGAACCGGACAAGCCGCCGGTCAAAGAAAATATCGCGGTCGCTTCTGTTCTGGAAAAAAACTGTATCCGCGCGGGCAAAGCCGATGCGATACATGGTGGTGGCGGTCGCTTGTAAAATACTTTTTCCGAGAAATGCCGTTCCGAGTCCGGACACGTTTAGCAAAGAGGGTATGCCGGCCAGGCGCGCGGCCAGTGCACCATAGATATTGGGCTTGATCGTCCAGCCAAGATAAGCGGCCGGTTTGAGCTTGCGCATAAGGTGCCAATAAGCCCGAATCGTGGCTAGATCCTTTAGCGGCGACAGGCCTTTCGGATCGATTGCAATATGATGGATAGTGCAACCGATGGACCGAAGCATGCATTCGCTCTCGGGATCGGGCGGCGCTGCGGTTGCAAGTGCAAAACCGTTTTCGATGAGCGCATTGAGTAGCCCAAGCCGGAAATTGACGAGGTTCCAGGCGGAGTTAGCCGAAACCAAAAGCAGCGGACGTTTCCCCATTTCGAATAAATTTCAGATCTGAAACAAGGATTGATAAGGGACCCAGGAACTTGCGTTGTCGGCGAAAACCAACCAAACGAACTGGACCGCACCACAATAGAGCAAAAGCGCCACACCGGATAGGCTGGACAATCCTTTGGTATTTCGCAGCATCGCCGAAAAATTGCCGAAAGCAAATACCTGAATTGGCGTAAAGAATAGTCCGACGCGGTCTAGCACAGTTGAGGAGGGAAACACGAAATATAACAGCATCAGACCAATGCTACTCCAACTCAGGATTGTCCAGAAATCTCGCTCTCGAGAGGTTATTTGCAGATTCTTATTAAAAAGTAGAAATATCAGAGCGGGAATAGCATTCATTGCCAAACGCACCAGAGCACCATTGGACGAATATTCAGCGTCAATATAGCCGCCATTGAGTTTATCCCAGTACCCCATCGCTACGACCATAATAACACCTAGCAACCCCAAAAACGAAAGCGGGATTATGGTATGCCGGTTTTCTCTTACATACATATAGGCTACTAGAGGCAAAAACACGACTGACGCGGTATGCATTGATATTGCCAAAGCGCCCATGCAGATCGCACGGGGGAGCCGCCGGTCGAACAGCGCTAGCATTGCCAAGATTAAAAATCCAATAGCCGCGCTCTGCTGTATATATCCCATGCCAACTACGATCAGAAGATAAGGAACGGCAGCCATGATGCCGAGCCAAGGATGCTCGGTTCTGCGTGCTAGCAAAATGACGCCCAAAGAAAGGACTGCCGAGCAAAAAAAGTTTATACCATTGATGCCGAGACCAAGTAAGTCGCAGGCCTTCGCAAGTATCACAAAACCTACTTCATTATACCCTATCGATGTCGTAAACTTTTCAAGACGAATGTAATTAAATATTCGTAAATAGTTACCCCAGTCTCCGCCGATCTCATAACGACTACCAGAAACGATATTATAGAATATCCAAAATATTCCAAAAAGCACAATCAATGGTACGGCACTGCGTTGCGTTCGGCCTGTAGTGAAAATAGCGGATCCGGCCACTGGGACGGCAAAAAGTAACCAATAGATCAACATAATATCATCATTCCGATGGGCACAAAAAATAGCTTTTATCGACAAAAATGCGGTCTGTTTTAAGTATTAATATCAGTTCTACTACTAGACCGAAACGCTATAGTTATGGCAGCTCCGGATAAACAGCAGATCCGTATCGGCAAAAACTACCGGACTCAGCAACACCTGCAACTGCAATCAAATTCAATCCAGTAATCATGCATCCACGTAAGGATAGCGTTGGCAAGTTCGATCTCTATGGCAACCAATATGATGGCCATCACTGGATCAATCCTGCCCTAGCTATCCAGATAAAAAACGCTAGACATATATGCAGCCTTTCGCCGAGAGAGCGCTATTCATCGGCTATATGCGACCGTCATGGCAGAACTTAAATACTGCGGATATATATCGCGGTCAATTCAATCCAGAGTTTGATAACCCGTGTCGCTGCCAAGCATTTCACGGATAAAGAGTCGAACATTACAACGCGACCTCTCATTTCGAAAAGGCTATAAATATTTGAAAACTAAGAGCATTTAGCAAACTTTAAATACGGTGTCTTGTAACCCGCGGCGGTTCGGGATAGGCGGCTTGGTCGGATGGATCGCAAACGGGAAACGCTGTCTTCGCGTTCGCGCGATCGATCAGCTGTCACATTGTCCTACCAGCAATATGGAATATAGAGCGACACGAACCTGTGTAAGCAACTCACAGCCGTGCTCAATCAAGTTCAGCGGCCAGTTTATGAGAGCGCCTGTGATTATGATCCAGCCCAATCATCACAACGCCATGCCCGGGCCAGCGCGCTTCGCTAGATCGTTCATAGCGCAGCTTTTGCTCACAGTGCTGTTCGGCGTTGCCGTACCCACGCTGTTAATTGGCCGGATATGGTTCGAGAATGCGGATGACTTCCTGCTGCAGCCGAGTTCGGTTATTACAATCGCGGGGGCCGCTATCGCCGTCACGATGGCGGTTATCATTCTTCGCAAATTCGCGGCCTACCCCGGAATGCCAGAACTGAGCTACATCTTGCCCGTCCATATTGGTACGTTTGGTGTTATAGCCACAACCATTCTGCTCGCACGCCTGCCTTACAGCGCGGCATTTCTGAGCATTACGTTTCTCGCTACGCTGTTTGTGACATTCGCCTTTACCTCTCTTCTGAGAAGAAGCAGGGCGACGCAATATCGGCTGGTAGCGGGCGGTAAAGTAGGCCGCTTGACCGATCTGCCGGGTTTCTCATACGAAGTTCTAGACCAGCCTGTGTTGCCGTTTCAAGATGAGGTGGCAATCGTTGCCGATCTCCACCATGATCATTCCGCAGAGTGGGAACGTTTGCTCGCCGAGGCCGCGTTACAATCTATGCCGGTATATCATTATAAACAGGTGTACGAGGCTTTTACTGGAATGGTGCAGATCGAACATCTCTCGGAAAACAGCTTGGGGTCGCTTCTTCCCAGCCGGTCGTACACCAGCGTAAAGCAGCTTTTCGATATATTATTTTGCGCGATTGCCTTACCGCTCATGGCCGTGCCGCTGCTGCTCACTGCCATAGCGATTAAAATTGAATCCCGGGGGCCGGTTTTTTTCCGACAGCTGCGCATCGGCTATCGAGGCCAGCCATTCAGGGTCATTAAATTCCGAACAATGCGACCCGCGCTTGAAGAAAAACTGGGTGTGCGGGAAGCCGCGATTACGCGGGCGAACGATGTGCGTATAACGAAACTGGGTCGATTTTTACGTCGGACGAGGATCGACGAACTCCCTCAGATCATCAACATCTTGCGCGGCGAAATGAGCCTTATCGGGCCTCGGCCGGAAGCAATCGCGTTGTCGGAATGGTATCAGCAGGAGCTGCCATTTTACGATTACAGGCATATCGTCCGTCCAGGCATCACGGGATGGGCGCAAATCAACCAAGGCCATGTGACGGATATCGAAGCAATCGATGCCAAACTGCAATATGATTTTTTCTACATCAAAAACTTCTCGTATTGGCTTGATATTTTGATCAGCATCAGAACGCTGGCGGTTATCCTCAGCGGCTTCGGAGCGAAATGATTAAGCTCCCAACTGTGGTCAGATTGCTAATCAGCAACGGGCTCCGAAAGATCTGACATCAAAAGATGGCTTGGAAAGCTATAAAGGGCGGGAAGTGAGCGCAAAGTGGATCGGGCGAGCATCGCTTCGCTGAGTTCGAGCAAAACCCAAGGAGATGAAATTGGCGGCGACGCCGATGCCAACCTCAGCTTTAGCGTGTAACCTGTCGGCGCAACATTAGATGACAGACTCACACAAAAACCTTAAGCGATTCGCTTATGCAAATAATTACAGCATTTTATCAAAGAGATAGGAAGGTCTTGCTCCACTCAAAATCGAGTTCCGCAAAAAGTGCCGATTCGAGTTCGGCCAAGGTCACTAGCCGGCAGGCGTTTGGGAAGGTGCGGCAGTGAACAATCTGACCAAGGCTGATATCGTCCGCGGCACGCTGATCGTGCTGCTGCTGGTCGGCATCGCGCTGCTGCTCGTGAAGATCACGGCGACGCTCATGCTGATCTTCGCGGCCGTGCTGATCGCCGCGGTGATCCGCGCCTTTTCCGATCCGATCCACCATCGCGGCGTGCCCGAAACGCTCTCGGTCCTGCTGGCGATCGTCCTCATCGTCGTGCTGCTGACCGGCTTCGGCTGGCTGTTCGGCCATAGCCTGGGCCAGCAGTTCGACAGCCTCGGCACCCGGCTCACGGAGGGCTATCAGACGGTGCGCGCCTGGATCGCCGGCCTGCCGTTCGGGGCGGCGATCCAGTCGGCGACACCCGACGTGCAAAGCCTGTTCGGACGTGCCTTGTCGGTCGCCTTCGGCGCCGTGGGCATATTGACCAACTTCATTCTGGTGCTGGTCGGGGCGATCTATCTGGCACTCGATCCGGGGCTTTATGCGCGCGGATTTTCCAAGCTGTTTCCCAAGCAGCGCTCCGGCAAGGTGCTCGAGGCGCTGAGCGAAAGCGGCCATGTACTGCGCAAATATCTCGCCGCGCAGCTCATCACGATGACCGCGGTCGGCACGATGATCTATGTCGGCCTCAGCATCGTCGGCGTGCCGTCGGCCGGGGCGCTGGGTCTGATCAGCGGGCTCACCAACTTCATTCCGCTGATCGGTCCGTTCATCGGCGCGGTTCCCGGCATTCTCATCGCCTTCGCCGACGATCCGGAAAAGGTCGTCTGGGCCGCGCTCGTCTATTTCGTCGCGCAGCAGCTCGAGGGCAATGTGCTGACCCCGATCGTGCAGCGGCACGCCGTGTCGATCCCGCCTGCGGTCCTCATCTTCGCGCTGGCGGCGATGGGCACGCTGTTCGGCACGATCGGCATCATCCTAGCCGCGCCGCTCACCGTCATCATCTACACGCTCGTCGCCAAGCTTTGGTCGCACGAAACCTTGGGGCATCAGGTCGATGCGCTCGATGACGCCAAACTCGATGGCGACAGCGAAGACGATAGCTGAATGCTTTGCCTCGGATGGATTATCGCCACCCCGGCTTCTTCGCTCCTGTAACGACTGACACGGCGAACCCTTGTCGGAAATATAATTTCCAGCACGGGGACGATCCGAACCGGAATTAGGCGACGGATTGCGTTCACTTTGTAAACTTTGCGCGAGAATCGAACAGTGCCCTTTGTACCACGGGCAGCCAAGCATCGTGACGCCGGCGCCGCGACGCCGGCGATGAGATTTTTGCTGCAATGTAGGAAAACAATCCATAGAAAAAACCCACTTGGTTATAAGGAGGGTTTTAAGCATGGAATTTCAGGGATCGGCCGCGCGGCTGAGCGGTGCTGCCGTCGCGAGGGCCGCCAACGGTTTGGGCTGTAGCGAAGCGGCGATACGCGCGGTGATCGAGGTCGAGAGCCGCGGGGGGTTCGACGAAGAGGGACGTCCGCATATCTTGTTCGAGCGGCATTATTTTCACCGGTTGACGGATGGGCGTTTTGGCGTCGCTCATCCGGAGCTCAGCTGCAAAACATGGGGCGGTTATGGCCGTGCCAGCGCGCAATATGGCCGGCTGGCGCGTGCCATCGCGCTGGACCGCGAGGCGGCGCTCCGCTCGGCGAGCTGGGGCATGTTCCAGATCATGGGCGACAATTTTCAGGCGGCCGGCTTTGCTGATGTCGAACGCTTCGTCACGGCGATGATGGAAGGCGAGGATCGGCATCTGCAGGCCTTCATCGCGTTCGTTCGAGCGAGGCGGCTGGACGGGGCGCTGGCGCGGTGCGACTGGCGCGGCTTTGCGCGCGGTTACAACGGCCGGGCCTTTGCGCGGAACCGCTATGACGAAAAGCTGGCCAGCGCCTTTGCGCGCCACGCCGGACCGCCGTTGCTGCAACGCGGCGATCGCGGCACGGCGGTGGCGCGGTTGCAAAAGGCGCTCGCGATCTCGGAAGACGGGATTTTTGGACGGGAAACGGAGGCTGCTGTCACCGGATTTCAGCGCCGCCGACGTCTCGTCGCCGATGGCATTGCGGGCCTGCGAACCTGGACGGCACTCAACGCCGCATCATGACGAGACCGTAAGTTCTGATGCTTTCGAGCCATTCTTTAGGTTCATTATGCCCGCTTTCGCGGGGGGGGGGGGGGGCGAAAAAAAGAAAACCTCGCCAAGAACAGGCTGATGAAATTCTCAAATCCCGAAGAGTCGCGTCGGCAAGCATATCATCCCGCCATCGCCTCCCTCGCCAGCGACAGATCGCGGACGAATTTTTCATATTCCACCTTCTGCCCCGCCCCGTCGGGGAGGCGCAGCAAATAGCTGGGATGGACGGTGATCAACAGTTTGCTACCGCCGAGATAATCCATGAGTTGCCCGCGATTGCGCGAAATCGTCAGCGTTTTGCCGGTTAGCGCCCGCGCCGCGGTGGCGCCGAGCGCAACCACCACCCGCGGATCGACAAGCCGCCGTTCCTGATCGAGCCACCAGCGATAATATTCGATATCATCATTGCTGGGCTTGGAATGGATGCGCCGCTGGCCACGCTGCACGAACTTGAACCGCTTGACCGCATTGGTGATAAAAGCGCCCTGTCGATCGACCGAGGCAGCGGCCATGGCGCGGTCGAGCAACTGCCCGGCGGGGCCGACAAAGGGCTGGCCGGCCTGATCTTCCTGGTCGCCGGGCTGCTCGCCGACGAACATCAGCGGGGCATTGTCCGGCCCCGCGCCGGGGACCAATCGATCCGAAAACCCTTCGGCCGGGTAATCATTGGCTCCGCGCAGGGCGTCGTAAAGCTGGTCCAGCGCGGTGTATCGATCCTGCGCGCACGCCGGCACCGCCACATCCTTTACCGCCGGCGTCTCTTCATCATTTTTGTCGATCATCGCATTCATCCTCGTCTCGGCCGCACGAGTCAGTGCGGGAATCAGCGCCGCCTCAGGCAGGTTCTTCCAGTATTTCGCCGGCATCTCCGCCATCATCGCCTTGGTCTTGAGCCGCGCCGGATTGAAAATCGCACCGTAATAGCTTTTCCATTCGGCCTCGACGGCGTCCTCCTGCGGCACGTCTGACTTGCGCCCGCCCGGCCCGGTGCGCAGTGCCTCGCCGTCCCAGGCGATGCCGGCTTCGGGCGTCACGATCAGCCAGTTCATCCCGGTAAAACGATCGCGAAAAAAAGGGGCCACCGCCTCGGTAATATGATGATCCGGCTCGAACCAAGCGACGAACTGTTCGCGGCCGTCTTCCGAAGTGCCGATGGTCCGGAAACGGACGAAGGCATGCATTTTGTGAATGTCGCGGCGAACCGACTTGGCGAGCCCGCGCAGCCGGTGCATGTCCGGATCGGCCGGGTTGCGGTGTAGCTTCGGTTCGTCCTGCGCGCGGTGGACGATGCGATAGGCGAGGGCGAAGCGCTCCGGATCGCGGTGGAGCAGCACGGTCTGTACATCGCGCAGCAATTCCTTGGCGATGGTCACCGTTTCGCGCCGCTCGGGCGGCAGGGGATCGCCTTCGTCCGCGAACAGCCCGCCGCCGGAGCCAGCGACGTTCCATTCCACCTGTTCTGGCGGCACGGCGCGCAGGAGAAGATCGCGCGAAGCATCGCGCCAGCCCTTGATGTCGGTCTCGCAGGCGAGGGTGATGCGGATCATGATCAGGTTGCCGTCACTGCGAGGAGCCGAAGGCGACGCGGCAATGCAGAGCGCGTGCAGCGCTGTGGCTGTACTGGGTTACTTCTGCGCGATCACGTCCGGGGTCGCAACGACGAAGTGTTTGTGCACGATTGCCCGTCACGCCGCGAACAGTTCCATCTGCCTGGCCGGGCGCACCAATTGCGCGCGCAATCCTGCGTCGTCGAGCCGTGCGCCAGGCTGCCAGTCGGCTGCAATGATCCATGGCCGCATCTTTTTGGTCGATCGGCACAGCCGCTCCAAATCACTCAGGCGCAGCCGTCCAAACCGCCGCGCACGGATCACCGCGCCAACGCCCTTGAGGCCCAGCCCCGGCACCCGCAGCAGCAGCTCGCGCGGCGCGCGGTTGATATCCACCGGAAAATTCTCCCGGTTCATCAGTGCCCAGGCCATCTTAGGGTCGACGTCGAGATCGAGATGCCCCCCTCGCGCACTGCCGATGATTTCGCCGACCGAAAAACCGTAAAAGCGCAGCATCCAGTCGGCTTGGTAAAGCCGGTGCTCGCGCATCAACGGCGGCGCGGCGAGCGGCAGGCGCTTGCTGGCATCGGGGATCGGGCTGAACGCAGAATAATAGACGCGCTTCAACCCGACATCCGCATAAAGCTTGGAACTGGTGGTGAGGATCGCAGCGTCGTTCGATATGTCGGCGCCGACAATCATCTGCGTGCTGTGTCCGCCCGGCGCGAACAAAGGTGCCTTGCGGCTCTTTTTGCGTTCGGCCTTGGCCTCGCTGATGCGCCCGGACAGATCGGCCATCGTCTTGCGGATCAGGGGGCCGCTCTTTTCTGGCGCAAATTCTGTAATCGCCGCGTCGCTCGGCAACTCGATATTGATCGAGAGGCGATCGGCATATAATCCGGCATCGGCGAGCAGCAACGGGTCCGCCTCCGGGATCGTCTTCAAATGAATATAGCCGCCGAATTTATGCTCGATACGCAATTTTTTTGCGACCTGTACCAACAGTTCCATCGTGTAATCGGGTGAGCGGATGATCCCCGATGAAAGAAACAGCCCCTCGATATAATTGCGCTTGTAGAAGTCGAGCGTGAGATCGACCACCTCATCCACCGTGAACGCCGCGCGCCGCACATTGCTTGACGAGCGATTGATGCAATAATGACAGTCGAACATGCAGTAGTTCGTCAGCAGGACTTTCAGCAGCGAGATGCAGCGACCATCGGGCGCATAGCTGTGGCAGATGCCTGCGCCGGTGGTCGAACCGATGCCGCCGCTGGCTCTGCTGCTACGCTTGACGGAGCCGCTCGACGCACAGGACGCATCGTATTTTGCCGCGTCCGCAAGAATTTCCAGCTTTTGAGATCGATTGAGCTTGGCCATGGCGTTCGTCCTATGTTCTAGCGCGACTTTCCCGATTCGGCAAGCAACATTGAACAAGTGGCGGACGGCTCGTTCGACGTACCGGTAGGTGGATATCAAGAATGAAAATGGCCCACCACGTGACGCTTCCGCAACAAGCGGCTCGTCATTTTCCTTTTTCCGGTACGGCTCGAATATCGCCGCTGGACAATCGCACCGGCGATAGGATGAACCGATGTGCAGACCGGATAACCGGCTGCCGCTCCGAAACGGGGCGGGAAGATATCGGAGAGGAAAATTTCATGCGTCAATCGCTGCTGCTTGCCGCCTGCGCCGTCGGCGCGCTCACCGCCATGCCCGCCCCG
Organism: Novosphingopyxis sp.; assembly: GCF_965218915.1. Taxonomy (GTDB): domain Bacteria; phylum Pseudomonadota; class Alphaproteobacteria; order Sphingomonadales; family Sphingomonadaceae; genus Novosphingopyxis. The sequence continues at coordinate 2,612,255 of NZ_OZ244708.1, read as the reverse complement.
GTCCAAATTGCGACTGACGATACCAGCGGCGTCGCCAACCAGATGGCGTAGGACACGCCTCCGGAAGCAGCGCTGCTCTACGACGATATCGTCGTCACCGCGCAGCGCCAGTCGCAGCGCCTGCAGGACGTGCCGATCGCGGTGCCGGCGTTCAGCGAGGAAGCGCTCGACGAGCGGCAATCGGCAACGCGCTCGATCTGCAGGCCAGCCTGCCCAATGTGGTCTTCTCGAACGGCTATATCGAGAACCCGTTCGACGACAGCCGCATCGACGACCGCGATCTCTATGCGGTGCGCGGCTCATTGCGGTTCGAGCCGACGCCCGATATGGTGCTCGATATCATCGGCTATTATTTCCGCGAAGACGACAACCGCTCGCGCATCCAGAAGCAGCTGTTCAACCGCGATGCCACCGCCATTTTGGGCTGCTCGCCCGATCGGCTGGAGTTCGAGACGACCAGCGGCAACGCCACGCTGGGTGCCGCCCTGCCCTCACGCCAGTTGCTCGCGGTACGAGCTGGTCAACGCACAGATCCAACTGAACGGCGATCAGGATCGTTGGTTTTTGCGCGGGTTCGTCCAGAATCTGTTCGAGAACGACGCCATCACCGGCCAGTATCTGACCGATCCGAGCTCGAACCTGTTCACCAATGTCCTTTACCGTCGAGCCGAGCCGCTACGGCATAGCCGCGGACTTCAAATTCTGAAGGGTCGGGGAACCGACGACAGCAAACGGGCGCTTATCAATCGTCGTTCCGGACACAGCTTCGCCCGGAATACGTCAGTTTTCCGTTGCACACAGGGGCACAGGTTCAACGCCAACCGATTGCAGGAGCCGGCCGGCGCATCGTGCACGCCGAACGGAACGACATGATCATGCCATGCTGGACGACGTAACCAAGGCTGCGTAACCGAACTCGATGACCTCCGGCAAACCCGATGCGGTTCGATTATCGATCAGGGTCATGGGATATATGCGTCAGAATGTTTGATCCGCGAGGGAAGCCTTGAATGAAATGGTACGATATCAAACGGATGGTGACCGACCATATACCCATTGCGCACGACACCTTGCACGTTCATGTCGGGATTCTGATTTTTACGTTGCTCGCCTATCGGTGGCGCCGGCGACGGGCAGGCCTGGTCAAGGCATGGATGACGGTGTTCGTCCTACAGCTTTGCAATGAGATGCTGGATGCTCGGGATTGGTATAAATGGACGGGGAACATCAACTGGTGGGAATCGGTCGTCGATACGATCAACACCATGTTGTGGCCCACCATCGCGCTGATCATTTTGCTGCAGGTGCTTTGGAGGGACAGCAATATTCGTGATGAGGATATCCTGTAGAATCTGCGCGGGAATATCGGGCGTGGCGAGGTCTGGGTCCGACGTCTCACCGGCGCGAATAGCTTTGGGCAACCTGGCGTAACTAGCCCTATTCGGACCGAGCGACATAATCGGAAAGGTCGGGCGAAGGGCACAGCTTGTGCTGGCAGATGCGCTGGTATAGGAGCCGCGCGGGAGCTATTTCACGGCATTCAGGAGTTTTTGATGCGGCCTTTCCGAGTGTGTCTGGGAACAGCGGTTCTCGTGCTGGCCGGCTGCGGCGGCCCAAAAGCGGATCTGACGATCAATCCGGCGAATTTTTCACAGCCCGACCCTATTCCGGTAAGGACCGCCAGCTCGCAATATCGCATCGGGGCGCTGGACCGCTTTCAAATGACCGTATTTCGCGCCCCCGATCTTTCGGGAGAATATATTGTCGAACCATCCGGCCTGGTGCAGTTTCCGCTCATCGGCGAAGTGCAGGTTGCCGGCCGCACGTCCACCGAGCTGGCTGCCTTGCTTTCCCGTCTTTACAGCCAGCGATATCTCCGCGATCCGAACATCGCGGTAAAGATGCTGCAAACCACCACGCAGCTCGTAACCGTCGGTGGATCGGTCAACAGTCCGATCAACTTCGAGCTCATTGGAGAAACGCAATTGCTCCAGGCGGTGACCCGTGCGGGTGGTACCAATGCCTCGGCCAACCGGCGCCGCGTCGTTGTCTTGCGCAAGATCGATGGCGTACAGCAAGCCGCCGGCTTCGACCTTGCCCGCATCGAGGAAGGCCTCGATCCGAATCCCACGATTTACCCGGGCGACGTCGTCGTGGTGGATGGATCGCAGTTGCGCCAGGCTTTGCGCGATGTGCTCACGGCGATCCCGCTGGTCGGTCTGTTCACTCGGGTATTCTGAGATCGGGGCTTGTCGGCACGTCATGTCCCGAAATCCTCTAGGGCGACTTGCCCTTGAGTGAATGAATTTGTGAATTGGCTCCATTTTGTTGCGGTTGGGCCTAAGTCTGTTATGAGCCGCGGCCATGGCCAATACTGGATTCAAAGACGCAATCAAGGAACTCGTTCGGCACTTGCCAAGGCGCCGACGCCAGCAATTTTGGGTGGCGATGGGGTTCATGCTTGCCGGCGCCGTGGCGGAAGTGGCGACGATCGGTGCGGTCATACCGTTCTTGTCGATCGTCGCGGAAAGCCCCACGAGCCCGCGTGGACAGATAATCCGGGAATTGGTGGCCGCTGCCGGCATTCCGCCCGATTTCCCGCTGCTTTATCTGGCTACCGCCTTGCTGGTGCTGATCGCCGTGGGCTCGGCCATCGTTCGCTTGGCGCTGATTTGGATCTTGCAAAAATTCATTTTCGGCGTTGGCTATGATATTGGGACTCAAGTTTACAGACGCACCCTTTATCGCCCGTACAGCTTTCACATTGCCCGCAATTCCAGCGATATCGTGGCGGCCGTCAACATGGTGCAGATTGTGATCAACTCGGTATTGAGGCCGATAATGTTGCTGCTGACATCGGGATTTGTCGCGGTCTTCATCATTGCAGGCCTTTTGATCGTCGACGCCTTCACGGCCATGTTGGCCACAGCGAGTTTCGTGATCATATACGTTACGGTGAGCTTTTTCTCCAAACGGGTGCTGCGCGCCAATTCCAAGTTGATCGCCGCTGCGCAGATCGATCGTGTTCGCGCCGTGCAAGAGGGCATGGGCGGCATTCGCGACGTTATTCTGGATCGCTCGCAACCGGTCTTCATCCGGACATTCGCCGCCAGCGAGGGCCGATTGCGGAGCGCGCAGGCCACCAACAATTTTATCGGCCAGGCGCCGCGATACGTGGTCGAGGCTTCTGGCATGATCGTGATCGCCTTGCTGGCACTGTATTTCAGTGCCCGGCCGGGCGGGGTCATTGCGGCCCTGCCGACATTGGGCGCGCTGGCGATCGGTGCTCAGCGGCTCATGCCGCTGGTGCAGCAGGTCTATAATGGCTGGACCACCGTGCACGGAAATTCCGCAATCACCGAAGACGTGATCGAGCTGCTCGAAGAGGCGGACGAGGTGGTCGATTACGGTGTGGAACGCGTCGTTCCGATGCCGTTCGACAGCGAGATCGGGATCCGTGACCTGACGTTCCAATATGCGGACACGGACAGGCCCGCCCTGGACGGACTGACCCTTTCGGTACGCAAGGGCGAACGGATCGGCGTGATCGGCAAGACGGGTAGCGGCAAAAGCACTTTCATGGACTTGCTGATGGCTCTTCTCGACCCGACTTCAGGCGAAATACGGATCGACGGGAAATCGCTGACACCGGACAATCGCCGGGCGTGGCAGGCGCAAGTCGTGCATGTGCCGCAGAGCATATTCCTGACCGACAGTTCCATGGCCGCGAACATCGCCTTCGGTCAGCGTGACAGCGACATTGACGAGAAACGGCTGCATGAAGCGGCGCGCAAAGCGGACATTCATAATTTCATCATGAGCCTTCCGCGCGGATATGATACGCCGGTGGGCGAGCGCGGGGTGCGTATCTCGGGCGGACAGCGTCAGCGCATCGGTATCGCCCGCGCCCTCTACAAGGGTGGCACGGTGATGGTTCTCGACGAAGCGACAAGCGCGCTCGACGACCAGACCGAAACCGCCGTTATGGATTCGATTGCCGCGCTGGGCGACGATCTGACAATTTTCATGATTGCGCACCGGCTTTCCACCGTCCGTCACTGCGACCGGATCGTTCGTATCGCCGGCGGCAAGATCGTCGCGGTCGGTACCTATCAGGATGTCGTCGAGGCGGCATGATCGACCGATCCAGTCGATTGCGAGACTGCGTCGAGGCGCGGGAATATCTTCGCGCATGAAGATCGCCGTCGTCACCGCGCGGTTTTCGATCACCGGCGTTCCACTGGCGCAGATCCGGCTCGCTCGCGCGCTGGCCGGGCGTGGCCATGCGGTCGAGCTCATTTTCGGCCGCGGCGATCCCGATCACCCGATTCCCAAGATACCGAACGTAAAGGTGACGGTCTGGAAAGCGCCGAACGTGCGCGCGATCATCCGCCCGATGCGCGCCTATCTGGCCGACGAACGTCCGGATATCGTGTTTTCCGCTGAGGATCATCTCAACGGCGCGGTGCTGGCAGCGGCGATCCTGTCGGGCTCGAAGGCCAAGATCAGCGGATCGTCGCGCGTGCCGCCGTCTTTCACCTATTCCAACCGTCCGTTCACCAAGGGATGGCTGTTCAAGCAATTGCTTCGCGCGGTCATGTGGCGCGCCGATGCGCTGACCTGTGTTTCGCAAGATATGGTCGATCAGTATCGCGGTTATTTCGCGAATGCGCCGCACGTCTGCGTCCATAACATCGTGGTCGATCAGGCATCCCGCGAACGCATGACCGAGCCGGTCGAGCACCCCTGGTTCAACGACCGCACCACGCCATTGATCAGCGCGGCGGGTACGCTTTCGCCGCGCAAGGGATTTATCGACCTGATCGATTCGGTTAAGCTGCTCGCCGACCACGGTCGCGACTGCCGGCTGGTGATCTTCGGGGAGGGACGCGCGCGGCCCGATCTCGAGGAGCGGATCGCGGCGCATGGTCTCGAAGATCGGATAAGTCTGCCCGGCCGCATCGCCAACCCCTTGCGGTATTTCGCCCGTAGCGACGTGTTCGTCCTCTCCTCCTATGCCGAAGGCCTACCCAATGTGCTCGTCGAGGCGATGCTGTGCGGTTGCACGCCCGTCGCGACCGACTGCCCAACGGGCCCGCGCGAGGTGCTGCAGGACGATCGGTACGGCTATCTCGTGCCCATGCATGCCCCCGCCGCCATGGCCGACGCGATCGCGCGCGTGCTGGATGCCCCGATCCCGGTCGAAACCTTGGATCAGGGTATCGCTCCGTTCACGGAAGAGGCCGTAATCGGACGCCATTTCGACATGCTCGGTATCGCGTGACGTTGGAAGGGCCGGACTTCATCTGCATCGGGCCGAAGAAAACGGCGACGACCTGGCTGGCGGATCACCTCAAATTTCACCGCGACATCTGGCTGCCGCCGATCCAGGAACTCAACTATCTGAATGGCACGTTTTCCGAGCATCGCGACAGGCCGCAATTGCGGCTTCGCTGGGATCGCTGGTCGATTTTCAAGCGGATCGTACGCAACAAAAGCTTCAGCGCGGATGCGGACCGCGCCTTTCTGCGCATGGCCGAGCCGCTCGCGCATGCGGACGCATTCGACTTGGGCGGTTACCGGTCACTTTTCACACCGGGGCGCCAGCGAATTACCGGGGATATTTCACCGATGTACGCTTCGCTCGAGGGCGCCGATTTCGATCGGGCCATGCCGGTCCTCGATCAGGCACGGATATTCCTGCTTGCGCGCGATCCCGTGCAACGCTTCTGGTCCGAGCTTTCGATGCATGCCCGCAAGCGGACGTTCGGCGATGTCGATTATGCCTCGATCGAAACGGCCCATGCCTTTTTCAACGATCCGGAACGCCGCAAGCAGCATCTGCTGAGCGACATCGTCGAGCGCTGGCGCTCGGCGCTCGGCGGCGATCGCCTGCGGATCTTTTTCTTCGACGACATCGCGGCCCAGCCCGAGCAGAGCTTGCGGGCGATCGTGGACTATATCGGTGCCGATTACCGCAAGCGGCTTGCGCTGGTCAGCCCGGCCCGCAATCGGAAGGCCGGCGGCGTTCGGCTCGTGCCGGATGACGATGCGCGCGAATGGGTGCGGCAAGCCTTTGAGGAAGAGCTGCGCGCCTGTGAGGCTCTGTTCGGGGACGTGGGCGCGCGTTGGCGGCGGCGACACTCAGGCGGCTGACCCGGTTCCTGCCGGTCACCCTCTCAGTCGGCGCAACATCCGCGCGCTCTGCGACAACAGCGGAACGAGTCCCAGCTTTTCGGCCCACATCAGTGCCCGCGCGCGGATCATCACCACGCCGCCGGGCCGCTCCGCGCGCAGCAACGTCAGAAACCGGCCGGCCGCCATTTCATCGCCGAGCTTCAAACTCGCTTTCAACCGGCCCATGAGAAAGCCGATACGCGCGGACGGTGCCGTCAGATAGCGCCGCAGGAAAGCCTCGCCGGCCGCCACGTCCGAGCGCGTGCTCATCCGGTGGCCGCCGCCCGCCTGAATGACCACGCCCGGTTCCTGATCATAGCCGATGCTTTCACCCTGCGCCTGCGCGGTGATCGCGAATGCCCAGTCCTGATGTTTGGCGAGCTCCGGATCGAACAGCGCTCCGCGATGCGCCCGGCGATCGATGCTGATGGTCGAGGAGCGCACGTCGGCGCCTTGAGCGAAGATATATTCGGCCATGTCCTGCCCGTCATAGCGGTGATGACGCCGCTCGGATTTGCCTGCCATGGTCAGTTCGAACGCCCCGAAGATCACGCCATGGCCGCCATCGTGCAGCGCCAGCCGCCGGGCGACATGACCGGGCGAGAAGAGATCGTCCGAATCGAGGAAGAATACCACCGCAGCGCGGGCCGCCTCGAACCCGAGATTGCGCGAATGCGCGGCGTTCGTCCGTTCCGGCTTGTCGATGATCCGGACCGTGCCGTGGCGTTCCGCGATCGCCGCCAGCATTTGCCTGTCGTCCGAATGATCGTCGACGAGCAGCACTTCATGAGACCTCCCGTCGGCCGCAGCGACCACGGAAGCGATGGCGGCGGCGGCATGGCCGCTGCTGTTATAGGTGGGGATCACCACCGTGAACCGAGGCTCTTGTGCCATGTCTATTTCACCGGCGGCAGTGCCTCGCGGCAAGCCGCGAGAAAATCGTCACGATATAGCGGCTTGTCCGCCCAGCTTTCGATCGCTCGCCGACGCATGGTCGCAAACGCGGCCGGGTCCGCCAGCAGACGCTCGATCTCCGCTTGCGCCTGCTCCGGCGAGCGGATGACGATACCGTTGCTTCCGCCGCGCACATAATGCGCCGCCTCGCCGACCGGCGTTGTCACCGGCACCAGACCCAGTTGCATCGCCTCGACGAGCGACATGGCCATTCCCTCCGCGGTGCTGGTGAGCAGAAAGAACGATGCCTCGCGAGCCCGTTCGAAAATCGCGGCGCGCGTTGCCGGCCCGGCGAAGGTGATCGCCTGATCCTGCCCGAGCATGGCGGATTGCGCCCGCAGCCGCCGTTCATCCCCGCCATCGGGCCCGATAATCGTATAGCGCGCGCCGGCATGACGCTCGCGAATATGTCCGAAGATCCGGATCGCCTGGGACAATCTCTTGCGCGGGTGCAGACGCCCCCATGACAGGAAGCCGGGCGAGGGCGTTTCGGGCGAACGCGGCGTTATCCTGTCGGTCAGAAATGAAATTACCCGGATGTCTGGGGCGCGTTTCGATCCGAGGCGCTGCGCCGCGGTGGACCGACTGTCCGCGAAAATTCCGCTTGAAAGCGCCGCGGTCGCGCGGGTGACGAACCGATCGAGAAGATGCGCGTCTTCGCTGTTGTGCAGAAACAGGATCAGACGCGTGCGCGGTCGCAGCAATTTCATCACGATGCCGACCAGACAACTTCGCCATAGCGAGACGACGATCATCGTCGGTCGCAGCGGCAGCAATGCGCGAATCATTTGCCAATAGGCGCCGGGTGCATTTTCCGACCGGATACCGGTCGTCAGCGCATCGGGATCGGTCCGTTCATCCCCCTTGTCGGCCAGAAACGCCTTGCTCAGGCGCAGTCCGGGATAGGCGCCGGATGCAACGGTTGCCGCGGCAATCTCGACCCCGCCGATTCCGTCATAGGGAATGAGGTGGACCACCAACGGCGGCGCATCCGCAACAGCCATCCGGTCATATCCCGGTGCGGGCAACACGCGTTCCATTGACGATCAGATCACCCTCGAAACGCGAACCGCTGAGCACGACCGGCCCGGAGATGACCGTGGTCCCGCGATAGGTGCCGCGCGGCTTGCCCTTCTTCGCGGCGCGCTGTTGCATCGTGCAGTCCCGGTAGATCGCATATTTGCTCCATGGCAACACCGCGCCATGCCTCAGGACGAAGCGGCATTTATCGAACAGCATTCCTTGCGCCGAGGCAAGATCGGCGATCGGGCCGTTCTCGCGCGGAAGATAGGCGGGCTGCCGCAAGCTGTCATCCGGAACGTCGGTGAACAGGCAGTCGGTGAACCGGGTTGCCTGCTCGCCGGTGGGATCGCTGAAACAGCGCACGATCGAACCCACGAATTTGCATCGCTCGAACGCGAAATAGGGCTTTTGCGGCCAGACTCCCCACGCGGATGTGGCCAGAAACCGGCAGTCGCGAAAAGTGACATTGGCGCTGTTTCCCGAATCCGCAACCATGCCTACGCCGCTATTGTCCGCGAAGCGACAACGGTCGAACGTCAGGCGGCGAACCTGTTTGCCGCGATGGGCTTCGATATCGACGCCCGCGCCGGGAGGGCTGAACAAATCCGCCTTGCCGGTGTGACTGAAATCGCAGTCGGCAAAGGCGTAATCGCGGCCGCCCACGGCGCTAACGCCCTGGCGACCGTTATACTGAGCGCGCACATTTTCGAACCGACCGCCGCTTTTCCGGTCCATATCCGCGCCATCCAAGTAGACGCCGTCCTGCCCGTGGTGATGCGTGTAGAGGTTGCGGACGAATTCCGGTCCGCTATTGTCGCGCAGGCGCAGCCCGCTTGCCGGGATCTGCCAGCCTTTATCGCCATAACGGCCACCGATGATCATCTCGCCAAGATTGCCATCGAGTTCGAGATCGCGAATCTCCACCGGACCGCTGCATTTCTCGATCAATATCATGCTCTCGTAAGGCGTCGCTCTCTCACCAGGAGCGGCATAGGGCATGTCATGGAAATGCGCCTGACCGGTGGCGGCATCGAAGGTGCCGTAGCGCAAGCCGGCGGCACAGCGCAGCCGCGCGCCATTGCCTAAAATCCGCACCGGCCTGGTGCAACCGCTGATCTCGAGCAGCTTTTCGGGGCGAAAGGAAAAGCGATCCGGGACCGTAGCCATGCGCTGCTGCTTGCCCACGATATAGGTGGTGCGGCGGAGCATGATCGTCCCGCCGCCGTCGCGGTTGATCCGGTCTGCCAGCCGAGCGAAGGCCGCGCTGTCATTGGTCCTGCCGTCGCCTTTCGCGCCGAATGCTTCCGGGGTTAGCGCGCCGTCGTCCAAGCTTGCGCTTTTGCCGGTGGTTCCCAGCAAAACAAAAAGGGCCGTGCAACCGGGAACAGCGATCAGCTTACGCCGAGATATCCGTCCGGTGAAATGCGATGCGGACGTCGCATGAGAAATGCCGTTATAAATCATCTATTTGCTAGATAAAAGCGTATGGGACCGCGCAGATATCGCGGAACCGCACACCGCTGCGGGTTGGGGGTGTATAAGCCATTCCGGTTCATATTTAACGACGCATGTCAGAACTGTCGATGTGGAATTACCATAGACCGCGTGCGATTTTCGCTATGCGGCAGTGAGGATTTTCGATCGAGGTAACCCGTTCGCGGGATTAATCTTATCCGTCGATGACGGGTTGCGGCCTGGCGGTTTATTTTTCGAAGCGAACGGTTATTGCGGCATCCCGTCCGGTCTGTCAGTGGGGCCATTCGCGATACAACGGAAGATACCCGTCTCGATGTTCCAGCGTAATCCAGCCGCGGCGGCATCGAAGAAATCCTATCGTCCCGACATAGATGGATTACGCGCCGTGGCGGTGGTCTCGGTGATGCTTTATCACGCAGGCTTCCAGCTCTTTTCAGGCGGTTTCGTCGGCGTCGACATCTTCTTCGTCATAAGCGGATATCTGATCGGTGGTATTATCTACGGCGATATGAAAGATGGAGCTTTCAGTTTTGCCAGCTTCTATACGCGCCGTGTCCGCCGTATCCTTCCCGCACTGCTGACCGTGTTGGCGGTCGTATTGTTGGGCGGGATTCTCCTGTTCACGCCGATAGAACTCGGTCGCTTGGGCGGGTCGGCGGTCGCGAGTGTTACCGGTCTGTCCAACGTGCTGTTCTGGCAGGAGACCGATTATTTTGCGCCGGGTGCGGACCGGAACCCGCTGTTGATGACCTGGTCGCTGAGCGTCGAAGAGCAATTCTACGTCCTGCTGCCGTTAACGTTTCTTGCGATGCGGCGCTGGGCTCGCCGGTATCTGACGGCCTCCGTCGCCCTCCTTTGCTTAGCGTCGCTGGCGCTTTCATTCGTGGCGACCGAAACCTCTCCTGCGGCAGCCTTCTACCTTTTGCCGACCAGAGCGTGGGAACTCGGCGCCGGGGTTTTGCTGGCTATCGATGAAAACGACCGTGGAACGCTCGCGGAGCGCTTTCCAAGATTATCTGCGGCTCTGCCCGTCTTAGGGCTCGCAATGATTCTCGTGGCGATATTTCTGTTCGATTATCGCACGCCCTTCCCCGGCCTTGCGGCGATTATCCCCGTTCTTGGCGCGGTGTTGATCATCGCCGGCAAGAACGGAATGGTGAAGGCGCTGCTTTCGCTTCAGCCGATCCTCTTTATCGGCCTGATTTCTTACAGTCTTTACCTCTGGCACTGGCCGATTCTCGCGGGCATGCGGCTTGTTGCGAATCGGACCGTGCACGACCATTTGGCGGATTTATCCGGCAGCGAGGCGGCGACGGCTCTGATCGCTGCGCTGGTCCTGGCGTCGATCACGTGGCGTTTCGTCGAAGTTCCGTTCCGGCGCTCGCGGCTAACAGGCCGCCATTTGCTTATCGCCTCGGTGGCGGCAGCCTTGGCGATCGGTCTCCCGGCAGCGGCCATGGCCGTCTACCCCGCAACGCTCTCTCCCTATTCCGGGGAGGGCATCACGTCCGATAAAGGCAACAGGAATTGCATAGTGGGATATGGCGACTCCAATCTCCCTACCAAATCCCAATGTAATCCTGAAGGAGCCACGATCGCTTTGTTGGGCGACAGTCACGCGAACGCCTTGGCGCTCGGGCTTCGTGATTGGGCCGCCAATCATAATAGGGCTGTAGCGGAGGTCACGAAATCCGCATGTCCGCCCCTCGTGGGCTTTACGTCACCAAATATCATGCAACCGCACCATGCGCGCGACTGTGCGATATTCAACCGAGCCGCCCTGAAACGCGTGACTGCGGCGAACGACATCAAACTCGTGGTTATTACCGGATATTGGTCAGCCTATATCGACGAAGCGTCTATCGTCAGAAATGGCGATTACGCCGATCGGCAATCGGCTGGCACCAACGAGCGAAATCTGTTTGCGGGGCTGGAGCGTGAAATCGCCGCTTTGCGCGCCGCCGGCAAAGATGTACTGCTGCTGGGCGATGTGCCGACCTATAGGTTCAACGTGCCAACGGAACTCCTGGCGGCCGAAATTCCGCTTCGCAAGCGGGTCTCGGAAATGACTGTCGGCCCCCGGATCAAATCCGGAAAGGTCGCCGCCGTCAAGACGGTCTCCGATAAGGCGAATGCAGCGATCGAACGTCTGGCCCATCGCGATACCGGCATACAGGCCATTCTATTGGCGCCGCTCCTCTGCCGGAACGGATCGTGCGACGTCGCGGTAGGACGGCAATCGCTATACATCGACAATAACCACCTTTCAGCGGCAGGGGCGAAACTCGTTTTCGATCGAATGGAGCAGCAACGGTTTCGTCTGCTGCCCCGCCAATAGGCATCGTAGCAGGGCCGTTTCATTCTCCGTCGGCAAATTATCAAACCGCCCGGCATGGGACTATACATCTGAAAAAACTCTGTTAGGCGGAGCCCATTCGATTTCGGGAGTTGCTATGAAAACGGTCATTGATGAAACACGGGCTACGGTCACCGTCATTGACGAAAATGGATCGGAAAAGTCGCATCCGATGGAGAGTGCCGCCGCCTTCGAAGCTGCTTCCAAGGCATGGCTGCGCGCCGGCTGGGACGCGAAGCACGTCTACAGCTTCACCTGGATGGGACGTCCGATCATCCAACTGCCCGAGGATATGGTGCGGTTGCAGGAACTGATCTGGACCGAGAAGCCCGATGTGATTATCGAAACCGGCGTTGCGCATGGCGGGTCGCTGATCTTCTATGCCTCGCTGTTCGAGGCGATGGGGCATGGCCGGGTGATCGGCATCGACATCGAGATACGCGCGCATAATCGCGAGGCGATCGAGGCGCATTCGATGATGAAGCGGATCGAACTCGTCGAAGGGTCCTCGATCGCGGGCGACACGGTCGCCAAGGTCAAGTCCCTCGTCGAGGACGGCGAAAAGGTGATGGTGATCCTCGATTCGAACCATCTTCACGATCACGTCCTGGACGAACTGCGCGCCTATGCTCCATTGGTGGGGCTAGGCGATTATATCGTCGCAACCGACGGCATCATGCAGCAGGTCGTCGGTGCTCCGCGTAGCGCTCCCGGCTGGGACAAGGACAATCCGCAGGAAGCGGCGCGCAATTTCGTCGCGGAAAATCCAGATTTCGAGATCGAGGAACCGGAATGGCTGTTCAACGAGGGATTGGTGCGCGAGCGCGTGACCTATTGGCCCGGCTGCTATGTAAAGCGCATCCGCTGAATTGAGCGTCCAGATGGAGTTGACATGAAAACCGTCCTTCTCGCAGGCGGCCTTGGTTCACGCCTTTCCGAAGAAACGCACACCCGGCCCAAGCCGATGGTCGAAATCGGTGGCATGCCGATCCTGTGGCACATCATGATGATGTACAGCCGCCATGGCTTCAAGGATTTCATCATCTGCCTCGGTTACAAAGGCTATTTCATCAAGGAATATTTCGCCAATTTCGTATTGCATCGGTCCGATCTGAAAATCGATCTGACCAGGCAATCGATCGAATATTTTCGTCGCGATGACGTACCGGATTGGCGGATCACGCTGGTCGACACCGGGGCTGACACCATGACGGGCGGCCGTCTGAAGCGGATCGGCGACTTGCTCGATCCCGACGAACCTTTTTGCATGACCTACGGCGACGGAGTGTCCGATATCGACCTGACCGCGCTGACCGCATTTCATAAATCGCACGGGCGCGATGCGACGGTGACGGCCGTGCGTCCGCCGGGGCGCTACGGCGCGACCGTCATCGAAGGCGACCGCGTCGTGCGTTTCGAGGAGAAGCCCGCCGGCGATGGCGGCCGCATCAACGGAGGCTTTTTCGTCCTCCATCCGCGCGTGCTCGATCGGATCGCCGACGATTCGACCTCTTGGGAGCTGGAACCGTTGACCGGACTTGCCGCCGATGGAGAGCTCGCCGCCTATCAGCATGACGGTTTTTGGCAACCGATGGATACACTGCGCGATCGCACCCGGCTCGAGGCTTTGTGGAACGGTGGCGATCCGCCGTGGAAGAGCTGGTAGCTATTCATGAGCAACCCCAGGCGTGATTTCTGGAACGGTCGCCGTGTCCTGCTGACCGGGCATACCGGGTTCAAGGGATCTTGGACGGCGCTGTGGCTGAAGCGGCTTGGCGCCGAGGTGTCGGGCTTCGCGCTCGTGCCGGAAACCGAACCCAGCCTGTGGCGGCAGGTGGGCGATGGCTTGCTGGCGCACGAGACGATCGCCGATATTGCCGACCGCGTCGCGCTTGCCGATGCGATCGATCGCGCGCGCCCCCAGATCGTGTTGCACATGGCGGCGCAGGCGCTGGTGCGCACAGGTTATCGAGATCCGATCGATACGATGGCGACGAACGCAATGGGCACGGCCTATTTGCTGGAAGCTTTGCGTGATCGCCCTTCGCTTGAGGCGGTGCTGGTCGTGACCACGGACAAGGTTTACGCCAATTCCGATACCGGACGCGACTTTGTGGAAAGCGATCCGCTTGGCGGTCATGATCCCTATTCGGCGTCCAAGGCGGCAGCCGAGATCATGACCGCGAGCTATGCCGCATCCTATTTCGCTCGATCCGGGGTCGGCGTCGCCACTGCCCGCGCGGGAAACGTGATCGGCGGCGGCGACTGGTCCGCGGATCGTCTGGTCCCGGACATCTGGCGGGCGGCGAAAAGCGAGATCCCGCTCAAGCTGCGTTATCCGGGCGCCACGCGTCCATGGCAGCATGTTTTGGAGCCGGTTGCGGGCTATTTATGCTACCTCGAAGCGCTGGCCGTGGACAAGGCGGTGCCGCCGACACTCAATTTTGGTCCCTATCCGCAGGGCGGCGCGACCGTCGCGCAAGTCGCCGAGTCGATGAGCAAGGCGCTGGGGGTGGACACGGCCTGGGAGCGCGATGTTGGTGATCATCCGCGAGAAAGCGCGCTGCTTTCGCTCGACCCATCGCTTGCTGGAAAAAACCTGGGCTGGAAGCCGCGGCTCGATCAGGCGGCAACGCTCGATTGGACCGCCGACTGGTATGCGCGCCACCGAGAGGGCGAGGATGCAACCGGGCTTTGCTTTTCGCAAATCGACCGATATGAGGCGCTCGCATGAACGATATCATCAATGGCGTTTCGGCGAAGGACGGCATTACGCCAACCTGTCAGGGATGCGGCGCGGCGCTCACGCGTACCCTTGTCGACCTGGGGATGCAGCCGCTTGCCAATTCTTATATTCCGCAAGGCCGTGAAGATGCGCCGGAACCGGTCTTTCCGCTCCACGCGCGGGTATGCGACGCCTGTCTTCTCGTGCAGGTCGATAGCGTCGCACCGCCCGAAGACATTTTTGTCGATTACGCCTATTTCTCCTCCTTTTCCGATAGCTGGCTGGACCATTGCTCGGCCTATGCCGACGCGATGACCGAGCGGTTCGGGCTCGACGAGAATTCGCGGGTCGTCGAAATCGCCAGCAATGACGGCTATATGCTGCAATATTTCGTGGCCAAGGGCATTCCGGTTATGGGGATCGAGCCCGCCGCGAACGTAGCCAAGGTCGCGCAGGAGCGCGGTATCGCGACCGAGGTTGCGTTTTTCGGCCAGGAAACCGCGCGTAGAATGGCCGATGCGGGATGGTCCGCAGACTTGCTGGCGGCGAAAAACGTGCTCGCACACGTGCCCGACATCAACGATTTCGTCGCTGGTATTGCCCTGCTGCTCAAGCCGAACGGCGTTTTTACCGTCGAATTTCCACATCTTCTGAACCTGATCCGCGGTGTTCAGTTCGACACCATTTATCACGAGCATTTCACCTATTTGTCGCTGCTCGCCGTACGAACGATTTTCGAACGTCACGGACTGGAAATTTTCGACGTCGAAAAACAGCCGACCCATGGCGGGTCGCTGCGCGTATTTGCAGGTCTTCGCGGTTCGGACCATGCCGTGCGCGCGAATGTCGCGGCGTTTCTCGACGAAGAGATTGCGGCCGGGCTGGACCGGGGCGAAGGCTATGAGGGCTTCGACGCGAAGGTGCGCGCGGTGAGAGACCAACTCAACGCCTTTCTTGCCGAGGCGCGGGCGAGCGACAAGCAAGTCGTCGCCTATGGCGCGGCGGCGAAGGGCAATACGCTGCTCAATTATTGCGGCGCAACGGCCGACGACATCGCTTTCGCCGTAGACCGCAACCCCGCCAAGCAGAACACGTTGCTGCCCGGAAGCCGCATCCCCGTTAAGCCCGTCGACGCGCTGATCGCGGCGCAACCCGATCATGTGCTCATCCTGCCATGGAATCTGAAGCGCGAGATTACCGCGCAGCTGGATATGGTGCGGGGCTGGGGCGGTGATTTCGTTACCGCGATTCCCGGCATTTCGATCGATTGATGCGAATCGAACCGACCAGGATCGACGGGGTAAAGCTGGTTCGTCTCGATTCGCATGCCGACGAACGTGGCAGTTTCGCGCGGACATATTGCGAGGAGACCTTTGCCGAAGCGGGAATCGATTTTCGCCCTGTGCAGGCCAACCAGTCGCGTAACACCGCCAAGCACACGCTACGCGGGCTGCACTATCAGAATGCGCCGCATGGCGAAGCGAAGCTCGTCGCCTGTCCCGAGGGCCGGATATGGGACGTCGCGCTGGACATGCGTGAGGGGTCGTCAAGCTACCGCCGGTGGCAGGCCTTCGAACTGTCCCGGCAAAATGCGACATCGCTCTATCTGCCGGAAGGGATCGCGCATGGCTTCCTGACGCTGGAGCCGGATACGACGGTCGATTATCTGATGGGATCGCCTTATATGCCGGGCGCCGCAACCGGCATCCGCTGGGACGACCCGGCGATCGGCATCGACTGGCCGGCGCAGCCGGAGGCGATGTCGGAGCGTGATAGCGGCTATGCGCTGCTCGAAGCGGATTCTTGATGCTGTTGGTCACAGGCGCCACCGGGATGATCGGTCGCCGCCTCGTGGCCATCGCTGCGATCCGGTGTTGAACATGCTTTCGCACCCGCTGCTTGTCGCCGCCGTTTCCGCGTATAATGAAACGCGCTGCCTGGAACGTACCATCGCCTCGCTTCTGTCGCAGACTAGGCGCGACTTTGCGGTTCTGGCTTGCGACAATGCGTCGACCGACCGAACCGGGGAGATCGCACGCGCGGCCGCCAAGCGCGACCCAAGGGTGCAATATGTTCAGCATCAGGCCAAGCTGGAGTTCGAGAATGGTTGATGCCACGGTAATAGGCGCATCCGGTTTCGTCGGAGCTGCATTGGTACGGCGCTTGCGCGCTGACGGCATCGATGTGGCCGCGATCGGCCGCGGCGAATCGTTGCCTAGCGGGCTGGGCGATGTATTCTTCTGTGCAGGTCTTACGGCAGATTTTCGCAGTCGCCCGCACGATACGATCGATGCGCATGTGTGCGCGGTCAATCAGATACTCAAGCGTGGTGATTTGTCATCGCTCACCTATTTGTCGTCGACGCGTGTCTATCAGCGGAGCCTGAGCGGTGCCGAAGACGCGACAATTCCCGTCGATCCCAGAGACCCTTCGGATCTCTATAATCTTTCGAAACTGACCGGCGAAGCAATTTGCCTGGCCGATCCCAGATCCTCGATCCGGGCGGTTCGATTGTCGAATGTCTTTGCTGCGCGAGATCGTTCGGAAAACTTTCTGAATTCCGTCGTTCGCGAAGCATTGCATCGCAATGAAGTAACGATCCTCGCCGGCAGAAGCGCGGCGAAGGACTATATCAGCCTGCGCGATGCGGTCGATGCAATTGCTCGAATGCCCATTTGCGCGACAAGTCGGTTGATCAATATCGCAAGTGGACACCAGATATCGAACGAGGTCATCGGCGCGTTGGTAGAAAAGCACCTTGGTGCCGTTGTCCATTATTCAGAAAAAGATACCGGCTCGATTTTTCCGACGGTCGAAGTCAGTCGAATGCGAGAGGAGTTGGCGATCAGACCTGCAGCATTTGTCGACTCCTTTATCGATTATGTTGCCGAGCTTCGTCAGTCATGAAACAATCCGATCGTCCGCATCTGTTTGTCCACCCTTCTGCCTGGATAAGCGATGATGCGCGTATCTTTCCGTCTGAAAGAGGGACGTCGACTTCGATTGGCGCGGAAAGCAAAATCTACGAATTTGTTGTTATCCGGTGCGTTGGTGGCACTGGAGATATAATTATTGGCGATCGCGTCAACATTAATTCCCATTGTGTTTTATACAGTGGCAATGGCATCCGCATTGGGAATGATACGTTAATCGCGGCGGGAACAAGCATAATACCGGCAAATCACGCTATAGAAGATTTGACGCGCCCTATTCGCACTCAAGGTTTTTCGCCAAGTAAAGGGGGTGTCAATATCGGTAATGATGTATGGATAGGAATGAATGTTTCGATATTGGACGGCGTTACTATAGGGGATGGAGCTGTCATCGCTGCGGGTGCAGTGGTTTCAAAATCCGTCGAATCCTATGCTATCTGCGCGGGCATTCCGGCGGTTCCAATTGCATCGCGGACCGACTTCGGCACCGACCTGACATGATAAGCCACCCGTTGCTCGTCGTCGCGATTCCCGCATATAATGAAGCGCGCTACCTGGAACGTACCATCGCCTCGCTCTTGTCGCAGACCTGGCGCGACTTCGCGATTCTGATTTGCGACAACGCGTCGACCGACCGGACCGGGGAGATCGGAAAGGCGGCGGCCGAGCGCGATCCACGGGTGCATTATGTCCGGCACGAAACCAATATCGGCGCGGTCGGCAATTTCAACTATGCGCTGGACGCGACGGACAGCCAATTCTTTATGTGGCTGGGTGCCCATGATATGATCGCACCTGAGTTTCTCGAACGACATATTGGCGCGCTACGAAATGACGACCGGCTGAGCGTATCTTATTCGCTAACGGGATGGATCGATGAACAGGACCGACTTGTCAAAGTCACTGCGGTCAGCAACCTCGCATTCATGCCGCGTTCGGCCATCACACGCTACCTTGCATCGGCGCAAAGGATCAACGAATGCACGGCCATCAATAATGTAATCCGCCGGGCTGATCTAAACCTGGTTCGCTTCCAGAATATAGCAGGAACGGACCATGTGATTCTTTCCCATCTTTTGTATCGAGGCCCCGGCCACTGCATTGCCGAACCGCTTTATTTGCGGCGAGAGCCGCCAAGCGTGCGCGAGGATTATATGCACAGAATGACTGGCGAGCAGGATCTGATGCGTGATTTCACCGCAATAATTCCGCAATATCTTAATGACTTCGATCAATTGACGCGGCAACGCTTGTCGCGATTTTGGGCTCGGCCGATCTTGCGAGCCATTTTGGCGGCACGGTTCGGCCCCAAGCCTGCCGGCTATGTCGCTCGTGCAACAAACAAGGCATTCGCTATTGCGATGGAAGCTTGGCTTCCCTCCGGTCAGTAGGTTTTTTGGATCCAAGAGGGCAGTGATATCCAAAAACTTACAGCCTTGCAGCAACATTAGCTTCGACCGAGGATCAGCGATGTCCATGCTCAGCCAGCTAACCTGCGTCATTCCATCCTATCGCAACCCCGACAGGGTGGGCAGGGCGATCGAGTCGGTTCTCGAACAATCGGGGGTCGACACGCGCGTCATCGTGGTGATCGACGATCAGTGCCGCGCCACCGAGCGACTGGCCGCGTCACTCGGCGAGCGAGTCGAGACGATCTGGAACGAAACCAATCGCGGTGCGCCGTACAGCCGCAATGCCGGCCTCGCGCGAGCCAAAACGCCGTTCGTGATGTTCCTAGACAGCGATGACTGGATCGAAGGGGAGTTGCTCGCCGGCCTGTGCAAAGCGATCGAGAGCCAATCCGCCCAGATCGGGTTCGGCCCATGGCGGCGTTATCTGGACGAAACCGGCATTTACTCCCCGATAAGGCCTGGCCCGACGGGGTTCAGCACCGAAACGCTGTTCTCGCAGTGGCTGCAGGGGAAGTATTTCGTGCCGTGCTGCAGCGTCTTGTGGCGCACCGATGCCCTCAAGGAGATTGGCGGTTGGGATGAGCAGCTGGCCCGCAACCAGGACGGCGAACTGGTTATGAGGGGTCTGCTGAAAGGCCTTCGATTTGCGGTCAGCGACGAAGGCGCCGGCATCTATGTCACGCATGAGGGGGAGCACCGCGTGTCCAAACAGCAGCAAAATTATTCGGCCTTGGTCGAAGTGGTGGACTCGCTCCTTGCGCTCGAAAGCGACCGGGTAAAGCCGGAAGCGGTCAATTCATCGGCGGCCCGGGCATATTATGAGATCGCCCGTCGCGCGTTTCTGGCCGGCGACCCGGTATTGGGGCGGACTGCGTTGGCGCAGGCCCGCGGACTGCGGTTTTTTGGTCATAGCGGTTCGGTACCGGCTCGAATCATCGGGCGGTTTTTGGGACTCGAAAACCGCATTCGGATTGGAAAATTGTTCCCCTAGTTCCGCATCCGTTTCAACGCAGATGTTGCCTTGATACCCGTTTGAGTAATGGATGGCGGTAGATAAGAGAGGATGCGGTACAGCATGGCCCGCCAGCGATATTGATGCTTGGCGTGCCGGAGATTGGTTCGCCCGGCTGTCGGCAGGCCGCGATATAGTGCTCCTCTGACGGACGACAAGATCAAATGCTCGCGCAGCGCGGCAATGTCCGGATGAAGGCTCTTCCGGCGATTGCCGCTGAGAACCTGGTCCAGCAACTCAATCGTCGGAGAGTCCGTGACCGAGTTGCGTATGTGCTCGCTGGACGCGCCGCTGTGCATGATTCCGCCCGTCCTCACCTGATAATAGGAAGTGACCCTTCGCGTGGCCGCAATGATGTGATCGAGAGCAAATCGTGCCCAGAACTCGCTGTCCTCGCTAGGCCATTTTTCCCCAAATCCATCGGTTTCGAGAAACGAGCATCGCCTGATAGCCACCGTCGATGAGTGAGCGACTTCACGTTTCACCCGTTCCTGGAAATAATTTATCAACTGTCCATCGACAGGTTGTGAAGAGGCTTCGGGAAGACTAGCTCCAGCAACGATACGGCGAACACTGGATGTGACCATATCCGCGGTGGGGAAGGCGGTGACCAGTTCAGCCAAGGTGGACAGGTGATTTTCCATCCACCAGTCATCTGCGTCGAGCAACGCCACCCATTCGTTTTCGCATTCGCTGATGGCACGGTTACGCGCGGGACCCGGTCCGGCGTTTGGCTGCTGGATGAGTTTGATCCGGGGATCGTTTATGCTTCTCACCCGAGCGACGCTATCATCGTTGGAGCCATCATCGACGATGACGATCTCGGTAGGCGCTAATGTCTGGGCTTGGATGAGAGCAATCGTCTGCTCCACGAACGCCGCTTTGTTGTAAAGCGGTATCGCCACGGAGAAATTAATGGGAAATTTATCAGCCAAGAAAACCTCAATAAAAACTATAACGGAGAATTGCTAATGATGTGATCAAAGGCTGTCATTTTGCGATGGCCAATCAATTATATAAATAATAATGGGGCTCTCTTCTAGAAGATCAAGAAATTTGCTATTTTTATATTTAGGTTTATACTTTAGGCTTTATGGTAAACGACTGAACAATTTTCTCTAGTTTTTCAGATGGAACCATTAAATAATCGGAAAGTGCCACGCTGCCATGGATGCCTATTTTATCTATCGGCTCAAGCAATAATTCCTCCACGTGATGAACGCGAACCTTCTTGTAGTCCAGATCGACTAAGGTTTTTTCGATATGCTCCTGCCGGTCGATCCGTGCTCGATCTTCCTCCGAGTGGCAGGGCAGAATTTCTACCAACATATAAGGGCGATCGCGCTCAATGAGTGGCTTCAAGCCGTCAATGACATCTGCTTCGGCGCCTTCCACGTCGATTTTAATGATGCCGACGGGCGAAGGAATTCTTTTGTCGGGAATATCGCTGAATGCCAGAACCGCAACGGACCGGGAGCGGGAGCGCATGCCTCGAAAGCCTTCGATTATGGTTGCCCTCGAATCGGTATCGTCCTGATAAATCTGCAGCGAAAATACCGAAGACATGTTGCCAAGTCCCGCAGGAATAATCTCCACATTCAGTTCATTCATGTCGATCAACCTCTGAACAAAGTCTACGCAGGTTGCGTTGGGCTCGAAACCAAGGATGCGCCGTGTACGATCGATGGAGGCGACATTGAGCAAAGTCTGCCCAAGATTGACGCCCACGTCGATAACGGCGCCCTCGGTCAATCGCATCAGAACGGACAAAATGGAAATAATCCAGGGTTCGTGATTTTTGTTGATCTGTCCTCCGATTACAGGAATTTTAAAACGCACGCCGCCGATCTCGCGTATGATGTAGCTAGCGCGCCGCTTTCGGTCTCGATATCGAACCATGCGCTTGAAAATTTTCATCGTCTGCAATTCCAGTTCGTTGGCGCGGCAAGGCTAGGCAAACGCTAGTGCCATTTCCGGCAATGTGTCTTTATTTCATCTTTTCAAAAGGAACGGAATGGTCCGGTCGGCATCGATATCTCATACTGTCATATTAGCAGCGAGTTGCGGGCTGTCTGCCAATTGCACGCATCTTTTCTAGAAGCAAGATGCCACGCGCTTGCCTGAAATGTGACCGAATTAGAGCAGGGTCCAACGAACAGGAGCCGGACGATGAAGCGTAGCAGGTTCGGCCAAGAGCATGGCTTCGCGATTTTTGCAGGCGCGGGGATGGCAGATGTTTTGCGTAAAGGCTCGCTGCGACAGCATCGTGGAGAAAACGGCTGATTTTCCGCACTGTCGATCTATGGACAGGTTTGAGAGAAATGGTATGATGTCTGCAACTCGAGATAGGAGTGGATATGTTTCGTTTCGTCAAGCCTCGGTCGTTCGCCACTGGATTGCCTTGTATAATGACCGCGCTTGGTCTGGCCGGAGTGGCAACATCGGCATCTGCTGCTGCGCAATCAGAATGGAAATGTCCTGAGAATTTTGAACCCAAGGCAGGGTTGAATGTCGATTTTCCGTCAGATGGCGTCGATCGTGCGTTCGTGGTTGTTCCTCCAACCGATGCATCCGGCGCAGCGCCTGTTTGGGTGCCGATGGTCGGCACCGTCGAAGCCACCAATTGGAACCTGTACCGTCTACCCAACGGCCACAACGCCGCGCTCGCCGACGCCGGATATATGGTGATAGCGCCAGTGCGCGAATGCGCCGATCAAGACCCCGATCTCGCAGCGGGCAGATGCAACGGCCCAGGCCATGACGGCTGGAACTGGAATCCGTGGCATGAAGGGCGTGCTACCACCGCGCAAGGCGATCGCTGGAAAACCGATGCAGGTCCGGACGTGCGGTTTCTCGAAGCGATGGTGCGCTGCGTCGGCACCAAATGGAAGCTCGACCGAAAGCGCCTTTATGTCGGCGGAATTTCATCCGGCGGAACCATGACCAATCGCGCTTTGCTGTTTGATTCATCCTTTTGGGGGGGTGGCATGCCTATCTCCGGCGAATGGTACACCACCAGGGATGACGGTTCATCGATGTCGTTCCAGCAGGCGCGTGAATTTGTCGCCGACGATCCCGACAAAATATTCCAAGGCCGGGTCGGTCCATATCCATTACCCAAAAAGCTCGATCCCATGATCGTCATAACGGTGTGGGGCGGGAAGAACGATAAATGGGATTGCGGGCCGCCGATCGGGCTATGTTCCGATTATCGCCCAACCACTCAGGCCGCGTCGAATTATTTCAGCGCACAGTCCAAGATTGTGCATGTCGCTTGCAGCGCAGATCACGGCCATATGTGGCCTCAAGTAAATACGGATGCCTTCAATCTGTGGGCGCTCGAGACGATGGCTTCGCATCCGAAGGGCAGCAACCCGTCGTCATTCAAGCTGACCAAGCCGCCGCAAGGATATCGCTGCAAACTTGGCCGTTTCACGGATCATTATTGATGTTGAAATTGAAAAATGTAGCTCTTTCCTATGGTTTGAGCCGTAAATGGCCTGTTGCGACGCTGATGGGCGCGATGCTGATTTTTGCGGGCACCATCGTGCACGCATCGGCATTTCAACAGCAAAGCACGACGGCTCCATCCGGTCATGTGCCGATCGAAACCGCCGACGGGCAGATTCCGGGAGCCGCTCCGTCGGGCACGCCCAACGGCGAAGAACTCTACAATGCGCGGTGTGCGGCATGCCATGACAATGCCACCGATCGAACGCCGAGCCGTGAAGTGCTGTCCAAAAATCCCGCAAGCTTCATTCTCGCCACCATGCGCAACGGAGCGATGGCTCCCATGGCGGAAGGATTGAGCACTCCCGAGATGGCTGCGATCGCTCAGTATGTCAGTGTCGTCAAGGACGACGACCAGGCGAACGCCGATATCGATCCGGACGAAATTTGGGGTGACGGAGTTGAAGGAACCCCGCTCGATGCTCCGAAATGTTCCGCGTCAGCGATGCCGGTCGATGTCAATGCGGAGGGCGGCTGGAATGGTTGGAGCCCGACCAAGGACAATGCTCGGTTCCAGCGCGATCCGGGCTTGAAACCCGGTGATGTGCCCCGGCTCAAGCTGAAATGGGCGTTCCAGTATCCCGGTGCGAAAAACGGCCAAGCGACGGTACTCGGTGATCGGTTGTTCGTCACGTCGATGTCGGGGGCGGTATACGCGCTGAATGCCCAGACCGGCTGCGTTTACTGGCGCCACGCCGCAACATCGGCGACGCGCACGAGCGTCGCGGTAGCTGCCATGCCCGAAGGATCGCCGGTCAAGACAGCGCTGTTCTTTTCCGACTGGTCGAAGAGTGCGGTCGCTCTCGATGCGGATACCGGCGAGCAGCTTTGGAAGACGGTGATCGACAATCAGCCCGGTCTCCAGATGACGGGATCGGTGACCTATTGGGACGGCAAGCTTTATGTGCCGATCTCATCCGGGAACGAAGCGTTTGCGCAGTCGCCCAATTGGATCTGCTGCAAGTTCCGCGGCGCGGTGGTGGCCCTCGACGCCGCGACCGGCCAGGTGCTGTGGAAGCGCTACACGACCGACGAAGTGCCCAAGCCGTTTAAGAAAAACGACCTCGGCAAGGATTTATGGGGGCCATCCGGCGGAGCGGTCTGGGTGACGCCTACGATCGATCCCGAGCGCAGGCTCGTCTATATCGGCACGTCGAACAGTTACACCGACAAGGAGTATGATAACTCCGATTCGGTAATGGCGCTGGACGCCGATACAGGCGAGGTGCGCTGGGCTCGCCAGCTGACCCCGGACGATAACTATATCGATGGCTGTTATCGCAAACCGAAAGATCGTCCGGCAAATTGCCCGTCACCGCTCGGCCCCGACTTTTCCATCGGAGCGGCGCCGATCCTTCATGATCTTGCAGGCGGGGGGCAGGTGCTGCTGGTGGGCCAGAAATCCGGCATGATCTACGGGCTCGACCCGGCCGACGACGGCGCCAAATTATGGGAACGCAAGCTGAGCGACGGCAGTGCACTGGGCGGGATCGAATTCGGGACCGCGGCCGACGATACGCAGGTTTATGCCGGTGTCTCGGACATAGCGGCTCCCGAACCCAAGCGCGGCGATCCGGGTTTGTGGGCGCTCGATGCGCGAACGGGCGAGGTCGTGTGGAACCAGCCCGGCGCCCCCGACCCGAAATGCCGCTGGAAAAACTGGTGGTGTCATGGAGCGATCAGCCAAGCGATCAGCGTCATCCCGGGCGTCGTTTTCGCCGGCAGTTATGATGGTCATTTTCGCGCCTATGATCGCGACGACGGGCATGTCATCTGGGATGTCGATACCGGTAGCGAACCGGTCAAGGCGCTTAACGGCGAGACGGTCTACGGGGGTGTGATGGATGGTGCCGGCCCCACGATCGCGAACGGCATGGTCTATGTCCATTCGGGCTATGCCGGTCGATCGGGCGCAACCGCCGGCCGCGATCTAAAAAATGCCGATGGCAATGTGCTGATGGCGTTTTCGGTCGACGGCAAATAGCGAAAGGCTTGGAGCATTGGGCGAGGCGGCCATTCCGCCACCCGGTCGAACAGGGCGTTTGCACAGGCGGGGGCTGTTGGCTCCGTTCGGCTATTCCCTGTTCGCCGGCGTATGGCTGACGAACACCATATCCAATTTCGGCGGGCAGATGCAGGCGGTCGGCGCGGCGTGGCTGATGACGTCGCTCACCAGCGATCCCAAGATCATCAGCCTGGTAACGAGCGCGGCCCTGTTGCCCATGCTGTTGTTTTCGCTGGTCGCGGGAGCGGTCGCGGACGCGGTGGACCGACGCCTGGTACTCATCGTGGCGCAGCTGACCATGTTTGCCGCGTCCGCGCTGCTCGCCTGGCTGGCGGTCGAGCAGGCCGTGACCCCGGCAATCCTGATCGGGCTGACGTTTGTGATCGGTTCCGGCTTCGCCTTCAATGCTCCCGCCTGGCAGGCGGCAGTGCGCGACATGGTGCCGATCGGTCATGTCCCCGAGGCGATTTCGCTCAACATCATCGGTTTCAATCTCTCGCGTACCGCGGGTCCGGCGCTTGGCGGAATGGTGGTCGGTTGGGGCGGTGCGCAGGCTTCGTTCATCGTCAATGCGGCAAGCTATGTCGGGCTTCTGGTCGTTCTCGCGCGCTGGTTGCGGTTTGAAAAGCAAGTCTCGCTCGAGCCGCGTGGGCGCATGCTCGGCGCAATCCGCGCGGGACTGGTTCATGTTGCGGTAGCGACCGAGCTTCGCCGCGTCCTGATCCGCGTGACATTGTTCGGCATGGCCTTGGGCGCGCTGCTTGCCCTTATCCCGATTGTTGTCCGCCAGTTGGGAGCTGGCCCCGATAGCATGGGCCTGGTTTTCGGCTGCTCTGGCGGCGGCGCGGTGGTGGGTGCTTTGTTCGCTAATAACTTGCGGTTGCGGTTCGGCATGGAGCCGGTTCTGCGCCTGTCGATTGCTTTGACGGCCGCTGGCATGGCGATCATCGGCGGCAGTAATAATTTGGCGGTCACGGCGGCTGCCGAGGGGCTGACAGGTTTTGCGGCGACGCTTGGCTACACGCTCTTCAATATGGTCATGCAGATCCAGACGCCGCGGCCGCTGCTTGGCCGAGTGATGTCTATCCATCAGATGGCCGCGCTCGGCGGACTGGCGCTCGGCAGCTGGCTTTGGGGGATCGTCGCCGATCCGATCGGGGTCTTCCACACGATCATACTGGCAGCGGTCGCAATGGCGGGAATGCTGATCCTGTCGCTGACGATGCCGCTGTCCTCACTGCTTGCCGAGGAACTCGTATAGCCGAAACGGATGGGCAAACCTATTTTCTCAAAAACATTGTTTCGAGATATGCTAGCTGCTATTTGTGGCGAGAGAGAGCGGATAGATGGTGCGTTTCGCCATGGAAGCCTTCTCGCGTATATGTTGAATGGAGAGGTTTGATGAGGACGACATCGTTATTGCTTGGATCGGCGGGCGCGTTTTTCGCAACGTTTTCGGGAATGCTGATTTCGACGGCGAGTGAGGCTAAAACTGGTTCCACGCCTGTAAAGCCCCCCGTTTTTGCGAAATGCGCGGCTTGTCATAATGTCGTGAAAGGTGGTCCGAATGGCGTGGGTCCAAATTTATACGGGGTCGGCGGTAGGAAGGCCGGGACTGCACGCGGCTACAGTTACTCCGCGGCTTTGAAAAAGAGCGGCGTGACTTGGGGATGGAAGACGCTCGACCGCTATATTGCCGATCCAAATTCGATCGCGCCGGACGGAAAAATGCCGAAAGTGGCCACGACCGAAGCCGATCGAAAAGAAATTATTGCCTATCTCGCCAAGCTGAGATGAGCGTTACGCCTCAGACAATTTCAGATTATGTCGGTCGTTCGTTCGGGACCTTTCCAGAACTTTTTCGCCTCCAGGCTGAAGCGCGGCCCGATCATATCGCAATTATCTGCGGCGATGCAGAAATTACCTATGAGCAACTGGATCGGCGTGCCGACCGCGTGGCTTATGGGTTGCAGCGTGACGGTGTCGTGCTGGGCGGTGTCATTGCCATTTGCTCAGCGAGCAGCATTGATTACGCTGCCATATTTATCGGAACATTGAGGGCCGGCGCTGCAATTTCTCCGCTGGCTCCGTCAGCAACGGCGACGCAGCTGCAGATCATGATTGCCGATAGCGGCGCAAGCCATCTGTTTACCGACGCCGAACTATCGCGTCATCTGCATCCCGTTGCCGATCGCATCGGAGCCCGGCGAATTGAATTGGAAGACAGCGCGGATGGAGAGTCTTTCGCTGACTGGCTTCCTCCGATCGGAGTCATGCCCGAGCCGGTTCAGATCACGCCCGACCAGCCGTTCAACATCATCTATTCGTCGGGGACGACCGGCGCGCCCAAAGGCATCGTGCAATCCTATGCCATGCGCTGGCCGCACAACAACCTGTCCGACCCTCCCGGCTATGGGCCAGACGCCGTCGCGATCATTTCGACCGGTCTCTATTCGAATACGACTTTGGTGAGCTTCATCCCCGCGCTGGCCGGTGGCGGGACGGTCGTGCTGATGCCCAAGTTCGATGCCCGGGAATTTCTGGAGCTGAGCGAGAAATACCGTGTCGGCTTCGCCATGCTGGTGCCGGTTCAGTATCGCCGGATCCTGGACGTCCCGGATTTCAACCGGTTCGATCTGTCGAGCTATTATCTGAAATACGCGACCTCGGCGCCATTTTCGGCCGAGTTGAAGGCAGAGGTGCTGCGGCGTTGGCCCGGCGGCTTGATTGAATATTACGGCATGACCGAGGGTGGCGGCTCCTGCATGCTCGTCGCGCACGAGCACCCTGATAAATTGGCAACGGTCGGTCAGCCGATGCCCGGTCACGACATTAGGGTGATAGGGCCGGATGGGCAAATCATGTCGCCCGGCCAGGTCGGAGAAGTGGTGGGCCGCTCGGCCACGATGATGAACGGTTACCATAACAAGCCCGAACAGTCGGCCGAAGCCGAATGGCATAGTCCCGAAGGCGAGCGTTTCATCCGCACCGGCGACCTCGCCTCGGTCGACGAGGATGGATTCTTTACGCTGATCGGACGGAAGAAGGACATGATCATCTCCGGCGGCGTCAACATCTATCCGATCGATCTGGAGGACGCGTTGACGACGCATCCTTCCGTGCTGGAAGCGGCCGTGATCGGTGCGCTATCCCGGGAATGGGGCGAGACGCCGGTCGGTTTCGTGACGTTAGCGCCCGGTCAGAACACGACCGGCGAGGAACTGCGCGCCCATGCGAATGCCAGACTCGGCAAGACCCAGCGATTGCACGAGGTGCGTGTGGTGGACGATTTGCCGCGCAGCGCGATCGGCAAAATCCTGAAGCGGGAGCTGCTGGAAAAGCTCGCGCGGGAAACAGCTTAGGAGAACAAAATGGGCAATCGGCTTTCCGGCAAGGTAGCAGTAGTCACGGGGGGCACCAGTGGCATCGGCGAGGCCACCGTCGAGCTGTTCGTAACCGAGGGCGCACGCGTCGTCTTCACCGGTCGCAACGGTGACAAAGGTGAAAAGCTTGCTGAGAAGTTCGGTGCTTCGACCCGTTTCGTTCAAGGCGATGTCCGCAACGAGGAAGACATCCAGCGTGCGATCGACACCGCGACCGACGAGTGGGATCGGCTCGACTGTCTGTTCAACAATGCTGGCGGCGGCATGGGCGGGACGCTCGAAACGGTGACTAAGGAACAGTTTCACGATGCGATGGACCTGCTCGTCGGCAGCGTTCTGTTCGGCATCAAGCATGCCGTTCCGATCATGAAGGAGCAAGGCAGCGGCGCGATCATCAACAATGCCAGCGTTGCAGCGCTCAGTACCAATTATGGAGGTTTCCTGTACAGCGCGGCCAAGGCGGCAGTCCGCCAGTTGACCAAGGTTGCCGGAATTGAACTTGCGCCGTGGGGCATTACCGTGAATTCGATCGCGCCCGGCGGAATTGCCACGCCTATTTTCTTCGGCGGCTCGGAGCGGGCGGCCGACATGGACGATGCCCATATCGCCGCATCGATGGCGAAACTGGAGAAAAATCTGGCCGCCGCCACACCGCTTCAGCGCACGGGACATCCGGAAGACATCGCTTATGGAGCACTTTATCTAGCGAGCGATGAAGGAAAGTTCGTGACCTGTCATGATCTGGTTATCGATGCCGGCATGACCGCGGCCGGCAAGACGAATTTCGAGGGCAAGCCGCCTGCGACCAGCTGGTGATCGTCGCCTCCGACATTGCCTTTGGCGAAGGCCCGCGATGGCACGAGGGATGCCTGTGGTGGTCTGATATGCATGGGCATGCGGTCTGCAGGCTGGTACACGGTAAAACAGAGACAATCTGCGCCGTCCCAACCAAGCCGTCGGGCCTCGGATGGTTGCCAGACGGGCGGATGCTGGTGGTGTCCATGACCGACAAGCGCGTGCTGCGAATGGAAGCGGACGGTAGTCTCGTGACCCATGCCGATCTTTCGGATCTGGCGCCCCGGCGCTGCAACGACATGGTGGTGGACGCGAGCGGCGGCGCCTATGTCGGCAATTTCGGGTTCGAGCTGGACAATGTGGAAGAGCCATGTCCGACGGTGCTCATCAGAGTTGATGCGGACGGATCGGCGCGGGTTGTCGCAGACAAGCTCTGGTTTCCGAACGGAATGGTGATCTTGGCCGACGGTCGCACCTTGGTAGTGGCCGAGACTTGGGCAGCCCGGCTCACTGCGTACAGCATCGCGGATGACGGAAGTCTGTCCGATCGCCGGATTTGGGCAAAGCTCGATAAGGCCGTCTATCCTGACGGAATTTGTCTGGATAGCGAAAGCGCGATCTGGGCTGCATCGCCGAGCACGAAAGAGGTTCTGCGCGTGCGTGAGGGAGGCGAAGTGGTTGATCGCTTGGCTACCGTAAGGCCCGCTTTTGCCTGCGCGTTGAACGGCAGGGATGGCAAAACGCTTTATGTCTGCACTGCGGATTCTCACGACCCGGAGCGCCAGCGGCAGGAGCGCAATGGCCGAATCGAGGCGTTTAGCATTACCGCGGCATATGGGCCTGATCAGCCTTAGCGGAACGCTGCAAGCATGATAGGGCAACCGGGTGCATGTCTTGCCGATCTAGTGCGAAAGCCAGTTCAGACCTCGGCTATCGGGCGAGGTTTCAATTTACCGAAAGGACCTGCAGATGACTGATTATCTTCCGCCCAAGGTGTGGACTTGGGATAAGGAGAATGGCGGTGCGTTCGCCAATATCAACAGACCGGTCGCGGGCGCTACGCACGACGAGGCCCTGCCGATCGGCGAACATCCGTTGCAGCTTTATTCCTTGGCCACACCGAACGGGGTAAAGGTAACGGTGATGCTGGAAGAACTGCTTGCGGCCGGTAACACCAGCGCTGAGTATGATGCGTGGCTCATTCGTATCAACGACGGAGACCAGTTCGGCAGTGGCTTCATCGAGATAAATCCCAACTCGAAAATTCCAGCTTTGATGGATCGGAGCGGACGCGAACCCATCCGGATTTTCGAGTCCGGTTCGATCCTGTTATATCTAGCGGATAAGTTCCGCGCTTTTCTGCCGATCGCTCCGGCTGCTCGCGCAGAGATTATGTCTTGGCTATTCTGGCAGATGGGTGCCGCTCCGTTGCTGGGAGGGGGCTTTGGTCATTTCTACGCCTATGCACCGATCAAGATCGAGTACGCTATCGATCGCTATACCATGGAAGTGAAACGACAGCTCGATGTCCTTGAACAGCGTTTGGCGCAGAACGAATATGTCGGCGGCACCGAATACACGATCGCCGATATGGCGATCTGGCCCTGGTATGGTGCGCTCGTTCAGGGGCTGCTCTACGAGGCGGGTGAGTTCCTGGCGGTGCAAGAATATACAAATGTGCGACGGTGGGCGGACATGATAGGTCAGCGACCTGCGGTAAAACGCGGGCGCATGGTCAATCGTATCTTTGGCGAGCAGTCGAGCCAGCTGCATGAGCGCCATGACGCAGCGGATTTTGAAATACGCACAGCCGACAAGTTGCCGGCAGCCTCTTGATTTAGCTGCGTCTTTTTCGCATTCCCGCATATACGCGCTTTCGAACTTCGGGAATGATGGCGCGCATGGGATGGCGGCCGTCGGCCCAGCCAAGAAATTCGCAGATGTCGTAACCCAGCAATTTCTGGACGTCCTCCGGCAAGCCAAGTACCATGGCCGGATCCAGGCTGAGATACTGATTTTCCTGCTGACGAATCCAGCCGCGGCAATAATTGAGTGAAAGCCCGAAGCGGGACGTTTCAGTCATATTGGGGCCGCCGCCGTGCCAGACCGCGCCATCCCAAAGCAGTACCGATCCGCGAGGCATTTCTGCGGCCACGGATCGAGCCGCGGGATCGACCGGCCCGGCTTGCCGATGCGATCCGGGAACTAGGCATGTGCCCCCATTTTCCTTGGTGAAATCGGTCAATGCCCAGATCGTGTTGACGACCAGCGCGGGATGTGGACGTTCGGGAAAATAGGCGTCGTCCTGGTGCAACGCCTGCGCCGTCTCGCCGGCATGAATTTCCATGGTCGAAGCGATCGAAAGTCTGGCTCCGGGACCGAGCATGTGGTGCACGAGATCGAGCAGGTTTGGTTCTACCAGCAAGGCGTCCAGAACGCGCGTTTTTGCGAAAAGGTTGAAGACGCGCTTCGTCCGGGTGCCGGTAAAGTCGTTATCGCCGAAGTCTTGCCGTGCATGGAGTTCCTGCAAGCTCGCCAACACCTGATCGCAGCCGGCCGGATCGAGGAACTGCGGCACGATGGCGTAGCCGTCATGGCTTAGCCTGCCTTTGAGGCAATCGAGCTCTACACGATCTAATTGACGGAATGTCGCTGGGTTCACACGGTCTCCCCAAACTCGCTCCAGGGGACGCGTTCGCGATCCTCCGGAGCGCGCCGATCTTCCCCCCAAGTCAGGACAAGCGGATTTTCACCGCGTATCGTCCGGCCGACGGTGACCTCCATGAAATGCCGCCAGGTCGGACCGCTGAACACGTAAAAACACTCATTGCTCACTGCCTCGAAAGTCGATTGAGCGATCTCCTCGGGCGCCAGTCCGCGCCCTTGGAATTCCTCGCTGCCTTGAACGAACGCTTCGTTGGCGAATTCGCGGTCGCTCCATGGCGCATCGGTTTCAGGGCGGTTGCGCCAGCTTTGGTGGATGCGCGTCGCCACCATGCCGGGACAGATGATCGAAACCCCGATGCCCGTCAACATCGCCTGCATCTCGCTATAGAGAGACTGGCTCAGGCCAAGCACCGCGGCCTTGCTGGAGCAATAAGGTGCGTGATCGCCGTTGCCGTTGAACGAGGCCAGGCTTCCCGTGTTGATGACATGGCCGTTTTCACCGCGCGCCATCATGCCCGGGAGAAATGCGCGAATGCCGTTCACCACCCCCCAGACGTTCACATTCCATACCCAGCGCCAATCGTCGGCGCTCATTTGCCAGGTTGGGCCCGTGATCGAAACGCCGGCATTGTTGAACAGAAGATGGGTCGCGCCGAACCGCTCACGGGTGTGCGCTTCGAGCGCGACCACGGAATCATAGTCCGCAACGTCGGTTATCAAGCCATCGGCGGTGATGCCCATATTCCTGAGCCGCTCGACGGCTTCCTTAAGTGCCTGTTCTTCGATGTCCGCGAGCATGACGCGGCACCCCCCTCGTCCGAATCGTTCAGCCAGTGCCAAACCGATGCCGCTTGCCCCGCCGGTCACGACCGCAACCTTGTTTTGAAAATCTTTCATGAACACCCTTCCTTTACCTCGATCCTAAGCAGGGAAGAGGATCGAAGCAAACCACTTTTCTCAAACACTGCTGGGCACGGCTTGGCCGGTGAATTTTTCGAAGCGAAGAAGTGTACCCATCATCTCGCAAGCCATGCTTGGAGCAGGTGGCCAGGAGCCGTCACCGGCGATCGTAATGACCAAAAGATATGCGGCGCCAACCACCATAATACCGGTCAGTAGCGCGTTCACGCAATCAAATCGGCTCGGTCTCAAGGGGCGAAGATTGGTCCTAGCCGACTGGGTCGGCAGCGGCCCCGCAGATGCATCGCAAGCTGCCGGATAGCAATCTTGAAAAACGTGACTTAAGAAGGAGAGTACGGTCTAGCCAAGGCTCGCTGGGTCATTTCAGAACTGATCTTTGGCATGAAATGCGCAAGATATGGATGGAAGCTTGACTAGCAAGAAAGAATCGCGGAAAACCCCGTTGAGAAACGCGGTTTGCGCTAAGCGGCTGCAAAAACCCGCAATGAACGGGATAAATGGAGGGGCTGAATCGGCTATGAAAAATTTACTGTACATATCGTGTGCGGCGGCTGCTTTTTTTGCGTGTGATGGAGCTTATGCTCAAAGCGGCAGCAGAGCCGCAGGGTCGCAAGAATCCCCTGCCAATGACTCGACCGACGAAGACCGGCCCCAAAATGCTGAATCTACCACTGGCGATGATCAGTCGCAGCAGCAGGAAGATAATGAGGATCGTCAAGTCGTCGTTGAAGAGCGTTCTATCGTCGTTACGGGTTCGAGGTTTCAGGAGTTTCTCGACCAACCGCAGCCGAAATCGATCATCTCCGCCGAGGACCGCAATCTTGGCGGGGTAAACACCTCCACCGAGTTGGTCCGGCAGCAACCGGGCTTCAACATCACCGACGATTTCGGCATCAACGTGCGCGGCATCGGTCGCCAGACGGCGCAGACCCTGCTCGGCCAGGAGAATACCGTAGTTCAATATATCGATGGATTCATCAATCTTGTTCCGGCGAATATCGGCGAATCGACGCTGTTTGGCGGTAATGTCACTTTTGTTCGGGGGCCTGCGGGCACCACTTATGGTCGCAATGCGATTGCTGGTGCCATCAACGTGATCTCGCGCGCGCCGACCGAAGAATTTACCGCGCAGGCGCAGGCAGGTTTCGGCCGCGATGGTGCGTATAATGTGGGCGCCAATATAGCAGGACCGCTGACGGATAATCTGGGCTTCAGGGTCGGCATTCAGGAGATTGTCCAGCCGACTATATTCGAGGCCGTAGCGGGGGTCGATGATGCGGGCTTTGCGGTAAGCAATCTGTATGTGGAGTTTCAGTTAGAATGGAACATCGGCGGCTTCCACATCCGCAATCGCGCCACCACCTTCACCTATGACAACCAGCCGGGCTATGCGACGCTCAGCCGCTACAACAACGGATTGAATAACAACGGCGCCGTATTCGGCGCGTTGTCGCCCAATCCGCAATTCGGCTACACCGGACCGGTTCCGAGCGAGCCCTACACCACTAACGTCAATATCGCCGGTTACGACCGGCTCCGCGAGAACTTCCAAGACATCGTGAACGCCGATCTCGATCTCGGATTTGCGAACCTGGTATATGTCGGCGGTTACCAAACCTATCTGGCGACCGGACAGTCGGACCGCGATTTGACGTCTCGAACCAGCTATGATGGGGACACGGTGGCGCCAGGAACCTTTGCCCCCGGCACTCAGGTTCCAACGGACTACCGGACCAACTATCGCAACGACAACTACTTTTGGTCGCAAGAGGTGCGGTTGGAGGGCAAGGGGGGTGGGCCTGTGGATTGGCTGGCCGGCTTCTATTATTACAATCAAGATTTTGACGAGCAATTCTGGGAAAATATCGTCAATGCTACTGACCCGATCCTGACGCCAATCGTCGGCACGCCCGGCCTTTATCCCGAGGGCACGCCCCCGCCGCCCAATCCGCGGCGTTCGACCTTTGAACAGCGCAATCTCTACGAGATCCGCTCGACCGCGCTGTTCGGCAATGCGACTTTCGACATCACCCCGACGCTGCGTTTCGACGGGGGACTGCGCTATACTTGGGATGAAAAGGAAGCGCATACCAACTTCCGTTTCGTCTATTATTATCCGCCCTTTTACGCAGCCGACTTTTCCCCACTGATCCATAGCGCTGACCCGTTCCGTCGCGACCAGGGTCTGTCAGGTCGCGCTGCCCTCGCCTGGCGACCGAGCCCGGGTGATCAGCTTTATGCATCCTATGCACGCGGTTATCAGTCGTCCGCTTTCACCTTGGGTCAAGGCGTTCCCGGTCCGGACCCCGACAATCCGCAGAATATCGCCGACAAGGAACATCTAGACGTTTACGAGGTCGGCGGGAACTGGACCGCAGGTCGGCTGCGGTTCGATGGGTCGGCCTTCTACCAGATTTTTCACGATCAGCAGATTCCGATCAGTACGCGCGGCACTATCAACGGCCCGGATGGACCGGTGCTGGGACCGGTTTTCACCCGGTTCGAAAATGCCGATAAGACTGAAATCTACGGTGTCGAGGGACAAATTTCCTGGCGACCGAACGACCAGTCCAATATCATTGCTTCCTATACCTACCTGCATCCGAAAATCACCGATTTCTGTCCTGATTCCGGTGGGCCGACATGCGGTGTGGTGGATGTCTCCGAACCTGCGTTTCTCGATGCCGCGGGAACGATTCCGAACCCGCTTTCTGGGGCGCTCCAGGATCTTTCTGGCAATGAGTTGCCCCGCGCTCCCCGGCATAAAGTTACTCTCTACGGGTACTATGGCATCGATCTCGGCAGTGCCGGCCATCTCTATCCGGGCGGAAGCGTTTTCTACCAGTCGAGCTTCTACAACTCCCCATTCACGGTGCCCCGTTTTCGCAGGCCGGAGCGCACCGTCGTGAATGCGACTCTCACTTATCGCACCGCGGACGATCGTCTCGATCTTACCGGCGTCGTGAGCAATCTATTCCGGAATCGCTATGCCGACAATTCCGTTCTCACCACCTTTGGCGCGAGTAATGTTACTCAAGCCGACATTTTCGGCGCCGACCGTTATTGGACCGTGACCGCGCGATACCGTTTCTAACCCTCGGCTTGCAGGCTCCTGACGGGGGGAGAGAGCCGGCAGGCGCCGTCCCGTCTTGTCTCAGCGAGGCAAGGCGGGACCAGGCTTGGTATTCGGGCGGTTGGCTTTGAGCGGTTGCTCTAATGGTTCGCGGTGGCTAGCCTTTGCAGTTATGAGCGAGGCACAGTTGAAGCACACCGAATTGATCGAAGCCGGCCCTGCCGCTGCGACCGCTAATAAGCCTTCGCGCTTCGATCGGCGCAAGTCCGAGATACTCGACGCCGCCGGTGGCCTGTTCAACCGCCGCGGCCTGAAGGATTCCACGCTGGAAGTGGTGGCGGCCGAGATTGGGCTCAATCTCAAGAGCCTGCGATATTATTTCAAGCGACGCGACGATCTTGTCGCGGCGGCGTTTATGCGTTCTATCGCCAAGCATCTTGCGCTCGCCGAGGGCGCGCTGGCGGTCGACGACTTCGACGAGCGCATACGGTTCTTCATCTCGAGCTATTTTGCCATGCAGGCGCGCATTCGAAAGGGGGAAGAGCCGGAGCTCGTGCATTTCGGAGATTTGCGGGCCTTGTCCGAACCGCATCTTGGTGAAGTTGGCGATGCCTATGTCGGAATGTTCCGGGTTGTCCGCCGCCTCTTTCGGCCGGCCGAAATGTCCTGGACGCCCGAGCAGTGCAATGCCAACGCCCATTTGCTGCTATCGCAGTTGCACTGGTCGGTGATCTGGCTTCACGGTTATGTCGACGATGACTTCGAGCGTGTCGCCGACCGACTGAGCGACATTTTGTTGAAGGGGATCGGCAGCAAGGCGCTTGGGTTGAAAATTGCGATAACGCGGGTACCGACGCCGTTTTCGGAATCGGACCGACTATCCCAGGAATCCTTTCTGTGCGCGGCGACGAAGCTGATCAACGATCAAGGCTATAAGGGAGCTTCCGTCGATCGGATATCCGCCGAGCTCGGTGTTACCAAGGGTGCGTTCTATCATCATAACGAGAATCTCGATGCCCTGATGGTCGCGTGCTTCGAGCGGACGTTTTCGATCATTCGGCAGGCTCAGGGTTTTGCTTTGCGGCAGGAAGCTGACGGCATGTCGCATGTCGCAGCTGCCGCGACTTCTCTGGTCAGTCGCCAGATGGTTCCCGAGGGCGTGGTACTGCGGACGTCGGCCCTTACGGCAATCGGGCCCGAGCTGCGCCACGAGATGGAGCAGCGGCTCGCGCTGTTGACCTGGCGCTTCCAGGATATGCTGAACGATGGCGTGATCGACGGATCGGTGCGCCTTTGCGACATGCGGATCGCGGCGGAGGCTGTAACCGCGATGATCAACTCTGCGCAGGAACTCCAGCGTTGGGTGCCGACAGCGACGTTCGCAAATGCGGCCGAACTATATGTCCGACCGCTGTTTCGCGGCTTGAGTCGCTGATTGCCTAAAGCTTTTTACAAATCCGCGAAGCCGCGATCATCGCGTACCAGCCGCTGTAGCAATGGTGCCGGATCGTACCAGTCGCTTGTCCGTCCAAGTTCGCGGGCCTTTGCTTCGACGCGTTCAAGGCCCACGGAATCGGCCCAGCGCATCGGGCCGCCGCTGTCCTGCGGCCAGTTATAGCCGAACATCCACACGACATCGATATCGGACGGGCGCTGCGCGATACCTTCTTCGAGTATCTTTGCCCCTTCGTTCACCATGGGGAAGAGGCAGGTTTCCAGAATTTCCCGATCGCTGGGCGGGTCTAGTTCGTCGGACACGTCCAGCTTTTCACGGATAAGGTCGGCGACCATCGGGGAGGGCGACGCAAAACGGTTTTCATCATAATCATAATAGCCAGCGCGGGTCTTCTGGCCGCGCCGATCGGCCTTGCATAACGCATCGCGCAGCGGATCACCTTCGCCCGGCACCCAGCCGATGTCGAGACCGGCGAGATCGCTCATCTCGAACGGTCCCATCTTGAACCCGAAATCCTTGAGCACGCGATCGACATCCCACGGCATCGCGCCGCGTTTCAGGAGTTCGGCCGCCTGGAGCTGACGCGGGTAGAGCATCCGATTGCCGACGAAGCCGGGACACACGCCGACCACGACGGCAATCTTGCCAATGCGTTCGGCCATGTCGAGCGAGCTCGCGATGACCGCGTCGGAGGTCTTCTCGCCGCGCACGATCTCGAGCAGCTTCATGACGTTTGCGGGCGAGAAAAAGTGAAGCCCGATAACGCTTTCGGGGCGCTTGGTGACCGCAGCGATTTCGTCGACGTCCAGCCCCGATGTGTTGCTGGCGAGGATGGCGCCCTGCTTCACGATACCGTCGAGACGGGAGAAGATGCTTTTTTTGAGATCCATGTTCTCGAACACGGCCTCGATAACGATATCGCAATCGGCGAGATCGGCCATGTCGAGCGACTGCGAGATGCGCCCCATTCGCGTTGCGACTTCCTCCATGGGGAAGCGGCCGCGCTTTGCGCTGCGCTCGTAATTTCCGCGGATCACTCCGAAGCCGCGGTCCAGCGCTTCCTGCTTGGTCTCCACGATGTGCACGGGAACGCCGATATTGGCGAAATTCATGGCGATGCCGCCGCCCATGGTGCCGGCGCCGATGATGCCGACCCTTGCGATCGGGATCAACGAGGTGTCTTCGGGCACATCGTCCACGACGCGCGCGGCCCGCAGAGCCTCGGTTACGTAGTCGGCGGAATCGGCATGGTCAGTCATAAGGCCTCGGCGATGAGATGGGTCAGAGATATCTTGAAAACCACGCGACGGCTCGATCGGTCGAGTCTTCGAAATGATCGTCGTAAACGGCGTAATGCTTGCATGGATAAGTGTCATATTCGGCAGGCGCGTTTTGGCGGATCATCATATAGGCCGCCCAGCCATGTTCGAGCCGATTGTTCAGTTCTTCGAATTCGGCGTCGAGTATCAGAGTGGGCACCTGGACCTTGGCCGCGGCGCGCAGCTGCGAGTGCTCCGCCATCCTGGCGACGTCCGGAGTGCCTTTGAGTCCCTCGATACCATCCAGGCCGCCTTGCGGAACGACCGGATCGATCTGTCCGCTCGCTTTTTGCGCTGCGCGGCCGCGAGCCCATTCACGATGTTCGGGAGGAAATCCGAAGCCGCCGATCTGCGCCACTACGGCTTTGATACGGTCGTCGTTTCCGGCGGTGAATACCGCGTGGCCGCCGCCATAGCTTGTCCCCCAGATGCCGATCCGGTCGCGGTCGACGTCCGGATGCGACCAGAGATAGGCGAGACAGTTGCGAATGTCGGTCGTCTGGTCGACGGGATCGACAATCTCCCGCAGCACGCGGACCTTGAGCGTCGTCTCGCCTGCTTCCAGCAAGCGCGGCGCGTCGCGGACCGCAATGACGCGCCCATCCGATTCGCCCCATCCGCGATAGTCGAACGTCAATGCGACGAATCCGGCACGCGCGAATTTTTCGGCGTAGCGCCTGAGATGATCTTTCAGTCCGCCCCAGCCATGACAGAGCAGAATTGCGGGATAGCCGTCGTCGGGACGCGGAGCATCTGGCTTGAATAGATCGGCGGCGAGCCGGGTGCCTTCGCTCCAAAGCTCGAGCGTTTCCTGTGCGACCTCGGTCATCCTCTGCCTCTTCGAACATCTTGATTATCTCAATGACCACCTATTGACATCATAGCAAGGGCATTACAACCGTACCTTAATTCTTAAAATGGTTTTAGGAGAGCGCCCGCCATGCATGAAGCAGTCATTGTCGCCACCGCCCGGACGCCGATCGGCAAAGCCTATCGGGGAGCGTTCAACGATACGCAAGGTCAGGCGCTGGCCGGGCACGCGATCGAACATGCGGTAAGGCGTGCCGGCATCGATCCGGGCGAAGTGGAAGATGTGGTGATGGGCTGCGCGCTGCAGCAGGGTTCGACCGGCTTCAACGTCGCGCGGCAAGGTGCGCTTCGGGCGGGATTGCCCGAAACCGTTCCCGGCACGACGGTGGACCGTCAGTGCGGTTCGGGACTGATGGCGATCGCGGCCGCGGCCAACCGTATACAAACCGGCGAGCAGAGAATCGCGGTCGCCGGCGGCGTCGAGTCCATCAGCCTCGTTCAGACAAAGCATATGAACGGTTATCGCACGGCGGATCCGTGGCTGTCGGCCGAAGTGCCGCAACTTTACATGAGCATGCTCGAGACGGCGGAAATCGTCGCCGAGCGTTACGGCATCAGCCGGGAGGCGCAGGACGAATATGCGCTGCAGTCGCAGCAGCGCGTCGCCGAGGCGCAGTCCGCCGGCAGGTTCGACGCGGAAATAGCACCGATGTCCGCCACCATGGTGGTGACCGACAAGGAGACCGGCGCGACGTCGCAGCGCGAAGTGACCTTGGAGCAGGACGAAGGCAATCGTCCCCAGACGCGGTTGGAGGATTTGCAAAAACTCCAGCCCGCGTTCAAGGGGGGACAACAGATCGAAGAGGGTCGGTTCGTTACCGCGGGCAACGCCTCCCAGCTGTCCGATGGGGCCGCTGCTGTGGTGCTCATGGAAGCCGGCGAAGCCGACCGCCGCGGGTTTGCGCCCCTCGGCGTTTACAGAGGCCTTGCGGTCGCCGGTTGTGGCCCTGAGGAAATGGGCATAGGTCCGGTTTTCGCGATCCCGAAATTACTCGAAAAGCATGGCCTTTCGGTCGGCGACATCGATATGTGGGAGCTGAACGAGGCCTTTGCCAGCCAAGTTCTCTATTGCCGGGACAAGATCGGAATTCCAAACGATCGCTTGAATGTTTCAGGTGGCGCCATCTCGGTGGGCCATCCTTATGGCATGTCCGGCGCTCGGATGACCGGCCACATCATGCACGAGGGCAAGCGCCGCGGCGCGAAGTACGGCGTCGTCACCATGTGCATGGGCGGCGGAATGGGCGGAGCGGGCCTGTTCGAAATCCTGTGAACGGATTGCGCTTGTCTGGGCGATTTGCGTCACTGCCGTTTGGCGACGATTTCCTCGCCAGCGGTCTGGCTTGGGCAACCGCCCGCGGCAGCGGCGCGACGCGTCGATCTGCGGTTATCGCCGTTATGAGCCCACGACATGGTTGAAAAACGGTGCCGATTGCAGGAGTCGAACCCGCGACCTTCGGTTTACAAAACCGCTGCTCTACCAACTGAGCTAAACCGGCGCGGCAATGCGGTTAGGGCAGGGGGATGGGGCTCGACAAGGCTTTTTTACGCGCGCCAGCCGAAGGATCAGGCAATGCCGAAGGTCCAGCCCTCCTTGGCCGCAACCTCGGCCGTCATCGTTTCGGGATGCCACAGAACCGGAGCGCGCACGGCGTCGCGCAGCCAGGCGGCGGTGATCAGGGCATCGGTGGCGTGATCGTCATAGCGCGCGAGCGGGAGACAATCGGGCGAACTCAGCGCGGCGAGCGCGGCGAACAGGCCCTCTGCGTCGCGGACCTTGCTGCGGCTTTTGCCCAGGCCGGCGGCGCGGGCGGCGACGGTCGTATAGATTTCGATCAGCAGCGGCCCTTCGTCCGGCACCGGATCGAACGGCCAGAACGGAATCGCGCCGTCCAGCGCGTGGAGCATGCGCATGCCGGTCAGCGAGCTCTTGCCGACCTGGCCGGCGCCGACCAGGTTGAAGCAGGACCAGCTGTTCGCCTGGCCGCTCGCGCGCTGGTGCCGCTCCACTTCGCGCAGCCGTCCGATGCCGCCGCCGAACATGTCGCCTTCGCGTGCCCCATGACGGCGGAAATGGCGCGCCGCCTCGGGATGGTCGACGAAGCTGTTCGCGGACAGATGCGGATCGGCGGCGGCGATGCTATCGACCAGCGCCCACAGTTCGCGTGGGCTTTCCGGGCTTTCGCTCCAGCCTGGAAAATAGCCTCCCCGATCGAGGAAGGGAAAGGTCGGCGACAGGTCGAGCCCGACGACGATGTCGGCTTTGCTTTCGGCGAGCGACCGCAGCCATTCGCGAATACCGCCTCTCGTCCAGCCGCCCTCGGGCTCGATCAGCACGGGCGGTCCGGCCTGGCGGGCGATGGCGACCGCTAGGCCCTTCGGCCGGGCGACGGCCTGGCCCGACCAGTCGATGCAGGCGGTGGCGGCGAAACGGCGCATGGCGCAAAAAGGGCGGCGCCGAACGGCCCCGCCCTCTCCTATGCTATCCGCGCGAAGTCGTCATTCGTCGAGCGGCGGGACGTCGGGCTGCCGCGGAGGCACCGGCGCCGCGGTTGTCGGCGGAGAGGCCGGTGCCTTGGGCGTCATCGGCGTCGGCGGGCTCGCGGGCTTGGCGGCCTCGCTTTCCGCCTTGTCCTGCATCCGTTCGAGCAGGCGCGAGGCGGCGTTGCGGCCGCCGAGGCCGAACGCCAGCGCGCCGGCCACCGCGCCGCCGATCACCAGCGCGCCGAACGCCATGTCGACGATCTCCTCGCCCACGCCCATGAACCGGAGGCCCATGAAGGTGAACAGGATGATCGTGGCGTAGCGGACGATGGCGGAGGCGAGATTGTTCTCGCCGGTGCCGGCCATCAGCTTGCCCAGCAGGTTCGCGATGAGGAAGCCGAAGGCGATGACGACCGCGCCGAAGATCACCTGGCCGCCCAGTTCGAGCACCTGATCGAGGATCGCGGTCAGTTCGGGAAAGCCGAGCAGCCGCGTCGCCGCGATCGCCGCGAACAGCATGATCGCGATCTGCACGATGCGCGCGACGATCGAGGATACCGTCGTTCCGGCGGGCAGCACGTCCATCGAGCCGACCGCGCGGTCGACACCGAGCCCGGGCAGGATTTCCTTCAGAATCTGCACGACGAAGCGGCTGATCAGATAGCCGAGGCCAAGGATGATCGCCGCGCCGATGATGTTAGGGATCGCGTCGAAGAAAATCCGCAGCATCTCGCTGGCGGGCCGCGAGACCGTATCCAGATCGAGCGCTTCCAGCGCCATGATCGACACCGGAATGATGATCAGCACGAACACGATGGTGCCGATGGTCTTGCTGATCGCGCTGTTGCCGGTGACCGTGTCGACCCCGCCGCGATTGGCCCATTTGTCGAAATCGACCGTCTGCAGCGCCGTCACCGTCAGATCGCGCAGAATCCGCGCGACGATCAGGCCGACGAAGAAGATGATCGCGGCGCCGATCAGGTTCGGGATGAATTCCATGACGCTGTTGAGCAGCGTCTGGACCGGCTGGATCACGCCGCCCAGGCTGAACACCTGCAGGATCGCGAGGATGCCGAACAGCCAGATCAGCAGGCTGACGATCGTGCCGAGCGATTCGCCCACCGATTTGCCGGACGAGGTATGGCGCTGCAGGAATTTGACATTGTCGACCAGCTTGGCGAACGCCCACTTGGCGACCCGCGCCAAAATCCAGGTGACGACGAGGATGGCGAGCGCGATGAGAATCTTCTCGCCCCATTCCATCGCCAGGCTCTCGCTGAAGCGATAGCGGTTATTTCCGATCTGCATGAAACTCGACCCCTGTTTTTGAGCTTATCTCGGCCAATATCTAACAGAGCTTGACGCCGGGCGCTAGAGTGCTTCGGCGGCGACGAGGATGTCGCGAGTGAACGCGGCGATATCGAAACGCTGGTCCGATGTATCGTAGCCGCGCCGCACGATCGCCATGCCGCGCGACGGAATAATGACGAGATACTGCCCGCGATTGCCGAATGCCGCGAAGCTGTCGGCCGGAACGCCGTCGCTGTCGTTCATCAGCCAGAAAGTGGCGCCATAGCCGAACTCGCCATCGGGCTGCGGGCCGCTCGGCGTGCTGACGAATTGGCGCCAGCTATCCGGAAGCAGCCGCTCACCCTGCCACATGCCGTCGTCGAGATAGAGCTGACCGAGCCGCGCGAGATCGCGCGCGGTGGTCCAGACCTGGCTCGACAGGATGAAATTGCCGCGCCAGTCGGTCTCGGCGATCGTGCGCGTCATGCCGAGCTTGCGGAAGAAAGCGAGCGGATAGCCGAGCCGCCGCTCCTCCGGCAGCCGCTCCTGCACGCTGCGCCAGGCGTTCAATATGTCGTTATTGGCGTAGCGGAAACGGCTGCCGGGCGCGTGCAGCAACGGCCAGTGCGCGGCGCGCGGGAACGCCGCGGTTCCGCCCATATAGACCGGATCGGTGCGGCTTCCCTGCGTGTCGCTGTAGAGCCCGCTGGCCATTCGCATCAGATTGTCGAGCGTGATCCTGCCGCGTGGATCGGCGGGATCGCGCCATTCGGCGAGCGCTGCCGGTTGGGCCGGATCGACCAATCCTTCGAGCACGGCATGGCCGATCAGCGTGCCGGCCAAGGACTTGGCAACCGACCAGGTGCGCTGGGACATATGCATGTCGAAGCCGGGCTTGTAGGTCTCGGCGACGATCTTGCCGTGGTGCAGCACCAACGCCGCGCTGCTCGCGCCGCCATATTCGCCCGCCAGCGCCTTGGCGGCGATGGCGGAAACCGCCGCCTCTGGTGCCAGCGCATCGCGGTCCCCCATCGGCCAGGCGCTGTCGTCGATCAGATAGGGAACCAGTTCGCCCGCAAAATGCGGCAGCTTGGCGCCATCGGCCGGATCGGCGCCGATCGGCAGCGAGGCGCAGCCCAG
The DNA here is from genome assembly GCF_965218915.1 of Novosphingopyxis sp. Classification (GTDB taxonomy): domain Bacteria; phylum Pseudomonadota; class Alphaproteobacteria; order Sphingomonadales; family Sphingomonadaceae; genus Novosphingopyxis. The sequence continues at coordinate 2,567,274 of NZ_OZ244708.1, read as the reverse complement.
CCCGGCCCGCCACTGCGCAGTGCGCGGCGGCATGGCGGTGTCGAACGCCACGCGCACCTGGTGCGCGCGCTCGTCGATCTCGGGCGTCAGCGTGGGCACGATGTCGGCGATGCGGTCGTAGATGCCGGTGAGTTCGTCCGCCTCGATCTGCGCCGCGGCCTTGCCGCCGTTCCATAGCCCGGAGCAGAGAAATTGCGCCTTGTATCCGGCGGCGAGCGCGCGGTCGTAGCGTGCTTGGTCATTGGACTGCGCGTTGGCCGGGGCGGCCAGGGCGAACAATGGGACGGCAAGTATAAAGGCCTTCATCGTCGCTCTGCGGATGCCGACGAATGGCGCGTTCTGCCGTTCGCGATCCCGATCCGAAGCCGGAAGGTCACAAAAGGCGCGATACATCCCCCCCTTGTCGTCCCTTCCCGAAGCCGGCGCGGGGCCATGGAGCGAACGCGTTGGGGCGGGGCGAGTCATGGGCACCAGCCTAAGCGAAAAGGCGCTGTGTAGGACAGCGGAAAGTTTCGGCGAATGGGGCGTGCCTGTTCGGGCTGGGCGGACGTTTCGTAGTGCGACACAGTCGAAGAAGAGAGCCAACGGGTTCAGACGCTAAGCGTCCCGCCCTTCTTTCAACCCCTGCCAATGGGCGATGCGCTCGGCGATCTTGCGTTCGAAGCCGCGGTCGGTCGGCGCATAAAAACGTTCGGGCGCCATCTCCTCGGGCCAGTAGTTCGCGCCGGAATAGCCGCCCTCGGCATTATGATCATAGGCATAGCCCTGGCCGTAGCCGAGCTGCTTCATCAGCTTGGTCGGCGCGTTGACGATGTTCATCGGCGGCATCAGCGATCCGCTCGCCTTCGCCGATTTCCACGCCGCCTTCTGCGCCTTGTAAACCGCGTTCGATTTGGGCGCGGTGGCGAGATAGAGGCAGGCCTGGACCAGCGCCAGCTCGCCTTCGGGCGATCCGAGGAAATCATAGGCGTCCTTGGCGGCCAGGCACTGGGCGAGAGCGCCGGGATCGGCGAGGCCGATATCCTCCACCGCCATGCGCACCATCCGGCGGCACAGATAGAGCGGATCCTCGCCCGCCACCAGCATCCGCGCGAGATAATAGAGCGCGGCCTGCGGATCGCTGCCGCGCACCGATTTGTGCAGCGCGCTGATGAGATTGTAATGCCCTTCGCGGTCCTTGTCGTAGACCGGCACGCGGCGGTGGAGCAGCGCGCTCATCTCCTGCGGCCCCAGCGGCTCGTCGATGCGGCTGTTGTAGAGCGTTTCGGCTTGGTTGAGCAGGAAGCGTCCGTCGCCGTCGGCGCTGGCGACGAGCGCGGTGCGCGCCTCCCCGGTCAGCGGCAGCGGTTCGGCATATTCTTCCTCGGCCCGGTCTAGCAATGTGGCCAAGGCTGCGGGGGCGAGCCGGTGCAGCACCAGCACCTGCGCGCGGCTGAGCAGCGCGGCGTTGAGTTCGAAGCTGGGATTTTCGGTGGTCGCGCCGACCAGCGTCACCACGCCGCGCTCGACGAACGGCAGAAATCCGTCCTGTTGCGCGCGGTTGAAGCGGTGGATCTCGTCCACGAACAGCAGCGTCTGCTGGCCGGCCCTGGCCGCCTGATCGGCTTCGGCAAACGCTTGCTTGAGGTCCGCGACGCCGGAAAAGACCGCGCTGATCGCCTTGTAACGCATGCCGACCGCGCCGGCGAGCAGCTGCGCGATGGTGGTCTTGCCGGTGCCCGGCGGACCCCACAGGATCATCGAACCGAGCCGGCCGGCGCGCACCATCCGCCCGATCGCGCCGTCAGGGCCGGTAAGATGGTCCTGCCCGACCACCTCGTCCAGCGACCTCGGGCGCAGGCGGTCGGCCAGCGGCGCGTTTTCGCGCGGTTGCGGGAATGAAGCGGGAGGGGCGGAATCGTCGCCAAATAGGTCGGCCATGCAGGGCAAGATAGGGTGTGCGATAAAATTCTGCGAGAGACTCTTGTATAAAGACTGCTTCAAGATATATCTCAATATATCGCGAATAAGGAGTATGAACTATGCGACAGGGATGTGGTGAATTCGGCCGGGGCGGCGGCGCGCGCAAATTTGCCGGGATCATGGCGATGGTGCGGGACATGGCGGCGGCGAGCGGCTTGGACGAAAGTTCCGGACCCCACGGCCCGTTCGGGCCGCAGGGTCCGTTCGGCCCGGGCGGACCGTTTGGCGGCGGTCGCGGCAGGCGCCGGGGCCGGGTGTTCGGATCGGGCGAGCTGCGGCTGGCGCTGCTCCGGCTGATCGCGGACGAGCCGCGCCACGGCTATCAGCTGATCAAGGCGATCGAGGAGCTCAGCGGCGGCACCTATGCGCCGAGCCCGGGCGCGGTCTATCCCACGCTCTCGCTGCTCGAGGACGAGGGTGCGGTTCGCGAGCTGTGCGCCGCCGAGGACGAGCCGCGCAAGGCGTTCGAGGCCACCGCGGCGGGGCGCGAGGAGCTGGATCGCCGGGCCGAGGAGGCCGCCGCCGTGCTCGCCCGGGTCGGCGCGCTCGGCGAGGAGCAGCGCGCCGCGCCCAATCGCCAGCTGCACCGCGCGATGGAGAATTTGCGCAACGCCCTGCGCGTCCATCGTCATGGCGACCGGCTCGACCAGCAACTGGTCGAACAGGTGGTCGATATCGTCGACGAGGCGGCCCGGCGGATCGAGCGGCTCTGACTGCGGCCAAGGCCCCGCGGCCCTTTTATCGGTTTTCGATCAGCGCCAGATATTTGCGCGCCATCGTCTCGTTGATGTCGTACCAGCTGTAATCTTCGGCGCGCTCGTTGCCCGCCGCGCCGTGCAGCGCACGCAGCTCGGGATCGCGGCAATAGCGTTCCAGCGCATCGGCGAAACCGGCGACATCGCCCGGTTCGACGAGCGCGCCCGATGCGCCGTCCTCGACCAGGCTTTCGCTACCGGTGGCGCGCGCGGCGACCACCGGCACGCCGCAGGCCATGCATTCCAGCGTGACGTTGCCGAAGGTCTCCGTGATCGACGGATTGAACAGCATGTCCATGCTCGCGACCGCGCGGCCGAGATCGGCGCCCTGCTGGAAGCCGACGAAGCAGGCGTCCGGAACGCGCTCGGCGAACCAGTCGTGCGCCGGGCCTTCGCCGATCACGAGCACGCGGTGGTCCACGCCGCGTTCGCCAAGCTGCGCCATCGTGTCGGCGAACATGTCGAGCCCCTTTTCCATCACCAGCCGGCCGAGGAAACCGATCACCGGCTCGGCGCCTTCGATGCCGATCGAGCGCCGCCAGGCCAAGTCGCGGCGGCCGGGGTTGAACGTCTCCCGGTCCACCCCGCGCGACCAGATGCCGACGTCTCGGTTCATTCCTTCCTCGCGCAGGATCGCGGCCATGCTCTCCGACGGCGCGACGATGGCGTCGCAGCGATTGTAGAGGCGGCGCAGGCCCTTGACGAACCACGGCTCCAGAAAGGCCAGGCCGTAATAGCGCGGATAGGTCTCGAACCGGGTGTGCACGCTGGCGAGCACCGGGATGCCCCGTTCGCGCGCCCAGGTGACGGCGCGGTGGGCGACCCAGTCGGGGCTGGAGATGTGGACGATATTGGGATCGAACGCCGCCATATCGGCGCGGATTTCGGGCGAAAGCGCGGTGCCGATGCGATATTCGCCGCGCCCGGGTATCGGCAGCGAGGGAATGCTGACGACGTCGCCCGTCGCCGCGAACGGCGGATCGGGGATGGTCGGCGAGTAGACGCGCACCTTTGCGCCGCGCCCGAGCAGATGGCCGACGAGACGGTTGAGCGCCTGGTTCGCCCCGTCCCGAACGTAGTTGTAGTTGCCGCTGAACAGGGCGATGCGGAGGTCTTCGACTTGCATGAGCCGAGCTTTGAGCATGAGGCGACAGGCTTGCCAACCGGAACTTTGGCTTTGCCCGCGGCTTCATAGGGCTCGGCGTAAAAGGACGGCAAAGCGATGGCGAACGAGAACAGTTTTCAGGCAAACCAATATGTCGAATGGGACTGGGGCAGCGGCACCGCCACCGGCCAGATAGAAGAACGCTTCGAGCGCGAGGTGACGCGGACGATCGAGGGTTCCGAAATCACCCGCAAGGGCGATGCGGACAATCCGGCCTATCTGATCAAACAGGACGATGGCGGCAAGGTCTTGAAACTGGGCTCGGAACTGCGCGCGGCGGAGGGATAAAGCTTATCCCTCTCCCGTTCACGGGAAGGAGCGAGCCCCGGACTTGATCCGGGGCGCAGCGGTGAGGGGAAGCCGTTGCAGCGCCGACCCATCGATGGCGCTGGCGCGCCACCCACCCTCATCCCCCCGCTTTCGCGGGGGCAGGCAACTCCGCCCCGGATTTAATCCGGGGCTTCGTATCCTTCTCCCGCCCGGGCGGGAGAAAGTTTATCAAGGGGCCGCACTCATGCTGTCGACCGTCGAAGGTCTGTTCATCGGCAGGCCCAAACCCTTTAGGGGCGATTCCGCCAGCGCCATCGCCCGCGATCCGGCGGATGGTCCGATACGCCTCGGCTGGACCGGGTTCGAGGGCGACCAGGTCGCCGATCCGGTGCACCATGGCGGCTGGGACAAGGCGGTGCATCTCTACCCGTCCGATCATTATGCCTTTTGGCGCGAGAAGCTGTCCGGCAATGAGCTGATCGGTGACTATGGCGCGTTCGGGGAGAACATCACCGCGCCCGGCTTTACCGAAGAGACGGTTCGCATCGGCGACCGCTTCCGGATCGGCGAGGCGCTGCTCGAGATCAGCCACGGTCGCCAGCCCTGCTGGAAGCTCGATCATCATTTCGGCCGAGGCGATATCATGGCGACGATCGTCAACACCGGCCGCTGCGGGCTCTACCTGCGGGTGATCGAAGAAGGCGCGGTATCCAGGGGCGATATCATCTCGCGCGAGACGAGAGCGGATCGCGACTGGACGGTCGCGCGCGTGTTCGCGCTGCTGATCCGGCCGGGCGGGGACAAGGACAAGGCCGAACTGACGGCGCTGTCGCAACTCGAGACGCTGGCCGAGGACTGGCGCAGGCGTGCGAAGAGTCTGGCTGAGGCGTAAGGGAACACCCTGTTAAGCTGCCATCGCTTTTTTAGTTCTCCGTATCTTCCCTGATCACCGGCGGATGCAGCCTGAGTCGAGTCACGCGTTTTTCATCGCCATCCAGTATCTCCAGCTTCCAGCCGCTCGGATGCTCCAGGATGTCGCCGACCGCCGGCACCTTGCCCGCCAGCACGAAGGCGAGGCCGCCCAGCGTATCGACGTCCTCGGGCACGTCCTCCAGTTCGGGCGCGACCTGCTTGCCCAGATCGTCCAGTTCGATCCGCGCATCGGCTTCCCATAATCCGCCGTCCAGGTCGACCAGCTGGGGCTCGGGTTCGTCGTCGTGCTCGTCCTCGATCTCGCCGACGATCTCCTCGACCAGGTCCTCGATCGTGACGATACCCTCGGTGCCCGAATATTCGTCGAGCACGATGGCGAGGTGTGTGCGCGTGGCGCGCATCTCGGCGAGCAGATCGAGCACGCCCATCGATTCGGGCACGAAGCGGGGCTGCCGGATCAGCGCGGCGATGCCCTGTGGCCTGGGGCCATCGCCGGCCAGGATCGCAAAGGCGTCGCGGATGTGGATCATGCCGATGATGTCGTCGAGATTGTCGCGATAAACCGGCAGGCGGCTGTGACCATGTTCGCAGATCGTCGCGACCAGCTCGTCGAAACTGGCATTCTCCTCGATCGCCACGATATCCGCGCGCGGGACAGCGACGTCGTCCGCCGTATGCTCGCTGAAATGAAGGAGGTTGCGCAGCATCTCGCGCTCGACGCGGCTGAGGTCGCCCGCATTGGCGCCGGTGCGCGTGTCGTCGTCCACCTCATGCTCGTCGATGGCCTCTTCGAGCTGCTCGCGCAGCGAGGGTTCGTGATCGGATTTGAACAGCAGGGCCTTGAGGCCCCGCCATATTCGTCCGCCGCCTTCGTCGTCGGCGTTGTTTGTCATGCTGTCTGGCATTGCCGAAAGCTGGAGTGCCCCTTAGTGGTTGCAGGATGTCAGGAATATGGATTGGGAAGGCCCAGAGTGGCAAGCGCTTTCACTTCCAAGTCCTCCATCCGTTCGGCATCCGGCTCGTTCTTATGGTCATAGCCGAGCAGGTGCAGCGTGCCATGGGCGATCAGATGGGTTGCGTGCTGCTCGAGCGAAATGCCCTTGTCCGCCGCCTCGCCCGCACAGGTCTCGCGCGCCAGGATGATGTCGCCAAGCAGCGCCTCGCCATCGTCGCTGTTTTCGAGCGATTGCAGCAGATCGGGCTGGACCATCGGAAAGCTCAGCACGTTTGTGGGCGTGTCCTTGCCGCGATAGCCGGCGTTGAGGCTCTGCACCTCCGCATCGTCCGACAGCTTGACCGCGACCTCGACCGAGACCCGCTTGTCGATCAAATCCGCGAACGGGCTGACCGAGAGGCCGGCGCGCACCGCGCGGCGGGCGAGATCGGCCCACGCTTCCTCGCCGTCCCAGCCGGGGCCGACCGCGGTTTCCACGTCAAGCATGGGGGCCTTCATAGGCATCGACGATCTTGCCGACCAGCGGATGCCGCACGACGTCGGCTGAGGTAAAGCGATTGATCGAGATATTTTCCACGTCCTGCAGCCGCGAGACCGCATCGGCCAGGCCGCTCATCCCCTCGCCGGGCAGATCGACCTGCTTGGGATCCCCGCAGATGACCATGCGGCTGTTCATGCCGAAGCGGGTGAGGAACATCTTCATCTGCGCGGGCGTGGTGTTCTGCGCCTCGTCGAGGATCACGAACGCGTCCGCCAGCGTGCGTCCGCGCATGAAGGCGAGCGGGGCGATCTCGATCTCTCCGCTCGCGATGCGCCGCTCGACCTGTTCGGCCGGCAGCGTGTCGTACAGCGCGTCGTAGAGCGGGCGCAGATAGGGATCGACCTTTTCCTTCATGTCGCCGGGCAGGAAGCCCAGCCGCTCGCCCGCCTCGACCGCGGGACGCGAGAGGATCAGCCGGTCGACCTGCCCGGTGATGAGCATGGCGACGGCCTGCGCCACCGCGAGATAGGTCTTGCCGGTGCCCGCCGGTCCCAGCGCGAAGATGATCTCGTCGCGCGCCAGCGATTCCATATAGGGGATTTGCCCGGGCGAGCGCGGAATGATGTTCTTCTTGCGCGTGCGGATCATCACCTGCGGCGTGCCGCTGCGGTCCTGCCGCACGATGCCGTCGAGCGTCGGTTCGTCGGACATGGCGATCGCCGCCTCGACCAGCGCGGCATCGATCTGCTCGCCCCGCATGATGCGGCTGTAGAGCGCGGTCAGCACGTCGCGCGCGCGCGCCGCCGCGGACGCCTCGCCCTCGATCTGCACCTGATTGCCGCGCGCCGCGATATACACGCCGAGCCGGTTTTCGACCGCGACCAGATTGCGGTCGAATTCGCCGAACAGGCTTCCCAGCAGATGCGGCTTGTCGAACTCGATCTCGAGCCGGGTCATGTCGCCGGCCCGCGCCTGTTCCTTGCGCGCCATCAGGCGGCTTTCCTCATCGCGGGTTCTCCGGCCAGACTGTTGGGACCGGCATCGACCAGGTCGACCGTCAGAAGATCGCCGATCGCGGCACCGTCCACATCGACATGGACCGATTGCAGCCAGGGCGATTTGCCGACCAGCTGCCGGGCCTTGCGGCCCTTGCGTTCGAGCAGGATGTCGCAGCGCCGGCCGACACTGGCCCGGTTGAAGGCGTGCTGATCGGCGTTGAGCGCGGCCTGCAGGCGCTGCAGCCGTTCGTCCATGATCTCGGGCGGGATCTGATCCGCCATCTCGGCGGCGGGCGTGCCGGGGCGCGGGCTGTATTTGAACGAATAGGCCTGCGCGTAACGCGTGGCGCGCACCAGCGTCAGCGTGTCCTCGAAATCCCGATCGGTCTCGCCGGGGAAGCCGACGATGAAATCGCCCGAAAGTGCGATGTCGGGGCGAACGGCGCGGACGCGGTCGAGCAGTTTCAGATAGCTCGCTGCGGTGTGGCTGCGGTTCATGGCCTTGAGGATGCGGTCCGATCCGGACTGTACCGGCAGATGCAGGAACGGCATCAGCGCTTCGACCTCGCCATGCGCGGCGATCAGGCTTTCGCTCATGTCACCCGGATGGCTGGTGGTGTAGCGGATGCGGGCGAGGCCCGGCAGTTCGGCGAGCGCGCGGATCAGGCCGTCGAGACCTTGCGCGCGGCCCTTGTCGTCCACCGCCTCCCAGGCGTTGACGTTCTGGCCAAGCAGCGTGATTTCCCTTGCGCCGCCGTCGATCAGCGCCTTGGCCTCGTCGATCAGCGCGCCCCATGGCCGGCTGATTTCGGCGCCCCGGGTATAGGGCACCACGCAATAGGTGCAGAATTTGTCGCAGCCTTCCTGCACCGTCAGAAAGGCGGTGGGCCGCGTCTGAACACCTCGCTTCGGCAGCGCCGCGAATTTCGATGCGGCGGGCATGCCGGTATCCAGCGCCTTTTTGCCGCCCTTTGCCTCGCGCAGCAATTCGGGCAGGCGGTGATAAGCCTGCGGACCGACCACGACATCGACCGATGGCGCTCGCCGCGCGATCTCGGTGCCCTCGGCCTGCGCCACGCAGCCGGCCACCGCGATCATCGGCGTCGATCCGTCCTCGCGCCGCAAACGGCCAATCTCGGAATAGACTTTTTCGGCAGCGCGTTCGCGGATGTGGCAGGTGTTCAGGATCACGAGATCGGCGTCCGCCTTGTCGCTCGCCGTCATTCCCTCGGCTTCCATCAATTCGGCCATGCGCTCGCCGTCATAGACGTTCATCTGGCAGCCGAAGCTCTTGACGTGATAGGTCTGGGTCATAGGCGCGCGCTTATAGGGAGGTGGTTGCTCGGCGTCGACCGGGTAGAATCGATAGGAGCTATTTCCTTTGCAGCCGTTCGCCGCTCCCGCGCAGGCGGGAGCCTATCCCGACTACGCTCATCACTGACGACAGATGGGATAGGCCCCTGCCTCCGCAGGGCCGACCTGGTTGGGATATCGGGGAGCGTCAATGCGCGGTGAACTCGCGCAGTGGCTTGCCGAGCGTTTCGACCAGCGCCGCCTCGATCCGCACACGGCTTTCCGCGGCGATTTTCTTGCGGCCGGGAAAGTCGTGCGGATCGAACGGATCGAGGAAGGTCACCGCCATCGGAAAACTGCCCTTGCGCGCGAGCAGCCGAATCGCGTTGTTCTTACCGGACTCCACACCGATCCAGCTGATCTCCTCGGCCACCGGGCCGTAATCGAGCATCACCGGCTGGACATAGACGCCGGGCGGAGGCGGTTCGAGCACCTTGAGCATCGGGGTCTTGAACGGTTTGAGCGAATGCCCGTCGGTGGTGGTACCCTCGGGAAACACCGTGATCGACCAGTTTTCGGCCATCGCCGCGCGCAGCAGGTTGATCTGCTCGGCCACGCCCAGTCGGTCCTCGCGGCTGACGAACACGGTGCGGTTGAGAGTGGAGAGCCAGCCGACCACCGGCGCGGCGCGGATCTCGGCCTTCGCGACGAACGCGCTGCCGCTGGTGCCGGCGATGGCGAGGATATCGATCCAGCTGATATGGTTGGAAATGTAGAACACGTCGCGTCGCAGCGGTACGCCGCGCCTGTGCACGCGCGCCCCGCATATGCGTGCGGTGAGCCCGAGAAACAGCCGCGGCCAGGGCGAGGGTAGCCGAAACAGGCGCCAGAGATAATGCAGCGGCACCGCGATCAGCGCGGCGACCAGCATCATCAGGACGCGGGCGGTCAGTCGCAGCCAGCCCAGAGCGGAAATATCGGGCGGATCGCCCGCGGCCGGATCAACCTTTTTTGCTGTCGAGCGCGACGGCATAAAGCTCCATGCGGTGGTCGACGAGGCGATAGCCCAGCTTTTCGGCGATTTCCTTTTGCAGCGCTTCCAATTCGGGGTCGACGAATTCGACTACCTTGCCGGTCTCGACATCGATCAGATGGTCGTGATGCGCCTCGGGCGAAGCCTCGTAGCGCGCGCGCCCGTCGCCGAAATCATGGCGATCGAGAATGCCCGCATCCTCGAACAGGCGCACGGTGCGATAAACGGTGGCGATGGAGATTTTGGGATCGACTTCGGAGGCACGTCTGTAGAGCTCTTCGACATCGGGATGGTCATCCGCGTCCGAAATGACGCGGGCGATGATGCGGCGTTGATCGGTAATGCGGAGGCCGCGTTCGGCGCACAAGGCTTCCAGATCGATCTTGCTATGCATGGATGGAGTGGACGCCTTGCCAAAAATGTCGGGGCCAAAAAATGTCGGGGCCAAAAAAATGCCGGGGCCAAAAAAATGCCGGGATCAGCATCAATCTAATCCCGGCACCTATGCTGTCAATGGCCGCGGATGGCACCCCCAAAGCGCCGGTGCCGCAGCCATGCGGTCAAGCGGCGGCTTTCTTGCGGCCACCCTTTTTGCGGCCAAGGCCGATGTCCTTGGCCAGCTGGCGGCGTTGTTCGGCATAGGCCGGCGCCACCATCGGATAGTCGGCCGGCAGACCCCATTTGGCGCGGTAATCTTCCGGAGTCATGTCGTAATGGGTGTTGAGATGACGCTTGAGCATCTTCAACTTCTTGCCGTCTTCGAGGCAGACGATATAGTCGCGCTTGATCGAAGACTTGATCGGCACGGCGGGCTCGGGCGGCGTTTCATCCTGCGCATAACCGCTGAGGCCGGAAAGCGCCTCATGCACATTGGAGATGATGAGCGGCAAATCAGAAACGGCAACGCTGTTGTTGCTCACATGCGCGGCGACAATGTCCGCGGTAAGGGTAATTAGCGTCTCGTTCATACCTTGATCGTCTTGTTCCAATTGTATTTTCCTTCTTTTCGGACATAATTAAAACTTGCAGGGGGGTTATTGTTCTTAGGTTGCCGTCGCTTTGGTGTCAATGAGGTTTCAGCACTAAACCGTTAATATTGGCGAACCTTTTTTAGAGAAGCATTGCAAAGGTTATCGCATCATAACATAGGCCGTCAGGCCCGTTATAGTAGTTGGCGCGGCGACCGACGCGTTCGAAGCCAAAACGGAGGTAAAGTTGCTCAGCCGAATTGCCGTCGCGCATCTCCAGGAAGAGCTTGGTCTGGTCTCCCGATCGCGCATCCGCCGTCAATCGATCGATAAGCTGCGTGGCGACCCCGCTGCGGCGATACGTCGGGGCAACGGCGATCAATAGAAGCTCGCATTCATCGCTCGCCGAGCGTGCAATCGCAAAACCGACAAGAATCTCATGCTTTCGCGCCATGTAGATCGACACATTGGGTAGACTTATTATCGAGGTCAGCTGGCGCGAATTCCATGCCTCACCATAGCGCTCCGGGAAACTTTGGCCGATCAACGCGACGATATCCTCGAGCGCTTCGGAAGAACCACGTTCGACCGTGATCATCGGCGCATCTCGGGCAGCCTCGCATCCGGCTCGCGCACGTAAAGCGGCGCCGGCGGCAGCGGAGCCATCTCGGCGATCAGCGGCCAGCGCGCCGCATCGGGCGTCAGCGCGATGGCCTCGCCGCCCCTGCGGCGCGCCACGAAATCCTCCGCGGCGTCGCCCGCGATAAATTTTGAGGTGGCGCCCCGCGCGGCATCATCGAACGGCATCGAGACCAGCGGACCCAGCGGTCGCAGCGGCCGGGCGAAGGGCTGAAGGAAATATTCGCCATGGCCGCCGATCGCGACCACCGTCAATTCGTCGATTCTGTCGTGATCCGCGAACGCCATCGCCGCCATCAATGGCGCGGCGCTGAAGCCTTGGCATTGTGCGCCGAGGGCAAAGCCGAGCGCGCGGGCGACCGAAACGCCGATCCGAACACCGGTAAAGCTGCCCGGGCCGATATCGGTCATGATCCGATCGATGCCGTCCAACGGGCCGAGTTCGCCGATCATCGGCACGAGCCGCTCGGCATGGCCGCGCCCGATCAGTTCGCACCGCGCCGCGATACATTCGCCGTCCTTGAACAGGGCGGCGGAGCAGGCAGCGGTGGCGCTGTCGATGACGAGTGTGCGCAAGGCGCGGGTCCTGCAGTGTCAGAGGACGGTGTTGAAGCGTCCGAATTCGGGCCGCGGGCTCCGGTCGAAGATGGTCGAGCGATCGCCATAGCCCAGCGTCGAGATGAAGTTCGCCTTCACATGCGGGCGGTCGCCGAAAAATTCCCGGTTCACGCCGGCGGGATCGAAGCCGGACATCGTCCCGGTGTCGAGCCCCAGCGCGCGCGCGGCGATGATGAAATAAGCGCCCTGCAGGCTGGAATTGCGGAACGCATGCTCCTTGCGTTTCTCCGGATCGCCTTCGAACCAGCTCTTGGCATCCGCGTGCGGAAACAGCTCGGGCAGATATTCGTGAAAATTCTCGTCCATACCGATCACGACGGCGACCGGCGCCTTGCGGACCTTGTCGGCATTGCCTTGGTCGGAGACCTTGGCGAGCCGTTCTTTGGCTTCATCACTGACGCACCAGACCAACCGCGCGGGCAGCTGGTTGGCCGAGGTCGGCCCCATTTTCATGAGGTCCCAGATCGCGTGCAACTGACCCTCGCCGACCGGCTTGTCGAGATAACCGTTATAGGTGCGCGCCTCGCGGAAAATCTGGTCGAGGGCGGCATCGTCGAGCGGTTCGCGGATTGGCATGGTCTGTCCTGTTTCGTTTCGGGGAGTTGCGTGGAAAGCTCGCTCAGGCCGCGCGCACTTCGGTAACCTCTGGCACATAATGTTTGAGCAACTGCTCGATACCCTGCTTCAGCGTCGCGGCCGAAGAGGGGCAGCCCGCGCAGGCGCCCTGCATGCGCAAATAGACCACGCCGCGCTGGAAGCCGCGATAGACGATGTCGCCGCCATCGCTTGCCACCGCCGGGCGTACGCGCGTTTCGATCAGTTCCTTGATCTGGTCGACGATCTCCCCATCGGCCGGATCGTCGAGCGGCAGTTCGTCGCTTTCGGGCGGCACCGCGATGCCGTTGCCAGCGCTCGGCCGGAACAGGGGCATATCCGCCGTATAATGGTCGAGCAGCACGGCGAGTATTTCGGGTTTCAGCCCTACCCAATCGGTGCCGGGGGCGGCGGTAACCGAAATAAAGTCTCCGCCGAAGAACACGCCGGTCACGTCGCCCACGGAAAACAGCGCCTCGGCGAGCGGCGAGGCCTCGGCTTCCTCCGGATCGGCGAAGTCGCGCGTGCCGCTGTCCATGACGGTGCGGCCGGGCAGGAATTTCAGCGTCGCTGGGTTGGGCGTGGTTTCGGTTTCGATCAGCATAGCTTGCATTTGGTCCCGATCGGCCGATGCTTCAACCCATGTGGCGACGCTTATCATCGTCAAGGCAAAGCAAACCAAAGGATGTGACAGATGTTCGAGGGCAAGACAGTTTGGATCACCGGGGCGTCTTCGGGAATTGGCGCGGCGCTCGCCAAGGCCTTTGCGGATGCGGGCGCGAAGCTCGTGCTGTCGGGACGACGCGAGGATGCGCTGGCCGAGGTGGCCGGGACCGTCGGCGCCGCCCGTTGCCTCGTGCTGCCGTTCGAGACGACCGATTACGATGCGTTGAGCGACAAGGTGGAGGCCGCCCTCGATCTCACAGGCGCGGTCGACGTGCTGGTGAATAACGCCGGCATTTCGCAGCGATCGCTGGCCGTGGATACCGATTTCGATGTCTACCGCCGGATCGTCGAGGTGGACCTGCTCGCCCCGATCGCGCTTACGCAAAGGCTGTTGCCGCATCTGATCGAACGCGAACAAAGCTGGGTTGTCAACATCTCCAGCGTCGCGGGCAAGATCGGCGTGCCGATGCGGACCGCCTATTGCGCGGCCAAGCATGGGTTGATCGGCTATGGCGACGCATTGCGCGCCGAATGCGCGATGCACGGACTCAGTCTGCTCACCGTCGCGCCCGGATCGGTACGCACCAATGTTTCACGCAATGCGCTAAGCGGCAACGGATCGCGGCGTGGGGTCAGCGACAAGGCGATCGACGAGGGGCTGGAGCCGGACGCGGTCGCCGCGCGTATCGTCGAGGCGCTGGAGAAGGGCGAGCGCGAAATCGTGATCGCCGACGGAAGGGAGGCGGAACTGCCGAGCCTGCGCGCGACCAGCCCGGACCGGGTGTTCGATCTGATGGCGCGGCTGGTCAGCGAAGGTTATGCCCAGCGCATGGAAGCAAGCTGAGCGCTGGTTTTCAGCGGCATTCCGCCGCGTTCACTGGTCAGCAAGGCGCGCCGTGGCTAAAGACGCAGCCATGATATCCCAACTGCGCAATGCCGCGCTCGCCATCCTCCTGTCCACCGCGTTGACGCCGGTCGCGCTGCCCGCGCAGACCGTGCCGGCGCCCGCCGCCGAAACGCGGCCCTGGCTCTACGAACATAGCGAAATCCCGGTCGATGCCAGCTGGACGTTCGGCGAGCTCGCCAACGGGCTGCGCTATGCGGTCAAGCATAACGGCGTGCCGCCGGATCAGGTTTCGATCCGCATCCGCGTCGACGCCGGATCGCTGCACGAGCATGACGATGAACTGGGCTACGCGCACCTTATCGAGCATCTGAGCTTTCGCGGATCGACCCATGTGCCGGAGGGCGAGTCCAAGCGCATCTGGCAGCGCTTGGGCGTGTTCTTCGGGTCGGACAGCAACGCCACCACGACCCCGACGCAGACGGTCTATCAACTCGATCTGCCCAATGCGACGCCGGCCGTGCTGGGCGAAAGCATGACGATCCTGTCCGGCATGATCCGCGATCCGAGCATCAAGGACCAGTCGGTCGGGGCAGAACGGCAGATCGTGCAGGCGGAGCTGCGCGAGAATGACGGCGCCTCGAGGAAACTGAGCGACGCCACCCGCAAACTCTATTTCCAAGGTCAGCGCCTGGCCGACCGCTCGCCGATCGGCACGGTCGCCTCCCTGCAAAAGGCCGCGCCGGCCAAGCTGCAGGCGTTTCACGATCGCTGGTATCGACCCGAAAACACCGTCGTGGTGATCGCAGGCGATGGCGACCCGGCCCTCTACGAGCAACTAATCAGAGAAAAGTTCGCCGATTGGAAAGCCCGAGGCAAGCATGTCGATGCGCCCGATTTCGGGGATCCCACCCCGGACGGACGCACCGCCGATGTCGTGATCGACCCCACCTTGCCCGCCACCGTCAGCATCGTCACGGCGCGGCCGTGGCGGTTCAAGGAAGACACGATCGCCTATAATCAGGGGCTGATGACCGATCTCATCGCGCGGCTGATCGTCAACCGGCGGCTCGAGGCCAAGGCGCGCGCCGGCGGCAGCTTCCTGCAGGCATCCGTGGGCGAGGACGATATCAGCCGTTCGGCCAATATCACATCGGTGCAGGTCGTCCCGCTGGGCGGCGACTGGAACAAGGCGCTCGGCGATGTGCGCTCGGTGATCGCGGACGCCAGGACTACGCCCCCCTCGCAGCAGGATATCGACCGCGAGCTCGAGTTCATCGGAACGCAGTTTCGCTCTTCGCTGGAGAAATATCCGTTCGAGAGCGCGGCGGATCAGGCCGATAATATCGTGAACGCGGTCGATATCCGCGAAAGCATCGCCG
The DNA here is from genome assembly GCF_965218915.1 of Novosphingopyxis sp. Lineage (GTDB taxonomy): Bacteria > Pseudomonadota > Alphaproteobacteria > Sphingomonadales > Sphingomonadaceae > Novosphingopyxis. The sequence goes on along the minus strand of NZ_OZ244708.1, from coordinate 2,551,718 downwards.
CACCGCAGACCGCGCTCGACATTTTCGACGGCATGAAAGACGCGATCACTCCGGCCGGCATTCTCGCCTCGACCAAGGAGCAGTTTCAGGGCGTCAACACGCGCATCCTCATGTCCTCGCCTACGCCGATCGAGGGCGGCGAAACCGCCTTGGCCGCGGCGCTTGCCAGCCCGGTGACCGCCGATGCGGATGCGCGGATCGCGCAGGGTTCGCTCGGCTTCGATGCGCTTCCCGAGCTCGGGACGCCCGGCGCCGTCATGTCGACCAATCCGCTGCCGCAGCTCGGCATGGAGCAACTGACGTTCGTCAATGGCGTCACCGCATTGCTGCGTCAGACTCCGGCGGAGAGCGATACCGTCCGTGTGCTGGTGCGCTTCGGCAAGGGCTATCAGGCCTTTTCGCCGGACGGGGACGCACCGGTCTGGTCGGGCCCGGCGGCGCTGATCGATTCGGGCGTCGGCGATCTCGACCGCGAAGCGCTCGACAAACTCGCCAACGGCCGCCGCATCGGCATCGCTTTCGATATCGACGACGACGCGTTCGAGCTGTCGGCGGAAACCCGGCCCGAGGACATGGCCGGACAGCTGCAGCTGCTCGCCGCCAAGCTCGCCGATCCGCGCTGGGCCGCGGCGCCGGTGGAGCGCGCCAAGGCGGCGGTCGCCTTGGGCTATCCCAGCTACGAGACCTCTGCGTCCGCGGTGTTGCAGCGCGACCTCACCTATCTGCTGAGCGGCAAGGATCATCGCTATCTCGTCCCGGACGGCAAGGCCGCTGCGGCGCTGACGCCGGAAGAGTTCGAGCAGACCTGGGCGCCGCAGCTCGCCTCCGGGCCGATCGAGGTGCTTCTGTTCGGCGACTTCCAGCGGCCAGAAGCCGTCGCCGCGCTCGAGGCCAGCTTCGGCGCGCTGGCGCCGCGCACCCCTGAAGCACCAGCACCCGACGGGCTGGTCCACCGCTTCGCCAACACTGGCGAGACCGTGACCGAGACCCATCAGGGCCCGGCCAACCAAGCCGCGGTCGCGATCGCTTGGGAGACTGGCGGCGGCGAGACGCGCGCGACGGAAAGTCGCCAACTGGACATTCTGGCCGAGATTTTCCAGGATCGACTGTTCGAACGCTTTCGCGCCGAGCAGGCCAAGACTTATAGTCCGTTCGTATCTAGCAACTGGCCGACCGGCTTCGACAGCGGCGGGTATCTGGTCGCGGCGAGCCAAGTCGAACCGGAAAATGTCGATTTGTTCCTCAAGCTCTCGCGCGAAATCGCGGCGGATTTGGCGGCAAACCCGGTAGCGGCGGACGAATTGCAGCGCGCGGTCGAGCCGGTTCGCCAGCTGATCATCCGGGCCAGCTCCGGCAACACCTTCTGGATGGAGCAGCTGGAAGGCGCCACGCGGGATCCGCAGAAAATCCTCAGGTTGCGCACGCTGCTGAGCGACTACAGCAACGTCACGCCGGCGCAAGTTCAGGCGCTCGCCGCGCAATATCTGAAGCCCGGCGGGGGTTTCGTGCTCAAGGTGCTGCCGGCCAATGGTTGAGCGGCATTGCCAATATTAGGCGTCTTGGTTCGCTTCCACGACGCGTGCCGCGTCGCCGGCCTCGTCGAGGCCCAGCCTCGCCAGCATGTGCTGGCCTGCGTCGAAAGCGGAGCCGACCCAGATGGCAACGCCGCTTGCGCGAATGCGGTCGATTGCCGCCTTCTTGCGCACCCCGAGCGCCTCATGGGAAGTCGTGCGGATCAGCACCGCCTCGACCCGGCCGGGATAGGCGGTCACCGCATCGGCATAGGCCTCGGGATCGCCCTGCGTGTCATCGCCGATCAGGATGAAGCGCAGATCCGGATAAAAGCCCAGGATGCGCGCGATCGAGGCGCGCTTGTGCGCACCGTGGCTGGATCGCCCGAGCGTGCGCAGGCTGAAGCTCCAGTCGCGCAACAGCATTGGGCCCTCGGGCAGGCTTTGAAGGCGCATGAAGCGCATCAGGAAGCCGTAGAGATTCCACGGGCTCGAAGAAACGTAGAAGAAGGCGCGGCGGGCGCCGCGTTGCGGCTGGGTATTGCCGAGCTGCGCGTAGAAATCGCTCGCGCCGTCCACCCCCAGCCGGTCCTCGGGCATTTGCAGGATCAGCCGCCGCCAGTTGCGGGTGAAGCGGTGCGCGCCGGTCTCGATGATCGTGTCGTCGATGTCCGATATGATCGCAACCCGGTGGTCCGTGCCGGGCGCCAGAATCGCCGCATCGACCGGCTCGGTGCCGGCAATATCGGGCAGTTCGAGCCGACAATGCTCCCAGTCCGTATGCAGCGGCATGGCGCGCGGCGAAGGCAGTTGCAGTTCGAAGCGCGCAAATCCCTCGTCGTCGCTGACGCTTTCTGTAACCAGATCGCCGTAAGTAAGGCGCACGCGCACGCCGGTCACCTCATGGCTGGCGTAGAGGCGCAGCAGATAGAGCAGCTTGGCGGCGCGTGTGGGATCGGTGCCGGGTTCCGGCACCCGTTTCAATATGCGCACGGTCAGTTCCATCGCGCTTTCGTTGCGAAAACCGCTATAAGCGGCGATGGCCACGGGACGTTTGCGGGCGAGGATGCTGAGCGGCATCGCCGCGCTCTAGAATGAACGGCCGTTCTTCGCCAGCCCTGGCCGCTCAGCCTTGGGCGGATAGGATAGCGTTCGAGCGCGGGCAGCCCGTCCGGTTGATGGCGCTATCGCGCTACCCAACCTTACCCCATTCGGGTCTAGCGATCGAGCTTTCGCAGCTTCAGCCGCCGCCGGGCGTGGCCGGGCCGATCGGTTCGCGGCGGGGCCGGGCGCGGCGTTCCTTGCCCACGCTCTTGTCCCATTCGATATGGTAGAGATCGAACCGGCGATCGGTCAGGTTGCGCACCGTGCCCTCGCTGCGCGCCCAGGCCAGATCGGCCAGGTTGACGTCGCTGATCGTCAGCGTCTCGACATTCTCGGTCGCCTCGGCGGCGATACCGTCGCGCGCGAACGGGAAGTCGCAGGGGGTCAAGATGCAGCTTTGCGCGTACTGTATGTCCATATTGTGGACGTTGGGCAGATTGCCGACGTTTCCGCTCATCACGACATAGCATTGGTTCTCGATCGCGCGGGCCTGACAGCAATAGCGCACCCGCAGGTAACCCTGGCGGCTGTCGGTGCAGAAGGGGGTGAAGATGATCCGCGCGCCCTCGTCGACCAGACGGCGGGCCAGTTCGGGGAATTCGCTGTCGTAACAGATGAGCACGCCGATCGGGCCGCAGTCGGTCTGGATCACGTCGATGCTGTCGCCGCCCTTGATGTTCCACCAGTAGCGTTCGTTCGGCGTCGGGTGGATCTTCTCCTGCTCGTGGATCGCGCCGTCGCGCAGGAACACATAGGCCACATTCTGGATATCGCCATCTTCAGTACGCGTGGGATGAGAGCCGCCTATGATGTTGATGTTGTAGCTCATCGCCATGCGCGCGAATTCCTCGCGGATGCGCGGCGTCCATTTCGACAGCACCTCGATCGCTTCCTGTGGCGAGGTTTCCTTTTTCTCCGAAGAGAGCAGCATCAGCGTGAACAGCTCAGGGAAAACCACGAAATCGCTTTCGTAGTCGGCCGCGACATCCACGAAATACTCGATATTCCCGATGAAATCCTCGAAGCCCGATACAGCGCGCGCCTGCAACTGAACGGTCGCAAGGCGCACCTGCTCGACGTCGCGGGGAACGCGGAATTTCTTCGGGCTATCATGGTCCACATAAGGGTTCTTCCACATCATGTGGGCGGCATTGGCCTTGGAGGCCTTGTCCTCGGGCAGATAGTTTTTGAGCACGCCGATCGGCTCGAACCCGTTGGCGATCTGGAAGCTGATCACCTGATCGCGGATTTTCTTGGTCTGCACCTGATCGAGATAGTCTTCCGGGCTCTCGACTTTCTTGGCGCGCAGCGCGCGGGCAAGCCCCGGCATCCGCGCACCGAACACGATGCCCCGCAGTTCCAGCCGCTCGGCCAGCGTGCGTCGCTCCTCGTAAAGGCGCTTGCCGATGCGGGTGCCGCGCGTCTTGGGATCGACGCACATCTCGTAACCGTAGAGCCAGTCGCCCGCCGGATCGTGGCGCGAACCGAAGCCGTTGCCGGTAATCTCTTCCCAGTCATGCGGCTTCAGCGCGATCGACCCGGAAATGCGCGAGGAGGCGCAATAGCCGACCAGCTCCTCGTCGAGGATGGCGACGAACTGCCCCTCGCGGAAATTGTTGAGCTGCCCGCGCAGCTCGCCATGCGTGTAAGGCGGCATATCCTTGTAAACGCGGCGGATCAGGTGTGCGATCGCGGGAATATCGGCAATTTTGGCCTGTCGGACTTCGAGCCGGGCCTTGGCGGTGCTGGACATGGGTCGACTTTCTCTACCTGAGCTCCTGCGAAAGCAGGAGCCTAGGGTGGCTTGGCGCTATGGGGCCCTGGGCTCCTGCTTTCGCAGAAGCGCATGCAATTGGCAGTAAGACCTTACTGCCACGCACCCATCGCCGTCTCCAGATTTTCGCGCACCGCCTCGAAGAACTGTTCGGATGTCATCCAGCTCTGGTCGGGGCCGATCAGGATCGCGAGGTCCTTGGTCATCTTGCCCTGTTCAACGGTTTCGACGCACACGCGCTCGAGCGTCTCGGCGAAACGCGAGACATCGGGCGTGTCGTCGAACTTGCCGCGATATTTGATGCCGCCGGTCCAGGCGAAGATCGAGGCGATCGGGTTGGTCGAGGTGGCCTTGCCCTGCTCGTGCATGCGGAAGTGGCGGGTGACGGTGCCGTGCGCGGCCTCCGATTCCACGGTCCTGCCGTCGGGTGTCATGAGAATGGACGTCATCAGGCCGAGCGAACCGAATCCTTGCGCCACGGTGTCCGACTGAACGTCACCATCGTAATTCTTGCAGGCCCAGACGAACTTGCCCGACCATTTGAGCGCGCTCGCCACCATGTCGTCGATCAGGCGATGCTCGTAGGTGATGCCGGCGGCGGCGAATTTTTCCTTGAAGCCTTCCTCCTCGAACACCTGCTGAAACAGGTCCTTGAAGCGGCCATCATATTTTTTCATGATGGTGTTCTTGGTGGACAGATACACCGGCCAGGCGCGCTGCAGGCCGTAGTTGAAGCTGGCGCGCGCGAAATCGCGGATCGAATCGTCGAGATTGTACATCGCCATGGCGACGCCGGCGGAGGGGAACCGAAACACCTCCTCGTCCTGCACGCTGCCGTCATCGCCTTCGTAGACGAGGCGCAGCTTGCCGGGGCCGGGGATCAGCATGTCGGTGGCACGATATTGGTCGCCAAAGGCGTGGCGGCCGATCACGATCGGATCGGTCCAGCCGGGCACCAGCCGCGGCACATTGTCGATCACGATCGGCTCGCGAAACACCACGCCGCCCAGGATGTTGCGGATGGTGCCGTTGGGGCTCTTCCACATCTTCTTGAGGTCGAACTCCTCGACGCGGGCTTCGTCCGGCGTGATCGTGGCGCATTTCACGCCGACGCCATATTCCTTGATCGCATTGGCCGAATCGACCGTGATCCGGTCGTCGGTCTCGTCGCGCTTCTGGATCGACAGATCGTAATATTTCAGGTCGACATCGAGATAGGGCAGGATCAGCTTCTCGCGAATCCATTCCCAGATGATCCGCGTCATCTCGTCGCCGTCGAGTTCGACGACGGGGTTTTTGACTTTGATTTTCGCCATGTGCTGATGTCTTCCGCTGATTTGGGCGCGCAGCGCCAACGTGCCGCGCGATGTGGGTTGCTGCGGGCTCTATGCAAGCGCCTTGCAAGTTTCAACCATTTGGGCCGGCGCATGATCCTCTCCGCCGTGATTAGGTACGACAGTCTGGTTGTAAGCCCGGCGGGCGGCGCGTAGAACCGGTGCGATGAACGAACACAGATTGAGCAACCGGGGCGATGGCGAGGCCAAATGGTCCTTTCCCCCGATCCACCCGGAGGGCCGCAAGTTCGGCGTAATCGCGGCGGTGATCACGGCGCTCGCCTTTTTGATTCTCCCTGACATCTTCGGTTGGCTGCTGGCCGGCGTGACGATCTGGGTGATCGCTTTCTTCCGCGATCCGGTGCGGGTGACGCCGCAGGGCGACCGGCTGGTGATCAGCCCGGCCGACGGGCTGGTGACGCTGATCGCCGACGTGCCGCCGCCGCCCGAGATGCGCGGAGCCGATGGGCTGGGCGATGCGCCGATGATCCGCGTGTCGATCTTCATGAGCGTGTTCGACGTGCATGTGAACCGCGCGCCGATCGGCGGGACGGTCAAGCGCGTCGCCTATATCGCGGGCAAGTTTCTCAACGCCGATCTCGACAAGGCGAGCGAGGAGAACGAGCGCCAGCATGTGCTGATCGAGCGCGGCGACGGCGTGCGCATCGGCATGACGCAGATCGCCGGGCTCGTGGCGCGGCGGATCGTGACCTATATCAAGGATGGCGACATGCTCGCGGGCGGGCAGCGCATCGGCCTGATTCGCTTTGGCAGCCGGGTCGATGTCTATCTGCCCGCCGGCACCACACCGCGAATCGTCAAGGGCCAGCGCGCCATCGCCGGTGAGACGGTGATCGCCGAGCTCGGCCAAGCCCCGCTGATCGAGGGCATCGCCCAGTGATGCGGCGCAACGGGGGGCTTGGTTGAGCATGGCCAAGGGCACCGCCTTCACCAACGCCATCCCGTTGCGCGCGCTGATTCCCAATGCGGTGACGGCTTTGGCGCTATGCACCGGATTGTCGGGCGTGTGGTTCGCGATATCGGAGCGCTGGGACATGGCGGTCGGCGCGATCATCGTCGCCGGTATCCTCGACGGCATGGACGGGCGCATCGCGCGCCTGTTGAAAGGGCAGAGCCGGTTCGGCGCCGAACTCGATTCGCTGTCGGACAATATCGCCTTCGGGGTTTCGCCCGCGCTGATATCCTATCTCTGGGCGCTGCAGTTCATGCCGAAATTCGGCTGGACCATCGCCTTGTTTTACGCGCTGTGCTGTGCGCTCAGGTTGGCGCGGTTCAATGCACGGATCGATATGGAAGCGCATCCGCGCAAGGAAATGGGGTTTCTCACCGGCGTTCCGGCCCCGGCGGGCGCGGGGCTGGCGCTGCTGCCGATCTTCGTGTGGTTGGCGTTCGGGATCGAGGAAGCGCGCAGCTGGATCGTGATGGGGCCGTGGCTGCTCGCTACTGCGGGTCTGATGGTATCCAGCCTGCCGACCTATAGCTGGGGGTCGCTGCGGCTGCGCAGGAACATCCGGTTCGAGGCGATCGCCCTGTTCGGCCTGGTCATGGCGGCTTTGATCGGCGCGCCGTTCGTGACCTTGGTGCTGATATGCGCCATCTATTTGGCGCTCATGCCGTTCGCCTGGCTCAGCTATCGCAAGGCTATGCGGCGGCGCGGAGCGAGGAGCGGCGAAGCGGTGTAACCGATACCGGGCGGCGAGTGTCGTTGCAGCGGCGCGCTGTCACCGGCAACGCCGTCACATGCGTCCCCTCGCCCAACAGAGCGGCGATCTGGCCGGCATGCGTGCGTAGCGTTTGCGCGATCGTCCAGAAAGCGAGGGAGATTGCCGTAAAAAACAGCAGGGCGGCGATTGTCGAGACCATTTTTCCAAATCCTTCTATGTCTGCTGCGTGACAGACCTGTGGATAATCTGTGGACGGAGCGTTGGTTCCATATATTGCTTCGGATCAGCCGCCGAAATGAACGCTTGACCGGCGATTTGGACAATGTTCCGGAAACGTTCCGCTCTGTCAAGCTTGAAGTTCGCTGTTCGTTCCTTATTTTGAACTTGCCAAAGCGGCGCGGCCCCGATAACCGCCCGCTCCATTCCACATGGGACGCACCATATCCGGTGCCGGCCCCGCCTTTCAGGCGGGTATGACCGGTTCTTTCGCTTCCCAGAGGTATAACCGGTAAGGAGAATGATTATGGCGGCCCCTGTCGTCACCATGCAGCAATTGATCGAGGCCGGCGCGCATTTCGGCCACCAGACCCACCGCTGGAACCCGCGGATGAAGCCGTATATCTTCGGCGACCGCAACGGTGTTCACATTATCGATCTTTCGCAGACCGTGCCGTTGTTCGCGCGCGCTCTGGCGTTCGTGCAGCAGACCGTGTCGGCTGGCGGCAAGATTCTGTTCGTCGGCACCAAGCGCCAGGCACAGCAGCCGATCGCCGATACCGCCCGCGCTTCGGGCCAGCATTTCGTCAACCATCGCTGGCTGGGCGGCATGCTCACCAACTGGAAGACGGTGTCCGGTTCGATCAAGCGTCTGAAAACGCTGGAAGAGCAGCTTTCGGGCGACACCTCGGGTCTGACCAAGAAGGAAGTCCTGCAGCTGACGCGCGAGCGTGACAAGCTGGAGCTTTCGCTAGGCGGTATCCGCGACATGAACGGCATCCCCGATGTCATGTTCGTGATCGACGCCAACAAGGAAGAGCTCGCCATCAAGGAAGCCAATGTGCTCGGCATTCCGGTGGTCGCGATCCTCGATACGAACGTCGATCCGTCTAACATCGCGTTCCCGGTTCCCGCCAATGACGACGCCGCGCGCGCCATCCGCCTTTATTGCGAGGCGATTGCCGCGGCTGCCGAAGGTGGCAAGCAGGGCAAGATGGAAAAGTCGGGCGACGATTTCGGCGCGATGGTCGAGCCCCCGGCAGAGCCTGCGACTGCCGCAGAGCGCTATGCCGCCGAGGAAGCCGCGCAGAAGATCGAGGCGCTGGCCAAGAAGAACGACGGCGCCGAGGCGAAGCCTGCTGAAGCAAAGCCGGTCGACAAGCCTGCAGCTGCCGCCAAAGCTCCAGCCGCTGAGGCCCCTGCCGTCGAGGCAAAGCCCGCTGCGGAAGCCAAGCCTGCCAAGGCCGATCCGAAAAAGGCGAAGGCCAAGGCTGACGATGTTCCCGAAGGCGAGAAGCCCGCGGCCGAACATCCGGCAACCGAGACCGAGCCCAAGGCCGAATCCGCCGAGGATGCGGCCGAAGTGCTTAAGGATGCGCCCAAGGTCGAGGGCTGACATCTCACGCGGCGCGGGGCTTTAATCGCGTCGCGGGAATGACCAAATAGAAGCCTAACAGCAGGCGCGCGGGGCTACCGGTCCGATCCGGCCCGCGCGCCATTTTCCGTATTAGAAGATCGAGAAGGATACACAGCCATGGCCATTACCGCCGCCACCGTGAAAGAACTGCGCGACCGTTCGGGCGCGGGCATGATGGATTGCAAGAAGGCGCTCGCCCAGACCGATGGCGACATCGAGGCGGCGGTCGACTGGCTGCGCACCCAGGGCCTCGCCGCCGCGCAGAAAAAGTCCAGCCGCACCGCGGCCGAGGGCCTGGTCGGCGTGGCCGTCGACGGCACCAAGGGCACCGCGCTGGAAGTCAACAGCGAGACCGATTTCGTCGCCAAGAACGAGCAGTTTCAGGATTTCGTGCGCAGCGCGACCGATCTGGCGCTGGCCAAGAGCGCGAACGACATCGATGCCATCAAGGACGCCGAATATCCCGGCGGCGGCACGCTGGCCGAGAAACTGACCGACAATATCGCCAAGATCGGCGAGAACCAGACGCTGCGCCGCGCCAAGACGATTTCCGTCTCCAAGGGCCAGGTGATTTCCTATGTCCACAACGCCGCCGCGCCGAACCTCGGCAAGATCGGCGTACTCGTGGCGCTGGAGAGCGAAGCGGGCGCGGACGTGCTCGAGCCGCTCGGCAAGCAGCTCGCCATGCACATCGCCGCGGCCTTTCCGCTGGCGCTGAACGCCGATGGCCTCGACAAAGACACGCTGGACCGCGAAGCCGGGATCGCCCGCGAAAAGGCGGCCGAGAGCGGCAAGCCCTCGGATATCGTCGAGAAGATGGTCCAAGGCTCGATGAAGAAGTTCGCCAAGGAAAACGCGCTTTTGAGCCAGGTCTTCGTGATCGACAACAAGACGCCGATCGCGGACGTGGTGGCGCAGGCCGCCAAGGATGCGGGCAAGCCGATCACGCTGACCGATTATGTCCGCTTCCAGCTCGGTGAAGGCATTGAGAAGGAAACCAGCGATTTCGCCGCCGAGGTGGCTGCCGCCGCCGGCGTTTGATCGCATTACCCACTAAGGCGAATTTTCCGCCGCGGCCACTTGGCCTGAAGGCGCGTGCCCCCTAAGGTGCGCGCCTTCATCATGTCCGGCGCGCGCATCGATAACGCAGCGCCGTATGAAAACTGCAAAGAGGGGATTCCATGCGCGGCTTCAACCGCATCCTGCTGAAACTGTCCGGCGAATCCCTGATGGGCGACGGGCAGTTCGGCATCGATCCCGAAACCGTGTCGCGACTGGCCGAGGAGGTGAAGGCCGCCAAGGATGATGGTAACGAGATTTGCCTCGTCATCGGCGGCGGCAATATCTTTCGCGGCATGGCCGGGGCGGCCAAGGGGATGGACCGCGCGCAGGCCGATTATATGGGCATGCTGGCCACCGTCATGAACGCTCTCGCCATGCAGAACGCGCTCGAACAGCTCGGAGTCGGTACGCGCGTGCAGTCTGCGATCGAGATGGACCAGGTATGCGAGCCGGTGATCCGCCGCCGCGCGCTGCGCCATCTGGAAAAGGGCCGCATCGTGATCTTCGCGGCGGGTGTCGGCAGCCCCTATTTCACCACCGACAGCGGCGCGGCGCTGCGCGCGGCCGAAATGCAGTGCGATGCGCTGTTCAAGGGCACCAGCGTCGATGGCGTCTATGATGACGATCCCAAGAAGAATCCCAAGGCCGTGCGTTTCGACACAGTCGGTTACGACCAGGTATTGAGCGATAATCTCAAGGTGATGGACGCCAGCGCGGTTGCCTTGTGCCGGGACAATGACATACCGATCGTGGTGTTCTCGATCCGCGAGCGCGGAAACCTCGCCAAGGTTCTGGCGGGCGAGGGTATAGCGACGATCGTCAGACACAAGGAGACCAATTGATGGCGCAGTATGACAAGGCCGATCTGGAACGGCGCATGAAGGGGGCGGTGGATTCGCTCAAGAGCGATCTGGGCGGCCTGCGCACCGGCCGCGCCAACACCGCGCTGCTGGACCCTGTTACCGTGGAGGTTTACGGCCAGAACATGCCGCTCCTCCAGGTTGCGACGGTCTCCGTGCCCGAACCGCGGATGCTGTCGGTACAGGTATGGGACAAGGGCAACGTGACGCCGGTCGAAAAAGCGATCCGTTCCGCCGGACTGGGCTTGAACCCGATCAACGATGGCAACACGATCCGCCTGCCGATCCCGGACCTGACCGAGGAGCGCCGCAAGGAGCTGGCCAAGCTCGCCGGCAGCTATGCCGAAAAGGCGCGCATCGCGATCCGCAATGTCCGCCGCGACGGAATGGACATGATCAAGGCGGACGAGAACAAGAAGGACATCGGCGAGGATGACGCCAAGCGGCTCGAGGGCGAAGTTCAGAAACTGACCGACGACCACATCGGCGAAGCCGATGCGGCGGCCGAGCACAAGGAGAAGGAAATCCTCTCCCAGTGAGCGGATGCGGCGGGTGGAACAGGAGGCATCAGCGATAAAAAAGGATGGCGGCGCGCCCGCCATGCCGCGCCATGTCGCCATCATCATGGACGGCAATGGCCGCTGGGCCAAGCAGCGCCATCTGCCGCGCGCCATGGGCCATCGCCGCGGCGTGGAAGCGGTGCGTGAGATCGTCCGGGCGGCGGGCGACATGGGGCTGGAGGCGCTGACGCTCTACGCTTTTTCCTCGGAAAACTGGAAACGCCCTGCCCAGGAAGTGGGCGACCTGATGGGCCTGCTCAAGCATTTCATCGTGGCCGACATCGACGAGTTCGTCGAAAACGGCGTGCGGCTGAAGGTGATCGGCCGTTACCGTGAGCTGGCACCCGATATCGTCGCGCTGATCGATGACGCCGTGGCGCGGACCAGCGAGAACAGCCGCACCACGCTGGCGGTGGCGCTCAATTACGGCGCGCAGGACGAACTCGTGCGCGCGACCAGCGCAATCGCCGCCCGTGTCGCCGAGGGGTCGCTGGCGCCCGCCGATATCGATACGGACGCCTTCGCCGACGCGCTCGACACCGCCGACATGCCCCCGTTGGATCTCCTGATCCGCACCTCCGGCGAGCAACGGCTGTCCAATTTCCTGCTGTGGCAATGCGCCTATGCCGAATTGTGGTTCACCGACACGCTGTGGCCCGATTTCAGTCGGGCGCATTTCGCACAGGCGCTGGCCGAATATGCCGCCCGCGAGCGGCGGTTCGGGGGCCGGTGAGCGTCGCCGCCTATCTTCGCCCGCGCTTCCAGCGCGAGCTTACCCGGCGGATCACCGTCGGCATCGCGCTGATCGCGCTGGCGCTGGGCGATATCTGGTTGGGCTGGCTCTATTTCTGGGCGCTGGTGTCGCTCGGCTCGATCCTGATGATGGGCGAATGGTCCGATCTGGTGAAGGAGGGGCTGAAGCGCCGCTTCGCGCAGGCTGCGATCACCGTGCCGCTGCTTCTGCTCGCGCCGCAGCCGCCCTTTCCCGGGCCTTCGCTAACCGTCCTGCTAGCGTTCGTCGGCATGGCGGTGGTGCTGGCGATCGGCGCGCAGTCGGTGCGGCTTGCGCTCGGCATGTTCTATGCGGGGCTGCCCGCGGTGGCGCTGGTGTTCCTGCGGGAGCTCGACTTCGGCCATGAGATCGCGATGTGGGCGCTGGCGCTGGTGTGGGCGACGGATATCGGCGCCTTTTTCGTCGGCAAGAGCATCGGCGGACCCAAGGTGTGGCCCGCGGTCAGCCCCAAGAAAACCTGGTCTGGGGCGATCGGCGGGATCGTGAGCGCGATCGGCTGCGGCCTGCTGTTCCACCATTTCGGGCGCCTGACGCTCGAACTGGCCTTGGCCAGCGGATTGCTTTCGGTGGTGGCGCAGGCGGGCGATTTTTTCGAAAGTTTCCTGAAGCGCCGCGCCGGGGTCAAGGACAGCGGCGATCTGCTGCCCGGTCACGGCGGCGTGATGGACCGGCTCGACGGGCTGGTGCCGGTAGCGCCGCTGGTGGCGCTGCTGTGGCTATGGTGGATGACATGAGCGCGCGGACGATCAGTATTTTCGGGGCCACGGGATCGGTCGGAACATCGACGCTCGATCTCGTTCGGCGCGACCGCGACGCCTATGACGTGCAGGCGCTTACTGCCAATGACGACATCGAGGGTTTGGCGAAGCTGGCGTGCGAGTTCGGCGCGAAGCTCGCCGTAATCGCCGACGAGGATCGCTATGACGATCTGAAGGCGGCGCTATCGGGCACCAATATCGGTATCGCGGCGGGCAAGGATGCGCTGTGTGAGGCGGCCGGGCTCGACCCCGACTGGACGATGGCCGCGATCGTTGGCTGCGCGGGGCTCGAGCCGGTCATGGCCGCAATTGAAAAGGGTAAGACGGTTGCGCTCGCCAATAAGGAATCGCTGGTCTCAGCCGGCGCGCTGATGATGGCGGCGGTAAAACACAGCGGAGCGACCTTGCTGCCCGTCGACTCCGAGCATAACGCCTTGTTCCAATGCTTGTCGGGTGGCCGGATCGAGGAGGTGCGCCGCCTGATCCTCACCGCTAGCGGCGGGCCGTTTCGCGATTGGACGCTCGAAGAAATGTGCAGCGTCACGCCCGATCAGGCGGTCGCGCATCCCAATTGGGACATGGGCGCGAAAATCTCGGTCGATAGCGCGACGATGATGAACAAGGGACTCGAGTTGATCGAGGCCTATCACCTGTTCGCCGTCGGCGAGGAGCGGATCGACATATTGGTCCACCCGCAATCGGTGGTCCATTCGATGGTCGAATATAAGGACTGCTCCACGCTGGCGCAGCTCGGCCCGACCGACATGAAGGTGCCGATCGCCAGCGCGCTGGCCTGGCCCGCGCGGATCGAGACCGGCTGCGGCGCGCTCGATCTCGCCGCTATCGGCCGGCTCGATTTCGAGGCGCCCGACGAGCTGCGGTTCCCGGCGCTGCGGCTTGCGCGTGCGGCGCTGCGCAGAGGCGGCACCGCGCCCGCCACGCTGAACGCGGCCAACGAGATCGCGGTCGCGGCGTTCCTGCAGGGTCGCATCGGCTTTCTCGATATCGCCGCGCTGGTCGAGCGCGTGCTGGATGCGGCCGACATCGCCGAGCCCGCCGGGCTTCAGGACATATTCACCGTCGATCGCGATATTCGGGCGCGTACTTCCGAATTGGTTGGAGACTTTTCACGTGGCGACTGAAGGCCCCGGCCTCTTGCTGACCCTGCTCGCCTTTGCGACCGTGATCGGCACACTCGTGTTCGTGCACGAATATGGGCATTATTGGGCCGGCCGGCTGTTCGGCGTGAAGGCGGATGCCTTTTCGATCGGTTTCGGCAAGGAACTGACCGGCTGGACTGACAAGCGCGGCACCCGCTGGAAGATCGCGATGCTGCCGCTGGGCGGCTATGTCCAGTTCGCCGGCGATATGGGAGCGGCAAGCCAGCCGAACCCCGATTTCGACGCGCTGCCCGAACGCGAAAGCGCGCATATGTTTCAGGCCAAACCGCTGTGGCAACGTGCGCTGATCGTGGCGGCGGGGCCGATCACCAATTTTCTGGTCGCGATCCTTATCTTTGCGGGGTTCTTCGTCGCATTCGGTCAGCCGGTAACGCCGAGCGTGGTTCCGGAGGTGCCCGCTAACACCGCAGCGGCTGAGATCGGCCTGCAGGCGGGCGACGAGATATTGTCGATCAATGGTGCACGCACCGAGACCTTCGGCGCGATGGCGCGCGAGGTCTCGATCCACCCGAACGAACCGGTGACGATCGCGGTCGATCGCGCCGGGCACGAATTCGCGCTGGAGGGCACGTTGGGTGTGCGGGTCGAGCGCGATCGGTTCGGCAACGAATACAAGTTCGGGTTGCTCGGCATTCCATGGCCCAAGCAGGTGATCCGCGATGTGCCGCTCTGGGAGGCGCCGATCGCCGCGACCCGCCAGACGGGCGAGGTGGTTCGGCTGATGGTGACCACGCTTGGTCAGGTTTTCAGCGGGCGGCGATCGGTACGCGAACTGGGCGGGCCGCTCAAGATCGCGCAGGTTTCCGGGGAACAGCTCAGCCTCGGCGTCTATGCTTTCATCGGCTTCATCGCACTGATCTCGATTAACTTGGGGTTCATTAACCTGCTGCCAATTCCCATGCTCGATGGAGGACACCTCCTTATGTATGCGGTGGAAGCAGTGCGGCGGAAGCCGGTCGGCCCACAGGCCATGGAGTGGGCCTATCGGACGGGTTTTGCTCTCGTCATCGCATTCATGCTGCTGGTGACTTTCAACGATCTGTCGTCCTTCGGCCTGTTCTGAGGCGAAGCTTTCTTGATCGGACCGCCCGCTTCGTGCAAGGCGGCGCCCGATCGTACAGGAGCCGGCCCGCGCCGGCAGTCAAGAGTCCGGCAAAAGCCGGTGAGGGAACGGGATTGACCCAGGTGACAGCACGTCTTCGCACCAATTGCCGCACGCGTTTCGCGGCGGCATTGCTCGGCGGAACCATTTTGTCGGGCATGGCGATGCCCGCCTTGGCGCAGGATCAGGCGGGCCAGCCTCCCGCAGACCAGCCCCCCGCCCAGCAGCCCGCGGGCGGCGCCGTCACGCAGAGCCTCCAGACCGACGCGACGCGCCCTGGCCAGGACATCATCCGCACGATCGCGGTAGCGGGCACGCAGCGGCTCGAACCGCAGACGGTGCTAACCTACATCAAGCTGCGCCCCGGCCAGCTCTACACGCCAGAAGCCGCCGATCAGGCGCTGCGCGACCTGGCCGAGACCGAGCTGTTCGCCGATTACAGCATCCGCAACGACAATGGCGCAGTGCTGATTACGGTGGTCGAGAACCCGGTGATCAACCGTATTTTGATCGAGGGTAACAAGCGTCTGAAGAGCGACAAGATCGCGCCGGAGATCAAGTTGGCGCCGCGCCAGATCTATACCCGTTCCAAGGTCCGCGCCGACGTCGCGCGCATCATCGAGCTGTACAAGCGACAGGGTCGCTTCGCCGCGAGCGTGGAACCCAAGGCGGTGCAACTCGACCAGAACCGCGTCGATATCGTGTTCGAGATCACCGAGGGGCCTAAGTCCAAGGTCCGCGCGATCAACATCATCGGCAACGAGGAATTTTCGGACAGCGAACTGCGCAGCGAAATGGCGACCAAACAGTCGCGCATCTTCCGCTTCTTCTCGTCCAACACCAGTTACGACCCCGATCGCCTGGCCTATGATCAGCAGAAACTGCGTCAGTTCTATCTGACCGAAGGCTATGCCGATTTTCGCGTGGTCTCCGCCGTGGCCGAGCTGACGCCGGACAAGGAAGATTTCATTATCACCTATGTGGTGGAAGAAGGCGAACGCTACAAATTCGGCGATGTAAAGGTCGAGAGCGAAATCCGCGATTTCGACGGCACCGCGCTGACCAGGAATTTGCAGGTAAAGCAGGGCGACTGGTACAACGCCAAGCTGGTCGAGGACACCGTCGAAGGCCTGACCGAAACCGCCGGTCTGTTCGGCTATGCCTTTGCCGATGTGCGTCCGAATTTCGAGCCGGATCGCGAAACCCATACCATGGGCGTGACCTTTCTAGTCGCCGATTCGGACCGGACCTATGTCGAAGAGGTGGAGATCAACGGCAACCGCATCACCGAGGACAAGGTCGTGCGCCGCGAATTCCGCCTGTCGGAGGGGGATGCGTTCAACAGCTTCCAGGTTCAGCGCTCGGCCAACCGGATCAAGTCGCTCGGCTATTTTCAGGACGATCTGGAGATCGAGCAGCGTCAGGGCAGCGCGCCGGACAAGATCATCCTGTCGACCAATGTCGAGGAAAAATCGACCGGCGAGCTGACCCTCTCGGCGGGTTTTTCGAGCATTGAGAATTTCATCTTCTCCGGATCGATCCAGCAGCGCAATTTTCGCGGCAAGGGCCAGACCCTGCGTGCCAGCGCGAGCTACTCGAGCTACAACAAATCGGTCCAGCTCGGCTTCACGGAGCCCTATCTGTTCGATCGCAACATCGCGATCAGCGGCGATATCTTTCGCAAGGACTACAGCAATTTCTTCTTCGGTTCGGGCAATGACCGGACGACCAACTACAGCCAGATCTCGACCGGTGCGCAAGTCGGCGTCGGCGTGCCGATCAACGAATATCTTTACGGTTCCATCCGCTATTATATTGCCAATGATGATGTCACCGTGGACGATCGTTTTCGGAGCGACTTGGACGGCGATGGCGATTTCGAGTGCGATCCGGCCAAGATCAACCGCTATCTGTGCGATGCCGAGGGCAGCCGCGTCACCTCGCAGATCAGCTATTCGCTGAACTATGACGCGCGCGACAGTCGCTATCGTCCAACGCGCGGTCAATATGTCACGCTGACGCAGGATTTCGCCGGCCTTGGGGGCGATGTGAAATTCCTGCGCACCAAAGTGGAGGGAGGAAAATACTGGAACCTGTTCGACGGCTTTATCTTCTCCGCCACGGCCGAGGGCGGCTATATCTACCCGCTCGAAAATCGCGGTCTGGAATCGCAGGGTGTCGACGATGTTCGTCTGACCGACCGCTTCTTCCTCGGCGAGCCGCAAATTCGCGGTTTCGACATTCGCGGCGTCGGTCCGCGCGTTCAGCGCGCCTCTGTTTTGTGCATGCAGGCGGACGGCGCCGAGCCCAGAGCCTGTAGTTCGACTAACGCTGCGGGCGACATCGTGCGGGACGATAACGGCAATCCCCTGTTCCCGACCGACCGCGACAGCATTCAGGACAGCGCCATCGGTGGCCGGGCCTATTATCTCGGCCGCCTCGAGCTCGAGATTCCCTTGGGGGCCGGCGTCAAGGAACTGGGGTTGCGGCCGTCGATCTTCCTCGATGCCGGTTCGGTGTTCGATATCACCGCGCCCATCACCGACACGATCTTGCCGGGTGATACGAAGCGTCTGTTCGCTCAATTCGACGATATCAACATTGCCTGTACGGTTCCGGCGACCGCTACCGATCCGGCCAAGCTTATCGCCGGCATGGGGCAGACCTGTCCGAGCGGTACCAACGCTACTCCTGTCGCCTCACCCTTCCAGGAACGCTTCGTCGGCGACAGCGCCAGCCCGCGCGTATCCGTCGGCATCGGCGTCAACTGGAATTCACCCTTCGGCCCGCTGCGCATCGATCTCGCGACCGCGCTGCTGAAGCAGGAGGGCGACGATACCAAGACCTTCTCGTTCAACGTAGGAACCCAATTCTGATGAAACATTTTGTCAAAGCCGCGTCGCTGGCTCTCGCGGCGACCACTGCCACCGTTTCGCTCGCCGCGCCTGTCGCCGCGCAGCAGATCAAAGGCGTCGCTTATGCCGATCTTGAGGCCGCCGCGCGTCAGTCCAGTGCCTATGTCAATGCCGTGCAGCAGCGCCAGACGACCTATGCCGCGCAAATTCAGCAGGCCCAGGCCGCGCGTCAGGCCGATGCCGCCCGCTTGCAGCCGTTGGCGGATCAGTTCAACGCCGCCCGCGCCGCGGCCACGCCAGATGAAAACCAGTTGCGTACGCTATACACTCAGATTCAGCAGATCCAGAACGAGGGCGAAGGCAAACTGCAGCAGATATTGCAACCGGTCGCGCTCTCGGAAGCCTATGTGAACGAGCAGATCGGCGACCAGTTGAAAGCCGCGGTCGATGCCGCGCGCAGCCGCGCCAAGGTGACGCTTCTGCTCGGTGCGGGCGCGGTAATCGACGGTGACGATAGCTATGACCTGACCGACGAAGTCACCGCGGAGTTGAATCGCTTGATTCCGAATGCGCAGATCGTGCCGCCGGCCGGCTGGGTGCCGCGCGCGCAGCGCGAGCGCCAGGCCGTACAGCAGGGACAGCCGCCCGCGCCTTCGACGCCGCCGCAGCCCGAGAGTCGTTGAAGCGCCTGAATATGCCCGATCCGCTGGCTTACGATGTCCGCAAAGTGATGGCGGTGCTTCCGCACCGCTATCCCATGCTGCTGGTCGACCGGGTGGTGGAGCTGGAAAAGGACTTCTCGATCAAGGCGGTGAAGGCCGTCACGATGAACGAGGGTTTCTTCCAGGGGCATTTCCCCGGCCGTCCGATCATGCCGGGCGTGATGATCGTCGAGGCGCTGGCGCAGGCCGCCGGCGTGCTCGCGATGGAAAGCTTCGATCTGGTCGGTTCCAGCAAGCTGGTCTATTTCATGGCGATCGAGCAGGCCAAGTTTCGCGCGCCGGTGGAGCCGGGCTGTTTGCTCGAACTCAATGTTTCCTTTCTGCAAAAGCGCCCGCGCGTGTGCCGGTTCGAAGGCAAAGCGATGATCGGCGAGCAGCTGGCGGCGGAAGCCAGCTTCACTGCGATGATCGCCGATCCGCCCGCCGCCGCCTGAACGAACGCGAATGCGCCGTACCCGGCTTGCACAATCGGCGGCGCCCCGTTAAGGCCCGCGCTTTCCTCCCGTGGCCGTTCGGAAATCGGCCCGCAATCGGAGCCATGAGCACATGAAAAAAGATATCCATCCCGATTACCACATGATCAAGGTCCAGATGACCGACGGCTCGACCTACGAGACGCGCTCGACCTGGGGCGCCGAGGGTGACACGTTGCAGCTGGACATCGATCCCACCTCGCACCCGGCCTGGACCGGCGGCAACCAGCGCCTGCTCGATCAGGGCGGCCAAGTGGCGCGCTTCAACAAGCGTTTCGGCGGGCTCAGCCTCAAGAAATAAGCGGCGGCCGGGGTTCAACTCCACCACCGACGTCATTGCGAGGAGCCGTCAGGCGACGAAGCAATCCAGGGCACAGCAGCGCTGCAATGGCCCTGGGTTGCTTCGCCTGCGGCTCGCAATGACGGGTTTCTATAACCGCAGTTCCGGCATCAGCGCGCGCCAGAGCAGGAGCTTCCGGCGCAGGATTTCGCGTGCGCGCTGCGGATCGGTTCTCAGAAAACGTACGCGCATGCCGGGCCGCAACTGGCCGATGCTGTGCCGGTCGGCGCGGATCACCTGCGCGATGCGCGGATAGCCGCCCGTGGTCTGCGCGTCGACGCCCAGCAGATAGGGCTTTCCCGATGGCGGCGCCTGCACGCTGCCCGGAAACACCGCCGCGCTGGCGATGCCGCCCGGCTGCGCCATCATCTCCGGTCCGGCCAACTCGCAGCCGATGCGGTTGGCGCGGTTGCCGACAAGGAACGGTTCGTCGAACAGGGCATGCCGGGCGTGGTCCGCCAGCCTTTCGAACTCCGGACCCGCCACGGCATGGAGACCGATCTCGCCAGTCATGGTCAGGCGATAGGCTTCGGGCACGCGGCGTTCCTCCGCGTCGTTTCCGCCGGAAAAGGCTATCGCGCTGCCTGCGCGAAGGATCGCGCCGCCGATCCTGGCCGGGAGGTAGGAAGAGGTTCCACCAAGCAATTCGGTCGTCTCGAACCCGCCGGCGACGGTGAGATAGCTTCGCACGCCCTGTCTGGCGACGTGAACGTGTAATGCCGCGCCAGCGGGAAGATAATGGCTGCGCTGGGTAGCAACCGCCCGGGCGTCGATATCGGCGCTGGTCGCCGCGCCGCAAATCGCGATTTTGGCGGAGACATTAAAGCGAAAGCTGGCCGCAGACAGCGTGATCTCCAGCCCCGGCGCGTCCGGTGCGTTGCCCACGCACCAATTGGCGAGCGCGAGCGACAACGGATCGGCTGGCCCGGCGCCAGGCAGCGCAAGGTGACGTTTCCCGGCGATCGGGCGACCCTGCAGGCTGGTCTGCAGTCCGCCATTCAATATGTGAATGAATCCCATCAGGCGGCGGTCAGGGAGTCGAAGCGCGCGCGATCGATCGCCTCGAATCGCACGCGCGTGCCCGCGCCGAGCAGGTTTGGCGGATCGCGCCGGGCGTCGAACAGCAGAACGGGAGTGCGTCCAATCAATGGCCAGCCGCCCGGCCCCTCGAACGGATAGAGCCCGCACAGGCCGCCGAGCAAGCCGACCGATCCGGCGGGCACAGACTGGCGCGGTTGGTCCAGTCTGGCAATATCCGGAATATCCCCTTCTGCGCGGCAATAGGCGAAGCCGGGCTGGAAGCCGAGCATGTCGACCGTCCATGTCTGCGCGCCGTGCCAGGCGGGCAGGGCGGATAACTCGATGCCGAGCTTCTGCGCCACCATCGCCGCATCGGGCGCGAATTCCGCGTCGTAGCAGACGGCTATGATCTGCTCGCGCATCTCCGACGCGCCGGATTTGGCAACCCCGTCCAGTTGGCGCACGAACAGCAGCCGCGCGGTGTCCGGATCGGTGCGTTCGGGATCGAAGCGCACCGCCAGGCTGTCGAGGCCGGGCACCACCTCCTCCCAGTCCGGCTGGTGGAGCAGATGTTCGGCACCCGCGAGCCGCCGTTCCCTGTCCCGCACGGTCATGCTCAGCCAGTCATCGGCAACGTAGATCGCGGCCTTGCCATCGGTCATCGCGGCGTGGCGGTACGGATCGTCAGACCGGCGCCTTCCAAAGCTGCGCGGATCGCGGCGGCGCTTTGGAGCGCGGCATCGCTGTCGCTGTGCAAGCAGAGCGTTGCGGCACTCAAGTGCAGTTCGCTACCATCCGATGCACGGATGGGCTTGCCGGTGGCCAGAGCGAGCGCCTGGGCGGCGCGCGCCGACAGTTCGGAAATCACCGCGCCCTTCTCGCTGCGGGGCACCAGCCGAGCGGTGCTGGTGTAGGCCCGATCGACAAAGGCCTCGGCGATGAAGGGCAGGCCGGCATTGCGTGCCGCGGTGTCGACCGCGGATTCGGCGAGCCCGACCAGCGGCGTGCCGGGCAGCGCCTCTGCCGACGTTCGCGCCACCAATCGGGCGAGTACCGGGTCGTCGGCCATATCGTTGTACAGCGCGCCATGCGGCTTGACGTGGTGGACGGCGCATCCCGCTGCGCGTGCTGCATCCGCGAATGCCTCGATCTGCTCGCGCAGGCTGTCGGCGAGCGCTTGCCCGTCGATAGCGAGCGAGCGCCGTCCGAAATTTTCGCGATCCGGATAGCTCGGATGCGCGCCTGTCGCGACGCCGCGCGTCTTGGCCGCTTCCAGCATCACCGCCATGCTGGCCGCATCACCGGCATGGCCACCGCACGCGATGTTGCAACTGCTGACGACATCGAGGATCGCGATGTCGCGGTCCTGCGACTCGGGCATTTCGCCGAGGTCCGCGTTGAGATCGATGCTGCTGGTCATGGCCACACCCCCAGCGCGCGGAGCACCAGCCGGGTTCCCAGCAGCAGGCAGATCAGCCAGACGAGGGCCGCGCTCCAGGCGAGCGCTCTGCCGGTATCGGGCGAGCGGTGCGCCATCCAGACGAGCACGCCCGCGACCAGCGGCAGCAGCAGCCCGTTGGCCACCTGCGCGACGAGGATGATTCCGACGAGATCGGTGCCGGTGGCCGCCACCACGGTGCCGATCAACACGATCAGCGTGGCGGTGATGCGGAAGACGATACGCCTCGGATCGCCGCCGGGCCACAGTTCGGACAGGATGTAGCCGGTCGCCATCGGCGCGGTGACGGCGGAGGTCAGCCCCGCGCCGAACAGGCCGAGGCCGATGGCATAGCGGGCGAGGGGGCCGTAGACCGGCTCGACCTGCCGCGCGATATCGGCGGCGTTGGAGATATCGCCGCCAACCCCGCTCGCCGCCGCCGTCACCAGAATCGCGATCGAGACCAGCGCGCCGATGCCGATCGAGACGATGGTTTCCAGCCGCATCTCGGCCGGATTTTCCTGTGGGCTCCAGCGTTCGCGCGCCGCGGCGGCGTGGAGGAACAGATTATAGGGCACAATGGTGGTGCCGATCAGCGCGATGGCGGTGAACAGGCCTTGATCCGGGATGCTCGGGATCAGCCCGCGCGCGAGCTCGCCGAGATCGGGCCGCACCGCGATGCAGGCGATGAGAAAGGCGACGCTCATCAGCATGACGAGCCCGAGCAGCAGCCGCATCAGCCAGCGGACATTGCCGAGGGCAAGGAGCGACGCGGCGACGAGACCGATCAGCAAGGCGGGCCGAGGCGCCGCGTCCCATCCCAGCGCGCTAAGACCCAGCGCCGCGCCGCCGATATTGCCGCTTTCATAGGCGGCGTTGCCGAGGGCAAGCGCGATGACGATCAACACCGCCAGCGCAATCTTGGCGGGGCGAGCGGCAATGCTGCCGACCATCGCCTCGGCCAGCCCCTGACCGCGCAGCACCGCGATCCGCGCGGCGGTATATTGCAGGATGATCGTGGCGATCCCGGCGAACACCAGCGCCCAGAGCAGTGTCATGCCGAAGCCGACCCCGGCCACCGAACAGGCGGTGACGGTGCCCGGGCCGATGAAGGCCGCGGCCACCAGCATGCCGGGGCCGGGCCTATAGCGCGCCATTGGTCACTCGCTTTGCTTTCGTCGTCATGCGTCAAGCGGTAGCGCGACGGCCCCTTGCTCGGCAACGGCCTTGCGCTCCGCCGCGCGCGGTCTTACACAGCGCCCTCGCGGCAGCATGACTGTCCATGGCGATCGTAGCTCAGTTGGTTAGAGCGCCGGTTTGTGGTACCGGAGGTCGCGGGTTCAAGACCCGTCGATCGCCCCATTTTTCGCTCTCGGATAGGTCTGCAGGCGTTCCCACCGTTATGCGGTGACAAATGGCGCCGGTATCATTATTGCGCCGCCAAGACCGTAAATTTCCACGACTGACAGGACGTCGCCGATGCCATCGCTCTGGTCCCATCCCGATTACGACGCGCACGAAACGGTGCATTACGCCCATGACATCGGCTCCGGCCTGTCGGCGATCATCGCGGTCCATTCGACGCATCTCGGGCCTGGGACTGGGGGTACGCGGTTTTGGCATTATGTGGACAAGAACGATGCGCTGACCGACGTGCTGCGGCTGTCGCGGGGCATGAGTTACAAGAACGCGATGGCGGGACTGCCGCTCGGCGGGGGCAAGGGCGTGATCCTGGCGGGCGAGGCGCGCGCGAAGACGCCGGCGATGCTTAGCGCCTATGGACAGGCGATCGATGCGCTCGGCGGGCGCTATGTCACGGCCGAGGACGTCGGCATCACCACCGCAGACATGGTGCAGGTGGCGCGGCAGACGAACTATGTCTCCGGCCTGCCGCAAAGCGACGCGAGCGAGGCGGGCGGCGATCCCGGACCGTTCACCGCGCGCGGCATCTATCTGGGCGTGCGCGCCGCGGTGCGCCACAAACTCGGCCGCTCGTCGATGGACGGCGTGCGCGTCGCGATTCAGGGCGTCGGCAGCGTCGGCGGGGGCCTCGCGCGGCTGCTCGCGGCGGACGGAGCGAAGCTCACCATCGCCGATATCGACCGGGACAAGGCTGCCGAACTCGCCGCCGAAACCGGCGCGGTGCAGGCCAGCCTGTCGGACATCATGCGCGTGGAGGCGGACGTGTTCAGCCCCAACGCGCTGGGCGCGATCCTCGACGAGGTGTCGATCGCCAATCTCAACGTGGCCGTGGTCGCGGGCGGCGCGAACAACCAGCTCGCCCGGCCCGACGACGCGCAGCGGCTGTTCGATCGCGGCATCCTCTACGCACCCGATTATGTGATCAACGCGGGCGGCGTCATCAATATCGGGCTGGAATATCTCGGCGAAAGCTCGGCCGAAGAGGTCAATGCGCGGATCGACAACATCCCCGGCAGGCTCGAGGCGATCTGGCGGCGCAGCGAGGCGGAAGGCGTGCCCTCGGCGAACGTTGCCGATCGCATGGCACGGGAATTGATCGGGCGGTAGATTCGGATAGCCTTGAACACCAAATTCGGTGTGCTCCTGCGAAAGCAGGAGCCCAGCAGGAGAGGGCGCCCGATGGGCTCCTGCCTGCGCAGGAGCACGATATTGAACAAAGGGACTTCTACCCCCCTCCGCCCTTCCATCGACGAGAAAAGCGCCTATTCTAACGCCAAATCATGCACCGTTTCGCCAACCCTACCCGTTTTCTCAAGCTGGCCAGGCCGCTGACCGCGATCCTGTTCTGGATCGGGCTGGCGCTGACGCTCGGCGCCTGCGTCTGGGGGCTTGCGGTGGCGCCCGCCGACCGGCT
Source organism: Novosphingopyxis sp. (assembly GCF_965218915.1). GTDB lineage: Bacteria > Pseudomonadota > Alphaproteobacteria > Sphingomonadales > Sphingomonadaceae > Novosphingopyxis. The sequence goes on along the minus strand of NZ_OZ244708.1, from coordinate 2,526,677 downwards.
GATGGGCGACACCGTGCGCATCCTCTACATCCATGTGCCCACCGCCTGGCTCGGCATGGGCGGCTGGGCGGCGATCGCCGTCGCCAGCATCGTGCAGCTGGTCTGGCGGCATCCGCTGGCGGGCATCGCCGCGCGCGCGTCGGCGATGCCCGGTGCGGTGTTCGCGGCGCTATGTCTGCTGTCCGGATCGATCTGGGGCCGCCCCGCCTGGGGCACATGGTGGGTGTGGGACGGGCGGCTGACCTCGATGCTGGTGCTGTTCTTCCTCTATATCGGCTATATCGCGCTGGTCAGCGCGAGCAGCGAGCGCGGGCAGACCAGCCGTATCGCCGCGATCTTCGGCATCGTCGGTGCGGTCAATATTCCGATCATCAACCGGTCGGTCGTGTGGTGGCAGACGGTGCACCAGCCGCCGAGCATCACGCTGGCCGGATCGAGCATCGACGGCGCGTTCCTGTGGCCGCTGTTGATCAGCGTCATCGGCTTTTCGCTGCTGTTCGGCGCGATCGTGCTGATGCGGATGCGCGCCGCGCTCGCCGACATCCGCGTCGAGGCGCGGCTGCAGCGACTGGCGGCGGCATGAGCCAGTGGGGCTATGTGATCCTGGCCTATGGCGCGGTGCTGCTCGGCATGGCCGGGCTGCTGGTCGCGAGCTATGGCGCGATGCGCAAGGCGGAGAAGCAGGTCGAGGCGTTGGGGAGGAGGTGATGGCCAGCGCCGTTTTTCCTTTTCAAAAGATCGTCATCCCGGACTTGATCCGGGATCCAGGGCCCAGCGGCAGTGCCATATCGCTCTGGATCCCGGATCAAGTTCGGGATGACGTTGTTTTATATTGGGATGTCGAACGCGCATGAAAGCCAAGCACCAGCGCCTGACGCTCGTCGTCGTCGCGGTCGTCGCGCTGATCGGCGCGGCGTTGCTAGCGATGCTCGGGCTGCGTGACCAGGCCGCCTATTTCTACCAACCCGCCGCGCTGGTGAAGGCGGACGTACCGCCGGGCCAGGCGATCCGGCTCGGTGGTCTCGTCATGCCCGGCTCGGTGAAACATGGCCCGGACGGCGTGACCACAGCTTTCACCGTGTCCGATGGCGAGGCGACGGTCCCGGTCACTTATCGCGGGATCGTGCCGGACCTGTTCACCGAGGGCTCGGGCGTCGTGGCGACCGGCCGGATGGACGCGGGCGGCACGTTCGTCGCCGACAATCTGCTGGCCAAGCATGACGAGAATTATGTGCCGCGCGAGCTCGGCAATATCGACAAGGCGGCGGTGATCAGCGAGAGCCAGACGCTTGTCAGATGATCGGAAGCGCCGCCAAGAGGACAGCCTCCCTCTCCCGCTTGCGGGAGAGGAGCGGGACTTAGTCGGCGCGCAGCGGCGGCTTAGTCGCAGCGGTGAGGGTCATCCCCGCAAAGTATTACTTTGTAGGGACCCCGGTGAGGGCGCCCAGCAGCGCTGCGCCATCGCTGACGCTGGCGCGCCACCCACCCTCATCCAACTTCGTCTAGCTCCTCGCGGAGCAAGACTGCGCATCCTTCTTCCGCGCGGGCGGGAGAAGGGAGAATTCAAAATCCCCTCTCGCCAAATCGCCGCATGATCGCCGAGGCCGGCCTTGCCGCCCTGTGGCTCGCCGCGGCGCTGGCGCTGCTGCAGACCGTTGCCGGGTTCGGCGGGCTGGGGGACCGGCTCGCGCCATTGACGCAGGCGCTGCGCGGCTTCGCGGTGGCGCAGGGCCTGCTGTGTCTCACCGCCTTCGCCATGCTGCTGTGGCTGTTCGCGCGCACCGATCTGTCGGTGCTGCTGGTGGCCATGAACAGCCATATCGACAAGCCGATGCTGTACAAGGTGGCGGGCGCCTGGGGCAATCATGAAGGCTCGATGCTGCTCTGGGTCACCATATTGTCGCTGGTCGGCGGGGCGATCGCGCTGCTGGAGCGCAAGCTCGATGCCCGCAGCTTCGCCGCCACGCTCGGCGCGCAGGGCGTGATCGCACTCGGCTTCTACGCCTTTTTGCTATTCTCCTCGAACCCGTTCGCGCGGCTCGATCCGGCCGCGCCGACGGGGCAGGGGCTGAACCCGCTGCTGCAGGACCCCGGCCTCGCCTTCCACCCGCCCACGCTCTACATCGGCTATGTCGGGCTGTCGGTGGCCTTTTCCTTTGCCGTCGGCGCGATGCTGACCGGCAAGGCCGGCCCCGGTTTCGCCCGCGCGATGCGCCCGTGGGTGCTGATGAGCTGGATCTTCCTGACGCTGGGCATCACCGCAGGAAGTTACTGGGCCTATTACGAGCTGGGCTGGGGTGGCTGGTGGTTTTGGGACCCGGTCGAGAATGCTTCGTTGATGCCTTGGCTCGCGGCGACGGCGCTCTTGCATTCGGTTTCGGTGCTCGCCGCGCGCGATGCGCTGCGCGCCTGGACGATCATGCTGGCGCTCACCGCCTTTGCGATGTCGATGATCGGCACGTTTCTGGTGCGCTCGGGCATCTTGACCAGCGTCCACGCCTTTGCCGTCGATCCGGAGCGCGGCACCTTCATCCTGGCGCTGCTCGCGCTCTACATCGGCGGCGCGCTCATTCTTTTCGCCACGCGCATCGGCCATGTGCGCCAGGGCGCGCCGTTTCACCTGTTCAGCCGCGAGGGCGGGCTGGTCGCCAACAATATCCTGCTGTCCGCGATCCTCGCGATCGTGCTCATCGGCACGCTCTATCCGCTGATCGCGGAGGGGTTGCTGGGCGAGCAGCTTTCGGTCGGTCCGCCCTATTTCGACAAGACGACGGTGCCGGTGGCGCTGGCGCTGATGATCTTCCTCGCCGCCGGGCCGCTGCTGCGCTGGCGGCGCGACGGCTCAGGCAGTTTGCCCAGGAAACTGGTACTGCCCGCGGGCGCGAGCGTGGTCGCGCTGGTGCTGCTGCTGATCCTGGCGCCGGGCGCGGGAATCCTGCCGCTGCTCGGGCTGGTGTTCGCGGCCGGGCTCGCCATCGCCAGCGTGGTGCCGCTGTGGGGCCGCAATCTGCTGCGCACGCCGCTGCCGGTTTACGGCATGGTGCTCGCGCATCTCGGTGTCGCGGTGGCCGCGGCGGGCATGGCGTCCGAATCCGGCTTCACGCAGGAGCGACTCGCGGCGGTGCGCTATGGCGATGAGCTCGAGGTCGGCGGCTGGACCGTGCAGCTGCTCGGGCTCGATCCGGTGGCGGGCCCGAACTGGACCGCGATCGAGGCGCGCGTGCTGGCCGAGAAGCGCGATGCCGCGTGGATCCTGCGCCCGCAGTCGCGCAGTTATTCCTCGCCCGAGATGCAGACCAACGAGGCGGCGCTGCTGAGCCGCTGGAACGGGCAGCTTTATGCCACGCTCGGCGCGCAGGACGATCGGGGGCGCTGGCAGCTCAGATTATGGTGGAAGCCGTTCGTGTCGCTGATCTGGCTCGGCGGCGTGCTCATCGCGCTGGGCGGCGCGCTGGCGCTGCTCGGCCGGATGTGGCGCGGCTTTCGCGCGCATTTCCCGAAGATTCAGCATGAGGGCTTCGCATGAGCCGCCCGTGGGTTCTGTGGCTGCCGCTCGTGGTGTTCGGCTTTCTGCTGATGCTGGTGCTGTGGGGCATGAACCGCGAGCGCGACGATTTCGTACGCTCGCGGCTGATCGGCCAGCCGGTGCCCGCCTTCGATCTGCCGCCTGCGGTGGACGGCAAGCCGGGGCTGGCCAGCACCGATCTTTCCGCAGGCCAGCCGCGGCTCGTCAATTTCTTCGGCAGCTGGTGCATTCCATGCCGCGCCGAGGCGCCGCACCTGGACGCGCTGGCCAGGGCGGGCGTGCCGATCGACGGCATCGCGCTGCGCGACGAGCCGGCGAATGTGGCGCAATTCCTGTCCGACTACGGCGATCCGTTTCAGCGGATCGGCGCGGACAGAGATGGCCGGCTGCAGGTGCTGTTCGGTGCGACCGGGGTGCCCGAAACCTATCTGGTCCGCGCGGACGGCACGATCCTGCTCCAGCATATCGGCGACATCCGCGCGGACGACGTGCCGGGTCTCATCCAGGCGTGGAAGGCGGCGGGGTGAGGCGGCTGAGCCCTTTGATGGCGCTGATGCTGTTGTTCACGCCCGCGCTTCCGCTGGCGGCGCAGGCCGATGGCGGCGTCGATGCGCCCTATGCCAACAACCAGCTGCCCGACGCCGCGAAAGAAGCCGAGGCGCGCGCGCTGATGGGCGAAATTCGCTGCGTCCAGTGCCAGAGCCAGTCGATCGCCGATAGCGACGCGCCGATCGCCGGCGCGATGCGCAGCGAAGTGCGCACGCGGATCGCGGCCGGGCAATCGGCGGACAGCATCCGGGACTATTTCATCGCCCGCTACGGCGATTACATCACCTTCGATCCGCCGATGACCCCGCTGACCTGGCCGCTCTGGTTCGCGCCGATTCTGGTGATCGCCTTCGGGCTGTGGCTGGCCAAAGGGCGCTTCAAACGATGATCGGCTGGCTGTTCATGGTCGGTCTTGCCGTCATCGTCTTCGCGGGCCTCTGGCTGCTCGGCGGCATGAAGCGGCCGGCGTTCGAGTTCGTCGGCGCGGCGCTGATCCTGGCCTTTGCCGGCTATCAGTGGCAGGGACGGCCCGGGCTCCCCGGCGCGTCGGCGCAGCCCGAGCAGGCGCGCGCAGAGGTGACCGCCTCGCTGATCGATCTGCGCGTCGGGATGGACCGCAATTTCTCGCCCGCCAAGCGCTATCTCCTGCCGGCCGACGGCTATGCCCGGCGCGGCGATTATCAGGCGGCGGTGCAGATCCTGCGCGGCGGGGTGCGCGCAAACCCGCGCGACGCCGATCTGTGGACCGCGATCGGCCTGCAGCTGATGATGGCGGCGGACGGCGCGCTGCCGCCCGCCGCCAAGCTGGCGTTCGACCGCGCCCGGTCGATCGATCCGCGCCATCCGGGGCCGGTTTATTTCACCGGCCTCGCCGCGCTGCGCGATGGCCAGCCGGAGGCAGCGCTGACCCTGTGGTCGAGCCTCATCAGCGGCGATTACCGCGCGGGCGACTGGCGTGGCAAGGTCGCCACGCAGGCCAATGCGCTGGGGGCCATGCTGAGCAGCGCGATGGAGGCCGAGCGCATGATGTCGCAGCAAGGCGAGGCGCCGGATGGCGGGCGTTAGGGCGTGATTGCGCGGGGGCATGGGGCATGCTAATCGCGCCGCTTCGGCGCCAAACTCGGCGCGATGAAGTTCACAGCGTTAGGGCAAGCCTGTTATGGGCCGCGGGGCAATTTCAACCATGATCGGCTGTAACCAATATGTCTGACGACGCGCAGATGGTCAGCGCCCATTCGCGCCGCGATGGGCCCAGTGCCAAGGCCAAGCTCGCATTCAGCGCGGTCGGCATCGTGTTCGGCGATATCGGCACCAGCCCGATCTACGCGTTCCGCGAGACATTCGTCGGCCCGCACCCGCTGGCGATCGACCGCATTCACGTGTTCGGCGTGGTCAGCCTGATCCTGTGGTCGATGGTGCTGGTGGTGGCGGTCAAATATGTCGTCATCCTGATGCGCGCGGACAACAAGGGGCAGGGCGGCACGCTGGCCCTGCTCGCACTCCTCATGCGGCAGGTGAATTCGGCCAAGCGCGGATCGCTGATCGTGATCCTGGGCGTGTTCGCCACCGCCCTGTTCTACGGCGATTCGATGATCACGCCCGCGATTTCGGTGCTGTCCGCGGTCGAGGGACTGGCGGTGGTGCAAGCGGGCATGGAACCGCTGGTCGTGCCGATCGCGGTGGTGCTCCTGATCATGCTGTTCATGATCCAGAAGAGCGGGACGACCAAGGTCGGCGCGCTGTTCGCGCCGGTGATGATCGTCTATTTCATCGTGCTCGCCGTGCTGGGCATGATCCAGATCGTCCACAATCCGGTGATCCTCTACGCGATCAACCCCTATTACGCGCTGCAGTTCTTCATGGTCGACAAATGGACCGCCTTCCTGGCGCTCGGTTCGGTCGTGCTGGCGGTGACGGGGTCCGAGGCGCTCTACGCGGACATGGGCCATTTCGGCAAAGGCGCGCTCCGGCTCAGCTGGTTCGGCTTCGTCATGCCCGCGCTGCTGATCAACTATTTCGGTCAGGGCGCGATGATCGACGCGCTGGACGGCGCGGCGGCGCAGCAGGCGGTGGAGAATCCGTTCTTCCTCCTCGCGCCCGACATGCTACGCCTGCCGATGGTGATCCTCGCCACCATGGCGACGTTCATCGCCAGCCAGGCGGTCATTTCGGGTGCCTTCTCGGTCACCCATCAGGCGATCCAGCTCGGCTTCGTGCCGCGCCTCTCGACCCAGCATACCAGCGTGTCCGAACAGGGGCAGATCTACATCCCGATCATCAACTGGATTCTGATGATCGCGGTGCTGCTCCTGGTCGTCACCTTCCGCAACAGCTCCAATCTCGCCTCGGCTTACGGCATCGCGGTGACCGGCGCGATGCTGATCGACACCTGTCTGCTCGCCGTGCTCCTTGTGGGCGTATGGCGCTGGAAGCTGTGGTGGGTGGTGCCGCTCGTGGGCGTCTTCTTCGTGGTCGACGGCGCCTATTTCGCCGCCAACACGACCAAGATCCCCGATGGCGGCTGGTTCCCGCTGCTGGTCGGCGCGTTCGCCTTCACGCTGCTGACCACCTGGTCCAAGGGCCGCAAGCTGATGCGCGAGCGGATGATGGAGGTCGCGCTGCCGATCGAGATCTTCACCAAATCGGCCAAGAGCAGCGCCACGCGCGTGCCCGGCACCGCCATCTTCATGGCCTCGAGCACCCGCGGCGTGCCGTCGGCGCTGCTCCACAATATCAAGCACAACAAGGTGCTGCACGAGCGGGTGGTGATCCTGACGGTGGAAATCCAGGACGTGCCGTTCGTCGATGAATCCGAACGGTACAATCTTACCGATCTGGGCGACGGGTTCTGGCGCCTGCTGCTGCATTACGGCTTCATGCAGGAGACCAATGTCCCGCTCGCGCTGTTGTCGATCGACCAATGCGGCGGCCAGTTCGACATGATGCAGACCAGCTTCTTCCTCTCGCGCCAGACGCTGCTGCCATCCGAGAAGCCGGCGATGGCGGTATGGCGCGAGAAGCTGTTCAGCTGGATGCTGCGCAATGCCGCGACGGCGATGGAATTCTTCCGCCTGCCGACCAACCGCGTGGTGGAATTGGGCAGCCAGGTGCGGATCTGATCCCGAACCAGAAGGGCGAGCTTATTTTCTCCCCTCCCGCTCGCGGGAGGGGTTGGGGTGGGTGTCGCTGAGCCCGGCTCGATGCCGGGTTCAGCGATCGACAATCCGGTGCCCGCTTCGCTCGCGCCCACCCCCGGCCCCTCCCGCAAGCGGGAGGGGAGTTACAGTTGCAGTTTCAGCAGCAATTCGTAGTCCCGATGGCTGACCCAGAAATCGTCTTCAGGCCAGCATCGAGCGCCGCGCCATCGCTGGCGCTCACGCGCCACCCGCCCTCATCCCCCGCTTTCGCAGGGGCAGGCAACTGTGCCCCGGATCAAATCAATTTCTTTTTCTCGTCACCCCAGCGAAAACTGGGTCTCGGGCCGGATTGCGAGAACGCCCGAGATGCCGGCTTTCGCTGGCATGACGAACAAATTGCGGGCGGGAGAAGGCAAGGTCAAGCCCACTCAGCAATCGATCATTGCGGCTGCGGCCAGTCACGCTGGTTGGGGACCATGCGGGTGACGACGGGGGCGTCGAAGCCCTGGGCGCCGATGGTGACTTCCTGCACGCCTTTCTTGCCGCTGGCGGTGAGGCAGGCGGCGACTTCGAACATTTCGTCGCGGGCATCCTCGCTCATCGCATCCCAACTCGCCTTGTCGACGATCGGCTTTACGCCGCCCGAAAGCCAGACGCCCAGATTCTGATAATGTTTCTGGCGCGCGGTACAGGCCAAGAGCCTGGCCTGCTGCACGTGAACCTCCTGCTGGGCGGCCTCGGTCGGAACCGGGCCGAGCGCGGTCATGTCGCTATCGTCCTTGGTCTCCTCGGCCTTCATCGCCGGCGCATCGCCGCAACCGCTCAGCGTGGTTGCCAGCAGCAACGCCGCCAGCATGTGTTTCCTGATCACTCGAAAATCCTCCCGCAGCCTTCGCCGTAGCCCCTATTCATAATGTGCAGCAGCCCGCAAAGTTTCTCAAGCGCGATAGGCCGCGTCGAGCGATTGCTTGGCTGCGCGATATTCGGATTCGATGCGATCGACCAGTTGCGCTACGCTGCCCCGGCTCTCGACCGCGCCCACGCCCTGGCCGGAACCCCAGATATCCTTCCACGCCTTGGCCTTGCTGTTGCCGCCCGAACCGAAATTCATCTTGCTCGGATCGCTTTCGGGCAGATCGTCGGGGTCGAGCCCGGCCGCCACGACCGACTGGCGCAGATAATTGCCGTGCACGCCGGTGAACAGGTTGGAATAGACGATGTCGGACGCGTGCGCCGCGACGATATTGTCCTTGTAGCCCGGATCGGCATTGGCCTCGTCGGTGGCGATGAAGGCCGATCCTATATAGGCGAAGTCCGCCCCCATCGCCTGCGCGGCGAGCACTGCGCGGCCATGCGCGATCGATCCCGACAGCGCGACCGGCCCGTCGAACCAGGCCCGGATTTCCTGCATCAGCGCGAACGGGGAGAGCGTTCCGGCATGGCCGCCCGCGCCCGCCGCGACCGGGATCAACCCGTCGGCGCCCTTTTCGATCGCCTTGTGGGCGAAGCGGTCGTCGATCACGTCGTGCATGACGATGCCGCCCCAGCCGTGCACCGCCGCGTTCAGCTCCTCGCGCGCGCCCAGCGACGTGATCGTGAGCGGCACCTTCCACTTGGCGCAGGTCTGCAGGTCGTCCTCCAGCCGGTCGTTGGTCTTGTGCACGATCTGGTTGACCGCATAGGGCGCGGCCGGGCGCTCCGGATGGGCGCGGTTATGCGCGGCCAGTTCCTCGGTGATCCGGTGCAGCCATTCGTCGAGCTGGCTCTGCGGGCGGGCGTTGAGCGCCGGAAAACTGCCGACCACGCCCGCCTTGCACTGCGCGATGACCAGTTCCGGGCCGGATACGATGAACAGGGGCGAGCCGACGACCGGCAGGCGGAGATGGTCGAACAGCGGGGAGGGAAGGGACATGCGCGCTCCGGGTCATCGGGCCATTTCGATGGGGGAATGAAACCCGGCTTAGAGCGGATGGCGAATGGACTGTCAAAAGCTCAATCCGAAGCCGGAGCGGTAAGCGATTGTAAACGCCCTTTCATTATCTGGAATATCAGCAGCAGTGGAGTCTCGATCATGGTTTTTCGTACCATTTACGTCAGCAGCACACGGAAACCCCAAAGCGATGACGTCATCGAGGAAATCCTCGCAACCTCGCGGCGGAACAACCGCGTCCAGGGCCTGACCGGATTGCTGATCTACGATGGCAAGCGCTTCCTGCAATATCTCGAAGGCGAAGAGGGAAGCGTGCGCGATGCGATCGCCCGCATTCGGGCCGACGAGCGTCATTATGCGCTGGTCGTGCTGAGCGAACGGCAGACGGCGCGCCGCCAATTCGCCGAGTGGTCGATGGCCGGCCACCGTACCGAGCCGGGCGAAACCCTCGCCGGCAGCGTCCGCCGCCTGACCAGGGACTGCGATCCGGACGTGGCGTCCGAACTGGCGGGCTTCGCGGAAGTCCGGACGCGCGCGGCCTAGCGGGTGATGGCGGAGGCGCGGACCCGGATTCAGCGTCGCTCCTGCGAAGGCAGGAGCCTATCCCGTTTACCGTTCGAGCTATGCCGCCAGTTGGGATGGGCTCCGGCCTGCGCGGGAGCGACGGGAGGTTGAATCGAGGCGGCGGCTTATCGATCGCATTCGAGCCATCCACCCAGCACGACTTTTGAATAGCTCTATGTAAAATGCTGTCAATGGCGTCATGTTCATGCTATGTTCCAGACCATGACACGCGTGATTCTTCTTGTCTTCCGCGCCCTGATCGCTCCGTTCGTCGCTGCTTGGCCACGGCCCAGCCGAATTTCCGCCGGACGTGCCGTCACTTCTGTCACCTTACGATCGGAACTGTTCGTCCGTCGTCCGCGATCTGACGAAGACGTCCGATCCCGACAGCACGAGCCCGAGGACGAGGTTGGCGGCGAGATAGAGCCCCGCGCTCATCGCCAGCACCGGCGCGATGTCGCCGCCGGGCGGAGCGACGACCACCGCGGCGGCGGCGAACAGCAGCTCGGTCGAGGGCACCAGCGGCAGCCGTCCGATCAGCAGGCGCAGCGCCGCGAACAGCAGCCAGTAATTCAGTCCGACGTCTGGCAAGGCGAAATACCACGCCAGCGCGAGCAGCGCGCTCGACGAGAGGATGCGCAGAAAATGCCAGCCGAAGATTTCGTACAGCCAGCGCCGTGGCAGCGTGAACAGGCGTTTGCCGAGCAGGATCAGCGCCAGGCTGACGGCCACGACGATCGCGCCCGAACCCAAGAGGAGGTCCGGCGAAACCGTCAGCGCCAGCCGGCCCAGCATCGGCCAGGCGGCCAGGATCAGGATCATGGTGAGCAGGTTGCCGGCGAGCGCGGACAGGATGTTGACATCCTTGATCGCGCCGAACGGGGCGTCGGTGAGCTGCGCGTGGCGCTTGGCGTAGAGATAGAAATAGGCCTCGCCCGAATAGTTGACGAGCACGTCGTTGGCGACGCGCTTCTTCACGAGCGCGAGGAAGCCCGAAGCGGGCAGCCGCCACAGCCGGCGGAAGATGATCCAGTCGAACGCGGGCAGGGCGAAATAGCTCAGCGCGATCGCGATGTAGAACGGCGCGTTGCGGGGCAGCGCATCGGGGATCTTGTCGAGCCCGCCTTCGGCCAGCTGCCAGACGACCACGCCGAGCAGCGCGAGCGAGAACAGCAGCGAGAGCCACCGCTGCCAGCGCGGCGGGGATTCGGCCGCGATCGGCCCGGGGACCGGCGGATCGACGGGGTCGTCGGCGGCGCTCACCGGACGATCATGCGTTCGAACAGGGCGATATATTCGGGCGCGCTGCGCTCGGCGGTGAACCGCAACGCCCGCTCGAGCATGGCGCCGCGATCGGGGCTGGCATGGCGCAGGCCATTGAGCGCGCGGGCGAGCGCGGCGGCATCGCGTACCGGCACCAGCGTGGCGTGCGGACCGAGCAGATCGGCGAGTCCGGGCGCGCTGGCGGTCGCCGCGATCGGCAGCCCCGCGGCAAGCGCCTCGACCAGCACCGCGGGCAGGCCCTCGAAATCGGATGCCAGCGCGAAACCATTGGCCTCGGCGAATTGCGGAGCCGGATCGTCGATATGACCCGGAAACCGGATATCGGCCGCGTGGCGCGCGGTGCGCGCTTCGAGCGCGGCGCGCAGCGGCCCGTCGCCGACGACGGTCAGCCGGTCGCCCGGCCGGGCAATGCGGGCAAAGGCCTCGATCATAAGCGCGATGTTCTTCTGCGACGCGAGGCGGCCCATGGTGAGCAGGCGCAGCGCTTCGCCGTCCGTCCGCCGCGAGCCTTGCTCGTGCAGTCGCCGCAAATGGCTTTCGTCCGCCGCCGGATTGGCGATGGCGGCGATCTGCGCCTCCGCGATGCCGATAGCGCGCAGCAGCCGGGCGCTGGCGTCGTCCGGCGCGACGAAGCGGCCGGTCCAGCGCGCTTGCAGCCGCAGCCAGGCTTGCGAGGCGCGCGTCACCAGGGCCCTGCCCGGATGCAGCGGGGCGTTGGAGAGCTTCATCGCGAAGGGCAGGCGGCGCATGCCCCGGTCGCGGCGCAGCAGCGCGAAGGGCGGGGCATAGGTCTGTCCTCCCGCGAACAGGATGTCGGGGGGGAACGCCGCCGCTTCCTGCTGCAATGCGTTCGCCAGCGCGGCGGCCCCCGCGCGCGGCTCCACGATGCAGCGGACCTCATGCCCCAGCACGCGCCACGCGGCGATCAGCCGTTCGAGCGCGCGTTCGGAACCGCCGCGATGACGTCCGTAATGGGCGGTGAGGATATGCATGGCGGGTTCGCGGTAGCTCGGAGGCAAGCCGCACTCAAGCCGCCGGGGAGGGGGCCGCCTCGCCAGCGTCGCGGTTCGAAGCGGAGGCTTGCTGCGCGGCCTGGCGTTTCTTTCTCCGCCGGATCGCCGCCGACCGCTCGGCCGCGCGTTGCTTGGCGCGGCTCGACCGGCGCTCGAGAAACACTTTCAGCATCGCCACGATCGGGTCGGCCAGCGCGAGCCCGAGCACCCCGAACAGCGCGCCGAACAGGATCTGCGCGCCCAGAACCAGCGCGGGCGCCAGGTCGACCGCGCGCTTCGCCACCATCGGCACGATGACATACCCGTCGATACCCTGCACGATCAGATAGACGAGCAGCGCGTAGAGCCCGACCTCGGTGCTAGTCGAGAAGCCGACGAGGATGATCAGCGCGCCGGAAATGATCGCGCCGATATTGGGCAGAAAGGCGAGGAGGCCGGTAAGAATGCCGAGCAGCGCGGCCATCGGCACGCCGCCCATCCACAGCAATATCCAGGTGCCGACGCCTTCCACCGCCATGCCGATCAGGCGCCCGGCCATCAGGCGGCGCAGCGTCCAGCCGATCCTTTTCATCGTGCCGTAGAAATGCTCGCGCTCGGCCATCGGGAGGAGCCAGGCGAGGCCGTGCTCGTACAGCCTCGGCTCGGCGGCGAAGAAGATCGCCAGCACGAGCATCATCGCGATCCCGGCAACCGCGCCGACGAAGCTGGTGACCGCCGCGGTGACCCGGCCGATCGAGCTGAACGCCTGGTTGGCGAAGCCCATCAGGTCGCCCGGCGAAAAAGCGAAACCCAGCGAGCGGGCATAGGTGCCGGCGGCGTCGATCTGCGCCAGCATCACGTCCTGCAGCGAACTGGCCTGAGCGGTCAGCTCGGAACCCATCCGGAACACGGTCCACAATATGAACGCCGCGGCCACCAGCACGACGATCGCAAGCCGCAACCCCCGCGGCAATGGAAGCACGCGTCCGAGCAGCCGCGTGCCGCCGTCGAGCATCGCGGCAACCACGATGCCGCCGACGATCAGCAGAATCGGCTGGGCGAGATAGGCGACCAGCGCGATCGCCACGGCCGTGCCGAGCCACACCAGCGCGCGCTTGAATTCGGTGCGCAGGACGGGATCGTAAAGCTCGGTCGGGCCGACCGCTTCGATATGCGGATCGACCTCCTCGGGCTCGCTCAACCCTGTGGTTCCTGGGTGGCGGGAACCGGCGCTTTCTGGGGATGCAGGCTACGCCATGCGCGGCCGTCACGCAGCGAGGGCCACCATGTCAGCGGGTTCCAGGTCTCGCTGCCGTCCAATGAAAAGGTGATGAACTCCGCGCGTCCGCCGATATTTTCGATCGGCACCGGGCCGCCCAGGCCTTCAGGTAGCGATACGCGGCTGTCCGCGCTGTTGTCGCGATTGTCGCCCATCAGATAGACATGGTCCTGCGGGATCACCACCGGTGCGACATTGTCGGTGCGCTGACGGCGCGCATCGAGAATATCGTAGCTGACGCCATTGGGCAGCGTCTCGCGCACCGTGTTGACATAGCACAGCATCCGGCCGTCCGGTCCGGGCTGGCGCGCCCCGGGGAATTCCTGCTCGGTACAGGGATTGTTGTCGTCCACCGGGATCGGATCGGCGGCGACCGATTCCTGCGGCACGGGTGCGCCGTTGAGGATGATCTGACCCTCGCGCACCTCGATGATGTCGCCCGGCAGGCCGATCACGCGTTTGATCCAGTCCTCCTTGCGGTCGCCGGGAGGGTTCAGGATAACGACGTCGCCGCGCGTCGGCAGACTGCCGAACAGGCGTCCCTTCATCGGCGGCAGCACGCGGAAGGAGGGCGAGACCCAGCTGTAGCCATAAGGAAATTTGGACACGATCAGCCGGTCGCCGACCAGCAGCGTGTTCATCATCGATGAGGAGGGAATGTAGAACGGCTTGGCGATGAAGGTGTGGAAGGCGAGCACCGCCAGCACTAGGATCAGAAGGCCCTTGATCTCTCCCCACCAGTCGATCGGTGCTTTGGCGTCCCTGGACTTTGCGTCTGCGGCCGCGTCGATTTCTGTGGCTTTGTCCGACAAGAAATTATGTGCCTTCTGAAGGAATGATATCGGTTGTTGGCGAGGATCAGCCGGTTATCGGCAGCGCCTCGATGATCACGAATGCCTGCGCCCATGGATGATCGTCGGTGAGCGTCAAATGAACATGCGCTTCGTGGCCCGCGGGTATCAATTTGTCCAGTGCCTCCTTGGCCCCGCCTTCGAGATGCAGCGTCGGCGCGCCCGACGGTTTGTTGACCACGCCGATGTCCCGCATGAACACGGCTTTGCGGAAACCGGTGCCGACCGCCTTCGAAAAGGCCTCCTTTGCCGCGAAGCGCTTGGCGTAGGTGCCGGCGATGGTGAACGGGCGGCGCCGCGCCTTGGCGCGTTCGCGTTCGGTGAATACGCGGTTCTCGAAGCGCTCGCCGAAGCGGTCCAGCGAGTTCTGGATGCGCTCGATATTGCACAGGTCGGAGCCGAGGCCGACGATCATAGATCCTCCCCGCTTGCGCGGTCGCGGACCGCCGCGAAGCGGTGGTGGAGGGAGAGCGCCTCATTGCACGAGGCTCCGTGAGGAGAGCCCCCTCCGTCAGCCCTGGCGGGCTGCCACCTCCACGCCAGCGGGGAGGATTGATGCATATCGCTCACCGCGCTTCGTCCATCAGTTCGCGCATCCGGCGCACGGCGTCCTCCAAGCCGGTGAAGATCGCTTCGCCGATCAGATAATGGCCGATATTCAGTTCGGCCAGTTGCGGGATGGCAGCAACCGGAGCGACATTGTCATAGGTCAGCCCGTGGCCGGCATGCGGTTCGATGCCGTTCTTGGCGGCCAGGGCTGCCGCGTCCGCGATACGCGCAAGTTCCCGCGCGCGGTCCTCACCCTCCGCCAGCGCATATGCGCCGGTGTGGAATTCGACCACCGGCGCGCCGAGCCGCATCGCCGCCTCGATCTGGCGCGCTTCGGGCTCGACGAACAGGCTGACGCGGATGCCCGCTTCGCCGAGCCGGTCGACGAAGCTCATGAGGTGATTGTGCCGCGACGCCGCGTCGAGCCCGCCCTCGGTGGTGCGCTCCTCGCGCTTTTCGGGGACGATGCAGGCGGCGTGCGGGCGGTGAGCCAGCGCGATCTTCAGCATCTCCTCGGTCGCGGCCATTTCCAGATTGAGCGGCAGGTCGGTGGCGTCCTGGATGCGTTTGAGATCGTCGTCGCGGATATGCCTGCGGTCCTCGCGCAGATGCGCGGTGATACCGTCGCCGCCGGTGCGCGCGACGATCTCGGCCGCGCGCACAGGATCGGGATGCCCGCCGCCGCGCGCGTTGCGCACGGTCGCGACATGGTCGATATTGACCCCCAGGCGCAGGTGGCGGCTCAGCGCCTGCGGCTCCCGGGCTTGATCGCGGGGATCGCGGCGAGCTCCGCCGGCAGCTCGTCGGGCGCATAGGTCGGCACGTTGATCGCGACCAGCGGGAAGAACGGCACGCCGAGATCGGCGCTCCCGCCCGAGCGGTCGACCAGCGAAGCTTCGGCGATCACCCTGCCGCCCGCGGCCTCGACCGCCGCGACCGCCTCGCGCGAGGATTTGCCGGTGGTCACCACATCCTCGACCATCAGCACTTTGGCGCCGGGTTGCAGCGCGAATCCGCGGCGCAGCTCGAAGACGCCTTCGGGCCGTTCGAGGAAAATCGCATCGCGTCCGAGCGCGCGGCCGATTTCATGGCCGATGATCAGCCCGCCCATCGCCGGCGACACCACGGTCTCGATCTCCCAGCGAAGCTCGCGCGGGATTCGCTGGACCGTCGCCATGGCGAGCCGCGCGGCCCGCTCGGCATTCATCAGCACGCGCGCGCATTGCAGGTAGCTCGCGCTATGGCGACCGGAGGATAGCAGGAAATGCCCTTCGAGCAGCGCATCGCAGGCGCGAAATTCGGCGAGAACCTCTGCTTCGTCCATGATAGCGGGCGGCTCCTGAAATTCATGACGTTTTCGTAACGGCACGATCCGCGGAATTCAGCGGAAAATCGAACCTTTGACGACGATGAAAAAACGCCTAGATAAGCTTGAGGCGGGATGCAACCATGGCTATAGGCCGCTTGCCTTCCGCTTCCGCTTTACGCTTACGTCAACGGTTTACTGCGTTGATCAGGCGCATCGGTTTGCGGCATCGAATCAAACGGGGTACCGGGATTTTCCGAATGAACAGTCCAAAGACGCTTCTGCCAAAGACGTTGCTGCCAAAGATGTTGTTGATGGCTTTCGCACTGGCGTTGATGCCCGCCGCTGGCGGTGCCACGGTTTCGCCCGCGTCCGGCGTTCCGGCCGAGGCCGCGCCGAAGGAAACCGCGGCGCCGCTGCCGCAGGGCGATCAGGCCGCCGAGGGTGCGATCGATACCCAGGCCGCCGCGCCGGAACAGGCGACCGACGGATCGCTGCCCGGCTACACGCCGATGAAGCCGACGCCCGGCATCGGCATGCCGATGCCCGAAGAGGTGAACTTCCAGAAGCAGTTCAGCGAGAACGGGCAATATGCCAAGAACATCAACAGCTATGTGCTGCTGCCGCTGTGCATAGCGATCTCGCTGGTGGTGCTGGGGCTGCTGTTCTGGGTGATCCTGCGCTATCGCCGCTCGGCCAATCCCGAGCCTTCGCGTACCACGCACAACACGGCGATCGAGGTGATCTGGACGCTGGTTCCGGCGTTGATCCTGGTCGGCATCGCGATCCCTTCGATCGATCTTCTGGCCAAGCAATATGATCCCGCACCCAAGGGCGCGGTGACGGTCAAAGCGACCGGATATCAGTGGTATTGGGGCTATACTTATCCCGACAATGGCGGATTCGAAATCATTTCAAACATGCTGCCCGAGGATCAGGCCGTGGCGCGCGGCGAGCCTTATAAGCTGGCCGTCGACAACCGCATGGTCGTGCCCGCGGGCGTGCCGCTGCGCATCCAGACCACCGGCGCGGACGTGATCCACAGCTTCGGCGTACCCTCGCTGTGGTTCAAGCTCGATGCCGTTCCGGGCCGTCTGAACGAGAAGCAACTGACGATCACCAAGCCCGGCGTCTATTACGGCCAGTGTTCCGAGCTGTGCGGCGCGCGCCACGGCTTCATGCCCATCACCGTGGAGGCGTTGCCGCCGGCACGGTTCGCCGCCTGGGTGCGCGCGCAGGGCGGCACCATGCCGGGCGACGCTCCGGCCGAGCCGACCACGCCTGAATCCGACAGCCCGCCCGCAGAAGGCGGTGTCTCCACCAGCAATCCGGCGGCGCTCCAGCAGGAAGCCGGGCAGCCTGGCGCTGCGACGAACGAAGCCGAGTAAGGACCGCAAAAGCCATGACCACCATCGCTGCCACTCCGGGCGATTTCTCCCAAACCGATGATCATCACGATGCGGACCACAAGCCGGGCTTTTTCGCCCGCTGGTTCATGTCGACCAATCACAAGGACATCGGCACGCTCTATCTGATCTTCGCGATCACCGCGGGCGTGATCGGCGGCTTGATTTCCGGTTTGATGCGCCTGGAGCTGGCCGAGCCCGGCATCCAGTATTTGCAGACCTGGGCGACCTGGCACAATGCGATGGCGGGCGGCAGCGCCGCGAGCCTCGACGAGGCCTATCATATGTGGAACGTGCTGATCACCGCCCACGGCCTGATCATGGTGTTCTTCATGGTCATGCCGGCGATGATCGGCGGTTTCGGCAACTGGTTCGTCCCGCTGATGATCGGCGCGCCGGACATGGCCTTCCCGCGCATGAACAATGTCAGCTTCTGGCTGACCGCGGTCGCCTTCGTCATGTTGCTCGGGTCCAGCTTCGTGCCCGGCGGCACGGGGCTCGGCGCTGGCACCGGCTGGACGGTCTATGCGCCGCTATCGACGAGCGGCTCGATCGGTCCGGCGGTCGACATGGCGATCTTCTCGCTCCACCTCGCGGGCGCCGCCTCGATCCTCGGCGCGATCAACTTCATCGCCACCATCCTCAACATGCGTGCGCCCGGCATGACGCTGCACAAGATGCCGCTGTTCGTATGGTCGGTGCTGGTCACCGCGTTCCTGCTGCTGCTGGCGCTGCCGGTGCTCGCGGCGGCGATCACCATGCTGCTGGTCGACCGCAATTTCGGCGGGGCGTTCTTCGATGCGGCTGCCGGCGGCGACCCGGTGCTTTACCAGCATCTGTTCTGGTTCTTCGGACACCCTGAAGTCTACATCATGATCCTGCCGGGGTTCGGTATGATCAGCCAGATCGTGGCGACGTTCAGCCGCAAGCCGGTGTTCGGTTATCTCGGCATGGCCTATGCCATGGTGATGATCGGCGTGATCGGCTTCGTCGTCTGGGCGCACCATATGTTCACCACCGGCCTCAGCGTGAACGTGAAGATGTACTTCACCGCCGCGACGATGGTGATCGCGGTGCCGACCGGCATCAAGATCTTCAGCTGGATCGCGACGATGTGGGGCGGCTCGGTGAGCTTCAAGACGCCGATGCTGTGGGCGCTGGGCTTCATCTTCATGTTCACCGTGGGCGGCGTGACCGGCGTGGTGCTCGCCAATGGCGGCATCGACGATGCGCTGCACGATACCTACTATGTCGTCGCGCATTTCCATTACGTGCTGTCGCTCGGCGCGGTGTTCAGCCTGTTCGCCGGCTTCTATTACTGGTTCCCCAAAATGAGCGGACGGATGTACAACGAGTTTCTCGGCAAGCTCCATTTCTGGATCTTCTTCATCGGCGTGAACGTGCTGTTCTTCCCGATGCACTTCCTCGGTCAGTCGGGTATGCCGCGGCGGATTCCGGATTATCCGGTGGCGTTCGCCTATTTCAACAAGATCGCCTCGTTCGGCTACGTGATCATGGGCGTGGGTGCGCTGATCTTCCTGTTCAACATCATCTACTCGCTGGTCGCCGGCCGCCGCGCCGAGGGCAATCCCTGGGGCGAGGGTGCAACGACGCTGGAGTGGACGCTGTCCAGCCCGCCGCCGTTCCACCAGTTCGAGACATTGCCGCACGTGAAGTGAGGCTGGGAAGGAGCTGAAAACCCGTTCGGGCTGAGCTTGTCGAAGCCCTGTCCTCCTGCCCCGGAGCGATATCAAAAAAGAAGGACAGTCCTTCGACAAGCTCAGGACGAACGGAATTGGTTTTTTTTGCAATGGACACAAGCGAAAAACCCTTTGCCATGACCGGCGTGGCGGCGCGAGAAATCGCGCTGCCTTCGCATTGGCGCGATTTCTGGGCGCTGACCAAGCCCCGGGTGATGAGCCTCGTCGTGTTCACCGCGCTGTGCGGGATGCTCGCCGCGCCAGGCCATATCCACCCGGTGATCGGCTTCACCGCGATCCTCTGCATCGCCGTCGCCGCGGGCGCCAGCGGCGCGCTCAACCAGTGGTATGAGAGCGATCTCGACGCCAAGATGAAACGCACCCGTGGACGGCCGCTTCCGGCGGGCCGGATGGGGCGCGACGCCGCCCTGCAGTTCGGATTGATCCTGTCCGGTTTCTCGGTCGCCATCATGGGGCTGGCCGTCAACTGGCTGTCCGCCGGTCTGCTCGCCTTTTCTATTGCGTTCTATGCCGTGGTCTACACCATGTGGCTGAAGCGCGCTACGCCGCAGAATATCGTCATCGGCGGCGCGGCGGGGGCGTTTCCGCCGGTGATCGGCTGGGCCGCGGTGACCGGCGACATCACCCTGCTGCCGGTGCTCATGTTCGCGATCATCTTTTTGTGGACGCCGCCGCATTTCTGGTCGCTCGCGCTGTTTGTGAAGAGCGACTATGCCGAGGCTGGCGTGCCGATGTTGCCCGTTGTCGCAGGCCGCAAGGCCACGCGCCGACAGGTGTTTTTCTACAGCTTCCCGATGGCCGCCGCGGCGATCGCGCCGACGCTGCTGGGGCTGGCCGGGCCGCTCTATCTGGCGGGATCGACGCTGCTGAGCGCGGTGTTCCTGTGCCTGGCGCTGCAGGTCTATCGCAACACCGCAGAGGAAAGCGCGGCTATGCGCGCGGAGAAGCGGCTGTTCGGCTATTCGATCCTCTATCTTTTCATCCTGTTCGCGCTGCTGGCGGCTGACCGGATGATCTTCGCATGACCGGGCAAGAACGCCGCACCCAGACCCGCGAAGAAGCTCTGACCCGCGAGGAAAGTCAGCATGTGCGCGCTAGGCAGCAGTCGCGCGCCAATATGCTGGCGGTGGTGCTGATGGCCCTTGCCGTGCTGTTCTTCGCCATCACCGTCGTGAAGGTGGGAGGCTGGTTATGACCGGCCCGAAGCATGGCGACATGCACGCGCGTCGCAACCGGCGCGTGGGCATGGCGATGGGTGCGGTGGCGCTGGGCATGGTCGGCATGGGATTCGCCGCGGTGCCGCTCTACCGTATCTTCTGCCAGGCGACGGGCCTCAACGGCACCGTCGCCCGGGCCGAGGCGAGCGAGCTCGATTTCACGCAACTGACCGA
Source organism: Novosphingopyxis sp. (assembly GCF_965218915.1). GTDB lineage: Bacteria > Pseudomonadota > Alphaproteobacteria > Sphingomonadales > Sphingomonadaceae > Novosphingopyxis. Next base: position 2,506,192 of record NZ_OZ244708.1, on the reverse strand, counting down.
CAGCCAGACGATGCAGATTCGCTTCGACGCCAACCATCGCGGCGATCTGCCGTGGACGTTCAAGCCCGAGCATCCCACCGACACCGTTTCGATTGGCGCGCGCGACATGGCGATCTTCATTGCCGAGAACAAATCCGATCACGCCGTCACCGGCACCGCGAGCTACAATGTGACGCCCGAGCAGGCCGGCAAATATTTCAAGAAGATCCAGTGCTTCTGTTTCACCCAGCAGACGCTGCAGCCCGGCGAGCAGGCGCGCATGCCGGTGATCTTCTACGTCGATCCGAAGATCGCTACCGATCCCGACACCCGGACGGTCGAGGAAATCACGCTGAGTTACACATTCTACCCGGTAGACCCGGACAAACAGGGCGGCTAAGACCGACACGCGATACGCCGCAGCGCTTGAGGACCACAGGGAAACGTCACGAATGTCCGGTACGAAGAACCACGATTATCATATTCTGCCGACGTCGATCAATCCGCTGATCGGCAGCGTCTCGGCGCTCGTCATGTTTTTCGGCCTGGTGCGCTGGATGCACGACATGCCCTATGGCACGCTGATCTGGGGCGCGGGCGTGGTCGGTCTGTTCTACACCTTTTTCGCCTGGTGGAGCGATGTGATCGCGGAAAGCCATGCGGGCGATCACACGCCGGTGGTGCAGTTGCACCTGCGTTACGGCATGATCCTGTTCATCGCGTCGGAAGTGATGTTCTTCGTCGGCTGGTTCTGGGCGTGGTTCGATTTTTCGCTGTTCCCCTCGGCCGCCGAAGTGATCGGCGGGCAGTGGCCGCCCAAGGGCGTCGAGGTGCTCGACCCGATGAAGCTGCCGCTGCTCAACACCATGATCCTGCTGTGCTCGGGCACCACCGTCACCTGGGCGCATCATTCGCTGATCCATGGCGATCGCCAGGGCCTGATCCGTGGTCTCGGTCTTACGATCATACTCGGTATCGCGTTCACGACTTTCCAGGTAGTGGAATATATCGAGGCGCCGTTCCATTTCGCCGGGCTGAACTATGGTTCGAGCTTCTTCATGGCGACCGGCTTCCACGGTGCGCATGTCCTGATCGGCACGATCTTTCTGATCGTTTGCCTGGTCCGCGCGATCAAGGGCGACTTCACGCCGCAGAAGCATTTCGGGTTCGAGGCGGCGGCCTGGTACTGGCATTTCGTCGATGTCGTGTGGCTGTTCCTGTTCATCGTGATCTACGTCTGGGGCGGCTGGGGCGCGCCCGTCTACGGCGGGTGATCGCGAGCCGACCCGATTGATGGCGGACGCTCCGCCCGAACTGATCGAAACGAGCCTGAAGGGCCTGTGTCCGCGATGCGGGGCGCAGACCCTGTTCGCCGGGCTGCTGCGCTTTGACCAAATATGCCCGAATTGCGGCCTCGATTTCGATCGCTTCAATGTCGGCGACGGGGCGTCGGCGGCGCTGATTCTGCTGATCGAGACACTGTTCGTGGTGCTGGCCATCATCGTGCAGCTGAGCTTTTCGCCGCCTTTCTGGGTGCATATCATCCTGTGGGTTCCGCTGGCGACGGCGGCGACGATCCTTGGCCTGCGCGGCGGCAAGGCGGCGATGCTGTGGCTCGAATATCGGAGCGATGCGGGCGAGGGGCGGGCGGGATGAAATTCCCGGTGATCCCGACGATCCTGGTCGGCGCGGCGGTGGCGCTGATGATCGGGCTGGGCATCTGGCAGCTTCAGAGGAAAGCCGAAAAGGAGGCGCTCCTCGCGCAATATGCCGCCGCCGCCGATCTGCCGCCGGTCAGCTGGCAGGCGAACCTGCCGCCGGGCAAGCCGCTGCTTTATCGCCGCTCCTCGGTCAACTGCATCACGGTGACGGGGTGGCGGGCGGTGAGCGGGCGCAGTGTGGACGGCCGGGCGGGCTATGCCCATGTCGCGCGGTGCCGCACGGGCGGCGCGGAGGGACCCGGCGCGAATGTCGCGGTGGGCTGGACCGATCGGCCGGACGCGCCCGTCTGGAAGGGCGGGGTGGTGGACGGCACGATCGCGCCGTTCGGCAAGGAGATCAAACTGGTCTCCGAAAGCGCTGTCCCCGGCACGCGCCCGCTGACCAGGCCCTCGGCCGAGGACATCCCGAACAACCATCTTTCCTATGCGATCCAGTGGTTCCTGTTCGCGGGAATCGCGGTGGTGATCTACCTGCTCGCGCTACGCCGCAAGCGGCGGGATGGGGTCGCCGGTCCGGCAAGGACCGACTAGGATTAGGACCCGTTGACTTTTCCTCGTCATTCCGGAAGCCGATTTTCTCCAAATCTATGATTTGGCTGGAAAATCGAGCTATCCGGAATCCAGGGCCTTAAGGGGCATCGCTGTCCGGACCCGAAGAGAGTCCAAGGAGTCCCGATCCCTGGCACCGCGGCATTTCATCCCTGCCCTCGAAAAGCCGCTGTCCTACATGCCGGTCGGGGTGTATAAGTGCGGCGGCTCTTTGTCATCGTCGGATCATGTCGTCGCAGCGGTCTCCGCCCCGCTCCATCAAAGGCGGTGCGGGGAGGGGGCAAGGAGGGGGGGACGTATCGCGGCCTTTGCGAACTTCCGATCGCAACAAAGGCATTTCGTTCGCAACAAGGGCGTCCGGTCCGGTGCGTTGCCCGCAGCCGTCATGGCCGCTACCGGTATGCGACCGCTTGCCGCCCACAGCGCGCGCGGCTAGTTCCGGCGCTCATGGATTATATCAGCACCAGGGGGAGCGCGCCCGCGCTCGATTTCGAACAGGCGACGCTGGCGGGCCTCGCCGCGGATGGCGGGCTGTATGTGCCGCGCGCATGGCCGCAATGGACCGCCGCCGATTTCGAGGCGCTGCGCGGCCTCGGCTATGCCGAAACCGCGGTGCGGGTGATGACGCCGTTCGTCGGCGATGCGCTGAGTGAGGACGAACTGCGCGCTTTGTGCAGCGAAGCCTATAACAGCTTCTCCCACGCCGCCGTCACGCCGCTGGTGCAGCTGGATGGCCGCCACTGGCTGCTCGAACTGTTCCATGGTCCCACGCTGGCGTTCAAGGACGTGGCGCTGCAGATGCTGGGCGGATTGTTCGAGACGTTTCTGGCGCGCAGCGGCAAGGCGCTGACCATTGTCGGCGCGACCTCGGGCGATACCGGATCGGCGGCGATCCAGGCGCTGGCGGGGCGCGAGCGGATCGAGATATTCATGCTCCACCCGCACGGCCGGATCACCGACGTGCAGCGCCGCCAAATGACGACGATCCACGCGCCCAACGTCCATAACATCGCGATCGAGGGCAGCTTCGACGACGCGCAGGCGATGGTGAAGCGCATCTTCGGCGACGAGAGCATGCGCGAAAAATTCGCGATTTCGGCGGTCAATTCGATCAATTGGGCGCGGCTGATGGCGCAGATTGTCTATTATGTCTGGGCCGCGGTGCAATTGGGCGCGCCGCAGCGCCGCGTGGCCTTTTCGGTGCCTACGGGCAATTTCGGCGATGCGTTCGCGGGCTATGCCGCCGCGCAAATGGGCCTTCCGGTCGAACGCATCATCGTCGCCACCAACAGCAACGACATCATGCACCGCGCGTTCGCGACAGGCGATTATTCCAAGGGCGAGGTGCGGGCGACGGGCGCGCCTTCGATGGACATTCAGGTGGCGAGCAATTTCGAGCGGCTGCTGTTCGACATGGAGGGCCGCGACGGCGCGAAAACCGCCGCGCGCATGGCCGATTTCGACGGCAGCGGAAAGATGGTGCTGGCGCGCGAAATGCTGGACCGGGCGGCACTCTTCGCTTCCGCGCGCGCCGATGCCGACGATATGTCGCTCGCCATGCGCTGGGCGCAGGAGCGCTGCGGCGAGCTGATCGATCCGCACACCGCCGCCGGGCTCCACGCCGCGCGCGCCGCCGATCTCCCAGAAAACGTGCCGATCGTCACGCTCGCCACCGCGCATCCCGCGAAATTCCGCGAGACGGTGGAGCGTGCCACCGGCGTGCGGCCCGCTCTGCCATCACGCGTCGGCCATCTGTTCGACCGCGAGGAGCGCTTCGATGTGCTGCCCGCCGATTATGCGACGGTGAAGGCGTTCATCGCCGAGCGCGCCGCGCCATCGGCCTGATGCAGTCCGACCCCCGCATGCCCGATTTCCTCACCATGATTTCCGAGCCGCGCGGCGACTATCGGCTGCTCGACAGCGGCGGCGGGCGCAAGCTCGAAGCCTATGGCGACGTGCGCGTGATCCGGCCCGAGCCGCAGGCGATGTGGTCGCCCGCGTCCGGCGACTGGCAGGCCGACGCCGAATTCCTGCCCGGCGCGGACGAGGATGGCGGCGGACGCTGGGAACACAGCAGCAGCAAGGCGGAGGGCAAGTGGACGCTGAACTGGGAAGAGGTCAGCTTCGCCGCGTATTGCACGCCGTTCCGCCATCTCGGCTATTTCCCGGACATGGCGCCGGTGTGGGACTGGATGTGCGCGGCCATCGCGGACAAGGCGGACCCGGAATGCCTCAATTTGTTCGGCTATACCGGCGTCGGCACGCTGGCGCTGTCCGCGGCGGGCGCGCGCATGGTGCATGTCGATGCCTCAAAGAAATCGGTGAATGCGGCGCGGGGCAACGCCGCGCTGTCGGGCATGGAAGACCGACCCGTGCGCTGGATCGTCGAGGATGCCGCCAAATTCGCGGGCCGCGAGGGACGGCGCGGGCGGCGTTACGACGGCATCATCCTCGATCCGCCCAAATATGGCCGCGGGCCGGGCGGCGAGATCTGGCATCTCGAGGAGGGCCTGCCGGGCCTGATCGCCGACTGCCGCGCGCTGCTCGATGAAAACAGCCGCTTCTGTTTCCTCACCGTCTACGCGGTGCGCCTATCCGCGCTCGCCATCGGCGGGCTGATGGAGGAGCATTTTGGCGATCTGCTTGGCAAGGTCGAGATTGGCGAACTGGCGGTGCGCGAGGAGGCGCGGGGGCGTTTGTTGCCGACCGCCATTTTCGCAAGATGGTCGCGGGAGGGGTGATGCGCAATATTGCCTTTATCCGTCATTGCGAGGAGCCCAAAGGGCGACGAAGCCATCCAGGGCGGGTATAGCGCTGCATCGGCCCTGGATTGCTTCGCCTTCGGTTCGCAATGACGTTTACCTTACCAGCATTTGAAAGACCCACCGCTTGACCGACCGCCTGACCCTTGAAGTCCATGATCTCGACGTGGACGTGCTGACCGGCATCTACAGCCGCGAGACGCATCTGCCGCAGCCGCTGCGCATCTCGATCACCGCCGAGCTGGCGGTCGAGCCGCATTACGGGCCCGGCGCGCCGCTGTCGGCGTCCAAAAACTACATGGATCTGCGCGAGGCGGCGACCGGGCTGCCCGTGGGCGTGCATTTCACGCTGGTCGAGGCGGTGGCGGACCATATCATCGCCCAGGTGATGGAGGGCGACGAGCGGGTGCGCCGCGTGCGCGTCAAGATCGTCAAGCTGGCGATTGCCGAGGCGGGCGAGGCGATCGGGATCACGCTGGAGCGGGCGCGCACATGAGCGGGAAGCTGGCCATCGTCACCGGCGGCACCAGGCGCGTCGGCGCGGCCATCGCGGCACGGCTGGCGGAGGATGGCTACCGCCTCGCGCTCACAAGCCACAGCGGCAGCGCGCCCGAGGATGCGCTGGCGTCCGTGCTGGAGCGGACAGGCACCGACTGGCATTTGTTCGACTGCGATCTGTCGGTGACCGGCGAGGTCGAGGCGCTGGTGGGCGAGGTTGCGCGGCATTTCGGGCGCGCGCCGGACCTGCTGGTCAATTGCGTGTCGCGGTTCGCGCAGGACGACTGGACCGATGTCGATGCCGACGATTTGGAGGACCAGTTCGCCACCAATCTCTTCGCGCCAGTGCTGCTCGCGCGCGATCTGGTGAAGACGGCGGCAGATGGGCAGACGCCGTGCATCATCCACATTCTCGATCAGCGGGTGCGCAATCCCAATCGCGACCAGCTGAGCTACACTTTGTCCAAGCAGGCGCTGGCCGCGTCGGTGCGCACGCTGGCGATATCGTTCGGCCCGCGCGCGCGGGTGTGCGGCGTGGCGCCGGGGCTGGTGCTGCCGACCGACGATTATGAGGATGGGCAGCTGGCTCATATCGCGGGCGAAATGCCGCTCGGCCTGCTGCCGGAGCCCGCCGATATTGCCGAGGCTGCGGTCTATCTGGCGGCGGCGCGCGCGGTGACCGGGCAGATCGTCTATGTCGACGGCGGCGCGCATCTCACGCAGTTTGTGCGCGATTTCGTGCATATGAAGCCCGCATGATGCGCGCGCCGGCCCTATTGTGCGGCGCGCTGCTGCTGACGTCGTGCGGCGGCGATCCGATCGAGGCGGGCGATGCCGCCCCCAAGAGCAAGGTCGCCAACATGCCCGTGGTGCATGAAATCAGGATCACCGATGCGCTGGCGACGATGCGCCAGCACCCGGATTTCACGATCTTCGCCGATCTGGTGCGCAAGGCGGATCTCGCCCAGCGGCTGTCGGGAAAGGCGCCGATCACCGTGTTCGCGCCAGCCGACAGCGCGTTCGACAAATTGACCGTCGAGCGCCGCGCCGCGCTGCTCGATCCGGCGCAGCGTAACGCACTGGTCCGGTTCGTGGCCGCGCATGTGCTGGTCGGCCGCGCCAGCGCGCGCGATCTGACCGAGGCGATCGCCAAAGGGCAGGGCACGGCGAAATTCCAGACGCTGGCGGGCAAGCCGCTCAGCATATCGCGCACCGATCTCAACATGGCCGAGGCGCCGCCCGCAAGCGATCCCGACGTGGCCGAAACCGTGCCGACCCGCGCTTCCGACATGCTGGTGGTGACCGAGGAAGGCGGCGGATCGTCGCTGGTCACCGCCACCGATCTCGAGGCGAGCAACGGCGTGGTCCATGTGCTCGAAAGTGTGCTGGTGCCGTGAGCTTGTCCATTCAATCGTCATTCCGGGCTCGACCCGGAATCTAGGGCCCAGCGGCAGTTCCATTCCGCCCTGGATCCCGGATCAAGTCCGGGATGACGTTGGAAATTGAATGGATTGCTGCCTTTAAGCCTTGACCAGCCCGATCTCGCGCAGCCGCTCCATCAGATAATCGTCGGCCAGGATCGGCTCGGGATAGCGGTTGGGCCGCTCCGCGCTGATGCAGCCGGGCAGCGTCTGAAGCGGGAAGTCCGAGCGCAGATGCAGGAAGAAGGGCATCGAATAGCGGTGATGATGCGCGCGCGCGCCGGACGGGTTGCGCACGCGGTGCGTGGTCGAGGGCAGCACATGGTTGGTGAGGCGCTGCAGCATGTCGCCGACATTGACCACCAGCGCGCCCTCGGGCGGATTGACCGCGATCCACTCCCCGTCCTTGCCCAATATCTCCAGCCCGGCCTCCTCGGCGCCGAGCAGCAGCGTGATCAGGTTGATGTCCTCATGCGCCCCGGCGCGGATCGCGCCCTCGGGATCGCCCTCGATCGGGGGATAATGGAGCAGGCGCAGCACGCTGTTGCCGTCCTCGATCGCGGGATCGAACCAGTCGGCGGGCAGATCGAGATAGCGCGCGATCGAGGACAGGATGCGCGCGCCGACCGCGTCCATCGCGTCGAACAGCTGCTCGAACGTCGGCTGGAACCCTTCCGGGCGATCGGGCCAGATATTGGGCGGCATCGAATCGGCCAGCTTGTGCCCCTCGGGCAATTCGCGCCCGACATGCCAGAATTCCTTCAGGTCGTGATGCGCCGCGCCCTTGGCGATCTCGGTCTTGAACGGGGTGTAGCCGCGCGCGCCGCTGATATCCGGATCGTGGAATCTGCGTTTTTCCGTATCCTCTTGGCTATACAGCCGTTCGGTGAGGTCCCAGGCTTTGGCGATCAAATCCGGATCGAGCTCGTGATCCTTGACCATTGCAAAGCCATAAGTACGGAAACTTTCGCCAAGGGCACTGCCCAGTGTGTCGGGATCGCTGGCGTCGAGCGAGATCAGCGGTATCTGAGTCATGACCGCGCTTTAGCAAACCGAGGGATAATTACATGCCCCAATTTTGGCTGATGAAATCGGAGCCCGCCGAATATGGCTGGGATGATCTGGTCGAGAACGGCTCGGCCGTGTGGGAGGGGGTTCGGGGTCATCAGGCGGCGAACAACCTGCGCGCCATGGCGGTCGGCGACAAGGCGCTGTTCTATCACAGCGCGATTGCCCAGCCCGCTGCGGTCGGTGTCATGCGGGTGAGCGAGGCGGCGTTCGGCGATCCCACCGATGCGAGCGGCAAATGGCCCGCCGTGCGCGTGGAGCCGGTGCGGCCGCTGGCTTGTCCCGTTACGCTGAAGGCGATGAAGGCGCAAGGCGCGCTGTCGGACCTCGCGATCATCCGGCAATCGCGGCTGTCGGTCGCGCCGGTGCGGTCGGCCGAATGGCAGGCGATGCTGGCGATGGCAAAAGGTTGACCGCATGGTTGCGGCAAACGGTTCATCGCACGGAACGGGAACGTAATGAGGGAGTGCCCGTTCTAAACTGCATAGGATCGCTTGGTGATCCTGAATTTGAAAGGAAGTTCTCATGGGTGAATTCACCGACAAGGTCAAAGGCAATGCCAACGAGGCGGCCGGCAAGGCCAAGACCGCAACCGGCAAAGCGACCGACGACGCCGAAATGCAGGCCAAAGGCAATGCCCAGCAGGCCAAAGGCAAGGGCCAGCAGCTGAAGGGCGAAATCAAGGGCAAGCTCGGCGACGATATCTAATCGACGCCAATTGCGAGCAAAGGAGCCGCTCCGTGAGGGGCGGCTTTTTTGCGTGAGCTGCTGTTGCTCCCCAATTTCTTACTATCGTCATTCCGGGCTTGACCCGGAATCCAGGATCCAGCGGCAGTTCCATATCGCCTGAGTCCCGGATCAAGTCCGGTATGCTTGGGACCAAGTTCGGAATGACTGTAAGTGAAAGGGTGCATGGGTAGTCATTTCTTAGCCCTCAACCCACTCACTGTTGCTCCGCCGGCCGATAGCCGCTCCATCTCCGTTCGCGCGTGGATCAATCGCAATCCCGGCTCTTCGCGTGCCGCCTCCAGCGCCTCGATGAAGCCTTCCGTCGTTTCCGCCGTCCACACCCGTGCGCCGAATGCCACGCCGAACGCCGCGAAATCGGGGTTCGCCAACTGCGTGCCGGACACCCGGCCCGGATATGCGCGCTCCTGATGCATGCGGATGGTGCCGTAGCCGCCATTGTCGACGACGATCACGAGCAGGTTCGCGCCATATTGCGCCGCCGTCGCCAACTCCTGCCCGTTCATCAGAAAATCGCCGTCGCCCGCCACCGCGACCACGGTGCGTTCGGGAAAGCGCAAGCTCGAGGCAACGGCGGCGGGGACGCCGTAGCCCATCGCGCCTGCGGTGGGGGCGAGCTGGCTCGGCATATCGCCATAGCGCCAGTAGCGGTGCCACCAGCCGGAGAAATTGCCCGCGCCGTTGCAGATGATCGTGTCCGCCGGATAGCTTTCGCGCATCGCCTTGACGCCGAGACCCAGGTCGAGCGCCGCGCCGCTCGGCTGCGGATCGCTCCACGCCAGCCACTCGGCATGCGCCGCCGCGCCCGCGTCGAAGCTGTAGAGCTCGTCCTCCCACAACGCCGCCTGCTCGGCGAACTCGTCCATGGTCGCGCAGATTGGCAGGTCAGCGCGGTAGACGCTGTTCAGCTCGTCCGGATCGGGATGGATATGCACCAGCATCTGGTCCGGATGGTCGGGCGTGATCAGGCCGTAGCCGTCCGTGGTCGCCTCGCCCAGCCGCGCGCCGACTGCGATGATCAGGTCCGCCGCCTTTACCCGCTCCACCAGCTTGGGATTGGGGCCATAGCCCAGGTTTCCGGCATGGACCGGGCTCTGCCAGTCGATCGCGTCCTGACGGCGAAAGGCGGTGGCGACCGGCAGCCCCAGCCGCTCGGCCCACTCGGCGAAATAATACCGCGCCTTGGCGTTCCAGCCCGCGCCGCCGATGATGCAGACCGGATCGGTGGCGTCGCCGATCAGCTCGACCAAGGTCGCCATGGCTTCGACGCAGACGGGCTGCGTGGGCGGCATCACCAGCGGCCGGTCGATCGCCTCGACCTCGTCGCGCAGCATGTCCTCGGGCAGCGCCAGCACCACCGGGCCGGGGCGGCCCGACGTGGCGACGGCATAGGCGCGCGCGATATATTCGGGGATGCGCGCGGCGCTGTCGATCCGCGCGGCCCATTTGGCGAGCGGCGCGAACATCGCGGGAAAATCGATCTCCTGAAACCCCTCGCGCCCGCGCATCTCGCGGTCGACATCGCCGACGAACAGGATCATCGGCTGGCTGTCCTGCATCGCCACATGCACGCCGATCGACGCGTTGGTCGCGCCCGGCCCGCGCGTGGCAAAGGCGATGCCGGGCCGCCCGGTCATCGTTCCGTCCGCGCACGCCATGAACGCCGCGCCGCCCTCCTGCCGGCACACGATGGTCTGGATCGCATCCTCACCATGCAGCGCGTCGAGCACGGCGAGAAAGCTCTCGCCCGGCACGGTGAAAATGCGGTCCGCACCCTGGATTGTGAGCTGATCGACGAGGATCTGGCCGCCGGTGCGGGTCATGACGTTCTCCGGTTTGCTTTGCCGGAGTTGGATGGCAGAATCGGCGGCGGGAGGGAAGCGGTGCGACACGCCTAACGCCAACTCCACCGTCATCCCGGACTTGATCCGGGATCCAGTGCCCAGCCGAGGTGCCATCTCGCCCTGGATCCCGGGTCAAGCCCGGGATGACGTATTATAGTAGGGGAGGGAATGTTATAGTAGGGGAGGGAATGCGCGTTCGTTCATCACCCTCATCCAACTTCGCCTAACCGCTTCGCGGCAAGGCTGCGTATCCTTCTCCCAAGGGAGAAGGGTTCAGGGGCGCAATGGCCCGCCGATCTCCAGCATCTTCTGATACGCCGGCCGCGCCACCAGCCGGTCGCGATAGGCCTTCAGCGCGGGGCAGGTTTCGAGCAGCCTGGCCGCCTGCATATGTTCCATCAGATAGCCCATATTGACGTCCGCGCCGGTAAAGGTCTCGCCCAGCAGCCAGTCGCGGCCGGTCATGTGATCTTCCATATAGCCGAGCTGCTTGGTCACCTCGCCGCCGACGAAGCCCTTCAGGCGGTCATTATACCCACCGAACATCGGCTCGAGCGAGTTGAGGATGATCGGCATGGCCAGCGAGCCCTCCGCGAAATGCAGCCACTCCAGATAGGCGCTGCGCTGATCGTCCGGCACCGCCAGCTTGCCGCCGCCATGGCGCTCGACCAGATATTCGATGATCGCACCGCTCTCCACCATCACGCGCCCGTCAACCTCGACCGTGGGCGCTTTGCCCAGCGGATGCACCGCCTTCAGCTCCGGCGGCGCGCGGAATTCGGGCGTGCGGTCATAGCATTTCAGGTCGTATTCGAGCCCAAGCTCCTCCAGCAGCCAGATGATCCGCGAGGAACGGGAGATGCGGAGATGGTGGAGGGTGATCATGGGGTTTCCTTTTGACTTTATGGCGCCGCAATGGCGATTTTTAAGTTATGCGCATTACTTGTGGCAAACACGATCGCGAGAAATGCACGCATTACCGCAGGGTTTTCCTCTCTTGCACTTTTTGGCGAAAAATGAGCGTCGAGATGCGGCTGGCCTGCTCCGAGTTTCCGTAGGAGTTTTGGCAGCTTGAGTGAGCCCAAGGGCTGAGGATTGATCAGCTAAAGATTGATTATCAGAAACATATTTAGCTGAGACCCAACTGCGTTTATGTCGTTTCTCAAAACCTATCCATTCTCCGGAACGATCCAAAATTCTTAGTTTCGAACCAAAGGTCAGAGAATCTATGATTCGTCCGTGTAGGTTCGGCTCGTCTCGCACGTTGAGATGAGTGGCTGTCACATAAACGGTGTCACCGTTGGCGTATGATAATGCGGCGCCCCCGGCAGGTGGTAAGTTTGGATCGTGAACTGAGGTCGCCTTATTGCATTGGCTAATGGCAAATACCAAAAACACGACCAAGCTCAGCGCAGCACACCCGAAGAAATTTCTGAAATTTTTGCCGTCTTCGCCACTCATAACCAGTAGCTATCAGGTTTGAGTGCTATCACAACGAGCCGTTCGCGAGCGGTTTGCTGCTTAAGACCGCCGCTTCGTGCGTATGGTCAATGCCCCACGGTCCCATAGCTCTCGAATGGCTTGTCATGCTCGCCGAACTTTTCGACCATTGTGGCGCTGGCTTCGTTCAGGCCGATGACCTCGACCTGCTTGCCCTCGGCGCGTAGTCGCAGGACGATCTTGTCGAGCGCGCCGGTGGCGGAAATGTCCCAGAAATGCGCGTCGCTGACGTCCATGGTGACGTCCTTGACGCCGTCCTCGTTGAACCAGGCGGCCTCGACCAGCCGGTCGGCCGAGGCGAAGAAGATTTGGCCGCTGAAGGTGTAGGTGCGGGTGGTGCCGTGGCGCTCGCTGGACAGGTGGACCAGCTCGCGGACCTTTCCGGCGAAGAAGATGCCGCTGAGCAGCACGCCGACGAGCACGCCGATCGACAGATCGTGCGTCCAGACCACGGTGAACACGGTGGCGAGCATGACGATGTTCGATTGCCAGGGATGGTGGCGGATTTCGAGAAAACTCTGCCAGCGAAAGGTGCTGATCGAGACGAAGATCATGACGGCGACGAGCGCGGGCATCGGGATTTGCGCGACCCACGGGCCGAGCACCACGATCAGGAACAGCAGCATCGATCCGGCGACGAAGGTGGAGAGGCGCCGGCAGCCGCCCGAGGTGACGTTGATGACCGACTGGCCGATCATGGCGCAGCCGCCCATGCCGCCGATCCAGCCGGTGCAGAAATTGGCGATGCCCTGACCCAACGTCTCGCGGCGCTTGTCGCTGCGCGTCTCGGTCATGTCGTCGACGATGCCCGCGGTGAGCAGGGATTCGAGCAGCCCCACGGCGGCCATGGCGAGCGAGAAAGGCGCGATGATGCGCAGCGTTTCGAGGGTGAACGGCACCTGCGGCAGATGGAACAGCGGAATGCTGTCTGGCAGCGCGCCCATGTCGCCGACGCTGAACACGTCGACCTCGCCGACAATTGCGACCAGCGCCAGCAGCACGATGGCGGCGAGCGGGGCGGGCACGATGCCGGTGACGCGCGGCAGGCCGTAGATGATGGCGAGACCGGCGGCGACCATGGCATAGGTCTCCCAGCCGACACCGGTCAGCTGCGGCAGCTGCGCCATGAAGATCAGGATCGCGAGCGCGTTGACGAAGCCGGTGATGACCGAGCGCGAGACGAAGCGCATGAGCAGATCGAGCCGCAGCAGCGCGGCGATGCCCTGGAATATCCCCATCAATATCGTCGCGGCGAACAGATATTCCACGCCATGCTCGCGCACCAGCGGGCCAACGAGGACGGCGACCGCGGCGGTGGCGGCGCTGATCATGCCGGGCCGCCCACCGGTGAAGGCGATGATGACGGCGATCGAGAAGCTGGCGTAAAGCCCGACGCTGGGATCGACTCCCGCGATGATCGCGAACCCGATCGCCTCCGGGATCAGCGCCAGCGCGACCACCAGCCCGGCGAGGAACTCGGTCTTCGGATTGCTCAGCCAGTCGCGGCGGATATTGTTCTGAATCGGCATCGGCTGCTCGCAAGGCTGGGCGCGGCGCGAGCGGAAGCTGGCGCGGGTCACGCGGGGCAGAGAGGGATTGCTGCAGTGCAGCGATGCTCTCGATTACGCGATGGGTGAAAAAAGCGCAACCGTGACAGCGCGCGGGTCCCCAAGTGCAGAACGGGAAGAGTCTCAGCCGTGGCTCGCGCCGAGGGGTGACGCCGCCACCAATACTTCGTCATCCCGGACTTGATCCGGGATCCAGCTGTTTTTCAATCGCCGGGGTAGCTGGACCCCGGATCAAGTCCGGGGTGACGTGATTTTTTTTTGGAAAGGATAGGTCCAGCTCAGTCGATGGAACAGCGATGCTCGCGCGCAGCCAGTCATGCTCTAGCGCGCGGGCATCTGCGCCTTCAAAAACGCCGCGCTGTCGTCCAGCACCGGACCCTTGCCGCGGAAGGTGGCGGAGAGCGCCATGGCGACTTCCTCATGGGTCAGGCCGGGATACTGTTTCAGCTCCACCTCAGCGCCCGCCGCGCGCAGCTTCTTGTCGAGATTGAACGCGTTGTACGGCCGCACGGTGGTATCGTCCGTGGAGGTAACGAGAAACAGTGGCGGCGCGTCCTTTGTCACATGGTTGATCGGCTGGGTGTCTTCGGGGTTCGGCGCGCCGGCGAAGGCATCGATCGAGCGCTTCTTGTCGAAGGGATAGAAATCATAGGGGCCGCTGAGGCCGACGCCCGCCTTGATCGTGCCGTCCGGTACGCCCGCCGCCGCGTTCCAGCGCGGATCGAGCGCGAGCATCACCGCGATGTAGGCACCCGCGCTGTGACCGGCGACGGCGATGCGGTCCGGGTCGCCGCCGAACTCGGCGGCATGCGCGCGCGTCCACGCGACCGCCTCCGCCCCGTCCTGCAAAAACGCGGGATAGCGGATGTCCGGCACCTTGCGATAATCGGGCAGCACCACGGTGAAGCCTTGGCTGGCGAATGCGCGCGCGGCGAAGCCGTAATCCTGCCGCTTGCCCTCGGCCCAGCCGCCGCCATACCAGAAGATCAGCATCGGATGGCCCTTGGCCGATGCGGCCGCCTCGTCGGGCCGCCAGACGTCGAGCTTCTGGCTGTGTGTGCCGAAGTCCACGCCCTCGGCCGCCTGCGAGACGCCCTTGCCGCCGCCGCTGACACCGTCGACGCTGTTGAGCAGGCCGGGCGCGGTGCAGCCGGCGAGGGCGAGTAGCAGCGCGGTGCCGATCAGGCGGAGAAATGCGTTCATCGGCGTTTTTCCTTGGGTTTCGAGGCCGCTTCCGCCACATCGCCCGACTGGACGTCGGCCGCGTCGATCTCGTCGGGCTGCGCGTTCGGCGGCTGCGGCTCCTCGATCATCGGCATTTGCAGCCAGTCGGTCGGCTGAAACCCATAATAGCTGTCGAGCACTTCCAGCGGAAACGCGAAGGGCCGACCCCAATTGCTGTTCCACAGCATCACCACGCCGGTCTTGCGCGCGGGATCGTAGACCATGGTCGAGCGGTAGCCGTCGACCGCGCCGCTATGGCCGTAGAGCCGGTGGTCCCGATAGCTGAAGCTGCGCCAACCCAGGCCATAGCCCGGGTCCTTCAGCGCCTGCGACAGCGCCCCGGCATAGACGTGGCGGGTGGGGATCCACACCTTGTGCGCCTCGTTGAGCACGGCGGGTTTCAGCACCTTGGGCCAGAGCCCCATCTGCGCCTCCATCCAGCGTTCCAAATCGAGGATGCTGGAGCTGACCCCGGCGGCGGCGGGCACGCGGAAATAAGCTTCGGACAATGGCCGCTCCTGATGCCCGCGATGGGGCCTGGCCCAACTCTTGGCTTTGATCAGCGCGTCCATGCCGATGCCTGCGCCTTTCATGCCGAGCGGTTTGAACAGCTGGTCCTCGACCAGCGGGCCGTAAAGCTCGCCGCCGGCCTTGCCCTCGATCTCGCTGGCCGCGTCGAACGCGACATTCTGATAGCTGTGACAGGTGCCTGGCGCGCATTGCTGCGGCGCGGCGGACAGGGCCATGCGTAGACCGGCGGGGTTTTCGCCGCCCTCCAGCTTACCATCATAAGCGTTTTTGGTAAGCCCGGTCTGGTGCGAGAGCAGCTGGCCGACCGTCAGCTGCTGTTCTCCGCCGCCCGGAAGACGCAGGCTGCTGCCCCATTGCGCCACGGTGTCGTTCAAGGAGAGTTTGCCCTCGGACGCCAGCAACGCAGCCATCATGCCCGCCACGCCCTTGGACAGCGAGGCCCAGCGGAACACGGTCGACGGTTCGACCGCGTCGTTGCTTTCGAAATCGGTGACGCCATAGCCCTTCACGAAGCTCAGCTTGCCGTCCTCGACGATCGCGACGGCGACGCCGACCATTTCGGGCCGCGCGGCGAGCGCCTGCAGCCGCCGGTCGATCAGGCGATAGTCGATCCGGCCGTTCCAGAGCTCGGGCGTGGTCGGCAGCGGGGGCGGGGGCTTGCCGATCGCCGAGCTGGCGACCGGGGACCAGCTTTCGTCCGGCTGCGCGAAAGCTTTGTAGAACGTCCATGCGACGAGCAGCAATGCCGCCGCCGCGATGAACAGGCTGATCTGGCGAGCCCTGGTCATGCAAATATCATCCGTAGCAGTCCGGCACGCACGGTTTACGCAAGCTCGATCGCTTTGGGCGCAGCGGCGATCATTGGAGGTAATGCGCGGTCGTCTTTTCGGCGACTTCATCGGCGGTTACGCCCGGTGCCAGTTCGACCAGCTTAAACGGGCTCTTGTGATCCGGCCGCTGGAACACGGCGAGATTGGTCACGATCATGTCCACCACGTCGGTGCCGGTCAGCGGCAGGGTGCATTCGGGAATGAATTTCGGGCTGCCGTCCTTGGCGTTATGGTCCATCACGACGATGATCTTCTTAACGCCTGCGACCAGGTCCATCGCGCCGCCCATGCCCTTGATCATCTTGCCGGGGATCATCCAGTTGGCGATGTCGCCATTTTCGGCCACTTCCATTGCGCCGAGTACGGTAAGGTCGATATGCCCGCCGCGGATCATCGCGAAACTCTGGTCCGATCCGAAGAACACCGATTGCGGCAGCTCGCTGATCGTCTGCTTGCCGGCATTGATGAGATCGGCGTCGACATCTTCTTTATAAGGAAAGGGACCGATGCCGAGCATGCCGTTTTCAGATTGCAACGTCACTTCCACGTCGTCCGGGATGTGGTTGGCGACAAGCGTGGGGATGCCGATGCCCAGATTGACGTAATAGCCGTCTTCCAGTTCCTGCGCGGCGCGCGCGGCCATTTCATTGCGGTCCCAAGCCATGATTTCACTTCCTGTAGTTCAAGACGTTGTTCGATAGGGTCGAGCCGGCAGCCGATGCGGGCATCCTGCCTGCGGCATCATACCGGTTCCTTTCGGGAAAGATAAGGCCAGGCTTGCCAGGTTCCGACGGCGTAGGCGATGCCGTAAACCAGCACGATCAGCGACGACCAGACCGCGAATGAATCGACTCGTTCCGGGTGCAGGGCCAGAACGGGAAACAGCGACAGGCCGCGCAGCAGATAGATGGCGCTGATGATGACCAGGGCCGTCCGCATCAGCGGCAGACGGCGCAGACGTCCGGCACCCGCGAACGCATAGGCCGCCCAGATCGCCAATATCGCCGCTATGACCGTGGTCGTATAAGCCAGCGTCATATCGCCGCGCCGATCGGCGCGGATCAGCGGATCGGGCGCACCGAAAAACCGATACCACTCCGTGCCACCGACGATGCAGCCGATATGCAGCAGCGCGGCGGCAAGGCTGAGCAAGCCGCCCAGAACCAGCCAGCGGCTCTCGCCGGGGCCTCGTCCGAACATCCTATTCGGCATCGTCATTTGCGTCCGTGGAGGCGTCTTGCGCTGTTTGCGCGATGGGCGGCGGCGTCAAAAACCAGCCCTTGCCGAACATCGGCGCCAGCGCCGCGGCGCCATCGGGCTTGCGGAGATAATCGTAGAGTTCGTCGAAGTCGGAACGCCGGTCTCCGGATATGGCCAGGATACAATAGTTGCGGGCCGCATCCCAGCGGCGTTCCTGCTTGCGGTCGTCGCGGCCGCGCGGAAGCAACAACAGGGTGCCCGGTTCGGGACCGTCGAAGCCGGCTTCATGCATGATGGCGGCGATCCGATCGGGAGCGGCGGGATCGTCCGACAGCCAGACCAGCGCGATGTCGGCAGCGCGCAACCGGCCGACGGCATCGGCGAGAGTGGCGATCGCATTGCGAAAGGGGGAAGTTGCGCTTGGTCCGGCGGAGTCGAGATCGATCAGCACGCCGTTCGGCTTGCCGCCGCAGCCAAAGGTTTCCGGAGCGGTGATGTCGACGTTGGGCATGAGCACGGCCGAACGGCCCTTGCCACTGGCGATGATTTCGAGATTTTCACGGATCGCATATTGGGTGAAATCGTAAAAGGGCGAAGATCGGGATTGCGGAACGGCAGTCCCGGCAAAGCGCCTGTCCAGGCCGGTTTTCCTGCGCGGTATCGAACTCTCATCGCGGCCGAGCATGGCGATGCGCTCGGGCTGGTCCGCGAATGTGCCGGGCGCATCGTTGCGGCCGCCCTCGTCGTGTTCGTCGCGGAGCACGCGGTAGGCCGGGATTTCCACGGCACCGCCGGCAATCATGTTTTTTCGGACCTTCTCCTGGTCGATCTGACTGCCGCCGAGCGCGCCGGCCGCCGCCAGCGGAAGGAGCGCGGCGACGCAGCCGTTCAGCAGCGGCGCGGAGACGAGCAGCAGCAGGGGGGCCGCCGAGCGCCGGATAGGCGACGCGCCATATGACATCCGGTCATTCACCGCTTTCACCTGGCTCCCAGCGGACATCAGGCGGGAAAATGTCGGTCAGGCCGCCCGCGAGCGAGGCACCGTAGACGGGGTTGGGCAACACGAACCAGCCACCGCCCCACAGATCTTGCGCCGGCGCGCCCGATCCAGCGAGGCTGCGGCGCGGCGCGTTTGCCAGTGTCTTTGTGTTGAAAGCATCGGAGAAATCGCCGAGATTGTCACCGCCCATCGCGATCACGCAGTAGCGGCTGGCGATGATCGCGCGGCGCGGATCCTTGGCCGATCCGCCCGGCGTGTCGCCTTTCAAAAACAGAGTCTCGCCGTGAATAGCGGGGCCGAGGCCGGCATTGGCGATGGCCCGCTCGGTCCCCGCCGCGTTGACGGCGCTGCGATTGCTGTTGAAGAGAACGGTGATCCCGGCGTCGCGCAGGCGGCGCAGCGCGGTGACGGCCCCGGGGGCGGGGCGGACCGTGCCGTGGCCGGTGTGCTCCCATTCGTCCCAGACCGCCGCGTCATAGGATTTGCCCGTGCGCGCCTGCCAATATTCATAGCCCAGATTGAGCAGCAGCGTCTCGTCGACATCGAACAGCGCGGCCTTGGGCTTGTCGCCGCAGGGTACGAAGCGCGGCGCGTCCGGTGTCGCACCTTCGGCCAAGATCACGCTGTTTACCGGATTTGAGGCGGCTGCGCTCTCAGCGTAATCGGCGAGCGCGCGGAAGATCTGGATCGACAGCGCGGCCGCCTCGCCCGAGCCATAGAGCCAGCGCATCGTGTCGGGCGCTTGTGCGGCGCCGGGCGGCGCGGCGGCACGCGTGACGGGCGTGTC
This sequence comes from Novosphingopyxis sp., assembly GCF_965218915.1. GTDB lineage: Bacteria > Pseudomonadota > Alphaproteobacteria > Sphingomonadales > Sphingomonadaceae > Novosphingopyxis. The sequence continues at coordinate 2,486,963 of NZ_OZ244708.1, read as the reverse complement.
GGCAACTGTCTGACAACCTGCCAAAAACAGTGCTCCTGCGAAAGCGGGAGCCCAGGGCGGCAAGAACCCCCATCGGGCTTTGCGCTCCGGCTTTCGCAGGAGCGCACCACGATGTTTGGAAAGCCTGGCCCTCACGCTTCCTCGTGCTCGCGCACGGTCTCGAACTCGATTCGCTTGTCATAGGGCGCGCCCAGGATCAGGCGGTTGATATAGATGCCCGGCAAGTGCACGCAGTCAGGATCGAGCGCGCCGACCTCGACGATTTCTTCCACCTCGGCCACGCAAATCTTGCCGGCCGTCGCCATTGGCTGGTTGAAGTTGCGCGCGGTCTTGCGGAACATGAGGTTGCCCGCCTTGTCCGCCTTCCAGCCCTTGACGATGGCGAGATCGGCGAAGATGCCGCGCTCGAGGATATAGGTCTCGCCATCGAAATCCTTGGTTTCCTTGCCCTCGGCCACCACGGTGCCCACGCCGGTCTTGGTATAGAAGCCGGGAATGCCCGCACCCCCGGCGCGGCAGCGCTCGGCGAGTGTGCCCTGCGGACAGAACTCCACGTCCAACTCCTCGGCTAGAAACTGGCGCTCGAACTCCTTGTTCTCGCCGACATAGGAACTGATCATCTTCTTCACCTGCCGCGTACGCAGCAGCTTGCCGAGCCCTTCATTGTCGATGCCGGCATTGTTGCTGGCGATGGTGAGGTCCCTGGTGCCCGCATCGCGGATCGCGTCGATCAGCCGTTCGGGAATGCCGCACAGGCCGAATCCGCCCGCGCAGATGTGCATGCCGTCGAACAACAGGCCGTCCAGCGCGGCGGCGGCATCGGGAAAGATTTTTTGCATGTTGGCGGCTCGTTTCGTCGGGTAGGTGGTCAATGCGCCTGACTAGCCCGCGACGAGCATGGAATCAATCGGACCTGTGGGTCGTGATCAACCGTAAAGGATCAATACCGCGAACAAGGCGGTACCCGCGATCGTGCTGAGAATCGTCGGCTTGCGATAGCCAGGCGCTAGCAGGCCGACGACAAGACCGCCGATAACCACTAAAAACAGCGCGAGGCCGACCAGCATGCCGTAATAGCGCATGATCCGAGGGCCATGGCCTTTGTGCAATTCGGTCGCCGCGGTGAGGAGATCGGGCTTCACCAAGATGGCGCTGGTCACGCCGTCCTTGGTTTCGAAGCGGAGATGGCCGCGCGTGGTAGGCCTGGTCGTGATGGTGTCGCCACGTGTGCGAAGATAGTCGAAAGCGACGTTCAGATCTTGATTGTCGATGAAGCGTCGCACCTTGGATTCTATCGCAGGATCGTCCGCATCGAGCCTGAAGCCTTGTATCACCGGTAGCGCGATCTCGCGGCTTTCGCCATGTACGTCGGCGAGATACAACCCACCGGTGACGGCCATCAATAGGAAAGCGGGCGCCAGCAATGCGGCGAGATAAAGATGAATGCTGACGAGCGTACGGCGCAGCTTGACCTTGTTCATGGCACAACCTTTATGGGCAGAAACCATTATCAGTTATGCTATTGCGTGGCGTTCGCAAGTCGCAACGTTGAATTTTGTTGGGGCCGTGCTTTGTTTTCGATCCGTGGCTGGTTGGGTTGGTATGCCTAAATCGTTATTCCAACTCGATTCCAAAGCCAGGGCGTCATGAAAATACGGTCGGCTTCGGACCCTGGATTCGGTATCAATCCCGGAATGGCATGTTGTTTATATTAGAGCTCATGGTTCAAACGCTCGCGCGCAGCCTTGCCCGGCCGCTGTCGCGCTGCCGCGTCAGCTCGGCTTTCAGCTTTGCCGGATCGCGCGCGAGCACGAAGCCGAAGCTCACCCCGCCTTCCTTGCCGATCGTCGCATGATGCAGCTTGTGTGCTTGGACCAGCCGTTTAGCATAGCCTTGCTTGGGTATATATTTGAAGAAGCGCTGATGCACCAACCCGTCATGGATAAGCGTATAGACCAGCCCGTATACGAGCACGCCGAGGCCGATCCAGGTGCCCGGATCCCACGCGCTCGCACCCATGACGAGCGGGCTGCCGATGGCGAACAGGGCAATCGATAGCGCCGCACCGAACAGGCCGAACAGGTCGTTGCGCTCCAGCACATGGTCATGCGGCTCGTGATGATCGCGGTGCCACGCCCAGCCGAAGCCGTGCATGATATATTTATGGCTGCCCCAGGCGACGACCTCCATCGCCATCGCGGCCGCCAGCACGATCAGGATTTTGGGCATGATGTCGGCCATGAATTGCATGCGATTGTCTCAGCGGCCCTTCCTTGCGCGATACTCTGCGGGGAGGCCCCACCATGGTACGCTGGGGGTCAGGTGATGTTCGTGATGATAGCCGAAATGGAAACAGCTGCAAAGCGATGCAAGCCATGAATAGGGCAGGGACCGCGCATTGTGCCGGTCTTTGAAGCCCGCTTCCTCATGCCGGTGCGGGCGATAGGTGCCGAAATAGAAAAGCTGGAAGCTGCTGGCGATGGCGGGCACGCCGTAGAACAAGGTGACGTTGACCGGGTCGACCCCCGCAAGCAGAATATAGCCCCAGGTGACGGCGACGACATAGATCAGACTGAGCGGCCCGAAATAGCGCTTCAGAAAGGTCAGATACCAGCGCGCGAAATCATCCGGATGATCCGCGTCGAAATCCGGATCGCCGCCGGTGCCCGCATGCTTGTGATGCTCGAAATGCGCCGCGCGCAATCTCGTCCAGCCGAACCCGGCATAGAGCAGGAGAAGCGCTTTGCCGATGGCATCGCTGAGCTGTCGGTGGCCGGGCGCGAGCGAGCCGTGCATCGCGTCATGCGCCACGATGAAAAGGCCGACGAACGCCCAGGTCTGCACGAGGATCAGCGGCGGCGCGGCGAACCAGTTCCAGCCGGCAAGCTGGAAATAGAGCACGCCATAGATATGGCTCGCCAGCCACAGGCCGAAAATGCCGACCGCGCAGGCGAGGCCGATGGCCGTCTGCAAGCGTGCGGAATCGCTACGGGCCGCTTGGAGGTTCAGGCTTTGCATTCGAGGGAAGGCTGTACGGGTTATCGAGTGGCGTGGATAGCGCGAATTGAACGTTCTGTTTGCGAAGCTCCGTCTTGTGCTCACGCGCAGTCACGCTAAGTCAGTCTCAGCCATACCGATCACAGGAGATTGACCATGAAAGCCCTCATTTCGCGCGAAACCGGCGGACCCGAAACACTGGAATTCGGCGAATTGCCGGACGCCAAGCCGGGCAAGGGCGAAATTCTGATCGACGTGAAGGTCTGTTCTATCAACTTTCCCGATACGCTGATCATCGAGGACAAATATCAGATGAAGCCGCCTCGCCCGTTCGCGCCGGGTAGCGAGGTGGCGGGCACGGTCGCGCAGCTCGGCGAGGCTGTGGAAGGGTTTGCCGTGGGCGACCGGGTGATCACCGGCACCGGTTTCGGCGGGTTGGCGGAGCAGGCGATCGGGCGCGCGGCCAATTGCTACAAGCTGCCCGAGAAATTCCGCTTCGCCGAGGGTGCCTCGCTGCTGATGACCTACGGCACCTCGATCCATGCGCTCCAGGACCGCGGGCATATCGAGGCGGGGGATGAGGTGCTGGTGCTGGGCGCGGCAGGCGGCGTCGGCATTTCGGGCGTCGAGCTGGCCAAGGCGTTCGGCGCGCGCGTGGTCGCCGGCGTTTCGAGCGAGGAAAAGGCGGACATGGCGCGGGTGGCCGGGGCGGACGAAGTGGTGATCTACGGCCGCGCGCCGTTCGACAAGGATGCCAGTAAGGCGCTGGCTACCGCGTTCAAGGACGCCTGTGACAAAGACGGTTATGACATCGTCTACGACATCGTGGGCGGCGATTATTCGGAGCCCGCGGTGCGCGCGATCGGCTGGGAAGGGCGGTTTCTCGTTACCGGTTTTCCCGCCGGGATCGCGAAATTGCCGCTCAACCTGACGCTGCTGAAGAGCTGCGACGTGTGCGGCGTGTTCTGGGGGGCGTTCGCCGCGCGCGAACCCGAGCGCAACCGTGCCAATGTCGAGAAATTGTTCGAGCTGTGGGACGCCGGCAAGATCGCGCCGCCCGTGTCCGAGAGCTACGCGTTCGAGAACGCCGCCGAGGCGATCCGCAAGATCGGCGCGCGCGAAGCGGTGGGCAAGCTGGTGGTGACTGTATCCGAATAGGCCTTACGCCAGAACCCGTTCGTCCTGAGCTTGTCGAAGGACTGTTCTTTCTTGCCCAACAGAATTACAGGGCTTCGACGAGCTCAGCCCGAACGGGTTTTGGATGATTGGGGAAACATAATATGACCGATTTCAGGGATCGCGAAAAGGCATTTGAGAACAAATTTGCGCGCGACGAGGAGACGCAGTTCAAGGTGATGGCCCGCCGCAACCGGCTGCTCGGCGGCTGGGCGGCGGAGAAAATGGGTCTGACGCCCGAAGAGACCGAGGGCTATGCGCGCGAAGTCGTGCAGGCCGATTTCGAGGAAGCGGGCGACGACGACGTGTTGCGCAAAGTGCTCGGCGATCTTACCTCCGCCGGTATCGAAAGCGATGCGGCGGAGGTGCGCCAGGCGATGGACGAAAAACTCGTCGAGGCGCGCCGCCAGTTCATCGAAGGCAGTTGAAGGATCACCGACATGCCTATGGCAGCGGATGACATCGAACGCATGATCAAGGACGCGATTCCGGGCGCCACCGTCCGGATCGACGATTTGGCGGGCGATGGCGACCATTACGCCGCGCATGTCGAAGCGAGCAGCTTTCGAGGCATGAGCCGCGTCAAGCAGCACCAGGCGGTCTATGCCGCTCTGGGCGGCCGCATGGGCGGGGAGCTGCACGCGCTGCAGCTGACTACCGCGGTGCCCGAGGGCGAGCACAGCGCATCCGCCGCGAATTTCCAAGGAGACTGAGTGATGGCCGACGACGTAAGCACCCGTATCGACAGCATGGTCAAAGCCAAGGATGTGGTCCTGTTCATGAAAGGCACGCCGCTGTTCCCGCAATGCGGTTTTTCCAGCCGCGCCATCGCCATCCTCGATCATCTCGGCGTCGATTACGACAGCGTCGACGTGCTTCAGGACATGGAGGTCCGGCAGGGCATCAAGAGCTATTCGGACTGGCCGACCATCCCGCAGCTCTACGTCAAGGGCGATTTCGTCGGCGGATCGGATATCATGATGGAGATGTACGAGGACGGCGAGCTCAAGACGCTGATGGACGAGAAAGAGGTTGCCCGCGCGGAATAAGCGGGGCCTCGGCACCGAATAAGACACCGCGCCTTAAATGGGCCATAATTAGGTCGCTCACAGCGTTCTACATGGGACGATCAGCCAGGGCGGAGCGGGTTGGCCGACCATTTGCAGGGGCGAACCATTGCGATCGATTGACGGCCTGTTGTTGTGCGACGTGACGCAGGGATGGTCCGTGTCCGGCGGCGGCATCGGCAGCTATATCCGCCGCAAGCAGGCCTGGATTTCCCAGCATAGCGATGCGCGGCACCTGCTGGTGGTGCCCGGAGAGGAAGACCGCATCGTCGAGAACGGCCGTTTCCTGCGCGCCGAAATCCGCAGCCCTTCGCTCCCGCACTCGCCCAATTACCGCTTCCTGCTGCGCAACGGCGCGGCGCGCGCGGTGTTCGAGCAATACCGGCCCGATCTGATCGAGACGTTCGATCCGTACAATCTGCCCTGGTCGGCGCTGAAATATCGCAGGCGCAACCCCGCGACCACGGTGATCGCGGGTTATCATACCGATTTTCCGCGCGCGCATATCGGCGAATTCTTCCGCCATGATTTTCCCTGGTTCGGTTCCGGCATGCCAAGGCTTTCGGCGAGGATCGCGGACGCCTATTCGGGCCATCTCTACCGCCGGTTCGACCATGTCTTCGGGCTGGGCAGCGACAGCGTGAAGCGCCTGCGCGCGCTGGGCGTGAAGCATGTCGAGCGCATGCCGCTGGGCGCCGATCTCTCGCAGTTCAAGCCGGCGCGCCGCAACGTGGGCTTTCGCCGCTCGCTAGGCGTGGCCGACGATGCGCCGCTGCTGGTCTATGCCGGCCGGCTGGACCGCGAAAAGCGCGTGGCCAAGGTGTGGGAGGCGTTCAAGCTGCTGCCGCCCGAACTGGGCGCGCATCTGCTGATCCTGGGGCAGGGCAAGTGGCGCGACGAGCGCATCGCCGACGGCACCAACGGCGTGCTGCATATGCCGGGCTATCTCGACAATCGCGAGGCGCTGGGCGAGGCGCTGGCATCGTCCGACATCTATGTTTCGGCGCATCCCTACGAGACGTTCGGCATGTCGATCGTCGAGGCGCAGGCGGCGGGGCTGCCGATCGTCGGTGTGGACGGCGGCGCGATGATCGACCGCGTGCCCGAGGGAACCGGGCTGCTCGGTCCCGTCGACGATGCCGGCGCGATGGCCGCGAACATCCGCAAGATCTGGCATGGCAGCCGCGCCGCGATGGGCGAGGCGGGGCGCGCGCTGGTGACCGAGCGCTTCACCTGGGACCGCACGTTCGACACGCTGTTCAACCGCATCTACCCCCACGCCTTTGCCGCGCGCGACGAGCGCTTGGCGGCGCGCAAGAGCGGGCTGCTGGATATTGTCTCAAGAGGGGGGGCGTCGCGGGGACCGAGCGGCGCGAGACCAGAAAATAGCGGCCCGCCGGTCACCCGCGACATGGGGGGTGTTGAAGCACCTCATATGAAGCAGTGATCGTGCCAGTTTTCGATTGGCGCATGAAATTATGGGCTTGGATGGTTAAGTTTCGGTTTTCGGGCGACAGAGTGTAAAATCGACCGACAGTTCCAAGTGCTGTAGCCGGTTGCGTTTATGGGCATCACCCCCTGATGCATGTGCCTGTTTCGTCATGCCAGCGAAAGCTGGCATCTCTGGCGTCAAAGCGATCCGACCCGAGATCCCAGCTTTCGCTGGGGCGATGTTTGGCAGCCGGGTCGGCTGAAACGATCGCTGCCTTTTGCAACAGGCGCGTCTTTTTCCGCGCCATGCCTTCCGTTCGCGCGCCTTAACTGCCACATCGGCGCTATGACATGGCCCGACAGCATCCACGCCGGCGAGACCGAGCGGCTCGAACCGCTGGTCCGCCGCGTGCTCGCGCCCAATCCCTCGCCTTACACCTTCACCGGAACCCAGACCTGGCTGGTCGGCGCGGGCGGCGACATCGCGGTGATCGATCCCGGCCCTGCGGACGAAGCGCATATCGACGCGATCCTGCGCGCGGTGGGGGATGCCGAGGTCTCGGCGATCCTGTGCACACACACCCACCGCGATCACAGCCCCGGCTCGCGCCCGCTTGCCGCCTGCACCGGCGCGGCGATCATGGGCTGCGCGCCGCTGGTGCTGGCCGACGACGGGCCGCGCGCCGACGCCGCCTTTGATCCCGATTATGCGCCGGATCGGGTGATGGCCGACGGCGATATCATATCGGGCGATGGCTGGACGTTGGAGGCGGTGGCGACGCCCGGGCATACGTCGAACCACCTGTGCTTCGCGCTCACCGAAACCGGCGCGCTGTTCACCGGCGATCATGTGATGAAATGGTCGACCAGCGTGGTCAGCCCGCCCGACGGCGACATGGGCGATTATATGGCCAGCCTGAAGCGGCTCTACGACCGGGACGACCGGATCTACTATCCCGCCCACGGCCCCGCCGCGGAGAAACCGCGCCAGCTGGTGCGCGGCATGATGGGCCACCGCAAGGCGCGCGAGAAACAGATTCTCACGCTGCTGGAGCAAGGTCCGGAGCGCGTGCCGGCGATGGTCGATATCATGTACAAGGGCCTCGATCCGCGGCTCCACGGCGCCGCCGAGCGATCGGTGCTGGCGCATCTGATCGATCTGGAGAAGCGTGGGCTGGCGACGGGTTCGGAAGGGCAATCATGGAGCCAAGGATAAACACCAACGCGCCTTGGTTCCGTCCCGCGATCATTGGGTTTCTGGCTATCTGCGCGGCGCTGCTCGTCTGGCTGCTGTGGAGCAATTATACCGAGCGTTATGCGGTGACCGAGGAGGACAATGGCGCGGCCATCACCCGTTTGATCTCGGCGCGGATGTCCGGGGTCAGCCAGTTGAAGGTGGCCGAGCTCAGCGGTACGGTGCAGGCCAATGCCGAGGATGTGCGCGGTTTCGGGCTGCTGAAATCGAACCAGGTCGTCAAGATGCCGTACAGCGTCGGCTATTATGTCGATCTTTCGAAAGTCGGGCCCGGCGATCTCGAATGGGTGGAAGGATCGCGCACGCTGATCGTCAACGCGCCGGATGTCGCGGTGGAACGGGCGAATATCGACGAGAGCCGCCGCTCGCTGGTGCGGACCAACGGCCTGATCGTCACGCGCGAGGCGGCCGAGCAGCTCAGCCAGCGGACGTCGGCGGGCGCCGCGGCAAAGGTGGCGCGCGAGGCGCAATCGCCCGAGCGGCTGGCGCAGGCGCGTGAAAAGGCGCGGGGCGTGGTGGGACGCACGATGCGCCTGCCGCTGGACACGCTGGGCTATGGCGATGCGAGGGTGGTGGTGACCTTTCCGATCGAGCGGAATGCCCAGGCGCGCGACGCGGTGGACCTGAGCCGCCGACCCGAGGATGTGATCCGCGAACGACAACAGGCGCGTTAGGCCAAGACAACAGCTTTTGGTCACACCCGACACCCGACACCCGTTCGCCCTGAGCTTGTCGAAGGGCTGTCCTGTTTCCGCAAGCGGGGTGATGGAAGAAAGACAGTGCTTCGACAGGCTCGGCACGAACGGTTCTTGAAGCTTGCGTTTCTGGTCTTGCGCATCCCGCAAAGCCTTGATGGAACGCGTTTCGGCGCTCACATGTTGTTTCAGCGAAAGGGCAATTCATGAACGCACTGACAAAGCCGCGCGAGAGTTTCGTCGGCGTGGACATCCGCGCCGAGATCGATCGGCTGCGCACCGATCGCAACGCCGTCATCCTCGCGCATTATTATCAGAAGCCCGAAATCCAGGACCTCGCCGATTTCGTCGGCGATTCGCTGGAATTATCGAAAAAGGCCGCGGAAACCGACGCCGACGTCATCGCCTTTTGCGGCGTCAAGTTCATGGCCGAGACGGCCAAGATCCTCTCGCCCGAAAAGACCGTGATCCTGCCGGACATGAACGCCGGTTGCAGCCTGGAGGACAGCTGCCCGCCCGAAAAGTTCGCCGAATTCCGCCGCCAGCATCCCGATCATATCGCGCTCACCTACATCAATTGCTCGGCCGCGGTGAAGGCGCTGTCGGACGTGATCGTCACCAGCAGCAGCGCCGAAACGATCATCCAGCAAATTCCCGAAAGCCAGAAGATTATCTTCGGGCCGGACCGCCATCTGGGCGGCTATCTCAACCGCAAGTTCGGCCGCGACATGCTGCTGTGGCCGGGCGTGTGCATCGTCCACGAGGCGTTCAGCGAGACCGAGCTCTTGAAGCTGAAGGCGCAGCATCCCGGCGCGCCGATCGCCGCGCATCCCGAATGTCCGCCGACGATCATCGAACATGCCGACCATGTCGGCTCGACCAGCTCGATCCTGCAATTTTGCAAGGAAACGGACAGCGACACGGTGATCGTGGCGACCGAACCGCATATCATTCATCAGATGGAAAAGGCGGTGCCCGGCAAGACCTTCATCGGCGCGCCCGGCGCGGACGGCAACTGCAACTGCAATATCTGCCCCTATATGGCGCTGAACACGCTGGAAAAGCTGTATGTGGCGCTGCGCGACCTGAAGCCCGCGATCGAGCTGGACGAGGATATGCGGCTGAAGGCGAAGAAAAGTCTCGACCGGATGCTCGAAATGGCGAGCGGCACCGTCGGTAAGGGCGATCTCGGCGCCATGGGCCTTCAGCCGGCGCCGCAGGGCTGAGACGGGCCTGAGGGGGCAGAGCGATGCGTGCGTGGCTTCGCCATACGGCGATCAATTTGCGCGGCAGCTACTGGTTTCTGCCGGCGTTGCTGACGCTGTCCGCACTGGTGCTGTCGATCCTGACCTGGTGGATCGACATGAGGATCGGCAGCAACTGGACCGATCGGATAAGCTTCATTCGCGCGACCAAGCCGGAAGGCGCTCGCTCGCTGCTGTCCACGATCGCAGGCTCGACCATCGGCGTGGCCGGCACGGTGTTTTCGATCACCATCGCCGCGGTGGTCTATGCCTCGGGCAGCTATGGCCCGCGCCTGCTCACAAATTTCATGAACGACCGCGGCAACCAGTTCACGCTGGGCATTTTCATCGCCACCTTCGTCTATTCGCTGATGATCCTGCGCATCATCCGGCTGCCCGACAATACCGGTCTGTTCGGCACGCCCACCGGCGAATTCGTACCGCAGATCTCGATGTTGGTGGCGCTCGCGCTATCGCTGATGTCGGTCGCGGTGCTGGTCTATTTCCTCCACCACGTGCCCCACAGCATCCAGATCAACCATGTCGTCGCGGACATCGGGCGCAATGCCATCAAGGCGATCGAAAAGCGCTATCCGGACCCGCATGACGGGGCCGACTGGATCGACCGCGACGTGCGCATCGGCGAGGCGGTCTCAAGTCGCAAGACCGGTTATATCGAGGTGATCGATTACGATACGCTCGGCCGGATCGCAGAGCGCCAGGGTGCGACGGTGCGGCTGGCCGTGCGCGCGGGCGATTTCGTCCATCCCGGCGTGGCGCTGCTCTGGGTCGAGGGGACGATCGGCGAGGATATCCCGGGTTCGCTGCGCAGCGCCTTTGCCGTGGGGACCAGCCGCACGCAGTCGCAAGACATCGAGTTCGCGATCGACGAACTGGTCGAGATCGGTCTGCGCGCGCTGTCTCCCGGGATCAACGATCCGTTCACCGCGATCACCTGCATGCATTGGCTTTCGGCGGTACTGACCTCGCTCGCCGACCGCGATCTGGACCGGGACGCGGACGGCCGCCAATATGGCGAGGACGGCGTCTATTGCCTGGCCGACGATTTTGACCATTATGTGCAGCGCAGCTTCGGTTCGCTCCGTGCCAGCGCGGCGGCGAACGATCTCGCCGCAAAGCTGTTCGTCGATGCGATGGGGTCGGTCATGCTGATGGCCCACCGGCACGGGCGCGACGAACCGTGCCGGATGCAGGTGCGCCGCCTGATCGAACAGGCGCGCGAGGCGCTGAAAGGCCCGGCGCTCTACGAGCTCGAAAAGCGCAGCGTCGCGCTGCTGGACAATGAACGCCGCCCGCCGTTCGGCAGCACCAGCGGTCACGATCTGGCCTGATCGCCATGCGGATGAGGAACCCGAGCCGCTCCCCGATCCGCTGGCTGATCGCGCTGGTGCTGGGCAGCTTCTGGTTCCTGCCCGCGCTCATTCTGACAGCCGCGATCTTGCTGGCCGGGCTGCTGCTGCATTTCGATGCCACCGGGCTGTCCGCCCGGATCGGCGAGCAGGACTGGCCGTTGGCGATGGCGGGCAAGAGCGCACAGGCGCTGGCGAGCGTGTTGGTCGGGCTGCACGCGGCGCTGGTCACGCTCTATTTCTCGATCACGCTGCTGGTGCTCACGATCGCGGCGAGCAATCTCGGCGTGCGGCTGATCGACCGGTGGATCGGGCGCGGCGTGACGCGCTTCACGCTGGGGCTGTTGCTGGGCGGGCTGGGCTGGTCGCTCGTGACGCTGTGGGCGATCGATCCGGACGCCAGCGGGGCACCGGTCGCGCGTGGCACGCTGACCGCGCTGCTCGGTTACACCATAGTGGTGATCGGCTGGCTGGCGGCGGCGCTGCACGATCTGGGCCGCGCGATCCACGTCGACACCGCGATCGCCCGGCTGGGGGAGGAGGGCAGCGAGGACCTCAGTTTCTTCCAAGAGACCGAACCCGGCGATGCGCCCGATTTCACTGGGCCGTCGTTCCTGGCGCGGCGCGAGGGTTATATCGAGGGGATCGATTTCGACGAGATACTCGAACAAGCGGTGCGGCGCGGGCAGCGTCTGCGGCTCGATGTCGGCGTCGGCCGCTATGTCATGAAGGGGGAGCAGCTCGGCCGGTTCGAGGACGGCTGCGATCCGGAAAGCTGCGCGCTGATCGCGCGCCAATACTCCTATGGCGATTTTCGCGCCAACGCGCAGGGCGTGGTGTTCCAGATCAGGCTGCTGGTCGAGATCGCCGCGCGCGCCTTGTCGCCCGCAGTTAATGATTTCTATACCGGACTTGCCTGCTGCGACCGGCTGGGCCTGATCCTGGCGGCGCAGGCCAGGGACGCCCGTCCTCCCGGCTGGATAGGCGGGCGCCTCTATCTGGTCGATCATGAGTTCAAAGGGCTGTTCGGCCATCCGCTTTCCGCATTTCGCGAGGCCGCGGCGACCTATCCCAGCGTCGCCATCCGCATGATCGAAATATACGGCCGCGCTGCCGCGCTGCATCCGGCCGAGGACGTGTTGCCATCGGTACGCGAGACGATCGTCCGCTGGGCGCGTGAGATGCGCGATCATGCGCTCATCCATGCCGAGCTGGAACGCGACCGGATCGAACTGCGCGCGGCCTATGACAAGGCGCTGGCCGCCGCCGCCGTTGATACAGCCGGTGCAGGCGGCTAGACCCCGCGAACATGATCGACAATTTCAACCTCGACACCTTCGTGACCGCTGTCTTGGAGGAGGATTTGCTCGGCAGGAGCGATGTCACGTCCGAAGCCGTGATTCCCGCCGATACCCGCTTTCGCGCGGCGATGGACAGCCGGGACGATGCGGTGGTTGCGGGCATGGCCATTGCCGAGGCGTTCTTCCGGCGGCTCGATCCTGACGTCGTGCTGGAACGCCAGGTCGAGGACGGCGCGCATGTGCCCGCTGGCACCGATCTGCTCTATCTGACCGGCAAGGCGCGCGCGATGCTGACCGCCGAACGGTCCGCGCTCAACACATTGCAGCACCTCACCGGCATCGCCACGATGACGCGGGCCTATGTCGATGCGATCGCGGGCACCGGCTGCATCCTGCTCGATACGCGCAAGACCATCCCCGGCCTGCGCGCGCTAGAGAAATACGCCACGCGCACGGGCGGCGCGCGCAACCACCGCATGGGGCTGTGGGACGCGGCGATGATCAAGGACAATCATGTCGCGGTGGCGGGCGGCGTGGCGACCGCGGTGAAACGCGCGGTCGATGCCGGGATCGCGGATATCATCGTCGAGGTCGACCGGATCGACCAGATCGCGCCCGCGCTGGACGCCGGCGCCACGCATCTGCTGCTCGACAATATGGACGTGGGCGCGCTGCGCGAGGCGGCGGCGCTGGTCGATGGCCGCGTGGCGACCGAAGCCTCGGGCGGCGTCACGCTGGAGACGATCCGCGCCAAGGCGGCAACGGGCGTGACTTACATTTCGGTCGGGCGGCTCACCCAATCCGCACCGGCCGCCGATATCGGGCTCGATTACGCGGCGGCTTGATTGCCTGGGGGTTTCGGGGCAGGCAGGCGCGTCAGGGAAACAGGGGGGGCCATATGCGTCCTGCATCGATCAAGAAGTTCGAAATCGCGTATCTGGCCAACCTGATCGTCGGGGCGGTCGGAACGATTTTCAACTGGGACGTCACGCTCGAGCAATTTCAGGCTGGCGCGGGTGCCGCGCTGAGCCCGATGATATTGATCGCGATCCTCGTCGTGGCCTACGCAATCTCGCTGCTGCTCTGGTATTTCGTCGCGCGCCGGGCGAGCAATATCGCCAAGTGGATCGTGGTCGTGTTCACCTTGTTCGGCCTGATCGGGCTACCCGCCTTTTTCGTCGGCGCGTTCAGCCTGGTCAAAGGTATCGGCCTGCTCTCGCTCCTGTTGAGCGTCACCGCGGTGATCTTTCTGTTCATGCCCGACGCGCGTCTCTGGTTCGCCGGGTACGGTAATGACGATCCGGAAACGCTGAACGAAACCTTCGAATAGATGCGCCCGGGCTGCGCGATCGGCCTCGCCGGTCTGGTGCCGGCCGCCGCCGCTTTGCTGACCGCCGCGCCCGCGTTTGCACAGGGCTGGCAGTGCCGGCCGCCGGTCACGCTCCCGCGCAGCGAGGCCGCGCCGCGCGCGTCGAATGAGCCGGTCCGCCGCGTTGCGCTGGGCGGTTACACGCTCGCGCTGATCTGGTCGCCCGAATATTGCCGCCTCCGCCAGTCGAGCGCGCGCGACGCGCTGCAATGCTCGGCGGCGCGGATCGGCGATTTCGGCTTCACGCTGCACGGGCTCTGGCCGGAAGGACGCGGGCAGGCACTGTGGCCGCAATATTGCCGCTCGGTCGATGCGGTGCCGCCAAAGACCTTGCGCGCCAATATCTGCCGCACGCCGTCGGTCAGCCTGATGAACCATGAATGGGCCAGGCATGGCAGCTGCATGACGCGTACGCCAGGCGCCTATTTCCGGGCCTCGCGCGTGTTGTTCGATGCGCTGATCTTTCCCGACATGGACCGGCTGAGCCGCAGCGAACCGACCGCCGCCGCTGTGCGTGGGGCGATCGCCGATGCCAATCCGGGACTGGCGGCCGATGCGGTACGATTGCAGCTCAACGAACGCGGCTGGTTGACCGAGGTCAGGCTGTGTCTGGGGTTGAAGTTTCGTGCTGCGGCTTGCCCAACGCGCAGTCTGAAAGACGAAACACCGGTAAAAATCTGGCGCGGCGGCTAAAAATCCTCCCCGGAACGGGGAGGAGCTTTTTCCTCACCCCTCCAGCGTCACCGTCTCGGGATGATGTTTGTCGAGATGCTTTCTGATGACCTTGAGGTTCATCGAGTTCGAGCGCCACAGGAAATCGAACGCATCGCCCAGCAGGGGCACCGCGCCGATCAGCGTGTCGATCCCCAGATTGCCGGCCATGCGGAACAGATGGAATTTCGACATGCCGAGGTTGCGCGCCTCCCAGATGATATAGGCGCCCATCCCGGCGGTGATGATGTCGCCGACCACCGGCACCAGGCCGACGATCGAATCGAGCCCGACGCGGCGGTTGATGCCGGGGATCACGAACATGCCCTCGAGCAGCTTCTCCATCGCCTCGACGCGCTGGCGGATCGCTCGCGGATCGCGCGCGGCCGGGCCGATGAGATCGCTCATCCGATCGAATTGTTCGCTGCCGACTTTCATAATATTCGTTCCTCCATGGGCCAACCGGGCCTCCATGATCAGGAGGTGGGACCACCCCCCAGATATTGCAACAGATGCCAGCCACGCGGATTGGCGGCGTGGCCCTCGATGCCTGGACGTACTAATGAAAAGCGCAGCGGCGTCGCCAGCGGGATATAGGCCGCGTCCGCCTGCACCAGCGCCGCGGCATCGCGCAGCAGGCGGCCGCGTTCGGCCAGCGTGGGCGCGTCCAGGGCGGCGGCGATGCCGCGCTCCGCCTCCTCGTTGCACAGGCGCGTGGCCGGGCAGGTCAGCCGCGCCAGATACCAGATCGGCCCGTCATAATCGGCGACCTGATCGATCAGCCGCAGATCCGCATCGGCGTCGGGCTTTACGCGCTTCGCCTCCAGCCCGATGGCGGCGAGATCGGCGGCGAGGCGCGCGAACAGGATGCGCCCGCCCGCGCCGCCGGGCATGGCGATGCGCAGCGGCGCGGGCGGTTCGTGCTGGTCCCGCCAGGCGGCGACGCGGCGCGCGGCCTCGGTGCGGCGGCCCTCCAGGTTCGCGGCGGTCCATGCCGGCGGTTCGATGATCTCGGCGCCGAACAGCCCCTCGGGCCACGGCGTCTCCGCCTCGGTCCATTCCGCGCGGTCGAAGTCGGCCGGCAAGGCGCTGCGGTCGATCGCCATCGCGATCGCCTCGCGGTTGTCCGGCATGGACAGGAACGGGCTGCGCTCCACCACCATCAGTCCGAACAGCCCGGCGGTGGGATCGACGCTGACCGCGGCCGCATCCAGCCGCGCGGCGGCGAGCAGCGGCAGATCCTGGAACCGTCCGCCCTCCACCACATCCGCCGCGCCCGCGACGTAGGCGGCGATGGCGTTGGCGGCGCTTCGCCCGCGCAGCAGAATCCGGGGCTCCACGCGTTCCTCGCGGCCGTCCTTCAGCGCGAAGCTGCGGTGCATCAGTTCATAGGCTTCGCTCTCGCGCGTCGCGCGCATCGGGCCGGAGCCGGCGCGGCCGCGCACGATGCCGAATTCGGGCTGGGCGAGCAGTTCTAGCAGATGGGGGCGCGGCTGCTTGAGCCGGATCTCCAGCACATGCTCGGTGATCGCGTTGACGTCGGACACCAGCGCCAGGTCCTCGGCAAACCCGCCGCGCCTGAGTTCGCCGAGCCGCCGGCGCAGGATATCGGCGACCTGCCGTGCGGTCACCGTGCCGCCGCCGTTCCACCGCGCGTCGCCGATACGGAAGATGTAGCTCAGTCCGTCCTCGCTCGCGATCCAGCGTTCGGCTAGACCGGGATAGATGCGCCCCTGCGCGTCGAACGCGACCAGCCCCCGGGCGGTGGCCGCGCGCAGCAGTCCCGCGGTTTCGCCGAGCGGCAGGCGGCCGATATTGAAGTCCGCCTCGCCCCGATCGATCGCGGCGATCGCGATGCTGTCATTGTCCACGCCGCCGCCGCAACCGGCGAGCGCGGCGAGGAGCAGAAGAGGAGCGGCGATACGCATGGCGACGCTATGCGACTTGGGGGCGGGTGTCGCCAAGGGGTAATTGGGCGATCGTCCGTTACACGGTTCTGCCACTCGTTAAGCCGGCGCAAGCTGGCGCGCCATCCGTCCCAACTGTTCGTCATGCCAGCGAAAGCTGGCATCTCGGGCCTCGTGGCTATGCCGCCTGAGACCCCAGCCTTCGCCGGGGTGACGGACTCAGGGTTCAAGCTTCTGCCGGATGGCACGCCAGTCACCGCAGGTTGCGCTGAGCCACCCTCGCTTGCGCTCGGAAACTGGTGCGGACGGCGGGACTCGAACCCGCACTGCACTGGGCAAGCGGATTTTAAGTCCGCAGCGTCTACCATTCCGCCACGTCCGCACGTGGGTTTGTGCCGCCCGAATGGCGCGACAAGGCCCGCCGCGTCAAGATGCCTATGAACGCGCGCGCCGACGCGCTAGAGGCGCTGGCGATATGGCCATTCTCGAAATCCGGGGTCTCACCAAGACCTATGCCAGCGGCACCGCCGCCCTGTCCGATATCGATCTGAGCATCGACAAGGGCGAGATTTTCGCGCTGCTCGGCCCCAACGGCGCGGGCAAGACGACGATGATCGGCATTATCTGCGGGTTGGTGACGCCCAGCGGCGGCACGGTGACCGTGGACGGCGAGGATTTCCGCAAATCCTACCGACGTGTGCGCCGCAAGATCGGGCTGGTGCCGCAGGAACTGCACACCGATGCGTTCGAACAGGTGATCCACACCATCACCTTCAGCCGCGCTTTGTTCGGCAAGCCCGCCGATGCCGCGTTCATCGAGCAGCTGCTGCGCGACCTGTCTTTGTGGGACAAGCGCCACGCGCAGGTGCAGGAGCTGTCGGGCGGCATGAAGCGCCGCCTGATGATCGCCAAGGCGCTGAGCCACGAACCCGATATTCTGTTCCTCGACGAGCCGACCGCGGGCGTCGACGTCGAGCTGCGCCGCGATATGTGGCGCATGGTCGGGTCCTTACGCGAGCGCGGCGTGACCATTATCCTCACCACCCATTATATCGAGGAGGCCGAAGAAATGGCCGACCGCGTGGGCGTGATCGACGGCGGCAAGCTGATCCTGGTCGAGGAGAAACACGCGCTGATGCAGAAGCTCGGCAAGAAGCGGCTGACGCTCAATCTCGACGAGCCGCTGGAGGCGATCCCCGCCGAACTGGACCGCTGGGCGCTGCAGCTGGCCGGAGAGGGCCGCGAGCTGGTCTACGAGTTCGACGCCAAGGCGGACAAGACCGGTGTGCCGTCGCTGCTGCGCCGCGTCAGCGATCTCGGCATCGGGTTCAGCGATCTGGGCACGCGGCAGAGTTCGCTCGAGGATATCTTCGTCGAACTCGTCCACAAGGAAGCCGCGGCATGAGCGACAACAATCTGCGCGGCGTCTGGGCGATCTACAAGTTCGAGCTGGCCCGCTTCCGCCGCACCTTCTGGACCAGCCTGGTGCTGCCGGTGCTCACCACCGCGCTGTATTTCATCGTCTTCGGTTCGGCGATCGGCAGCCGCATGGGGGAGGTGGGCAATGTGTCCTACGGCGCGTTCATCGTGCCCGGCCTCATCATGCTGTCGATGTTCACCGAGAGCATCGGCAATTCCAGCTTCGGCATCTACATGCCCAAATGGACCGGCACGATCTACGAGCTGTTATCCTCCCCGCTCAGCGCGTTCGAGACGGTGCTGGCCTATGTCGGCGCGGCGGCGACCAAATCGGTGATCATCGGCCTGATCATCCTGGCGACCAGCACCTTTTTCATTCAGCCGCGCGTGGACCATCCGGTGCTGATGCTGGGCATGATGATCCTGATCGCCATCGCCTTCTGCCTGTTCGGCTTCATCATCGGGATCTGGGCGAAGAATTTCGAGCAGCTGCAGGTGATCCCGCTGCTCGTCGTCTATCCGCTCACCTTTCTGGGCGGCGCGTTCTACAGCATCACCATGCTGCCGCCCTTCTGGCAGACGCTGACCCTGTTCAACCCGGTGGTCTACCTGATCAGCGGCTTCCGCTGGACCTTCTTCGGCGAGGGCGACGTGTCGATCGGCGTGAGCATGGGAGCGCTGGCTTTGTTCCTGACGCTGTGCCTGGCGGTGATCTTCTGGATGTTCCGCACGGGCTATCGGCTGAAGAGCTGAGGGGCCCTGTCGGTGGGAAGCGGTCATTGACCTGGACGAACTTCTCGCCGGATTGTCGGCGTATCTGACGTTGCGCGATATCCCTTTCCCGTCCGCGACCGGATCGATAGCTACCGAGAAATATCAGGATGAGGACAGGATCGGTTCGTAATCGCGGCGGCCGTGCAGTACATGTATGACGGTAAGCGACCCCGCCTTGAACCGATAAAAAATCAGGTAATTTCCGTGCGCGCGGCGTCTGATTCCATCCGACTCATAACGAGGGACCAAAGGAAATCCCTCGGGCAAATCGGCAAGTTCGAGGCATTTGGTCCGAAGCTCCTGCACGAAGCTCAGCGCACGCGTCGGATCGTCGCGCGCGATATAGTCGCCGATAGCTTCCATATCGTGCCCGGCCTCGGCCGATATATGGACGATTATCACGCCGATGGGCGTGATAACGCGCGGTACTTTTCTTCAAGCCGGTCAAAGACTTCGTCGGCAGGGCTGGTTCGGTCCTCTTCGGCATCAGCCAGACCTCGGGCGATCGAGGCGTCGAGCGCCGCGAGGCGCGTTTCACGGTCCTGAACGAGACGAACGCCTTCGCGCAGCACTTCGCTTTTCGAATTATACCGGCCCGTATCGACGAGGGCGGAGACGAAGGTTTCGAGCTGTTGTCCCAAATCGGCGCTGATCATGTGTCGGTCTCGCGTTTGATAGCGCGTTAATTTATCAACTATTATTAAAATTGAAAGTCTGCAAAAAGCCGCTTGTCCGCTTCGGCTCTGGGAAGCAATTGTTCGGCGTCCGCTGCGGCGGATTACAGCTTGAAATGCAGAATATAAGCGATTCCGCTCACGCCTCGTTCAATTTCTCGCGGATTTCCTTGCCCGGCTTGAAATAGGGCACGCGCTTGGCCGGGACCTCGACGGTCTCGCCGGTGCGCGGGTTGCGGCCCTTGCGCGGATCGCGCTCGCGGGTCGAGAAGGCCCCGAAACCGCGCAGTTCGACGCGTCCGCCATCGGCCAGCCGCTGGACGATCTGGTGGAAGAACAGGTCGACGATCTTTTCCACCTCCTGCGCCTTCAGGCCGGGGTTCTCGTCTTCCAGTTTCTTGATCAGTTCCGATCTGATCATCGTCGGCACCTCCGAGCGCCAAGGGGCAGGCCAAATCGCGCATTTCCTACCATGGATTGGCGCCACCGCAATGCTTCCCCCGTGGGAATGTCATACAGCAAACACCGCCCGCCGTCTAAACCTATATCGGGCTAACATACCGTAAACAAACAACGGCCCGCCTTCCGGTGGGAGGGCGGGCCGTGTCGGTCGTTCCAATTCGGGATCAGTCTTCTTTTTTCTTCAGCGCTTCGCCGAGGATATCGCCGAGCGAGGCGCCCGAGTCGGTCGAACCATATTGCTCGACGGCCTGTTTCTCCTCGGACAGCTGCAGCGCCTTGATCGAGAAATTGGGCTTCTTCGAACGGTCGAAACCGGTGACCATGGCGTCGAACTTCTGGCCGACCTGGAAGCGGTCGGGGCGCTGCTCGTCGCGGTCGCGGCCGAGATCGCTGCGCTTGATGAATCCGGTGGCGCCGTCCTCGCCCGCCTGGACCTCCAGCCCGCCGTCGCGCACTTCGAGCACGGTGACGGTGGTGGTGGTGCCGCGGCGCAGACCCTCGCCGGCGCCGGCCTGGGGGGCGCCGCGCTCGAGTTGCTTGATGCCCAGCGAGATACGCTCCTTCTCGGCGTCGACGTCGAGCACGACCGCCTGCACCGTCTCGCCCTTGCGGTGGAGATGCAGCGCGTCCTCGCCGGAAATGCCCCAGGCGATGTCGGACATGTGGACCATGCCGTCGACATCGCCGTCGAGGCCGACGAACAGGCCGAATTCGGTGGCGTTCTTGACCTCGCCCTCGACCGTGGCGCCGACCGGATATTTTTCGGCAAAGTCGTCCCACGGATTGCCCTGCGCCTGCTTGATGCCGAGCGAGATGCGGCGCTTTTCGGTGTCGACCTCGAGCACGACCACTTCGACTTCCTGGCTGGTCGAGACGATCTTGCCGGGATGGACGTTCTTCTTGGTCCAGCTCATCTCGGAGACGTGGACCAGCCCCTCGATGCCAGGCTCCAGCTCCACGAAGGCGCCATATTCGGTGATGTTGGTGACGGTGCCGTCGAGCTTCATGCCCTCCGGATATTTCGCCACCGCGCCGTCCCAGGGATCGGCCTCGAGCTGCTTCATGCCCAGGCTGATGCGCTGCGTCTCGCGGTTGATGCGGATCACCTGCACCTTCACCGTATCGCCGATGTTGAGGATTTCGGTCGGGTGGTTGACCCGCTTGTAGCTCATGTCGGTGACGTGGAGCAGGCCGTCGATCCCGCCCAGGTCGACGAACGCGCCATAATCGGTGATGTTCTTGACCACACCCTCGATCACCTGGCCCTCGACCAGCGACTGGATCAGGCCCGAACGCTGCTCGGCGCGGGTTTCTTCCAGGATGGCGCGGCGCGAAACCACGATATTGCCGCGGCGGCGGTCCATCTTGAGGATCACGAAAGGCTGCGGAATGTCCATCAGCGGGGTGACGTCGCGCACCGGGCGCACGTCGACTTGGCTGCCGGGCAGGAACGCCACGGCACCGCCGAGATCGACGGTGAAGCCGCCCTTGACGCGGCCGAAGATGGTGCCCTCGACGCGTGCGCTCTGGTCATATTCGGCTTCCAGCTTGTCCCAGGCGGCTTCGCGGCGGGCGCGGTCGCGGCTGAGCATCGCCTCGCCCTGCGCGTTCTCGACGCGGTCGACATAGACCTCGACTTCGTCGCCGACGGAAATTTCGGCCTTCTGGCCGGGGCTCGCGAATTCGCGCAGCGGCACGCGGCCTTCGGACTTCAGGCCCACGTCGATCACGGCGAGATCGTTCTCGATGCCGGTGACGGTGCCTTTGACCACGCGGCCTTCGAAGCCTTGGTCCGCGGGGAGGGTTTCTTCGAGCATGGCCGCGAAATCGTCGCGGGTCGGGTTTGCCATTGAGGCCATAAAGGGTAGATCCTTGTTCAACATTTTGCTGGCCAGCCGGTTGAATCCGGCGGTCTTCGGCCAAACTGCCGCCCGCGCCGGTTGCGTCGAACGGCGTCCTTCGGGCGGTGATCTGGGACGAAACGAAAGCCGAGGGCGCGCGCCGCGAGGGCGTTTTCCCAAAACCAAAAAGGCACGCCAGGCAGCCTCTCAAGAGAGGGCGCCGCGCACCTTTTCATGAACGGGCCGGATTAGAACCGGCTCTCTATCCTTCGCTCCACCAGGGCGATCGCCTGCCGGACGGCTGCGTCTATAGTGAGATCGGAGGTATCGAGCAAGAGCGCATCGTCGGCGGGTCGGAGCGGCGCGGCGGCGCGGCCGGTATCGCGCGCGTCGCGGGCGGCGAGATCGGTCTCGATCGCGGCGAGCGTCACGGTCTCGCCGCGCCCGCGCATCTCCTCGAACCGCCGCCGCGCGCGCGCCGAGACCGATGCGGTAACGTAGAGCTTGGCGTCGGCATGGGGTGCGATTACCGTCCCGATATCGCGCCCGTCGAGCACCGCGCCGCCGGGCTGGTCCGCGAAGGCCACCTGCCGGTCGAACAGCGCCTGGCGCACTTTCGAATGCGCCGAGACCTTGCTGGCAAAGCCGCCGACCCGCTCGGTCCGCAGCGCCGGATCGGCGAGTAGCGCATCAGGAAAATCGACATGCGCCAAGGCCGTCGCCTCGTCGTCCGCATCGCCGTCGGCCCGCGCCACGCCGAAACCGACGGCGCGGTAAAGCAGGCCGGTGTCGAGCACCGGCAGTCCGAAATGCGCCGCGAGCCGGCGCGCGATGGTGCCCTTGCCCGAAGCGGTGGGTCCGTCGACCGCGATGATCATGGCGCGGGCTCCGCCGGCACCCTGGGCGTGCGTAGCGCCTTGACGATGCCGAAGAGCGCGATGATCATCCACACGATTTCCAGCACCATCGTCGGAAGATTATAGTTCACCGTCAGCGAGATCGCGAGCAGCGCCGCGCCCACGAAGTTGACCGCGTTGAACGCCAGCAGGTTCATCCGCTTCGCCATGTTGCTGTAGGCAAAGGCGGCGACGATGCAGAAGCTGCCGGCGAAGCCGATCATGTCGGCGGCGAACGAGCTGATCCCCATCATGCGCCTGCTCCCGCCCGGCGCAGCATCGCCTCGAACCCCGGAAAGCTGGTCTGCACCGGATGCATGTCGTCCACCTCGATCCCGTCCCGGCAATGCAGCCCCGCGACCGCGAAACTCATCGCGATCCGGTGGTCGAGCGCGCTGGCGACGGGATGGCAGGAGCCCGGCAGCATATCGCCGCCGGTTCCGTCGATGACCAGCCCGTCGGCGGCTTCCTCGGCCCGCGCGCCGATCTCGGCAAGCCCCGCCGCCATCACCGCGAGCCGGTCCGATTCCTTTACGCGCAGTTCGTCGAGCCCGCTGGTGCGCGTGCGCCCATGCGCGAAGGCGGCGGCGACGAACAGGGCCGGAAACTCGTCGATCATGCTCGGCGCGATGTCCGGCGGCACGTCGATGCCGGTGAGCGCGCTGTGCCGCACGTGAAGGTCGGCCACCGGTTCGCCGCCGACTTCGCGTTCGTTCGACATTTCAATGGCGCCGCCCATGCCTTGCAGCACGCCGATCAGCCCGGCGCGCGTGGGGTTCATACCGATGCCGGTCAGCGTGACATCGGAACCCGGCACGATCAGCGCGGCGACGATGAAAAAGGCGGCCGAGGAGGGATCGCCGGGCACGGCGATGTCCTGCGGTTGCAAGTCCGCTTCGCCGGTGATCGAGATCACGCGTGCGCCATCGGTATCGCGCTCGACCGAGATATCCGCGCCGAAACCCTTGAGCATGCGCTCGCTATGATCGCGCGTCGCGACCGGTTCGATCACGCGGGTGATGCCGGGCGTGTTGAGCCCCGCCAGCAGCACCGCCGATTTCACCTGCGCGGAGGCGACCGGCAGGCGGTATTCGATCGGTATGGCGGGGACTATGCCGCGCACCATCGCGGGCAAGGTGCCGCCGGGCGAGGCGCTGATGTCCGCGCCCATCAGCCGCAGCGGATCGATCACGCGGCCCATCGGCCGGTGGCTGAGCGAGGCGTCGCCGGTAAAGGTGCAGGTGATCGCATGGCTCGCGACCAGCCCCATCAGCAGCCGCGTCGAGGTGCCGCTGTTGCCCATGTCGAGGGCGCCTGCCGGCTGCATCAGCCCGCCGACGCCCACGCCGTGGACGGTCCAGGCGCCGTCTCCGCCGCGCTCGATATCCGCGCCCATCGCACGCATCGCCGCGGCGGTGGCGAGCACATCTTCGCCTTCCAGCAGCCCCTCGATCCTGCTTTCTCCGATCGCCAGCGCGCTCAGCATCAGCGCGCGGTGCGAGATGCTCTTGTCGCCCGGAACGGAGATCGTGCCGGTCAATGGGCCGCGCGGGGCGAAGCGGGTGGGGGCGGTGGTCATGCTGTGGCCGTGCTTCGCTTCGGTCCGCGCGCCTGTCAACGACCGGCCTTGAGGAAATTCGTCGTTGCGAGGCCGCAGGCCGCGGCAATCCAGGGTCATAGCAGCGCTGTATCCGCCCTGGATTGCTTCGTCGCCTCCGGCTCCTCGCAATGACGGAACGGGGCTTGCCAAAGCGCCCTTGTCATTTAAGAGCGCGCTCGCCAATTAGACATTTACCTAACCCGCGATCCCGCGCGGCCATATCTTCACGACCAAAGGAAAGCGAGCCACATGGCCAAAGCCGAATGGGGACATAAACGCACCTGCCCGAACTGCGGCACGCGCTTCTTCGATCTGGGCAAGGACGATCCCGTCGAGTGCATCGAATGCGGTGAGAAATGGGAGCCCGAGCCCGTCCTGAAATCCAAGCAGCCGGTTCCTTACGAGGAAAAGAGCAAGAAGAAGGAAAAAGAGGAAGAGGCCGACGACGATCTCGACATCGATGTCGACGAGGTCGATTCGGACGATACGCCAGACAGCGACGTCGACCTCGGCGACGGCGACGATCTCGGCGTCAAGAAGGCCGACGACGACGACGACAAGGACGAGTAGGCGTAGCGGGGTTTTTCAAGCCCAGCGTCAGTGCCAGGAAAGCGAAGCGCCGGGCTTGAGGGTCCGGCGTTTGGATGTCTGGAAGGCTTTCCTGGATCGGTATGCCGAACGCAGTCTGGCAAGAATGGGAAACGCTGTCCCGCCGCGCCCACTCCTTCGTCATGCCAGCGAAAGCTGGCATCTCTGGCGTCAACGCGATCCGGCCGGAGACCCCAGCTTTCGCTGGGGTGACGGGATGGTTGGTGATGTGGGTCGTGCTGCTGGTATCGAAACGGCAGGTTTGCGCGCCGCGATGCATCGAAAAGTGCAGCCCTTCGACAGGCTCAGGGCGAACGGGTGTGGGGAATAGTCGAACCCCTGACCTCTAATATGCCCTGCGTAGGGCTCTGCGCGATGTAAGGGTGGTGGAGCCGAGGGGAATCGAACCCCTGACCTCTACAATGCCATTGTAGCGCTCTCCCAACTGAGCTACGGCCCCGCGCGCCGCGATTCTGGCGGCTATGTCCTTGGGAGCGACGCCTCTACTCTGCGCAGCCTTTGCATGGCAAGCCGGAAATTGCACGAGACGCAAAACCAGTATCTCCGCGCTGTCCTACAAGGGGCGCGATATGCTATGGTGCTAATGATGCTGCTGGTACGCGCTTCGGGTATGCGCCTCGTTTGATCGACGGGGCGGCGCTTATTGCGAACGCTTTTTTAAAAAAAGCGGGATTGGCGACAAGTTTGACAAGTTAAGGAGCGACGAATCGCGCGGTTGCGCATTGACGTGAACGTAAAGCGGCCCCTAGGTTGCGGAGCGAGACCCGAATTCGCGAAACCGTCGATCGCAGGAGAGCTCCATGCCCGAAGCCTATATCGTAGACGCCGTACGCACCGCCGGCGGCAAGCGCGGCGGCAGGCTGTCGGGCGTGCATCCGGTCGATCTGGGCGCCTATGTGCTGGACCATCTGGTCGAGCGCACGGGCATCGATTCCAAGGCGATCGAGGACGTGGTCACCGGCTGCGTGATGCAGGGCGGCGAGCAGGCGGTGCATGTCGGGCGCAACGCGGTGCTCGCCTCGAAACTGCCCGAATCGGTGCCGTCCGTGACGATCGACCGGCAGTGCGGCAGCTCGCAGCAGGCGATGCAGTTCGCCGCGCAAGCGGTGATGAGCGGCACGCAGGACATGGTCATCGCCAACGGTATCGAATCGATGACCCGCGTGCCGATGGGCTCGACCGCCTCGCTCTACATGAAGGAGGGGATGGGCAACTATAAGAGCCCCCGGCTGGAAGAGGCTTATCCGGAGGTCATGTTCAGCCAGTTCATGGGCGCCGAGATGATCGCCAGGAAGCACGGGTTCGACAAGGAGCAACTCGATCGCTTCGCGCTGTCGAGCCATGAAAAAGCGGCCGAGGCCAGCAGGAGCGGCATGTTCGACCGGGAGATCGTCGGCATCGAAGTGGAGACTCCCGAAGGCGAGGTCTGCCATGATGTCGATGAGGGCATCCGCTTCGACGCGACGCTGGAAGGCATCCGGTCGGTCAAGACGCTGCAGGACGGCGGCATGATCTCGGCCGCCAACGCCAGCCAGATCTGTGACGGTTCGTCCGCCGTGCTGATCGTGTCCGAGCGGGCGCTGAGGGACCACGGCCTGACGCCGCGCGCGCGCATCCACAATCTCACCATCACCGCCGGCGATCCGGTCATCATGCTGGAAGAGCCGCTGTTCGCCACCGACAAGGCATTGGAGCGCGCCGGGCTCAAGATCGGCGACATCGACCTGTATGAGGTCAACGAGGCGTTCGCGCCGGTGCCGCTGGCCTGGCTCAAGCATGTCGGCGCGGACCCGGCCCGGCTCAACGTCCATGGCGGCGCGATCGCGCTCGGCCATCCGCTCGGCGCATCGGGCACCAAGCTGATGGCGACGCTGCTCAACGCGCTCGAACGGACCGGCGGGAAATACGGCCTGCAGACGATGTGCGAGGGCGGCGGCCAAGCCAACGTCACCATCATCGAGCGGCTGGGCTGAGCCTGCCCTCATATTCGCTGTCATTCCGGGCTTGACCCGGAATCCAGAGCCCAACGGCAGTGCCATCCGACCCTGGGTCCCGGATCAAGTCCGGGATAACGCTTCAATTCAGGAATTAGGAGAAATCACATGATCATCAACGACCAAATCGCAGCCGTCGTCACCGGCGGCGCGTCCGGCCTCGGCGCCGCCACCGCGCGGCTTTTGGCATCGAAGGGTGCAAAAGTGACCATATTCGACATGAACGTGGAGAAGGGCGAGGCGGTCGCCGGCGAAATCGGCGGGGTGTTCTGCAAGGTCAATGTCACCAGCGACGAGGATGTCGACGCCGGCTTCGCCAAGGCGCGCGAGGCGCATGGGCAGGAGCGCGTGCTCGTCAACTGCGCGGGCGTGGGCAACGCGATCAAGACGGTCAAGCGCGACAAGGAAACCGGCGAGATCAAGGAATTTCCGGTGAGCGCGTTCGACTGGGTGGTGCAGATCAACCTCGTCGGCACCTTCCGCTGCATCACCAAATCGGCCGCGGGCATGCTGACGCTCGATCCGCTGGAGGACGGCGACCGCGGGGCGATCGTCAACACCGCCAGCGTCGCGGCCGAGGACGGGCAGATCGGCCAGGCGGCCTATTCCGCGTCCAAGGGCGGCGTCGTCGGCATGACGCTGCCGATCGCGCGCGACCTGATGAACGAGGCGATCCGCGTGAACACCATCCTGCCGGGCATCTTCGACACGCCGCTGCTCCAGGCCGCGCCGCAGAACGTCAAGGACGCGCTGGCCGCCTCGGTGCCGTTTCCCAAGCGCCTCGGCATGCCGGACGAATATGCGCAGCTCGCGCTGACCATGATCGAGAACGGCTATTTCAACGGCGAGGACGTGCGCCTGGATGGCGGCATAAGAATGGCGCCGCGCTGACGGGCTAAGGCCCGCCCTTGATCTCGGCGTCGTGCTCGCCGAGCCGGGGGGGGTCGGCATAGGTGTTGGCGGGGGTTTTCGCGAACGTCACCGGATGGCGCATCGAGCGATAGGCGCCCATATGCTCGCCCTCGCGGTGCTGGAAGAAGCCGGTCGCGGTCAGATGTTCCTCGGTCAGCATGTCGTCCATGCGGTTGTAACGCATGGCCGGGATGTGGTGCTCGTCGAGCAGGGCCATCCATTCGCCGGTGGTCTTGGTCGCCGCCACTTCCTCGATGAGAGCGTAGAGTTCGGCGGTATGCTCGGTGCGGCGCGGGTAGGTGGCGAAGCGTTCGTCCTCCATCGTACCGGGGCGCCCGCCGAGTTCGAAGAACTTGGCCCATTGCCGGTCCGAATAGGGCATGATGCCGATATAGCCGTCGCTGGTCGGATAGGGCCGGCGGCGCGGGTTGATGCTGCGGGTGTAGCCGAGCTTGCCGTCGCCCTCCGCAAAGGTCGCGCCGTAGAGATTCTCCGCCATGTTGAACCAAGTGAAGCTCTCGAACATCGGCACCTGCACGAACTGCCCCTCGCCGGTGCGCTCGCGGTGGAGCAGGGCGGCGAGCGCCGCGTTGCTGGCGAACAGCCCCACCGTCTTGTCGGCGATCAGGGATGGGGCATAGGCCGGCCGCCCGCCGTCGCGTTCCTCGAACAGCGCGGCGAAGCCCGTGGCGCCCTGGATCAGGTCGTCGTAGGCTTGGCGGTGTTCGTGCGGACCCCCCGCGCCGAAGCCCGCGCAGTGGACGTAGACGATGCCCGGATTGATCGCCTTCACCGCCGCGTAATCGAAGCCGAGCCGTTTCATGCCGGCCATGCGGACGTTGTGGAAGAATATATCGGCATCGGCGATCAGCTGGGTCAGGACGCGCTTGCCCTCTGCCTTGTTGACATTGAGCTCCAAGCCCTTCTTGTTGCGGTTGAGCGCGGCGAAGATCGGCCCCAGATCGCCGGTCGGAGACCAGCCGGCATAGCGCATCACGTCGCCCGGCGTGTTGCCCTCGCGGTGCTCGATCTTGATCACCTCGGCGCCCATGTCGGCCAGCAGCAGCGTCGCCATGGGGCCCAGGACCACGGTGGACATATCGACCACCTTGATGCCCTTGAGCGGGCCGGTCGGTTCGCTGTCCCAGTGGAGTTTCGGCCAGGGCATCAGAAGGTGCCTATTCCATTTTCGTCATCCCGGACTTGATTCGGGATCCAGGGCGAGATGGAACTGCCGCTGGGCCCTGGATTCCGGGTCAAGCTCGGAATGACGGTCCCTGTCGAGATAGGAATAGCCATCAAAACGCCGCGATCCCCGTGATCGCGCGGCCCAGGATCAGCGCATGGACATCGTGCGCGCCCTCATAGGTGTTGACCGTCTCCAGGTTCACCATGTGGCGCATGACGTGATATTCGGCGCTGATGCCGTTGCCGCCGTGCATGTCGCGGGCGGCGCGGGCGATATCGAGCGCCTTGCCGCAATTGTTGCGCTTGACGATCGAGATCATCTCCGGCGCGAACGTGCCCGCGTCCATCTGGCGGCCCACGGCAAGGCTGCCCTGCAGGCCGAGCGAAATCTCGGTCATCATGTCGGCCAGCTTCTTCTGGTAGAGCTGGTTCGATGCCAGCGGCCGCTGGAACTGGTGGCGTTCGAGGCCATAGCTGCGCGCGGCATGGAAGCAGAACTCGGCCGCTCCCATTGCGCCCCAGCTGATGCCGTAGCGTGCACGGTTCAGGCAGGAGAACGGACCTTTGAGTCCCTCGACGTCCAGGATCGCATCCTCGTCCACCTCGACCTCGTCCATCATGATCATGCCGGTGGTGGAAGCGCGAAGGCTCATCTTGCCCTCGATCTTGGGCGTTTCGAGCCCCTTCATGCCCTTTTCCAGCACGAAGCCGCGGATTTTGCCGCCATGCGCTTCGGACTTGGCCCAGACCACGAACACATCCGCAAACGGCGCATTGCTGATCCAGGTTTTCGAGCCGGACAGCGAGTAGCCGCCGTCGACCTTCTTTGCGGTGGTGCGCATCCCCCCCGGATCGGACCCGGCATCGGGTTCGGTCAGCCCGAAGCAGCCGATATACTCGCCGGTCGCCAGCTTGGGCAGGAACTTGCGTTTCTGCTCTTCGCTGCCGAACGCCTGGATCGGGTACATGACCAGCGAGCTCTGCACGCTCATCATCGATCGATAGCCCGAATCCACCCGCTCCACTTCGCGCGCGACGAGCCCGTAGGCGACATAGGATGCACCGACGCCGCCATATTCCTCCGGCACGGTGATGCCGAGCAGGCCGAGTTCGCCCATCTCGCGGAAGATCGCGGTATCGGTCTTTTCCTCGGCGAACGCTTCCAGCACGCGCGGCTGCAACTTGTCCTGCGCATAGCCGCGCGCGGTATCGCGGATCATCCGCTCGTCGTCCGCCAGCTGCTCGTCGAGCCGGAAGGGGTCTTCCCAATCGAAGGGGGCCATGCCCGCCATGTTCGTCTCCATCTGAAGGGGCGCTGCCGTATGGGATGACCGGGCGCCAAAAGCGTGTAGCATAGGGAGCGGGGAGGGGGTTTGCAAAGCCTTGGCGGCGCGAGTGGGTCGGTGTGCGGCGATCCGGAAGTTCGCTACAGTTCCCAATATAGGTCTGCTATTGCCGAACATAATGCTTAGTACGCTCAAAAAAAATCTTTGATGTCAAATTGCCAGTAGGCATGTAGGACTTTAATAGTTAAAGCTTAAGTGAATCCATTAAATTTGGGGGGTGGGGCCGTGTTACGGAAGGCAGTTAATTACGCAGGACTTATGCTTCTTGCCTCCCACACCGCTGCGCCTGCGCAATCGGTGCGAGCGTCGGCCTCTCCATCGATCACGCTTGAACAGGCTTGGCCAGAGCAGGAACCCGTCCGCGTGTTATCTACTCCTGACTGGTCTGATTATCGAATCTATCCTCGGGAGGCTCGGCGGAAGGATGCGGAGGGAATAGTTATCAGTGAAATCCTCATAGCTGCGAGTGGTAACCCAATAGAGTGCAGGATACGTCAAAGTAGCGGTTTCACTGATCTTGATAGCGGCACCTGCAACTTAATGATGACAATGAGGTTCGAGCCATTTCATGGCGCCAATGGCTTGCCTCAGATGACGAGCCTTAAAAAAAGGATAGTATGGCTTCTTGGTAAAAAGAGAAAATTTGGCTCTAGCTTGATTGACCTACATATCAAAAAAATAGATGAGGGTGATTGGGCATGTACTATAGACCAAGCGCGCGGAGCGTATGCGGGTTTTTGGACGGCTCTTGGCTGTACATTATTAAGCGATCGGCAATTCTTTTTTCCTGAGCCTGATTCGGATGCTAAGGACTTTATAATCGCGGTCCGCTTGGATGCGGGCGACGAGAATGAGCTGCTAAAAAGTCCTTGGCCGAACGGAAATATGGTAGCAAATGATGTTACCTCGTTTGAAGTGAGCGATCACGGTGATCCTGTGGATTGCAATGCAACAATGCATTGGGGATTTGGCAAGCGAGGATTAAACAATCTCTCCCCTTGTGGACGGCTTGTGTCAACACTGTGGTTGAAAGATGCAGATAAACGACGAGGATCAATCGAAACTCGAGTCTATCAGTTGGGGGGTGAGGGCTAAATTAATCCACGTGCTTCACACTAACATGTGTATCCCTCCCTTGCATCGATCACACCACAATGTGATATACCGCCTCATGACCCAGACCCTCCGCTCCCGCCTCTCCGAACTCGTCGACTCCGGCCGCATGACGCGCGCCGGGCTTGCGCGGGCCGCCGGGCTGCATGCCAATACGCTGCGCAGCCTCGGTACCGCCGACTGGAACCCCAGCGGTGAGACGCTGGACAAACTCGAAGCCTATCTGGCGAGCGACGGCGGCAACGTGATGGCGACGCCGCAGGAGATCATCGCCGAGGCGATGAACGGGCGCATGTTCATCCTGGTCGACGACGAGGACCGCGAGAACGAGGGCGATCTGGTGATCCCCGCGCAGATGGCCACCCCCGATGCGATCAATTTCATGGCG
Source organism: Novosphingopyxis sp. (assembly GCF_965218915.1). GTDB lineage: Bacteria > Pseudomonadota > Alphaproteobacteria > Sphingomonadales > Sphingomonadaceae > Novosphingopyxis. Next base: position 2,455,224 of record NZ_OZ244708.1, on the reverse strand, counting down.
ACGCACGGCCGCGGCCTCATCTGTCTTTCGATGACCAAGCAGCGCGTCGACGAGCTGGGCCTCGACCTGATGGTCCGCCGCAACGAGGACCGCCTGTCGACGGCGTTCACCGTTTCGATCGAGGCGAAGGAGGGCGTCACCACCGGCATTTCGGCGGGCGACCGCGCGCGCACGATCAACGTCGCGATCGATCCGAACCGGGGCCGCGACGATATCGTCACGCCCGGCCATGTCTTCCCGCTCGTCGCGCGCGAGGGCGGCGTGCTGATCCGCGCCGGGCATACCGAGGCGGCGGTCGACGTCGCGCGGCTCGCGGGCCTGAACCCGTCGGGCGTGATCTGCGAGATCATGCGCGACGACGGCTCGATGGCGCGGCTCGACGACCTGATCGGCTTCGCGCGGCGGCACAATATGAAGATCGGCACGATCCGCGATCTCATCGCCTATCGCCGCCAGCACGACCGGCTGGTCGAAAAGCGCGCCGAGGAACGCTTCACCAGCCGCTGGGGCGGCGAGTGGACCTGCCTCGCCTTTTACAACAAGGCGACGGGCACCGAGCAGACCGCGCTGGTGAAGGGGCATATCGATCCAAACCGGCCGACACTGGTGCGCATGCACCAGCTCTCTCCCTTCGGCGACATGCTCGGCGAGGGCGGGGCGCGCGGCGGCGTCCTGGCACGCTCGATGGAGATGATCGCCGAGGAAGGCGCGGGCGTGATCGTGATCCTGAACCGCGCCACGCCGACCTACATGAGCACCGCGATCGACGCGCGGCAGGGCAAGCCGACCGCGCAGCCCGAGGAACTGCGCGATTACGGCGCGGGCGCGCAAATCCTGAGCGAGCTCGGCGTGCACGACATGGTGCTGCTCACCAACTCGCATCACAGCCTGGTCGGGCTCGACGCTTATGGCCTGTCGATCGTCGGGGAACGCGCGATCGAAGGGTGAGGGCGCGAATTATCCCTCTCCCGTTCACGGGAGAGGAGCGAGACTTGGGAGCTAGTCGCAACGGAGAGGGCAGGGCGGTCTGCGTTGATGGCGCTATGCGCCACCCACCCTCATCCCCCCGCTTTCGCGGGGGCAGGCAACTCCGCCCCGGATTAAATCCGGGGCTGCATATCCTTCTCCCGCCGAGGCGGGAGAAGGTTGCAAATGCGCCCGGCAATCGCGCCGATATTACCGCGTCGGATCGATCAGATATTTCTCGCCGGTCGACTTGTTCTGATAGGCGCGCACGACATCCGGCTTCAGCGCTTCGGCCAGGGAAATCGTCTGCGTGTAATGGCTGGCGAAAGTGGTGTTCAGCTCGTCCTTCACCCGCGCGCGCATCTTCAGCGCCGTTGCCATGCCCGCCTTGCCGAGGAAATTGGTCAGCAGCCAGCCGCTGATGTCCCAGGTCAGTCCGAATTTGCGATCCAGGATGGTCGGGCCAACATCCAATGCGCCATAAACATAGACTTTTTTGGCATGGTTCGAACCGTAGCGGCTATACTCGGTGGCGTCGCGGCCCGCCGCGGCTTCCATCGCGTTCAGGATCTGCCCCGCCAGCTTGCCGCCGCCGACCGCGTCGAAGCCGAGAAAGGCCCCGGTTTCGGCGATCGCATCGGTCAGTTTCTCCTTGAAATCGTCCTTGGTGCTGTCGACGATATAGTTCGCGCCGATGTTCTTCAACAATGCTGCCTGTTCGTCGCTGCGCACGATGTTCACCAGCGGGATGCCATCGGCGATGCAAATCCGGTTGAGCATCTGCCCCAGATTGGAGGCGGCGGCGGTGTGGACCAGCGCCTCGAAGCCGTCCATCTTCATCTGTTCGGTAAAGCCGAGCGAGGTGAGCGGGTTGACGAACATCGAGGCGCCATCGGCAGCACTCGCATCGTCCGGCAGCAGGATGCAGTCCCTTGCCTTGAGCTTGCGAACCTGCGTGTACATCGCGCCCCCCAACATGCCGACGGTCTTGCCCACCATATCGGATATGTCCGCGCCCGCAGCGATCACGGTGCCCGCGCCTTCATTGCCGACCGGCATGGATTGGCCGAGCCGCGCCTTGACCAGATCCAGCGTGCCCTCGTGCAGCTGCGCCGTCAGTACGGGACGCTCCGCCGTTCCGCTGGATTGCAGTGTGGAAAGGTCCGCCGGGCCGAGCAGCAGGCCGAGGTCGGACGGATTGATCGGCGTCGCCTCGACGCGCACCACCACCTCGTCGGCAGCGGGCGCGTCTATGGTAACGTCCTCCAGGTTCAGCACCAGCGTGCCGTCCTTGTCGATGGTCGAGCGCAGTTCGAGGCCTTGATGGATGTCGCGCATGATTTCTCTCCTGGGTTCGCGTTACGTGCCCTCAGTGGACGAACGAGATGCGTAGCGCAACGCAACCGATCGCATCAGGCTTGTCAGCGGTGAATTAACCATTGTCCGCATCGCCCTTCGTACAGACCTACTCGCGCAAATGGCCGAAATCGGTCGTTGGCAGAACCATGCCGTTGCCGGTTCGGCAAAGTTTTTCCGCTTTTTCCGGACGATCGAAGGATTTCGTTAACTATCTCCCCGCTATCCCGGATGCAGCAGATATGGCGGCACATCAAAAAATGTGGCGGATGTCTGTGCCGGGGGGCAAAAAAAGCTAACGAAACGGGGTTGAGGATGGCGACGAAGATGATTTCCGAGATGGTGGTGGGCAAGAGCGACGCCATCGCCTCGGTCAGGACCATGATCCGCTTCTCCGTCAACGCCTCCGCCTCCGTCCTGATCACCGGCCCGTCCGGCTGCGGCAAGGAAGTCGTCGCCAAGGCGATCCACCGCGCTTCCAGGCGCAAGGATCGGCCGTTCATCGCGATCAACAGCGGCGCCATCCCGGCCGAACTGATCGAATCCGAACTGTTCGGCCACGAGGGCGGCAGCTTCACCGGCGCAATGAACCGCCATATCGGCTTGTTCGAGCAGGCCGATGGCGGCACGCTGTTTCTCGACGAAATCGGCGAAATGCCGCTGGCGCTGCAGGTCAAGCTGCTGCGCGTGATCGAGGAGCGATCGATCCGCCGCGTCGGCGGGTCCAAGCAGATCTCGATCGACGTGCGCATCGTCGCCGCGACCAATCGCGACCTGCAGCAGCAGATCGCCGCCGGGGATTTCCGCGAAGACCTGTTCTACCGGCTGTGCGTGATCCCGATCTGCATCCCGTCGCTGAGCGAGCGTCCGGAGGACGTGGCCTCGCTGATCGACCATTTCATCGGCCTGATCGAACCGGGCGACGTGCGTCCGATCCTGAGCGAGGAGGCGATCGAGCGCCTCGCCGCCTACAGCTGGCCGGGCAATGTGCGCGAATTGCGCAACGTGGTCGAGCGCGCCGCCATCTTCTTTCCGGGCCAGACGATCGGGCGGGATGAAGCCGAACTGCTGCTGACGGAGCAGGCGGTGGTCGCCATTCATCACAAGAGTGCCGATGCGACTGCCTCCGCTGGCGAAACCGCCGAAAAGGCCAGCTTTTTCGACGGGTTCTCGCTGCAGGAACATCTTCAGGAAGAAGAGCGCCGGCTGATGATCGAGGCGCTGGTGGAATGCGGCGGGGTGATTGCCAAAGCGGCGCGGTTGGTCGATGTCCAGCGCACCACCTTTGTCGAGAAAATGCGCCGCCACGGCATCACCCGCGACGATCGGGAGGCCGCCTGAGCGCGGCCGGCGACGGTTCCGTTACCTAGCCCGATGCTCCGCCTTCGTCATTGCGAGCGGAGCGAAGCAATCCAGGGGCGCCCGCAGCGCTGCAGCCGTTTTGGATTGCTCTTCGACTGACCGCTTGCAGCAGCCGTTCTGGACAGGCTTCGTCGCCCGCGGTCTATCCTGAGCGGCTGGCTTGCCAGCCAGCCGAAGGGGCTCCTCGCAACGACGAAGCGAATGGAAATGTAGGAGTTGAGGAAACTCAGCGCTTCCCGATCTCCGTCCATGCTTCCGAAATCTCGGCTACGATCTCGCGCGCCGAAATCAGCACCGCGCCGGCATTGTCGCCCTGCGCTTCGTTGATCCGGTTCGACGCCTCGCGGTAGACGATGGCGAGCGCGGTCGCGATCTCGCCGCCGCGTTCGAAGTCCAGACTTTCGTCCAGCGCGTTCAAGATGTCCGACGCCTTGGCGCGCGATTGGAACATGCCCGCCATGTCGCCGCGCTCGACGCAGCGCACCGCGCGGTCGATCCTGAGGAGCAGTTGCTCGAACAGGATCTCGACCAGCTCGTGCGGGCTGGCCGCGGCGATCCGGCTGGTCTTGTCCACGGCGCCGTAGCTCTGCGCCATGGCGCGGCCTGCTGCATAATACATCGTCGAGATCCCCGTTGAGACTTAGTTGTCGCTGTTGTTCCAGATCGAGACCTGCTGCTCGACATATTGCTGCGTCTGCCGCAGCACCGCGAGCTGGCGGTCCATATTGGCAAAGGTCTGCTGCAGATTGGCCTCGTAGCGTTCGATATCGTCGTCCAGCTTCTCGCGCAGTTCGGCGAGTTGCTTGTTGACCTGCTCGAACCGCGTCTTGGCCAAGCTGAGCGGGCTGTTCTTGTCCTGCAGCGCGGACTTCACGTCCTCGAGCGTTCCGGCGAGCCCGCGGTGATTGGCGTCGGGCTCGATCGGATCGAGCATCTGCGCGACGGCTTCCGGATTGGCGGCCATGGCGCGGTCGAACGTGGCGCTGTCGAGCTCCAGCGTGCCGTCGCGTGCGGTCCGCACGCCGATGTCCGCCAGCGTGCGATACGGTCCGTCAGCCGACAGAATCGTCGAGCTCATCCGGCCCAGACGCTGGGCCATGTCGCGAATGGCGCTGTTGCCCGCGAGCGGCCCGGCCGTGGCGCCCTCGATCCCGGGAGCGGTGGCGGTGTTGAGCCCGTTTTTCAATGTATTGAACGCATCGATGAACTCGCTCACCAGATCGCGCGTCGTCGCCGCCGGCGTGTCGCTGGAGATGGTGATCTTGGTGCCCGGCTTGGCCGAGAGCAGGTCGAGGCGCACGCCCTCGACCGCATTGTCGATCGTGTTGGAACTGTTCACAAGTTCGATGCCGTCGACCACGATGATGCTGTCGCTGGCCGGCGCGACCAGGGTCATGCCGCCATTGCTGTTGGCCGGGTAATTGAAATCGTTAAGCTTGCTCGCCGCGCCGAAGAAAGGCTTTGCCGGCCCCACCAGCGTGAAGCTCTGATTGGCGCCTTCCTTGCCCTCGACGACGAGCCGCGTACCGCGATTGTCGGTTACGATATTGGCGGTGACGCCTGCATCCGCATCGTTGATCGCATCGCGCAGGCCGATCAGGCTGTCGTTGCCCGTGCCGATGACGATGTTGAAGGCGCCGCTGCTGGTCGTCAGCTTCAGCGTGCCTTGGCCGACCGCGTCCGTCGCGGCGGTGTAGTTCTTCGATATCACGCGCTGTTCGGAGGCGAGCTGCTTCACTTCCATCGTGACCGGCAGGCCCTTGGGTGTCTGGCCGTCGATGAAGCTGGCGGTTGCCACCCCGCCGTCGCTGGAGACCAGATTGCCGGTGAAGCGGCGCCCGTCTAGGATGGTGCTCAGCGCTTCGGAAAAGGTGCCCAGCGAGGACGAGGCCGAAGCGAGCGCGGAGATGCGTGCGCTGTTGAGCTGCTGCTTTTGCTGGATCGTCACCTCGCGCGGCTCGCGCGTCGCCGCGACAAGGTCCGCGACGAGCTGCGCCGAGTTGATCCCGGACTGGCCGCTGACGAGATTGGAGATACTGGAAAGCATGGGCGCCCTTTCTGAAGGCTGTAACGGCAGGCGGCGGTGGAACTTTAGGGCGAAAGCCGACCCTCGGCGTCGAATTTGAGGTCGTCCGGCACGGCGATGTCGGGCCGCTCGGTGTGCCCGCCCATCTCGCTGTCCAGCCGGAACAGGAAGGCGAGCAGCGCGGCGACGGCCATATACAGCCGCTCGTCGACGATATGGTTGGGCTTGGACGTGTAATAGATCGCGCGCGTCAGCTCGGGATAATGCAGCACCGGCACCTTGGCGTCCTCGGCCAGTTCGCGCATCACCAGCGCCAGTTCGCCGCGGCCACGGAACAGCACGACCGGCGCGGCATCGCGCGACTGGTCGTAGCGCAGCGCCACCGCAAAATGGGTCGGGTTGACCAGCAGCACCGTGGCGTCCTCGACGGCGCCGCGCGCCGAACCGCTCATCATCGCATGCTGACGCTGGCGGATCGCCTGCTTGACCTCGGGCGAGCCTTCGCTTTCCTTGTGCTCGTCCTTCACCTCCTGCTTGGTCATGCGCAGCTTCTGGTTGCGCTGGAACCATTGCGCGGGCACGTCGATCATCGCGATGACGACGAGGCAGCCGGCCATCGCGATCACCGTGGTGACGAACAGCCCGCCGAAAGCGCCGAGGCTGCTGCGGATATCGCCGAGGCCGAGCTGCACCATGTCGTGCACCGACGAAAAGATAAGGATAGTGCCGACGGTGCCCATCAGGGTAACCTTGGCCAGCGCCTTGGACAGCTCGATCACCGCGTGCATTCCGAACATGCGCTTGAAACCCGAACCGGGATTCATCTTGGACGGCTTGACGCTGATCGCGGACCAGCGGAAGCCGAGCGAACCGAGCATGGCAGGGGTTCCGATCGCGGCGAGGATGAGCAGCAGCGCCATCCCGCCGAACGGCAGCGCCAGCGGCGCGACCAGTTTCAGCGTGCGTCCGCCCATATCGAAGCTTTCGATGTCCTGCGGGCCGAACATGAGCCCGGATCGCACCACCGAGGAACTGGCGTCGAGCAGCCTACCGCCGAACAGCCAGAACATCGCCGCGCCGCCGATCATGATCAGCGCCACGCCCAGTTCCTTGGACTGCAGGACATCGCCCTTCTTGGCGCTGTCCTTGAGCCGTTTCTGGGTTGGATCTTCGGTTTTCTCGCCGCCGCCGGAGGGGGAATCGCTCATCTCAGCGTCCCCCCGCGATCAGGCGCGACTGGTCGAGCCCGTCCGCCATGGCGTGCATCACGCCGTCGGCCATCACCGGCGCGGCGACGGCAAGCAGGATCAGGCCCGACAGCAGCGCGACCGGCAGGCCGACCGCGAACAGGTTCAGCGCGGGCGCCGAACGCGCGAGCATCGCCATGACGATCTGGATCAGGATCAGCGAGGCGCCGACCGGCATCGCGATCAAGAGGCCGAGCGAGAACAGCGAGCCGCCGAAGCGCACCAGATCGTCGATCGCCGCGAAACCGGGAAAGGCGTGGCCCGGCGGGAGCGTGCGATAGCTGTCGACGATGATCGAGATCAGCATGAGATGCCCGTCCATCGCCAGCAGCAGCAGCGTGGCGAGGATCGAGAGGAACTGGCCGACCACCGGGGTCGAGGCGCCGGACTGCGGATCGTTCATCGAAGCGAAGCCCAGGCCCATGGCGTTGCTGAGCGTCTCGCCCGCCACGAAGGCGGCGGAAAACCCGATCTGCAGCGCGAAGCCGATGGCGACGCCGACGACGACTTCGCCCGCCAGGAACAGGAAGCCCGCGAAGCTCGCCAGCGTCTCGGCCGGCATGACCGCGCCGGCCGGGCCGGTGGCGGCGATGCCGATCATCAGCGCCAGGATGATGCGCAGCTGCAACGGCACCTGCGCGGCGCCGAATATGGGCGCGGCGATGAGCGCGGCGCCGGGCCGGATCATCGCCATCGCCCATTGCCAGAGCTGATCCTCCGCGCCTGCAAAAGCGGGTGCGATCATACCAGGATTTCCGGAATGCGATTATAGGTGTCGATCGTGAAATCGGCGATCAGATAGAGGATCGATCCGCCGAACAGCGCCAGCATCAACGCGACCACGATCAGCTTGGGCACGAAGCTGAGCGTCGCCTCGTTGATCGAGGTCGCCGCCTGCACCATGCCGAGCAGGATGCCGACGACCAGCGCGGGGATCAGGAGCGGGGCGGCGGCGAGCGCGGTGACCCAGAGCGTTTGCTGGGCGATGCCGATGAAGAAATCCGTCTGTTCCATGTGGCGGGCCTCAGGTGACGAAGGAGCCGGCGAGCGAGCCCATGGTGAGCGCCCAGCCGTCGACCAGGACGAAGAGGAGAAGCTTGAACGGCATCGATATGATGGTCGGCGAAAGCATCATCATGCCCAGCGCCATCAGCGTGGAGGCGACCACCAGATCGATGATCAGGAACGGCAGGAAAATCATGAAACCGATCTGGAAAGCGGTTTTCAGCTCGCTGGTGACAAACGCGGGCAGCAGGATCGAGAAGGGGATCGTCTCGGGGCTTTCCACGCTGTCGATCTTGGCCAGACCCATGAATAATTTGAGATCGGTCTGGCGGGTCTGCTTGACCATGAAGGCATGGAACACCTCGCCCGACACCGAAACCGCCTGTTCGAGCGTGACCTGATCGGCGCCATAGGGTTCGATCGCGCGCGTGTTGATCTGCTCGATCGAGGGCGCCATCACGAACAGCGAGAGGAACAGCGACAGCCCGATCAGCACCTGGTTGGGCGGGGTCTGCTGCAGGCCCAGCGCCTGACGCAGGATCGAGAGCACGATGATGATCCGCGTGAAGCTGGTCATCATCAGCACCAGCGAGGGCAGGATGGTGAGCAGCCCCATCAGGATGAGGATCTGCAAGCTGAGCGTCAGCGGCGCGCCGTCGCCCGATACGTCGTCCAGCGCGCGGGTCAGCGCTTCGGATGCGCCCGGCGTGGCTTGGGTAGCCTGTGCGGCGAGTTCGGCGGGCAGCAGCAGGATCAGCGCGGCGAGCGCGAGCTTGAGTGTATGGCGAACGGCGGAATGGCGAAGCGGATCGCGCATCGGATCAGTCCCGGTCCCGGCGCAGCGATCTGCGGGCGGCGAGCGCGCGGTCCATGACCGCGGCGAAGGGATTGGCCGCATCGGCCGCCGGGCCGCCGGCGGGGGATGCGGGCGGCGCATCGGCGAGCCGCTTTTCCTCTTCGGTCATCGCCCGCGCCTCGATCCGTTCGATCTTCCCGCGGGTCGCCGAGAGCAGGATGCGCTGGTCACCGAATTCGACCACCGCGAGCTTGCCGGACGTGCCCATGGACAGCGTCTCTACCAGCCTGAGATCGCGCTGGCGGACACCCTGGACCATGCCCGGCTGGTATTTACGATATAACCACAAGGCCCCCACGATCATGGCCGCCATCAGCGGCAGCATGATCACCAGCTTGAGGATGTAATAGGTCACTAGGCACGCCTTTCGACTTTCGCACCTCCGACGTTCTTGGAAACGACTTCCGCTACGCGGATGCCGAACCGGCCGTCGACGGTCACGACTTCCCCTCTTGCAACCAGCGTGCCATTTACGTTGATATCGAGCAGCTCGCTCGCCTGCCGCCCGAGCTCGACCACCGAGCCCTCACTCAAGTCCATGATTTCAGACAATTTTAACGATACATTGCCGACTTCGACCGACAGCCGCACCGGAATATCGGCGAGGAAGCGGTAATGATCGGCGGTCTCGTCGGCAAAACTATGGTTACCGTCCCGGCAAGAAATTGCCGACCCGTTGCCGCCCATAGGGTCGGTGGCATCGGCGAGGCTCGGCGCCTCGGTCATGTCGCTCATGCGCTTATCCTTTCTCGATATAGTCGATACGGAAGGCGGCGAGGCCGTTCTGCTCGCCGAGGCTGCCGCGCGCAAAAGTGCGGTCGCCGACGATCAGCGGCAGGTTGCGCGCCGGGGGAATGGGGATGATGTCGCCGGGCTTGAGATCGGCGAGTTCGGGCAGGGTCATGGTCGGCCGGGCGAGCACCGAGCGCACGGGAATGAAGATGTCGGACAGCGCGCAGCCCAGATCCTGCCGCCATGCGGGATCGCACGGCATGGCGTCGGCGGGCGAGGCAAGACACCATTCCTCGCGGGCCGACTGGATCATGTCGACCGGATAGATCAGATCGATCGTGAAGGAGACGTCGCCGGGATAGGACAGAGTGAAGGGCTGGACCAGCAGCGCGGCGTCGCCTTTGGCGATCTTGGCTTCCTCGGGATCGTCGGTGAGCCCGGCGGGCAGACAGCGGAACGGTCCGAACTCGGCCCAGGCCGCGCCCAGTTGCGGCGCGACCGACGCGGCGATGCGATGCATCAGGCGCATGTCGGTGGGCGAATAATCGCTCTTTTTCGCTTTACCGCGCGCGATCGATCCGCCGAAAAAGGCATCGACCAGCGCGGCGATCAGATCATGCGGCAGCCGCAGCGCCAGGCGCCCCTTCATCGGTGGCAGCTGGTAGAAAGCGAGGCCCATCGACGTGCCTTGCGCCGCCAGCCATTCCTGATGCTCCTCGATCCGCGGCTGTCCGGGCGTCACCGTCAGCCGTTCGCTGGCGAGCGGCTGCAGCGCGCTGCGCAGGCCGCTGGCAAGCTGCTTGGCGGTGCGCCGCGCGATCGGCATCACATCGGCCTCGCTGCTGTCGCGCCGCGGGAAGCTGTGCGCGGCGGCTACAGCGTCGGTGGCTGCCTCCTTGGTGGCGGCGTCAGGACCGGATAGGGAGGGTTTGGCGTTCATCGGCTTATTGCAGCACGAGCTTGGTGAAATAGACTTCGTCGATGCCGCCGAAGCCGGTCTTTTGTTCCAGCGTCTGATTGATCCGGTCGCATAGGCGATGGGCGAGCTCGGTTTTGCCCTCGATCGTTTCGAGCGCGGTGCCGTCGGTGTCGGCCAGCTCCAGCACGATGGCGTTGCGCACGGCGATGTCATGCTCGGTCAGCGCCTCGATCACGCTTTCGTCGTAGAATGTCGAGACCGCCATCTCCGCCTGCGCAAAGCCCGAACCGCCGCGCAGATTGCTGGTGAAGCTCTCCTCGATCGGATGGTAGGTGACCTTGTATTTGGCCTTGTTGGCAAGCTTGCCGCTGGCCGGTGCATCGACAGTGCTGCCGTCCTTCAGGACGAGCTTGGGCAATTCGGGCTTTTCCTCGCCTTTTTCATGGCCGCCCATCATGCCCGAATAGAAATAACCGCCCGCCCCGCCGGCGCCGCCAATTACGACGATGCCGGCAAGCGGCAGCATCAGTTTCTTTAGCTTGCCCTTCTTCTTGGGCGGTTTTTCATCGGACATGGTCGAGCTCCGGGGTTTGTCTGGGCGCCTGATCAGGCGTAAACGATGTTGGAAGAGGGGCGGGGTTTGTCGCGCGGCGTGTCGGCTGCGCGCTCGCCGCCGTGATCAAGCGAAAGTGTACGCGGATCGGGCCGCGGCTGATGGGATTGCTGCGCGGCATTGTCCTGCCCGCGCTGCTGTGCGCCGCTCTGGTTCTGCCCGGCATTGCCGCTGGTTCCGGCATCGCGCGTTTCGACCTCGATCGAGCCGATGCGGTGGCCCACGGTGCGCAGTTCATGTTCGATCCGGCTATGCGCCTGCGCGATCGCGCCGCGCACTGCCTCGTTCTCGGTGGTGATCTGGAGCCGGTCGCTGCCGCGATCGATGGCGATCTCGATCTTGCCGAGCCGTTCGGGCGCAATCTGCAGGAGCAGCATGCCGTCCTTGACCGACATCGCGTTCATCGCCGCGCCGATCGCCGAACCCACGCGCTGGCCGAACTGCCGGTCGAACGGGATCGGGGCGGCGGGCGCGAACATGGCCGGGGCGGCGCTTGCGCTCGGCTGAGGCTGGATTTGCTGCGCCAGCGATCCCGCGAAATTGTGGATTTGCGATGAGGCGGTATCGACGGTCTGTATCATCGCCGGGGCTGTCGTCGATTGACCGGAGTTCCCTGTCACCGGCGCGGCGCGGCCGGCTTCGAAGCGCCGGCTTTCGAGCGCCGATGCCATCGGACGCGCGACGTGATCGCTGTCGACCGGTTGGTCCACCGCCGCGTAGAGCCGGTCGCCGCGGACGGCCGGCGCGTTGGCGCGGCGCTGCATGATTCGCTGGTCGGACGCGGCGACGCCAAGCTGCGTCTCGGCAAGTATATCGGTTCCGGTAACCGCCGCGTCGGCCGGGGGAGCACTGTGCTGCGCCATCTCCTGGCGTTCGCCCCGCGTCATGATGGGTGCGGGCGTCGTCGGGGCGGTGGCCAAGGGCGGGGCTTTCGCCTGACCGGAGACCGGCGCGGCCGATCCGGCCGGATCGGAGCGCTTCGTTTCGGATGCCGTCATGCCCGGTTCGACGCGGTCAATTTCGGCCATCGGCGCCTGAACCGGTGTGGTCGTCGATGGACTTGATCCGTCGAAACGCAGTTGTGCTTGGGGCGATAGCGGACGCGGCGTTGCCGAAATCCGTGTGGCCGGAATCTGTACTGCCGGAATTATCGGCGGGGTGATGCCTGCAGGCAGCGGGCGGAGACGCGGCGGATCGGTCAGTTCGGGAGCAATCTCCCGCCCGGTTTCGGTTGCGGCGGCAACATGCGTCATATCGACGGCAAAAGCCTGGACGGGCACGCCGCGGCGCTCGTCGATATTGGCCGAACCCGGTCCGATTGAACCGCGACGGGTGACCGCATCGGCGGTGGCCGGGGTAACAGGCAGCGCGATATCGAAGATGACCGGCGGTGCCGGCAGCGGGGTGTCCCCGGTTTCTTTATCATCATCCTGCGCGGATTTGTCGCCGCCCGCCGTTACGCCGGCCGTCTCGTCGCCGAGCGGATCGAAACCGTCGCCCATGCAGCTCGGCATGACGAAGCGTTCGTCGCGCTGGAGCACGGGGCCGGTTCCCATGGGCGTCAGCGGCGCGGTCGAGGCCTCCAGCTGGAGACGGAAGGGAAGCGAATTGCCAAGCATCGCAGCGGGCTTTGCAGAAACCGTGCCAGTTGCATTGACCGGCGACGTTCCGATCGCACTGGCACCGAAGGCGGGTCCGTTCATCGCGCTCGCTCCATCATCCTGCGCGGCCGGGCGGGCGGTTGTTCGCCGATCTTGCGCTCGGTTTGCGCGTCGACAGTAGCGGCGGCGCGCTCGACCAGCTGGTCGGCCATTTCGCGTTTGCGATAGGCGGCAATCCGCTGCCGCTCCATCTGGGCAGTTTTCTGCCGTGCCTGGTCGATCGCACCGTCTATGCTATCCTCCGCGCGGCGCAGGCGATCGACCAGTTCGAGCTGGGAGTGCAGGGTGCGGCCCTCGCGGCATCGTTCTCCGGCCTTGTGCATATGCACCGCCAGCGCCTTGAGCTGTTCACGCTTCTGTTCGAGGCTGGCCTCGCTGCCATGCGCCGCGGCGCTGTCGCCGGTGGCGATCCGCAGCTGGGTTTCGCGCATGTCGAGCATGCGGCGGCGGCTGGCGAGCATCTTTCTCATGCGCCGAACTCCTGCTGACCGAATTGCTGTTGCAGCGCGGCGATGCTGTGTTCCATCGAGACCGCCTCACGCGCGCCTTGGCGGACATAACCAAGCAGCTCGTCATGGCGCGCGACGGCTTCGTCGATCGCCGGGTCGCTGCCCTCGCGGTAGGCGCCCATCAGCAGCAGATCGCGATTTTCCTCATAGGCCGACCAAAGCCGGCGGAAATTGGTCTGCGCGGCGCGGTGATCGTCGTCGATGATGTCGGTCGCCACGCGGCTCAAGGATTTGCCGACGTCGATCGCCGGGAACACGCCCTGTTCGGACAGCAGGCGAGAGAGGATGATATGGCCGTCGACGATGGCGCGCGCGGTATCGACCACCGGGTCGTCCATGTCGCCGCCGTCGGCGAGCACGGTGTAGAGCGCGGTGATCGATCCGCCGCTGATATTGTCGTTGCCCGCGCGCTCGATCAGGCGCGGGATCAGCGCCAGCGCGGACGGGGGATAGCCTTTCATCGTCGGCGGCTCGCCGAGCGACAGGCCGATTTCGCGCTGCGCATGGGCGATGCGGGTGAGGCTGTCGACGATCAGCAGGACGCGCTTGCCCTGGGAGCGGAAATACTCGGCGATGGCGGTCGCGCGCGCGGCGGCGCGCAGGCGCAGCACCGGCGAATAATCGGCGGGCACGGCGACGGTGACGGTGCGCCCGCGCATCGGGCCGTTCAGCTTGGTCTCGACGAAATCGCTGACCTCGCGTCCGCGCTCGCCGATCAGGCCGACCACCGCGACATCGACGTCCGCATGGGCGATGATCTGTCCGATCAGCACCGATTTGCCGACGCCGGAGCCGGCCGCGATGGCGATGCGCTGGCCGTAGCCGGCGGTGAGCAGTCCGTTGATCGCGCGGACGCCGAGGTCGATCGGTTTGGTCACGCGGCCGCGGCTCAGCACGTTGGAGCGTTTGCCCGCGAGCGGCCAGAACTCTTCGGTGACGATCGGGCCGCCGCCGTCCAGCGGTTCGCCCATCGGACCGATGACGCGGCCGAGCAGTCCGTCGCCGACCTGCGCCCGGCTCGATTGCATATCGGGCTCGACGCGCGCGCCGCTGCGCACGGCGCCGTCGCTTTCGAGCGGGATCATGAGCGCGCGCGAGCCGCGGAAACCGGCGATCTCGGCCTTCATGATGCGTCCGTCGGCGGTGCGGATGGTGCCGCCGAAACCGATCGGATAATCGAAGCCGGTCACTTCCATCATGCCCGCGTCATGCGCGACGAGGCGGCCGATCCGGCGCGGCCCCGCCCCGATATTGCCGATGCGGTCGATCAGGCCGGTCAGCGCCTGTTCCTGCGCGGCGATCACCGGGTATCTCCCAGCGATGCGATCATCGCTTCCAGTTCGTCGAGGACGGGCTTCGTGCCCTGCTCGATCCACCCTTCGCTATGCGCCAGGCAAAGCGTCCCGCGGGTCATCGAAGGGTCTTCCTCGAACGACAGGTCAAAATGATGTTCGCCGAGCAGCATCCGGTCGAGCGGATGAATGTGGAGTATCGCGTTCGAACAGTCCTTTTCGGCCAGAGCGGCGAGCGAGGCGCAATGCTTCTGCAGCGTCGCCGCATCGGGCTCGGAGAACCCGGCGGTGCGCTCGAGCAAGGTGCGGATGGTGCGCAGCAAAGTTTCGCACAAAGCGTCGCCGGGTTGGGATTTCAGGCCCGTAACGGCTTCGCCAAGGCGGTCGGATGCCGCTATCAACTCGGCATTGGCCTCGGCGATCGCGGCCTGCCCGTCGGCAAATCCGCGGCGGTAGCTGTCGTCGAGCTGTTCCTGGAAATAGGCCTCGGCGTCGGCTTCCTCGTCGACCCCCGAGCCGACATGGCTGTCGTTGTCCGCAGCGGTGCGAAACGGCTGGGGCGGCACCTGCCAGACGGGGCGGAACGCGGCGGCGCCGCCGTCGAACGAGCGCTGGGCAAAGGCTTCAGACATAATCGTCACTCTGCGCGCCGATCACGATCTCGCCGGAATCGGCCAGCTTGCGGGCCTGCGCGACGACGCCCTTCTGCGCTTCGATCACCTCGGCCATCGGCATCGGGCCGCGCTCGGCGATCTCGTCCTCCAGCGTCTGCGCGGCGCGGCTGGACATGCAGCTCAGGATTTTGGCGCGCAGTTTTTCGTCGGCGCCCTTCAATGCGGGCACCAGCAGTTCATTGTCGACGCTGCGCATGACGGTGCCGAGATCCTTGGCATCGATCGTGATGAGATCGGCAAAGGTGAACATCTGGTCCTCGATCGCGCCGGCCAGGCTCTTGTCCCGCTTGGCGAGCGCCTTGATCATGCGCGCGCTGTTCTTCTTGCCGATCTGGTTCATGATCGCGGCGACGTCCGACGGATTGCCGCCCTGGGTGGCGACCGTGCCCGATCCCTGCGGCGCGTGATAGGCGGAGAGCAACTGCTCGATCGTGTCGATCGCGTCGCCGCTGACCTGGCCCAGAGTGGCGAGGCGGTAGACCACGTCTTCCTGCGCTTCGGCGGGGAGCAGGCGCAGCACGGCCGCGGCGTTGTCGGTCGACAGAAAGGACAGGACGAGGGCGGCGATCTGCGGATGCTCCTCCTCGACCATCGCGAATATTTCGTCCGGCGCCATCCACTTGAGCGCTTCGAGGTTCGCGACCGGTTTCTTCGGCGCGGTGCGGCTGATCATCACCTCGGCGCGCTGTTCGCCCAGCGCGGCGGTCAGCATCGACTGGATCTGCACGTCGGAGCGATAGCCGATCGTCGTGCGATGCCGGGCACGGTCGACGAAGCGGTCGAGCACCGAGTTGATCTCGTCGGCACCGATATCGGCAACCGAATACATCACGCTGCTGAGCTGCTGCACTTCGTCCGGCTCCAGCCGGGACAAGATACCCGCGGCTTCCTCTTCGGAGAACAGCAGAAGCAGGATCGCCGCGGCCTGTTCGTCGCCCAGCACCGGAAGCTCCGGCATCGCCGCCTCTAGGCTTTTGGCGGCGTCCTCGATGGCCGCATCGTCTTGTTCGAGCACGTCAGCCATGGACCGGTTCCTTGGAGTTCTTCGCCGATTTCAGCAGATCCCGGACGACCAGCGTGGCGTGCTCGGGGTTCTGCTTGACGAAATTCTGGATCAGTAGCGCGCGTTCCTGATAGCTGTGCGCCGCGGTGATCATGTCGAGCGTTACGGGGTGGTTGTTTTCCGCTTCGTGGTTCGGCCCGTTCAGCGCCGGAGCCCTGCCGTTGCCGTTCGCGCCATTCGCTCCGGCAGCGTTTTTCATGTCCTTGCGGCGCTTCAGCAGCGGCCGGCCGACGAAGAAGATCAGCGCGAGCGCGACCAGCAGGCCGGAGACGTTGCGCACCAGCAGCGATAGCCAGCTCGCCTCGTACCAGGGCGTGTTCGCCTCGACGATCGGCTGGAAGGCGCGCGAGGAGACCTCGACCTGGTCGCCGCGCTGGGCGTTGAAGCCGATCGCGCCTTTGACGAGCTTGTCGATCGCGGCGATTTCGGCGGGACTGCGCGGCTTGCCGTCTGCGCCGTTCGCGATCGCGACCGCGACCGACAGGCGGCTGACGTCGCCGGTCGCCTCGCGCACCACGGACACCTGGCGGCCCAGCTCGAAATTGCGGTTCACCTGCTCCTGGCGCTTCTGCATGTCCGCTGCTGGCGCCGCGGCGGGGTCGCCAAGCTGGTCCTGCACGGTCGCTTCGGCCGGCGGCTGGTCGGACAGCGCGCCGGGGATGCCGCCGGGCGCGTCCCCTGTACCGCCATCGGCCTGCGCGGTCCAGCTGCGCTGTTCGCTGCGCACCACCGATTCGTCCTTGGGAAAGGTTTCGCTGGTCGCCTGGCGCTCGGAGAAATCGAGTTCGGCGGACACTTCGGCGGCGAAATTTCCGGCGCCGAGCATCGGGGTGAGCAATGCGGCGAGCGAATGCCGGTAACGTTCCTCGATCTGCTCGCGCACCATCAGCTGCTGCCCGGCCTCGCCGAGCGGACCGTCGGCGGCGGTTTCGGATAGCAGGCGGCCGTTCTGGTCGACCACCGATACGCGCTCGGCGTTCAGACCGGAAACCGAGCTGGCGACGAGATGGGTGATCGCCTGGACCTGTTCGCTACCTAGGCTCGTGCCCGGCGCAAGGTTCAGGACGACCGAGGCGGCGGGCTCGTTGCGTTCGCGGATGAACACGCTGGGCGGATCGACCGCCAGATGCACGCGCGCGGAAACGACGCTGTCGATCGCCTCGATCGAGCGGGCCAGATCGGCCTCGCGCGCGCCGCGCAGCTTTTCGGTTTCGACGGCGCGGCTGGCGCCCATCGGCATGGAAGAGATCATGCTGTCGCCGTCCGGCGCGCTCTTGGGCAGGCCTTGCGATGCGAGCAGCATCTTGGCGGCGTAATAATCGTCCTCGCCGACGGTCAAAGCGCCGGTATCGCGGTCGAGCTGGTAGGGGATGGAGTTGCCGTCGAGCGCGGCGGCGACGGCGGCCTTGTCGTTTTCGGGCAGGCCCCGGAACAGATCGCGCTGCGGCGGCGACTGCAAGGCGAGCCAGGCCGCCGCGGCCATCGCCACCACGGCGACGAAGCCGATGAGCGGCAGCGATTTCGCCACCGCCGGTTGCCCCAGAACATCGCGCGCGCGGTCCATGAAGCCGGAGGCCATGCCGCCGCCTGCACCGCCGCCGCCGCTGAAACCGACCGGTTTTAAGCGCTGGGTGGTGCGGGCCATGCCGTCACCTGGGCCGGCGTCGCCGGGCTGGGAAATGGTCATTTCGTTCATATCACACCGGCATGTTCATGATGTTCTCGTAAGCCGAGAGCAGCTTGTTGCGGACTTGCAAGGTTGCCTCGAACCCGACCGAGGCCTTCTGTTTGGCGAGCATCACCGCGGCGATGTCGGTGGTTTCCCCGGCATCGTAGGCGGACGCCGCGTTGGCCGCGGTGGTCTGGCTTTCGTTCACCGCGCTCAGTGCATCGCGCATGGTGGCGGAGAAGGGCGTTTCGACGCCCTTGCCGGTTCCGGCGATCTGTCCGTTGCCGATCTGCGGCGTTTCGGTGACGTTCTGCAGCGTCTTGTTCTGCTGCAGGATCGCGCTCCGCGCGGCGAGCAGGCTGTTGGTCATCGGTTGCATCGGTCAGTCCTCCTTCAGGCGGCTTCGGCCAGCTCGCGCATGTCCGCGAGCCGGTAGCGAAGCGTGCGTTCGGAAATGCCGAGCAGCTCGGCGGCCTGGCGGCGGTTGCCCTGGGTTTCTTCGAGCGTGCTCTCGATCGCCTCGAACTCGGCCATGCGGGCGCGGCTCTGCAGATCGCGGCCGCGCAGCACGCGGTTGGTGGCCGGGGTCGGGTCGGCGCGGGGAGCGGCGGGAAGCATGGCGGGAGCGATGACAGGTAGGGTGGGGGCAGCGCGCAGATCGAAGTCCTCGGCGGTGATGGCGTCGCCTTCGCGCAGCACGAGGGCGCGCTGGATCATGTTGCACAGTTCGCGCACATTGCCGGGGAAGGCGTGCGCCATCAGCGCTTCGAGCGCATCGGCTTCGATCCAGGCGAACTCGCCGTCCGGCTGCATCGCGAGCAGCATGGTGGCGGCGATCGCGCAGACATCCTGGCGGCGCTCGTGGAGCGGCGCGATCGCGATCGGCATCACGTTGAGACGCCAGTAGAGGTCCTCGCGGAAGCGGCCCGCGGCCACTTCGGCGGCGAAATCGCGGTTGGCGGCGGCGACGATGCGGATGTCGACCTTGACCGCTTTGGTCTCTCCGACGGGCAGCACTTCGCCTTCCTGCAGCGCGCGCAGCAGCTTGGCCTGCAATTCCAGTGGCAGTTCGGTGATCTCGTCGAGGAACAGCGTGCCGCCGTCGGCCGCGCGGAACAGGCCCTCGCTCTCGCCGCTGGCGCCGGTGAAGGCGCCGCGCTTGTGGCCGAACAGCATCGCCTCGACCATCGTGGCGGGCAGCGCGGCGCAGTTGACCGCGATGAACGGACCCTCGGCGCGCGGGCTCTGGTTGTGGACGAAGCGCGCCATGCCTTCCTTGCCGACACCGGTGTCGCCCTGGATCAGGACGGCGGCTTCGCTGGCGGCGACGCGCGCGGCGTAGCGCATCAGCTTGGCGCTGGCGGGCTCGCCGATGGCGGGACCGCCGCCGCGCACGGCCTCGGCAATGAGCGCGTGGCCGAGCTTCATGTCGCCGGGACCAAAGGCGATGCGCATCGGCTGGCCCTTGTCGGCGGGGATCAGGCCGGGGGCGCCGTCGCGGAAATCGACGATAATGTCGCGGTGGCAGGCCAGCGCCATGTCTTCGGGCGTCAGGATACGCACCGAGCGGGTGCGCGGCGAGCCGTCATCGGCCGCGATGCGCCGCGTCTCGATCATCACGCTGTTAAGATAGGCTGCCAGGGTCGGCAGCATCGCGGCGGCACCGTCGCTGACGGCGGTCTTCGTAACGTACATCGATAATCCCCGGTCTCGAGCGGCCAACCCACCGCATCCCATGCAAGCCAGGGAAGCAAGCAGCGTGCCAGTTCGAAAAACGCCGCTTTTCCGTCGGGGTTCGGCGGGGCGGGGCGGGTGATGGACGGCAAAGCGTCAACCGCCCGTCGGCGGGCGTCAAGGATTTGGCGCTTCCCCTATATAAGAAGCCTCGCATCGCCCGGCCGAGGCGCCGATATTTTTTTGCTTAAGCGGTTCGCGATCCTGCCGTCACCCCTTTCGAACCGGCGAACGAACAGACCGGTCTGGGAACAACTGAAGGAATTTATCATGACCGTCATCGGAACCAATATCTCCGCCATGCGCGCCTCGACCGCTTCGAACCGCGCCGAAATGGGTCTTTCGCAGGCCATCAACCGCCTCTCCACCGGCCAGCGTATCAACTCCGCGGCCGACGACGCCGCCGGTCTCGCCATCGCCACCCGCATGACCTCCGAGGTTCGCGGCCTGAACATGGCGATGCGCAACGCCAACGACGGCATCTCGCTCGCCCAGACCGCCGAGGGCGGCATGAACGAGATCACCAACATGCTGCAGCGGATGCGCGAGCTGGCCGTGCAGTCGGCCAACGGCACGCTGTCCGCCGGCGATCGCACCAATCTGCAGACGGAAGTCACCGCGCTGATCGGCCAGATCGGCGATATCGCCGGCCGCACCGATTTCAACGGCGTCGGCCTGCTCAACGGATCGAGCACGACGATCGCTATCCAGACCGGGTCGAAAGCCGGTGAGCAGGTTTCGATCGGCTTGACCGATGTACGGACCGCAACGCTGGGTGTCGATGCCATCGACGTCAGCACCGCTGCCGGCGCGAACACGGCGCTCGGCGTGCTTGCCACGGCGCTGGACACGGTCACGACCGGCCAAGCCAAATTGGGTGCTTCGCAGAACCGTCTGCAGGCGACCGTCAGCAGCCTGACCGACCGCGTGACCAACCTTACCGAGAGCCGCAGCCGTATTCAGGATGCCGATTTCTCCGCCGAATCGACGATGCTGGCAAAGTACCAGATCCTCAACCAGGCATCGACCGCGATGCTTGCGCAAGCCAATCAGAGCCAGCAGGGCGTTCTCAGCCTGCTCCGCTGATATTTCAGTCGAGCGCGGACCGTGTCCGCCACCTGAAATAAACTGGCGCCCGTCGGATAGTTCCGGCGGGCGCTTTTTTTTGAATGCGGGCGGCGCTTGCCCCGGATTAATCCGGGGCGCAAGTTGCCTGCCCCCGCGAAAGCGGGGGGATGAGGGTGGGTGGCGCGTCGGCGCCAGCGACGGCGCGGGACTGTCGGACATGCCCTGGATTTCGAAATAGCACACCCCTCTCGTCAGAAAACACTTTTCAGAACGGCTCGAATGTGATAACCATATAGGTTATGAAATACTCACGCGCCAAACTTTCGATCGCCGCGGCCCGCCCTCTTAAGTTGTCGGCTTGTTGCGAAATATATTTTTCAAATCGCCCATTACGGGAAACTTTGACAACTTAAGCACCGTCGTCCCCCCCTTGGCTCCGCTTAAGCGATCTCGCCGCCCGCCGTTACCGCTTCCGAGGCCGCTGAAACTCGGGCAGCCGTAACAAGGAAGAAGGATCAACCATGACCGTAATCGGAACCAATATTTCCGCCATGCGCGCCTCGACCGCATCGTCGCGCGCTGAAATGGGCCTGTCCAAGGCCATCGAGCGTCTGTCCACCGGACAGCGCATCAACTCCGCCAGCGACGACGCCGCCGGTCTCGCCATCGCCACCCGCATGACGTCCGAAGTGCGCGGTCTGAACATGGCGATGCGCAACGCGAACGACGGCATCTCGCTCGCGCAGACCGCCGAGGGCGGCATGAACGAGATCACCAACATGCTGCAGCGCATGCGCGAGCTGTCGGTGCAATCGGCCAACGGCACGCTGTCCGCCGGCGATCGCACCAACCTGCAGTCGGAAGTTGCGGCGCTTAAGCTCCAGATCGGCGATGTCGCCACCCGCACCGATTTCAACGGCGTGAAGTTGCTCGACAACGCCAATGCCATCAGCATCCAGACCGGATCGAAGGCTGGCGAACAGGTCAGCGTGCAGCTTACCAATGTTGCAGCAGCCGCTTTGAAGCAATTCAAGGCCGATGGAACGACGCAAGAGACCTTCAAGGCCACCGACGGTACCACCGATGTGGACGCGATCGTGTCGAATATCGACATCTCTTATGCCGGCGGCGCTAACGCGGCATTGGGTATTCTCGACGCCGCGCTCAACACCGTGACGACGGCGCAGGCCAATCTCGGTGCTTCGCAGAACCGTCTGCAGGCGACCGTCAGCAGCCTGACCGACCGCGTCACCAACATCTCGGAAAGCCGCAGCCGCATCCAGGACGCCGATTTCTCGGCCGAATCGACGCAGCTCGCCAAATTCCAGATCCTGAACCAGGCGTCGACCGCGATGCTCGCCCAGGCGAACCAGAGCCAGCAGGGCGTGCTCAGCCTGCTGCGTTGATCAACAAGTTCAACCGGCGCGCGTTTGGCGCCGGCGTACAAGACAGGCGCTCGCCGGATATCCCGGCGGGCGTTTTTGCGTCATGGTGAAGACCTGGCCGAACTGACCGTAAGCAATTCAGAATGATCGCTTATTCGATCCTTAATCGCATCGCTACGCTACCGTTAACACTATCGAGGCTGCTGAAATTCATGGCTGCCGCAACAGGAAAAAGGACCTACCATGACCGTAATCGGAACCAATATTTCCGCCATGCGCGCCTCGACCGCATCGTCGCGCGCTGAAATGGGCCTGTCCAAGGCCATCGAGCGTCTGTCCACCGGACAGCGCATCAACTCCGCCAGCGACGACGCCGCTGGCCTTGCCATCGCCACCCGCATGACGTCCGAAGTGCGCGGCCTGAACATGGCCATGCGCAACGCCAATGACGGCATCTCGCTCGCGCAGACCGCCGAGGGCGGCATGAACGAGATCACCAACATGCTGCAGCGCATGCGCGAGCTGTCGGTGCAGTCGGCCAACGGCACGCTGTCCGCCGGCGATCGCACCAACCTGCAGGCCGAAGTCACCGCGCTGATCGGCCAGATCGGCGACATTACCAGCCGCACCGATTTCAACGGCGTGAAGCTGCTCGACAACACCAACTCCGGAACCGGGATTAACATTCAAACCGGTTCGAAGGCCGGCGAAGTCGTCAACATCGGCCTGACCGACGTTCGCGCAGCAAGCCTGACCGATGGCACTACCGCTGTTTCCGCGATCAACATCGGCACGAAAGCTGGTGCCGACCTGGCGTTGTCGTCGCTCGACGCCGCGCTGAACACGGTCACGACCGCACAGGCCAAGCTGGGTGCTTCGCAGAACCGTCTGCAGGCGACCGTCAGCAGCCTGACCGACCGCGTCACCAACATCTCGGAAAGCCGCAGCCGCATCCAGGACGCTGACTTTTCGGCCGAATCGACGCAGCTTGCGAAGTTCCAGATCCTGAACCAGGCGTCGACCGCGATGCTCGCCCAGGCGAACCAGAGCCAGCAGGGCGTGCTCAGCCTGCTGCGCTGATCGAAGGGATACCGGCGCGCGTTTGGTGCCGGGAGGTAAGTGAAGCCCCCGTCGGACTATCCGGCGGGGGCTTTGCTGTGCGCAAGGAATAACCTATCGCCGAGCGTGCCCGGGAATGCTCTGCCTCGGCATGGGGCGCAGTTCAGCAGGCTATCGTTCGTGATGGACCCCGGCCTTCGCCGGGGAACAAATATGGGATGGCTCGGCCTGAGCCGCGTCCTTAGCCGATCTGGCTTGCGAGCTTCTTGCGCATCGTATCGAGCGCGCTCTTCTTGATCTGGCACACCCGCGCGGCGGTGACGCCGAGCACCGCGCCGATCTCCTCCAGGTTCAGTTCCTCGACGAAGAACAGCTGCAGCACCAGTTGCTCGCGCTCGCCGAGCGTGCCGATCCCGGCCTGAACGAGCTCCGTCAGCTGATCGCGCTCGAGCACCGCGTCGGCGCCGTCTTCGTCCGAGGCGAACCAGATGCTGTGTTCGGAATAGACCTCGTCGATCGATTCCATCCGGACGTCGGCCGCCTGATCGAAGCGGGCAAGGAATTCCGCCGGTTCGAGCCCCAGTTCAGCCGCCAGCTCGCTCTCGCCGGGATTGCCGCCGTTCCGCTTCATCAGTTTGTCCTGGGCGCGGCGAAGCTGCTTGCGAAAATCCAGCGCGGAGCGGCACATATTGCTGTGCGCGCGCAGATGATCGATCATCGCGCCGCGAACGCGCGTGCCTGCATAGGTCGAAAATTGATGGCCCTGATCTTCATAGCGGCGAGCCGCCTCGATCAGCGCGATCAGTCCGATCTGGATCAGGTCCTCCACCTCGATGCTGGCGGGCGCGCGGCCCGAGACGTGCCAGGCGATCTTGCGCACCAAAGGAATATGGTCCTCGATCAACTGCTGCGGGCGTTGGCGCGCGGGTGTGCGGTCGTAAGTGAGGCTGTGGTCGGGTTGAAAACTCATTGCCGCACTCCTTTCAATATTAGTTGATCAAAGCTGGGTGAAGCTGTGTTTGGCCTGCGGCTGGAGCGCGGGCGCGGGGGCTTCCTTGCCGCCCACGGTCGCGATGACCTCGACCGGCTTGTCGTCGGGCAGTTCGCGGAAGCTCAAGACGGGCGTGTCGGGAAAGCGCGGACGCAGCAGGTCCGACAGCGCCTTGCGCGCGGCGGGCGAGGTGACCAGCGCGAAGCTTTGCTGGCGCAGCATCAGGCGCTGGCTCGATTCCTCGATCGCGCTGAGGATGCGCTGGCCGAGGCCCGGTTCGATCGGGAAGCTCGCGTCTCCGGCGAGCTTGATCGACTGGCCGATCAGCCCCTCGAGCTCGGGATCGAGCGTGACCACGGGCAGCGGCATGCTGACGGGGACCAGCGACTGGATGATGATCGATCCGATGCGCTGGCGCACCCGCTCGACCACCAAGGGTATATCGACGGTGCCGTCGCCGGTCGCCTCGACCATCGCGGAACATAGCCGGCGGAAATCCTTCAGCGGCACGCCTTCGATCAGCAGCGCGCGGCACACGGCGGAGACCGCGAACAGCGACAGCGGCTTGGGGGTAAGGCCCTCGACCAGCTCGGGCGCGCGGTCCTTCAGATTGTCGAGCAGCATGCGGGTCTCGTCCATGCCGAACAGTTGCGCGGCGTTGAGACGGATCATATGGTTGAGATGCGTGGCGAGCACGGTGGAGGCGTCGACCACGGTATAGCCGGAGACGATCGCCTCGGGGCGCTTGTCGGGCGAAATCCAGCGCGCGTCCATGCCGAAGGTGGGATCCTTGCAGATGCGGCCCTCGACCTCTTCGTCGATATCGCCGCTGTCGATCGCCAGCATGTCCTCGGGCCAGATCACGTCCTCGCCGATCACGGTGCCGCCGATGGTGATGCGATAGGCGTTGGGATCGAGCGTGAGATCGTCCTTGATCCGCACCAGCGGAATGACGAAGCCCAGTTCCTTGGAGAGCTGCTTGCGGATGCCGGTGACGCGCTTCATCAGCGGCGCGTCCCTGCGTTCGTCGACCAGCGGGGTGAGCGCATAGCCGACCTCGATGCCGAGCATCGCCTCATCGGACACATCGCTCCAGTGGATGACATTGGGATTGGGCGCGGGGTCATCGGCGCTGTCGTCGATTTCGGGCACTGGGCGCGAGAAACGATAGGCGAAATAGCCGGCCACCGCGGCGGCGGGCAGGATCACCATGTGCGGCATACCGGGGAGGATGCCGAGGATCGTCAGGATCGCCGCGACGGGCATCCACGCCTTGTGCGATCCGAATTGCGAGGCGATCTGGCCGGGCAGATCGAACGGCGAGGATACGCGCGTGACGATGGCCGCGGCGGCGATCGAGAGCAGCAGGGCCGGGACCTGCGCCACCAGCGCATCGCCGATGGCGAGCATGGTGTAAGTCGAAGCCGCTTCGCCGATGCTGAGACCGTGGCTGGCGATGCCGAGCACGATGCCGCCGACGATGTTGATGACCAGGATCAGGACGCCCGCGATCGCGTCGCCCTTCACGAACTTGCTGGCGCCGTCCATCGAGCCGTAGAAGTCGGCTTCGGTGGCGACGTCGACGCGGCGCTGCTTGGCTTCCTCGGGCGTGATCAGTCCGGCGCCGAGATCGGCGTCGATCGCCATCTGCTTGCCGGGCAGCGCGTCGAGCGTGAAGCGGGCGCTGACTTCGGACACGCGGCCCGCGCCCTTGGTGATGACCACCATGTTGATGATCATCAGGATCGCGAACACGAACAGGCCGACGACATAGTCGCCGCCGATCAGCATGGAGCCGAACGCCTCGATCACATGACCGGCGGCGTCGCCACCCTCGTGGCCCTGCACCAGCACGACGCGGGTGGAGGCGACGTTGAGGCCGAGCCTTAGGAGGGTCGCGAACAGCAGCACGGTCGGGAAGCTCGAGAAATCGAGCGGCTTGGACGCGTTGAGCGCGACCATCAGCACCGCGAGCGATATCATGATGTTGGTGATGAAACCGATGTCGAGCACGAAGGCGGGCACCGGCAGCACCAGGAACACCACCAGCAACAGAGTCGCCAGGGGCAGCAGCGCGGAGCGAACATCGAACAAGGCGCCGAGCGCGTTTGTGGAGGCGGCTTTCATGTGAGGTGTCAGGCTCCCATCGATGCGAGCAGCATATAGGCCATGCGCGCATTGTCGTTTCGGTTGAGGTCGGTGCCGGTGGGCGCTGCACGCTGCGCGCTGGCGAGGCGCAGATAATCGGCGGGCTGGACATAAGGCAGATCGTTGCCACCCGGCCGATTACTGCCGCCCAGCGGCAGATTGGCGTCGCCGCCAAGCTTGGCGGCGAAGCGGTTTCGAATTTCGTCGAAGCTGCGCGCGCGTCCGTTGGAGGCGTAGAAGATGTTGCGGTTCGCGCCTGCGGCCTTGCCGAACAGAGGCGCGGCCGCGGCGTCGGGGTCCGATGCGTGCGCGGACAGGAATTTGTTGGCGCCGCCAGCGCCCAGGAAATGGGCGAGATAGAGATCGACCGGGGCCATCTGGCGGCCCTGGCGTTGCTCGAGATAGTCGCGATTGTCGGCGGCGAACTCGCCCGCCATCGCGGCGGCGGCCTCGGGGTTTTTGCGCAGATCGAGGATCGCGCGGCGCGTGGCCGGATCGGCGACATTGTAGCGGCCGCGCGAATCGCGCTGGATCGCGTTCGACGCCCAGTCCAGTCCATGCTGTGCGCCATGCTGATCGACCACGGCGAGCCAGCTCTGGCTGATGAACTGGTAGAGCCCGGTGGCCGAGCTGGTCGGTGCCTTGGCATTGGGGTTCATGCCGCTTTCGATGCGCGCCTGGCCCATCAGATAATCGAAATCGACGCCGGTCCGCTTGGCGGACTGCGCGATGGCGCGGGTGATACGATCGCCGCCACCCGCAAAGCTGTTGATCCCAGATGGCATGTGCCGTCTCCTGTTTCATCAGGAGGTCAGCAAGACCCGTGCCAGTTTCTGATAGTGTTTCGGTTTGGAGCGGGAGAGGAGCGAGCCCCAGGGCCCGGCGGCAGTTCGATCTCGCCCTGGATTCCAGGTCGAGTCCGGAATCATGTTGCTTTGGCGGGGACGCGGGGGTGCCTCACGCGCCGACCTCGTCTCCTCGCGCCCGCCCACACACCCCGTCATCCCGGACTTGATCCGGGATCCAAGGTCCAGCGGCAGTTCGATCTCGCCATGGATTCCGGGTCGAGCCCGGAATGACGAAGCGTTAACCCGCTACCTCCCTTTCCCATTACCCGCAGGCTGCCAAAGTAGGATTTGGCGCGCTATGGTCCGGGCCATGCCGCCCATCGCTCCTCTACATCCCGGCCATGAAAGCCGTTCGGTTCATCGATGGCCGGCAACGGGTGGGCGCAAGATGCCCGCCCCCGTATGCGGTCTTTTGCGCACTTCCAGACGGACCGCGACTCGATCCCGGGCGAGATGTTGCCGCGGCTCAGGCGGCGCGGGGGCCGTAGCGCAGGGGCTGGCTTTCGTGGCCGAGCAGCTCGAGCTGTTGCCGGGTGTGATCGGTCAGCACGCGCAGGCGGTAGGCCGCGGCATGCGACAATCGGTCGATGCGCTCGAACGCGTCGCGCGCATCGTCATTGGCGTAGAGCGTCGGCAGGTCGCGCAGTTCGTCGATCAGCGTGGAAAGCTTGGCGGTCGCGTCGATGATGTCCTGCGCATCGCCGGCGTCGAGCGCGGCGATCAGCAGTTCCTGCGCGGTCTGGATCCGCTGGGCCGGCATCGGTCAGTCTTCGCCGAAGAGGTCGAGCGCGATCATCTTCTGCGCCAGCTTCTGCGGGTCGATCAGGTAGCGGCCCTCGGCGATGGCGGCGCGGATGTCGTCCACCTTTGCCTGGTCGAACGGCGCGCCTTCGCTGGCGATGGTCGCGGCATCGGATTGCCGGATCGCGGTCTCGTCGCGCGCGGCACGGGTCTCGGTGATCGCGGAGACCGGCTGGGTGCTCCCGCTGCGCAGCGCCGCCGTGGAGACGGGGCTGTATCCGTTGGGACGATCGACTTTCATGATAACCTCTTTCAGCTTGTCGCTATCGGTAACGGCAGCTTCGGCCAGACCTTAAGGAAAAATTTTCAGCTTCCCACTCTGCCGGCGCGATCAGCTGCTCGGCACCGAGACTTCGCCGATAGCGACGACACGCGCGAGGATCGGTCTGGCCGAGCGGTCGGCACGCACCGATATCATGTCGCCGATCTTGCCGTTGGCGTCCGCGATCATCGTGCGCGAGAGGCTGAAGCCACGGCCCTCGACCGACAGGCGCACCGCCTGGCCGCGCGTGACGGCATCTCGCATTTCCTGCCGCGCAGCGCCAGCCCCGGCTGCGTTGCCATTGGCTTGCCCGCCGGACAGGAGCGGTACGCGGATCGACCAGCCGATCGGTTCGCAGCGCACGACGGCTGCGCCGAGCACCGGACCCGAGACCGACGGCGCATCGGGGCAGGCTTTCAGTTTCAGGCGCCGGTCGATCGGTGCGCGCGCGCCGCCCGGCTCGCCGATCTGCGCACCCACATGCGCGGAGACCGCGACGTCGAGATCGGACAGGTCCTGGAAATTGCCGGCCAGCGCCGGGGCGGCGGCAAGCAGGGTGAGGGCGGTCGTCACGAACGATATCTTGCGGCTGGTCATGGTTCGGGCCTCGGGTCGATAGAGTATATTCCCAGATCACGAAGCAAAGGCCGTGCCAGCCGCTCAATCATGGATCGAAACCGTTACCCCCGACGGTCCCTTTCCGTCTCGCGGCATGGCCGGTTCGAGCTTTCGAGCGGGATAGCCGGATGTCTTCATGGCATGCATGATCGCGGCGGTCCGCGCGGCGGCCTGTTCCCAGCCGTCCAGCCGCGCGCTGCCTTGGAGATCGTCGATCGCGACGCGAATCGACACGCGGCGACCTCCGGCTTGCCGCGCCAGTTGCCGGACCCAGCTGGCGCCCTGCACGGAAAGCCGCGCCTCGTCCGGTTCGAACAGACGCCCGATCGCGACGTGGATCGTTTCGGAGCGGTCGGCCGCCTGCTCGGACTTGATCGTCTTGACGGGCTTCGAGTCGCGCTGCTGCAACTCGCCGATCAGCGCGACCGAGCCGAGCAGGATCAGGCTGAGATCGATAAAGCCGACCATCGAGCGCGAACGCTTCATCGACGCAGCGCCTTGACCAGATCAGGATGGGTGCGGGACGCCTCGTCTTTCGCAGCCGCGGGCGATGTCCTGCGCATCGCGCGGTCGGGATATTCGCGCCGGGCCAGCTTCAGCATGCGCTGCGCCGTCTCCCCCTGCCACGCTCCCTCATGCTCGCCGATCATTTCCAGGCGCCGAGCAATCGGCCCGGCTACGAGATGCGCGAAGATCAGGCCGTAGAGGCTGGTGAGCAGACACATCGCCATGGCCGCGCCGATCCCTTCCGCGCTGTCCATCGCTCCGAACATCTGGACCAGACCGAGCACCGTGCCCAGCATACCGAGCGCCGGGGCGGCGTCGGCGAGGTCGTTCCAGACCTGGATCGCTCGGGCACGCCTGGCAGCGCACGCCTGAAGCAGCCCGTCGACCGCTTTGGCATAACTTTCGAATCCGGGCTCGTCGGACATCATCGTGCCGAGCTGATGAGTAAAGGCACAGGCGCCGACCTCGCGATCCGCGCAACTGACGCCGCGGCGCTGAACCAGATCTTCGAGCATGATCGCGGCGAGCCTGGCCCGTTCGCGTTCGCCTGCCGAGCGAACCAGACGCCCGGCAGCGGCAAGTGCGGTGCCGAGACCGCCAAGCCCATTCTGGATCGCTGCAACCAGCAGGCATCCAAGACCGATCAGCGCCAATGCTCCGGGATCGAGAAACTGGCCGAGTTGTGCTGTTGTCATTTCCTGTCCCTCGTGCGGGCGGCAAAATATTGCCGGGCGGCAAAAATCTGCCGCCCGGTTGGCGCTGCTGCGTCAGAATCCGCAAGAAACCGCTTCATTTCCATAATCTCGCGATTTGGCACGGCCTTTGCTTGATCATGTTCGGCAAACCATTGTCCCGGCTCGTCAACGGTAGATAGCGGCCAGGATTAAGCAGGAAACGCACTATGGCAGACAAGATTTTCGGCATTCACGGGGACGCGCTTCAGCTGCGATCGCAGCGACTGTCGATGCTCGCCTCCAACATCGCGAACGCCGCGACGCCCGGATACAAGGCACGCGATCTCGATTTCGAGAAGGCGATGCGCGAGGTGGTCGGCGGCTCGACCGCGGATCGCGCGATGGAAGGCCATGCCGGATACCGCGTACCGCTGCAGTCCTCGCTGGACGGCAACACCGTGGAGCTTTCCACCGAACAGACGCTCTTCGCGGAGAACGCGGTGGGCTATTCGACCACGCTGTCCTTCCTCGAAGCGCGCGTCAACACGCTCACCCGCGCGATCAGAGGGGAATGATCCATGCCAGGCCCAATGAACATCTTCGACATTTCGGGGCGCGCCATGTCGGCGCAGCTGACCCGGATGAACACCACCGCGTCGAACCTCGCCAACGCGCGCACGACCTATAGCAGCGCGGCGGAAGCCTATCGCGCGCTGAAGCCGGTCTTCCGCACCGCGAGCGCGGCCGACGGTATCGCCACCGTCGATGTCGAAAAAGTGGTGAAATCGAACACCGAACCCAAAATGCGCCACGATCCGACCAACCCGCTTGCCGATGCCGACGGCAACGTCTGGGACGCGGGCGTCGATGAGGCCGCCGAGCTGATCGATATGATCGAGACCGCCCGGCAATATCAGAACAATGTGCAGGTGATGCAGACCGCCAAGTCGCTGATCCTGGACACCGTGAGGATGGGCAAATGAGCGACATTTCAAGCACGCTTCCGCCCGGCCTGACGCTGGCGCAGCCGACCGGCGCCACCGGCGGTGGGTCGCTCGATCAGACCTCGTTCCTGAAGCTGATGACCGCGCAGCTGAAGTTCCAGGACCCGTTCAAACCGGTCGACAATCAGGCGATGGTTGCGCAGATGGCACAATTCTCATCCGTTGCCGGCATCGCCGAGATGAACCAGTCGCTAAAAGCGATCTCGGAGGCCTTTTCGGGCTCGCGCCTGTCCGAGGCTTCGCAGTTCATCGGCAAGTCGGTGCTCGCCAATGGCGATGTCGCGGCGATGGACGCCGGCGGGCTCTATCGCGGCGAGCTCGATCTGGCGACGCCCAGCGACCAGCTGACCATCGATCTGGTCGATGCGGACGGCAATGTCGTGCGTTCGGCCGCCGCCGGACCGGTCGAAGCGGGCAAGGTGCCGTTCGCCTTCCAGAGCGTCGATGAAAACGGTCAGCCGAAAGACCTCGGCAACCTAAAGGTGCGCGTATCGGGCGGGGTCGCGATCTCGACCGCGACCTGGCTTCCCGTCAGCGCCGTCGGCGTTTCCGCCGCGGGCGCCGCGCTCACCACCCCCATCGGTCCCGTCGAGGTGTCCGCCGTGCGCGGCGTCGGCTGAGCCTTAGCAGCAAGATCAACCCAAGCATTTAGTCCCAGGAGAAAGCCCCATGTCCTTCCTTACCTCGCTCAGCGGCCTGAAAGCCGCGCAATCCGATCTGTCGGTGGTGTCGAACAACATCGCCAACAGCAACTCGACCGGCTTCAAGAAAAGCCGCGCGCAGTTCGGCGACCTGTTCGCCGCCTCGCCGACCCAGACCACCAAGATGATCGCGGGCCAGGGCGTCCAGCTGCAGGGCATCACCCAGCAGTTCACCCAGGGTACGCTGGAATCGACCGACCGCACGCTCGATCTGGCGGTGGCCGGCGAAGGCTTTTTCACGGTGAAGAGCCCGTCCTCGACGGCGGCGATCACCTATACGCGCAACGGTTCGTTCAGCGTGAACAACACCCGCGAAGTGGTCGACGCCACCGGCAACATCATCCAGATGCTCCCGGTGAACGCCGATGGCGAGATCACCTCGTCGAATTCGGCCGACCTCACCAGCCTGGTGCTTCCGGAAACCGATCCGAACGATCCCAACGCCGTGCTCGCGAATATCTCGGTGGGCACCAACGGCGTGATCACCGCCACCTATTCCAACGGCAACCAGCAGGCGCTGGGGTCGCTGGCGATGGCGAGCTTCGTCGCGGTCGAGGGCCTGCGTCCCGTCGGCGACGCGCATTGGCAGGCGACCGGCACTTCCGGGCTCGCCGCGCTGTCGCAGGCCGGCACCGGCCCGCTCGGCACCGTGCGCTCGGGTTCGCTCGAAACCGCCAATATCGACATCACCGAGGAACTGGTTTCGCTGATCGCAGCGCAGCGCAATTTCCAGGCGAATGCGCAGGCGATCGAGACCGCCAACAACATGACCCAGACGATCGTCAACCTGCAGGTCTGATCGATAATGTGCCGGTTTGACTTCACTAGGTTTTCAATACCTTCTCCTGCCCTCGGCGGGAGAAGGATACGGAGCCTTGCCGGTGTACCGGCTAGGCGCAGTCGGATGAGGGTGGGTGGCGCGAAGCGCCATCGACAGTTCGGCGCTGCTGAACAAGCCCTCACCGCTGCGCCCCGGATCAAGTCCGGGGCTCGCTCCTCTCCCGCGAGCGGGAAAGGGTATTATGGGAGTAGTCCATGGATAGGATGATCCATCTCAGCCTTCGCGCCATGCAGGGGGTAATGAATCGCCAGACCGCGATCGCGCATAATATGGCGAACGCGGACACCACCGGCTTTCGCGCTGAAATCGTCAGCGCGCAGGCGCAATATATCCATGGCGAAGGGCTGCAGAGCCGTGCGACTCCCAATGAATATGTGCTGGCCGCCGACATGAACCCCGGCGCGGTGAAGGAGACGGGTCGTCCGCTCGACATCGCGCTGGGCGGACAGAGTTTGCTGGCGGTGCAGGCGCCGGGTGGCGACGAGGGTTATACCCGCCGCGGCGATCTGATGATGAACGAAAGCGGCCTCCTCACCACCGGCGACGGGCATCCCGTGCTGGGCGAGGGCGGTCCGCTGGTCGTGCCGCCCGCCGACACTATCCGCATCGCCGAGGATGGCGGCGTCTGGATCGTGCCCAAGGGCGGCGATCCGAACCAGCCGCAGCAGATCGACCATCTGCGCATAGTCAGCCCCAAGGGCAGCGAGATCGTTAAGGGCGAGGATACCCTCTTTCGGGTTAAGAATGGCGGCGCGCTGCCGTCAGATCCGGATGCAAGGCTGCAAAGCGGCGCGTTGGAGGGATCGAACGTCAACATGACCCAGGCGCTGGTCGACATGATCGAGACCAGCCGTGCCTACGAGGCGCAGGTCAAGCTTCTCACCACCGCCAAGGAAATGGACGATGGCGGCGCGAGCGTCATGCAGATGCCGCGCTAAGCCGACGACCGAAGGAGACAGGAAACCATGAGCAATTCAGCCTTGCAGGTCGCCCGCACCGGGCTCGACGCACAGAACACCAAGATGCGCGTGATCGCCAACAACCTGGCCAACGTGAACACCACCGGCTTCAAGCGCGACCGCGCGCAGTTCGAGACGCTGGCCTATCAGCAGGTCGTCCAGAAGGGCGCCGCGTCGGACCAGCAGAACAAGTTCGCCGTCGGCCTTTCGCTCGGCACCGGCGTGGCGATTTCCGGCACCGCGCGGATCGATACGCAGGGATCGCTGCAGACCACCGGCAATGCGATGGATCTGGCGATCGAGGGCGCGGGCTATTTCCAAGTGGAGATGCCCGATGGAACCACCGCCTACACCCGCGCGGGCAATTTCAATCTGACCGCCGACGGCCAGATGGTCACGTCCGAGGGTCTGCCGATCCAGCCGCAGATTCAGGTGCCCGAGGGCGCGACGTCGGTCACGATCGGCGCCGACGGCACCGTGTCGGCGACGCTTGCCGGACAGGCCGAACCCAATGAGCTGGGCAAGATCGAGCTCGCCAATTTCGTCAACGGCGCCGGGCTGGAATCGGTCGGCAACAATCTGCTCAAGGAGACCGCGGCGAGCGGCGCGCCGATCACCGGCGCGGCGGGCGAGGAAGGGCGCGGCGTGCTGCGCCAAGGCGCGCTCGAGGGCTCCAACGTCAACATCGTCGAGGAGCTGGTCGACATGATCGAGACCCAGCGCGCCTATGAGGTCAATTCCAAGATGATCAAGGCGACCGACGAAATGCTCCAATTCGCTAATCAGCAGCTCTGAGGATCTTGAGCCCCATGAAAAACCTTCTCATCCTGCTCGCCTCCGCGCCGCTGCTGACCGCCTGCCTTGGCGATCAGCAGGCACGGCCCGATCCGGCCTATGCCGCCACCATCGCGCCGCCGCCGGTATATCAGCCGGTCGCCGCATCGGATGGCTCGATCTTCCAGGCCGCCAATGGCTATGCCGCTTTGACCTCCGGCTCGCGCGCCGCGCGGATCGGCGACCTGCTGACCATCGCCTTGGTCGAGCGCACGCAGGCGGTGAAATCGAACAGCGCCAATGTCGACAAGTCCGGCAGCTTCGGCATCACCCCGCCGACCACCGGCCCGCTGTCCCTGTTTGACCCCAGCGATGTCAGCTTCGGCGGCGGCACCAATTTCAAGGGTGGCGGCAGCGCGCAGCAGAGCAATGCGCTGAGCGGCCAGATCAGCGTCACCGTGGCGCAGATCTTCCCGAACGGCACCATGCTGGTGCGCGGCGAAAAACTTATCCGCCTGAACCGCGGCGACGAATATGTCCGCTTCAGCGGCCTCGTGCGCACCGCCGATATCGGCCCCGAGAATATCGTGCCGTCGACCCGCGTGGCCGATGCCCATATCGATTATGGCGGCGCCGGCGAGATCGCGCAGGCCAGCAAACAGGGCTGGCTGCAACGCTTCTTCAACATTGTGAGCCCGTTCTGATGAACCGCTTTGCTTCCATCTTCGCCAGGATCGCATTGATTCTTTCGGCCGTTACGCTGGCGGTATCGCCGGCTTCGGCTGAGCGGATCAAGGATCTGGGGGGCTTTCAAGGCCTGCGCACCAACCAGCTGACCGGCTACGGCATCGTCGTCGGCCTCGCCGGCACGGGCGACGACAGCCTGGAATACGCCACCGTCGCGATGAAGGGCGTCACCACGCGCTTCGGCCTGACCTTGCCGCCGGGCGTCAACCCGGCGACCAAGAACGCAGCGGCGGTACTCGTCACGGCGGATCTTCCCGCCATGGCCAAGCCCGGCCAGCGCATCGACATCACCGTCTCGGCGATCGGCAAGGCCAAGTCGCTCCGCGGCGGCACACTGATCATGATGCCGCTGCTCGGTGCCGATGGCGAGATTTACGCCATGGCGCAGGGCAATCTGGCGGTCGGCGGTCTGGGTGTCGAAGGCCGCGACGGATCGACCACCACGGTCAACATTCCATCGGTCGGCCGCATCGCGGGCGGCGCTTCGGTGGAGCGGGCCGTCGCCACCGGGTTCGAGCAGAGCCCCTTTCTCACATTCAATCTGGCCGAGGCCGATCTCACGACGGCCCTGCGTGTGGCCGATGCAATCAACGCCAAGGTCGGCGAAGAGCTCGCTTCGGCCAATGACGCGGTGTCGATTACCATCCGCGCACCCGGCGATCCGCAGCAGCGGGTCATGCTGATGGGCGCGATCGAGAATATGGAGGTCACCCCGGCCGAGGCTCCGGCGCGGGTGATCGTCAATGCGCGCACCGGCACCGTCGTCATCAACGGCGCGGTACGGATCAGCCCGGCAGCGGTGAGCCATGGCTCGCTGACGGTGCGCGTTCAGGAAACCCCGCAAGTGGTGCAGCCCGCCCCGCTCAGCCGCGGCCAGACCGCGGTCGAGCAGCGCAGCGACATCACCATCGATGATGGGCCCGTCAACGCGTTCATCGCGCGCGGGGCCTCGCTGTCGGAGATCGTCCAGTCGATCAATGCCATCGGCGCCAGCCCCAGCGATCTGGCGGCCATCCTCGATGCGTTGAAACAGGCCGGCGCGCTGAAGGCGGAGCTGGTGATCCTGTGACCGATTCCATCGCCTCGACCGGTCCCGTTGCCGCCGCTTCGGCTGGTGACAGCGGCAAGGCGCAGAAGAAGGATGACCTGCGCGCGGCGGCGGAAGCGTTCGAGGCGGTGTTTCTGCGCCAGATGATCAGATCGATGCGCAGCGCCGGGCTCGCCGACGATATTTTCGGCAACCAGGCGACCGACCAGTTCCGCGACATGCAAGACGCGCACATGGCCGATGCGATGGCCGGCAGCACCGATTTCGGCATCGCCGAGCTGCTGCTGAAACAGTTCGAGGGCAAATCATGAGCGGATTACTCAGCA
This sequence comes from Novosphingopyxis sp., assembly GCF_965218915.1. Classification (GTDB taxonomy): domain Bacteria; phylum Pseudomonadota; class Alphaproteobacteria; order Sphingomonadales; family Sphingomonadaceae; genus Novosphingopyxis. The sequence continues at coordinate 2,418,779 of NZ_OZ244708.1, read as the reverse complement.
TCGGCCGCTCGGCGCTGCGCGGTTATTCCACCGCGCTCGACACCGTGTCGCAGAACATCGCGAATTCCGAGAACGGCGATTATGTCCGGCGCAACGTCCGGTTGGGCGACGCCACCATCACCGCCTCGTTGAACCCGCTCTATACGGCGCAGAGCGGGCTTGGCGGCGTCAACGTGAACGGGATTGCCCGTTCGGGCGACGAATTCCTCGAAGCGTCGGTAAGACTGAGCGGCGCATCGCTGGTACGCGCCGAAACGACGACGAGCTGGCTGAGCTCGATCGAGACGGGTCTCGACAATGCCGGAGCGCATGTCGGCGCGCGCCTCGGCGATTTCTACGCACGCGGGCAGGAACTGTCGGCGGCGCCGTTCGACCATGCGCTGCGGGTCACCTTTCTCAATGACATCGACAGCACGGCGGAGACCTTCCGTCGTACCTCGGGCAATCTAAGCGTGGCGATCGACCAGCTCGGGCAGCGCGCCGGGGCCGAGATTACCGGCCTCAACCAGTCGCTCGAAAACCTCTCCAAGATCAATATCGACCTACGCCGCACGCAGCCGGGCACACAGGCCTATGCCGGGCTGCTCGACACGCGCGACGCCGCGCTCGCCGTCATCAGCGAGCGCATCGATGCCGATATCAGCCTGGGCGACAATGGCGTCGCCACGGTTCGTTATGCCGGGGAAACGGTCGCCGGAATCGGCACCTCCGCCACGCTCGGCCTGGCCGATAACGCCGATGGCAGCTTTCGCGTGCTGGTCGACGGACAGGACGGCAAGGTGCCGACCAACGGTATGCTCGCCGGGTTCAGCCGCGCGCGTAGCGCCGCGACCGGCGACCTTGCGAAGCTCGATCGGCTTGCCGAGGATTTTGCCACGCAGGTCAATGACTGGCATGTCGGCGGGCGCACCGATGCCGGAACCCCGGGCAAGGCGTTGCTGACCACCGGTGGCGGCGCGGTGGGTCTCACCATGATCGCGGCCGATGCCTCGGACCTCGCGCTGGCCGATACGGGGGGCAAGCCCAACGGCAATCTCATCGCGCTCGCCGGGCTGCGCAGCTCGGGCGGCACCGAGCAGAGCTGGAACCAGCTGCTTTCGGCCCACGCCAACCTTATTCTCGCTTCGAAGAACGAGGAAGCCGCCGCAACCTCGCTTGATCGCAACATGCGCAGCAGCCGCGATGCCGTGTCGCGCGTCGATCTCGACCGCGAGACGGCCGATCTGATTCGCCTGCAGCAGGCCTATGAGGCCGCCAGCCGCGTGATCCAGGTGGCCCGCGAAACCACGCAATCGATCCTCGCCATCTTCTGACCGGGCCATCTTCCGATCCGGCCACCTTATCCAGCACGCTTTCCAGTCCATTCAGGGGACCTCTTTCATGATCCAGTCGATCAACCGCAATCGTCCCGCGGAAGCCGTACAGAGCCAGCTCGATCTGGCGCACGCCATCGCCGAACAGCAGGAAGCGATCGCCAGCGGCAAGCGTCTGACCCGCCCTTCGGACGATCCGCAGGGCTGGCTCGAGATCTCGCTGATCGCCCGCCAGCAGGGCGACGAGGCAGCTTCCAGCGCCAATATCGGCCGCGCCGAAACGCGTGCCGTGCAGGCCGAATCGAGCATGAACGAGCTGTCGTCGGGTCTGATCCGCGCCAAGGAACTGCTCGTCCTGTCGAACAACGACACGGTGAGCGGCCTGAATCGCGAGGGTATCGCGATCGAGCTCGAAGGCATCCTCGCCAATTTTCGCGATATACTGGGACAGGACGATCCCTATGGCGGCAAATTGTTCGCCGATGCGGCGATCGAGGTGCCGATCGGCGGCACGCGCAACGTCATCGCCTCGCCGACCTTGGTCAAATTGTCGCAAGGCATCGGCGACGGCAGCGGCGGGACGACCAGTCTGGAGAGCCTGTTGCAGACCAGCATCGACGCCGTGCGAAGCGGAACCGGTGCGCTGCGGGAGGCCAATCTGCAGCCGCTCGACAACGCGCTCGACCACATGACCTCGCTGCTCACCGAGCAGGGCGTGGCGCGCGGCCGGCTCGAAAGCGCGCGCAACCAGTTCTTGGAAAGCCGCATCGTCCTGGCAGAGCGGCGCAAGGAGATCGAGGAGGTGGACGTCAGCGAGGCAATCACCCGCCTGCAGGCGCTCGATATCTCGTTGCAGGCGGCGCAGGCGGTCTACGCCAAGATCAACCAGCGCTCGTTGCTCGATTATCTGGGATGATCGCAAGATCCTGATCGAATGGCTTAATCGCGCGCCCTCATGGCCGTTAAGTCCCTTGACCGGAGCGCGCCTTGCGCACCGTTCGCGATCGGAGGCCGTTGCCGCCGACCAAGCAAAGGATAGCCTGCACCATGATGCCAGCAATCGGCCTCGTCATTCTGATCGTCATGGTGTTCGGGGGCTTCGTCATTTCGGGCGGCAATATCGGGGTGGTGTTGCATGCCCTGCCGATCGAAATGATGGTCATCGGCGGCGCGGCCGTCGCGGCGATCGTTACCGGCAATAACGGCACCGAGCTGAAAGCGCTGGGCGGCGGTTTCGCCAAGGTGTTCAAGGGTCCCAAGTTCAAGCGTCAGGATTATCTCGACTGCATCTTCCTGTGCGGCAAGCTCATGAAGATGCTGCGCGCCGAAGGGCCGGTCGCGCTCGAGCCCCATGTCGAAGATCCGCAGAACAGCTCGGTCTTCGCCGAATTCCCGCGCCTGCTCGCCGACAAGGCCTTGGTCAACCTGATTTGCGACAGCCTGCGCCTCGTCGTCGTGTCGTCGGGCGATCTCGATCCCCATTCGGTCGAGGAGGTGGTCGACCAGCATTTGAAGACCCATCACAAGGGCGCGATGGGGCCGGCCGACAATCTGCAATGGCTCGCCGACGCGCTGCCCGCGCTGGGCATCGTCGCCGCCGTGCTCGGCGTGGTCAAGACGATGGGCGCGATCGACCAGCCACCCGAGGTGCTCGGCGAAATGATCGGCTCGGCGCTGGTCGGCACCTTTTTAGGCGTGCTGCTCGCCTATGGCATGGTCGGCCCGATCGCCAACCGCGTGAAGGCGATCATCGACGAGGATCACAAGATCTACGAGGTCGCCAAGCAGATCATCATCGCCAGCCTGCACGGTCACCCGCAGCCGCTGGTGATCGAGGCGGCGCGCTCGGGGCTCAATCATGCCAACCAGCCGAGCTTCGCCGACGTGTTCGACGGCCTCAGGGCGCGCTGAGCCATGGCCGGCAAGACGGGGGCGTCGAACCAGCGCCCGATCATCATCAAGAAGATCATCGAGGGCGATCATGGCGGCCATCATGGCGGCGCGTGGAAGGTGGCCTATGCCGATTTCGTGACCGCGATGATGGCGTTCTTCCTCCTGATGTGGCTGCTCGGCGCGACCGACGAGAGCCAGCGCAAGGCGATCGCGGATTATTTCGCGCCGACCCTGATCGAATTCAAGCAGAACAGCGCGGGTTCCGACGGGCCGTTCGGCGGCGACGCGATTATCGCGCAGGACAGCTACTCGCATGCGGTGGGACAAACCGGCAATCGCGCGATCACCATTCCACAGGAGGTTACCGGCAGCAAGGATGCGGCGGACAAGGCGATGCACGCCGAGGAAGAGAAACGCTTCGACGCAATCGAGAAAGAGATCCGCGACCGGCTGCAGAAGCAGGCGGAGCTGCGCCAACTGGCCGAGAATATCCGCTTCATCCGCACGCCCGAGGGCCTGCGTATCGAGGTGGTCGACGCCGCCGATTTCGCGATGTTCGAGCTGTCGAGCGACCGTCTCGTACCGCGCGCGGCCAAGCTGCTGCGCGAGGTGGCGGGCGCGATCCGGACCTTGCCCAACGGCATCGCCGTGCGCGGCCACACCGACAGCCTGCCCTATGCGTCGGGCAAGACGATGAACAACTGGCTGCTCTCCGCCGCGCGCGCCGAAGCCACGCGCCTGGCGCTGCTGTCGGGCGGTCTTACGGAAACGCGGTTCGACAAGATCGAGGGGGTGTCCGACCGGCAGCCGTTCAACCCGCAGGATGCCGCCGACCCGCGCAACCGCCGCATGTCGATCACTCTGCTGACCGAGACCGCCGCTGCGGCTTCACCCAAAAGTGCGGAAGTAGGACGGTAGGAAATTATCTGCCGCAAAATGGACAAAATGGTCTGCTGCGACGAATGACCAAGAAAGTCGAAAGGGTCTAACTCTTAGCGTCAGAAGGTATTCCGCTTGGCCGAAAGCCGCCGTTCAGAGCATATGATCAATGGACATGCCAGCCTTCGGTCTAGGCAATCACACCGCGCTCATATATCTGGTCGACGATTGTCGGTGGACGAGATGGTTTGAGATGGATGAAAAAACGTCAATGCAGCGGATCTCGACAGGGACGGAAGGCCTCGACCATATTCTTCTTGGAGGCAGATCGATCCGGCGGAGCTTTCGCTCGGGAAGTTCGCCGGCGCCGTGCAAGTGTCGGTGGAAAAAGACGGCGCGAAGATCGTCGTGGTCGATAGTCCCAACGCCTATCTCCACGCCATGCCCAGCGACAATTTTCTGGTGCTGCAGATGCACGAATTGTTGAGCTATCTGAGCCAGCAGGGCGTCGTTTCGCTCATGATCCCATGTTGCTCCAGGATCACGAGCGCACCATTCGCGAATTCCGGATCGATTCCGCCGGCATTTCGATTGGCGCGCCGATGACCAGCTTCACCGGTATCCTGAGCGGCAATCCCGTTTACATAAAGAACGGAGACGGGCTGATCGACGGCGATCACGATGTCGGCTGAAATCCGTGCGGAGGAAATGCGCGTGGCGGTCCTGGCCCCGCGCGGCCGCGACAGCGATATCGCGAGCAAACTGCTGGCCGGTCAGAAAATCGATACGGTGGCGGCATCCGACCTGGTGGAACTTCACGGTCTGCTGAAGGACGGTGTCGGGATGGTTCTCATCGCCGAAGAGGCGATAGGCGACGACGCCGAACTGGGTCCGATCAGCGAATTCGTCGAACAGCAGCCCACCTGGTCCGGCCTGCCTTTCGTGGTTTTGGCGAACGCCGGGCAACAGGCCCGCAGCGATGCCGACAAAGCCAGGATCGATGCGCTCGGCAACGCGCTGATGCTGTCGCGCCCGTTGCACGCCGACGATCTCGTGCGCGGCGTGCGCTCTTCGCTCAAGGCCCGTCGGCGACAATATGACGCCCGTGCCAGAATGATCCGGCTCGAGGAGCGCGAACGGGCGCTGCACGAAAGCGAGCAGAAATTCCACGCCATCTCCGATTCGGTCGACCAGATGATCTGGTCGACCTTGCCGGACGGATTCCACGATTATTACAACCGCCGATGGTACGAGTTTACCGGCGTGCCAGACGGGTCGACCGACGGAGACGCCTGGACCGGCATGTTCCACCCCGAGGACCAGGACCGTGCCCGCCGCGTCTGGCAGCACAGCCTCGATACCGGCGATCCCTATCAGATCGAATACCGGCTGCGGCATCGATCGGGGCATTATCGGTGGGTCCTGGGCCGCGCCCAACCGGTTCGAGACGAAACCGGACAGATCGTTCGCTGGTACGGCACCTGCACCGATATCGACGAGCAAGTGAAGGCCCGGGAGGCGTTGGCGAATTCTCGCGACTTGCTCGAGGAAGCGGTTCGCGAGCGCACGAAAGAACTGGCCGAACTTTACCAGAAGACCCCCGTGATCCTTCACTCGATCGATGGCGAAGGCCATCTGACGAGCGTGAGCGACCGGTGGCTGGCGTTCATGGGATATGATAGCAGGGAAGAGGTCCTCGGTCGTTCTTTCGCGGATTTTATCACGCCGGAAAGTCTCGATCGTCACCGCACCGAATATCGGCCTCGGTTCGATGCCATGGATGGGGCGATCGACGACGTCACCTATTTCTTCATCAAGAATTCCGGCGAAACCGCGGAAGTTCTGCTTTCCGCGCGTACTGCGTTCGAAAGCGACGGCAAGGTGGCGCGGGTGATGGTCTCGATAATCGACGTCAGCAAGCGCCGGGCTGCGGAAGCCGCGCGTGACAAGGCCGAGGCGGCGCTTCGCCAAAGCCAGAAGCTGGAAACGATCGGTCAGCTGACCGGCGGCGTCGCTCATGATTTCAACAATCTGCTGATGGCGATTCGGTCGAGCCTCGAATTGCTGCGGCGACGGTTGCCCGCAGGGGACGATGGCACGACAAAATATGTCGACAATGCGCTCAAGGCGACCGACCGCGGCGCGACGCTGACCCAGCGTATGCTGGCTTTTGCTCGCAAACAGGACCTCGATACGAAGGCAGTAGATGTTGCCGCGCTCCTGTACGGAATGGGTGATCTGCTTGAACGCACCATCGGTCCGCGGGTCGAAATCCGGTTGGAAATAGCGTCGACCGTCGCCGAAGCGTCGGTCGACGCGAATCAACTCGAGATGGCAATCCTCAACCTTGCCGTAAACGCACGCGATGCAATGAATGGCGCAGGAAAGCTTGCAATCCATCTCGACTGCCTGAAAGTCGACGATCTCGAACAGCTGGAGCCGGGCTTCTATGTGAGAATTGCCGTTGAAGACCGTGGGAGCGGAATGGATGCCGCAACCCTTGCCCAAGCCATGGAGCCATTTTTTACAACCAAGGGCATCGGCAAGGGTACAGGCCTTGGACTTTCGATGGTTCATGGACTGGCTCAGCAATCTGGCGGTGCCTTCCGCATGTTGAGCGAATTGGATGCAGGCACGACCGCGGAAATCTATCTTCCGATCGCGAAACAGATCACCCCCGTTTCCGTCGATGAGGCTCACGCCGCTCGGGATATCGCAACAGTCGAAAAACCCAAGCGTAAGATCCTTGCCGTCGATGATGATATGTTGGTGCTTCTGGGAACGGTCGGCTTGCTGGAGGATCTGGGCCATACCGTACTGGAAGCGTTCTCGGGAGAAGAAGCGCTCGCGATAATGGGCGATCATCCGGATATCGATCTGGTCATTACCGATCATGCCATGCCGAATATGACAGGCATCGAGCTGGCGCGCACGATCCGGGAAAGCGGCCTGGAAATTCCGATCGTTTTGGCCAGTGGCTACGCCGAAATGCCCGAAGGAGGCGAACGCTATATTGCCGCCAGGCTCGAAAAGCCGTTCAGCGACAAAATGCTGGCCAAAACAATCGAACGAATCTGAGCCTGATCGATTTCTCTCATTTTACTTCAGCCATCGCCTGCTATTTCCAATCGCCCGATGGCGGTTGTTCAAATCTGGATAATGACCGGCCGTTCGCCCGGTAAATTCCCCGGTCTCTTCGGCGTACCGAACCGGATCCGCCGGAGCGTCCCTTGACCCATCAACCTGGATAACCGGCTGCGCTCTCCGCTCGGCCGTGAACCGGCGGCTGACGGATTTTTCGATAGCGTAAAGACAGTCTTCAAACATGCTGGCCAGCCATTCTACTTTCGTCACTTTGCATGTGCGATCCATCGCTGACCTTCGCCGCCCATGGCAGGAGCAGGCGGAGTTCATACTTTACACTCGGTCTCAGCTTAGCATCATGTGCCGCAAATCGGCTTGACAAATTATCGTCGAGGCGTGAAGTGAACGTTCACAACGATAGCACGCCGGCGGGATCGGCGGCGATATTACTGGGAGGATGTCATGATGGGGATCAGCGACCGTTCGGCTGTGCGCCTTCTGTGCGGTGTATCCGCACTGGCGCTGTTGGGAGCACCGCACCTCGCCGCGGCGCAGGAAATCATTCCGAACGGCCCCGATGTCGGCGACCCCGACGAGGTCGGGCTGAACGAGGGCGATGCGATCATCGTCACCGGCATCCGCGCCAGCCTTGCCGACGCGCAGAACATCAAGCGCAACGGGCAGGGCGTCGTCGACGCCATCTCCGCCGAGGACATCGGCAAGTTCCCCGATACGAACCTCGCCGAATCGCTGCAGCGCATCACCGGCGTGTCGATCGATCGACAAAATGGCGAAGGCTCGACCGTCACGGTTCGCGGCTTCGGTCCGGAATACAACCTCGTGCTGCTGAATGGCCGGCAAATGCCGACGTCGACGTTGGGCGACGGCGCCAGCGCGCCAGCCACACGGTCGTTCGATTTCGCCAATCTCGCGTCCGAGGGCGTCGCCGGGGTCGAGGTCTACAAGACCGGCCGCGCTGCCGTCCCGTCAGGCGGCATCGGTTCGACGATCAACATCAAGACTCCGCGCCCGCTCGACCGTTCGGGCCTGCGCGGCAGCGTCGCCGCCAAGGCCGTGCTGGACACGTCGCGCAACGGCGACGACGAGATCACCCCCGAGGTTTCGGGCATTATTTCCAAGACCTTCGCAGACGATCGTTTCGGCATCCTGCTCTCCGGTTCCTATCAGCGCCGCAAGGCGAGCGTGAACTCCGCGAGCGTGGGCTTCCGCGACGGTTTTCTGGGTTCCGAGAACAACTGGGGGACATTGCCCCGCAACGATTCGGTGCAGAACCGTCCCGGCCCCGACGACGTCTACGAGATTCCGCAGAGCGCGGCCTATGATCTGATCGATATCGACCGCGAGCGGATCAACGGCCAGCTCGTGCTCCAGGCGCGCCCGACTGACACGCTGACCGCGACGGTCGATTATACCTATTCGCGCAACAAGGTGGAGGCGCGCGACAGCAGCGTCGGCATCTGGTTCAATTTCGGCGACACGTCGAGCGCCTGGACAGATGGCCCGTCGGCGGGTCCGATCTTCTATTCGGAGAATTTCGGACCGGGCAAGGATCTGTCCTACAGCGGCGCGCTGACCGCCAACCAGACCGAGAACAAGTCGCTCGGCGGCAATCTCACCTGGGACGCGCCGGGCAATGTCACCGTCACCCTGGACGCGCATCATTCGACCGCGGAATCGAAGCCGACCAACAAATTCGGAACGAGCACGTCGATCGGCAACGCGATCTTTGGCGTGCAGTCCCAGACGCTCAATTTCGAGAACGATCTGCCGGTCATCTCCTACCAAATGTATCCAGGGATCGACGCGCTCGACGCCTCGCTGATCACCCCCACGGGCAATTCCTTCCGCAACGCCTATTTCCGCGACGAGATCAATCAGGTGCAGTTAACGGGGCACTACGACCATGTCGGCGACATCCTCGACAGCATCGACGCCGGCTTCTCGTTCGTCGATAACAAGGTGCGTTCGGCCTATGGCTTCATCCAGAACGATACCTGGGGCGGCGCCGGTCCGGCATCCGATATTCCGGACGATCTGTTCACGCTGGTCACGCTCCCCGACAAGTTCGATGGGGTGGAGGGCGCCGATGCTGGTATAATTCCGTCCTTCTACACCTTTGATTTCGAGAACTATGCAAACTTGCTCGAAGGCTTGTACGGCATTTGCAGCAACCCGCAGTCGGGTACCGCCGAGGCCGGAACTTGCCTGGCCGACTATACGGTCGACCGGCGGATCCACGAAAAAACGATCTCTCCCTTCGTGCAGTTCAACCTGAAATTCGATATCGGGTCGATGCCCACCAACATCATCGCCGGCGTGCGCTACGATCAGACCGTCGTGGATTCTTCGGCGCTGGTGCCGGTGCCCGTCGGTGTCACCTGGGTGTCGGCAAATGAATTTTCGATCAGCACGTCGGGCAGCACCTTTACCCGTTTCAAGGGCGATTACGAGAACTGGCTTCCCGCCATTGATTTCGACATCGAACCGATCGAGAACGTCAAACTGCGCGCGTCCTACAGCCACACCATCACCCGGGCCGATTACGGCAGCTTGCAGGGTGGTCGCACGCTTGCTTCAAACCCTCGGATTGGCGGCGGTACGGGCAATCAGGGCAATCCAGGCCTGGTGCCATTCAAGTCCAAGAACCTCGATTTCTCCGCCGAGTGGTATTACGGGGCGGCAAGCTATGTTTCCGTCGGTTATTTCAACAAGGACGTGGACAACTACATCGGCCGAACGCAGATCAATACGCCGGCCTTCGATCTGCGCAACCCGGCGGCCGGTCCGCGTTACGACGCGGCGGTGGCGGCTCTCGGGACGACCGACGCGCGCTTGATCCGCGACTATATTCTGGAAAATTATCCCGAATCGTCCCAGACGACAGGTATGGAGCCGCTCGATCCAAGCGATCCCAATTCGCCGTTGATCCGGATCGGCAATATTTTTAGCGTCGATCAGGATCCGCTCTTGAATTTCCAGATCGAGCAGCCGTTCAACAGCGACCAGACCGCCAATATCCACGGCTGGGAATTCGCGATTCAGCACCAGTTCTGGGATACCGGCTTCGGCGCCATCCTGAACTATACGATCGTGCGCGGCGATGCGATTTACGACAACGCGCTCGATCCCAATATCGGCCAATTCGCACTGACGGGGCTCAGCGACAGCGCCAATGCCGTGGCATTTTTCGACAAATACGGCTTTCAGGCGCGGATCGCCTATAACTGGCGCGACGAATTCTATGCCGGGGGCGACTTCGATCCGACCTATGTCGAAGCCTATGGCCAAGTGGACGCGAGCGCCAGTTACGAGTTCATTCCCGGGCTCACGGTGTTCGCCGAAGCGATCAACCTGACCGGTGAAAGCCGCCGGGGGCATCGCCGTTCGGAAAATTTCGTGACGTTCGCGCAGCCGGGTTACGCCCGTTATTCCGGGGGCGTACGGTTCACTTTCTGACGCCCGGGGCTTGATTAATCGGCCCGAGATGCCTGAGACTGCGACGGCGGCTTCGGCGCAGTCCATCGGGACCATCTTGCCGACCGGTGCGCAGAGAGGTTTGGCTTGACCCATCCGGTTCGACAGATCGTCATCGTGGGCGGCGGCACCGCCGGCTGGCTGTCCGCCTGCATGATCGCCGCCCGCCGCCCGAACGATTCCACGACCGTCACGTTGATCGAGGCACCGGACATCCCGGCGGTGGGCGTGGGCGAGGGGACCTGGCCGACGATGCGCCGGACCCTGGCCACGATCGGTATCGCGGAAAGCGATTTTCTGCGGGAATGCGATGCGTCGTTCAAACAGGGCTCCCGGTTCGACGGATGGGTAACCGGCGAGACGGAGGACAGCTATCTTCATCCGTTCACCGCGCCGCCCGAGGGCGCCCCGGACGATCTGCTGAAAGCGTGGCAGGCGCAGCCGGGCCGATCTTTCGCCGAGGCGGTGTCTGCGCAGACGCGCATCTGCAAGCTCGATTGCGCGCCACGCCAGCGCGTCATGCCGGATTATGCCGGGGCGCTGAACTATGCCTATCATCTGGATGCCACGAAGCTCGTTCAGCTCCTAAAACGCCATGCCTGCGACCGATTGGGTGTGCGGCACATCGCCGATCATATGACCGCCGCCCGCAGTGCGGAAAATGGCGATATCGCCGCCGCCGTCACGCGCGCGCATGGCGAAATTGCGGGCGACCTGTTCATCGACTGCACCGGCCATGCCGCGCGGCTGATCGGCGAGCAGATGGGCGTGCCGTGGATCGACCGCGGCAACATGCTGTTCAACGACCGCGCGCTGGCGGTCCAGCTGCCGGTTGCGCCCGACAGCCCGATCGCCTCGCAGACCATCGCCACCGCGCACGAAGCGGGATGGATCTGGGATATCGGCTTACCGACGCGGCGCGGCATCGGCTGCGTCTATGCCGCGGCGCATATGGACCAAAGCCGCGCCCGCGAAATGCTGGCAGACTATGTCCGCACGGCCATGCCGGGCGTGGCGCTGGACGATCATCCGGTGCGCCTGCTCGCTTTCGCCAGTGGTCATCGCGAGCGGTTCTGGCAGGACAACTGCCTGGCGATTGGTTTGTCGGCGGGCTTTCTCGAGCCGCTCGAGGCGTCGGCGATCGTGCTGATCGAATTGTCGCTGCAGATGCTGCTCGACAATTTTCCGGCGGATAGTGGGAGTTTGCCGATCCATGCCGAGCGCTTTAACCGGACGTTCCGCTATCGCTGGGACCGGATCGTCGATTTCCTGAAGCTGCATTATGTGCTGAGCCGCCGCAACGAGCCCTATTGGCGTGCCCACCGCGATCCCGCCAGCGTGCCGGAGCGCGTCACCGATCTCTTGCGACTATGGCGCGATCAACCGCCGTCGGTTTACGATTTCCCCGAACGGGACGAAGTGTTTCCCGCGGCTAGCCATCAATATGTGCTCTATGGCATGAGCGGTCCAAGCCCGCCGGGGAACATGGACGAAGACGCGGGAGTGAAGGAGATGCGTCAGCAGATGCGGCAGATCGATCAACGCGCCCGGGCGCTGGCGTCCGCGCTGCCGACCAATCGCGCCTATCTCGACGCGCTGGCCGAGCCGGCGCCCGCGCTCGCCGGCGAAACCGCCCGATGACGTCCCACTGCGTGCTGGACAGCGCGACCCATGCCGATCTGCGGGTCCTGACCGACGCATCGGAAGCCTTGGGCGACGCGGTGATGTCGAGCCTGGTTATGCCCAGCGAGTTCCGGCAGGTTCAGGCGCATTATCCCATCGTCTTCCGGTTCGATACCGAAAGCGGCGGCTTCTCGGCGCATGCGCTGTTCGGCTTCGACACGGGCGAGAATCTGTTCCTGCGGGACGGCGGGTGGGACGCGCATTATCGCCCGCTGGCGATCGCGGTTCAGCCGTTTCTGATCGGCCGGTCGCGCGGCGGAGCGCGCGCGCAGGTCCATATCGACATGGCCCATCCGCGGGTGTCGCATGGCAAGGGGCTGCGGCTGTTCGACGAGGACAACCGCCCCACGCCCTATCTGGAGCGGATCTCGGAACTGCTGGGCGCGCTGGACGAGGGGTATCGCGCCGGCGCGGCCTTCTTCGACGCGCTGAAGCGGCACGAATTGCTCGAGCCGTTCACGCTCGAGGTGCCGCTGGACGACGGCTCCAAGAATCGATTGGTGGGCTTTCACGTCATCGACGAAACCCGGCTGCGACTGCTCGATCCCGCCGCGCTGGGCGAATTGCACGCGCAGGATCATCTGATGCCAATCTTCATGGCGCTCGCCTCGCTCGCCCATATCGGCGATCTCGTGACACGCAAGAATGGACGGCTCGGGCATGGCTGAAGCCGATCCCGGCCCGTTCGGCGGTCTCGCGCCGATCTCGGAGGTCGCCGCGACGGGGACGGAGCTGGATGCGCTGCTGCGAGCGGCGCGCAAGCCTTTCGTCGTTCGCGGTCTCGTGGCCGATTGGCCGCTGATCGCGGCGGGCAAACGTTCGAACCGCGAGGCGCGCGACTATATGCTCGGTAAGGCGCGCGACAGGCCGTTCGTCGTTTCGGTGGGTTCGCCGAACGACGGCGGGCGGCTATTTTACGACGACCGGATGGGCATGAACTTCCGCAGCGGCCGCGCCAGGCTGCGCGAGATATTCGATGGGATCGATGCGGCGGAGGGCAAGCCCGATGCGGCGTCGGTCTATCTCGCCTCGATCGACATGCACGATTTCTTCTCCGGATTGTACGAGGAGAACCATGTCGATCTCGGAACGCGTGAACCGATCTCGAGCATCTGGATCGGCACCCGCACCCGCATCGCGGCGCATAATGACTTTCCCGCCAACCTGGCGTGCTGCGCGGTGGGTCGGCGGCGCTTCACGCTGTTTCCGCCCGACCAGTTCGACAATCTCTATATCGGCCCCATCGACAACACGCCCGCCGGCCGCGCGGTCAGCATGGTTGATTTCCACGATCCCGATTTCGCTGCCCATCCCCGCTTCCGCGAGGCCCTCCGTCATGGTCTTTTCACCGAACTGGAGCCCGGCGACGCGCTCCACATTCCGTCGATGTGGTGGCACCATGTCGAGGCGCTGAGCGGGTTCAACGCGCTCGTCAATTTCTGGTGGCGCGAGAGCCCGCGCTGGATGGGGCAGCCGCAGGACGCGCTGAACCACGCCATTCTCTCGGTCCGCGATCTGCCGGACGATGAGAAGCGGCTCTGGCGGATGCTGTTCGACCATTATGTGTTCGGCAACGGGGAGAACGTCACCGCGCATATTCCCGAAGAGGCGCGCAGCATATTGGGCCCGCTCACCGCCGAGAGCGCCGGGCGGATCCGCGCCTTCCTCCTGCGATCGCTCAGCCAGTGAGCGGCGGCCGGGAGCGGATCGGGCGCATCGTGATCGCGGGCGGCGGCACCGCCGGCTGGATGGCCGCCGCGGCGATCGCCCGAACGATGGGCGCCGCGATCGACGTGACGCTGATCGAGTCCGACGCGATCGGCACCGTGGGCGTGGGCGAAAGCACCATCCCGCCGCTGGTGACCTATAACCGCTTGCTCGGCATCAACGAAGCGGACTTCATGCGCGCCACGCAGGCGACCTTCAAACTCGGCATCCAGTTCGACAACTGGAAATGCGAGGGTGAGGGTTATTTCCATTCCTTCGGGACGACCGGCCGGGACCACTGGGCGGCCGGGTTTCAGCATTTCTGGCTGAACGGCCGCGAGCGGGGGCATAGCGAACCCTATGACGCTTATTGCCTGGAGCTTGCCGCCGCGCACGCCGGTAAATTCGCGCATCTGCCCGACGACAGGATGAACTACGCCTACCAGTTCGACAGCGCGCTTTATGCCAAGTTTCTGCGGGATATGGCCGAGGCCGATGGGACGCGGCGATTGGAAGGCAGGATCGCCGAGGTGCAGCTCGATTTGGAAAAGGGCGATATCCACGCGCTGCTGCTGGAATCGGGCGAGCGGATCGAAGGCGACCTGTTCCTGGACTGCACGGGCTTTCGCGCGCTGCTGATCGAAGGCGCGGTTCATGCGGGCTATGACGATTGGACGCATTATCTGCCCTGCGACGCGGCGATCGCGGTGCAGACCCGATCGGTCGGCCCGCCAATCCCCTACACCCGCGCCATCGCCCACGATGCGGGCTGGCAATGGCGCATTCCGCTGCAGCATCGCGGCGGCAACGGGATCGTCTATTGCAGCCGCCATCTGGATCAGGGCGCGGCGCTTGACCGGCTGATGACGAGCATCGAGGGCGAGCCGCTGACCGAGCCCAATATGCTGCGCTTCGTCACCGGCGCGCGGCGACGGCAATGGCACCGCAACTGCGTGGCGATCGGCCTGTCGAGCGGGTTCATGGAGCCGCTGGAATCGACCAGCATCCACCTCATCCAACGCGCCGTGCTGCGGCTGATCCGGATGCTGCCGCTGCGCGAAGTTAGCGAACGCGACGTCGCGGAATTCAACGAGCAGCAGTTCGCCGATATGCTGCAGATTCGCGATTTCTTGATCTTGCACTACAAGGCCACCGATCGCCGGGACAGCGCCTTCTGGCGGCATTGCGCGGCGATGGACGTGCCGGACACGCTGGCGCAGCGGATCGAACTGTTCCGCGAAACCGGCCGGGTGTTCCGCAAGAACGAGGAACTGTTCGCCGAAAACAGCTGGGTCCAGGTGATGATGGGCCAGGGAGTCATGCCGCAAGCGTTCCATCCGATCGCGGCGAAGCTTACCGACGAGGAACTGACGCAGCTGCTGGAGACGCTGCGCGATAGCGTGTCCAAGACGGTTGCCGGGCTTCCCGCGCACGACGCCTATGTGGCTCGTTATTGCGGAACGCGCCCTGCAGAAGCGGCATGACAGGCGTGGCCCGGCCGTGGGGCAACTGGTAAATCGCGGCCGACCCCGCTAATGACATTTGCTGTTAATCACAGGGACTTCTGAACCATGGCACGGCGCCGGCAGGCGGTTACCATCAAGCATGTCGCGGCCGATGCGGGCGTTTCGCTCCAGACGGTCAGCCGAGTCATCAACAAGGAGCCCAATGTCCGTCCCCAGATGGCGCGGCGGGTGCAGGATTCGATCGACCGGCTTGGCTATGTTCCATCGATCGCGGCGCAGCGCATGAGCGGTTCGCGTTCCTACATCATCCTGGCGCTCAACGACCGCGAGCGCACGATTTCCGATTGGCGCGAGCGCCAGGGTGCCGACTGGGTCGACCAGATGCTGCTGGGCGGCATGCTGAAATGCGCCGAACATGGCTATCGCCTGATGTTCGAGCTGGTCGATACGCATAGCGACCATGTCGAGCGCGAACTGCGCGGCGCGATTGCCGCGCTGCAGCCGGACGGCGTGGTGCTGACGCCGCCGCATTCGGACAACCGGCTGATCGCCGATCTGCTCGAGCAGAACCGCATCCCGTTCGCGCGCATCGGTTCGCTGGCCGCCGGGCCGGGGATCGCGCTGACGATGGACGATGCCGGGTCTTCCAGACTGGCGACCGATCATCTGATCGAGCTGGGTCATCGCCGGATCGCGTTCATCGCGGGGCCGCCGGAATACAGCCTCAGCGGTTGGCGCGTCGATGGATGGCGCGCGGCAATGGGTGCCGCCGGACTTTCGGCGGACGGGCTGCTGGAGACGGGCGATTTCGGTTTCGCTTCCGGTGAGCGCGCCGCGCGCAAGCTGCTCGGGCTAGGCGACCGGCCGACCGCGATCTTGGCGAGCAGCGACAAGATGACTCTTGCGGCGCTGGAGGTCGCCCGCGCGCTTGATCTGGAAGTGCCCGGCGATCTGTCGCTGATCAGCTTCGACAACACGCCGATCGCCCGCTTCACCCACCCTCCGCTCAGCGCCGTCGACCAGCCGGTTGCCCGCACCGTGGCGCGGGCGGTTGAATTGATCATCGCCGCGCAGAAGGGGCAAGATACGCCGCGCGAACCGGTGGTGGTTCCCGCCGCCCTGGTGCTGCGCAGTTCCACCGCCCCTCCGCGCGATGCGGATATCCATGGCAACTGACCCGGCCGACTCTGGCGAGCCACGCCAGTCGAGTCATTTCCTGCGCCTCTATGCCCTGGCCTGGGCGGGCGGGGCGATCGCCTATGTGCCGTTCCTAACGATGCTGCTGCCAACCCGCGTGGCGGATATTTCAGGGCCGCAGGCGGTGCATTGGCTGGGCTATCTGAGCTTCGCCGGAGCGATCGCCGCAAGCCTGGGGGGCATCCTGTTCGGCTGGCTGAGCGATGTGACCGGCCGGCGCCAGGCCTGGATCGGCGCCGGCCTCGCGCTCAACGTCGGGTTGCTGCTGACGATGGCGCGCATCGATGCGATACTGCCACTGGCCGCGACGCTGATTCTGTGGCAGCTCGGGCTCAACATGATGCTCGGACCGCTGGCCGCGCTGGCGGGCGATTCCGTTCCGGACCGGCAAAAGGGGTTGCTCGGCGGCCTGCTTGCCTTCGCCCCGGCCGCTGGCGCGGCGGCGGGCGCCATCGTCACCATTCCCGCACTGGCGCCGGTGGAAACCCGGTTTGCGCTCGTCGCCCTGATGGTCGTTGCGTGCGTGTTGCCGCTGCTGCTGCTGGGCAGGCCGAGGCCATTTCCCGATCTCATGCGGTCTTCGGGGCAAGCGGCGACGGGACGGATCGATTTCGACCGATCGATCGTGCGCATGTGGACCGCACGGCTGGCGGTGCAGATATCCGAGGCGGCATTGTTCGCCTATCTGCTCTATTATTTCCGATCGATCGACCCGGCGATCCGCGACGCCGACACCGCGCGCATCTTCAGCGTGGTATTGGTCACCGCGATCCCGCTGGCGCTGCTCGCCGGTCGCTGGGCCGATCGCAGCGGGCGCGCGATCGTGCCGCTGAGACTGAGCGCTGCGCTATCCGCGGCAGGGCTCGCCATCATGGCGGCGTCCGGAGGCATCGCGATGGCGCTGGCGGGCTATGTCCTGTTCGGGCTGGCGACGACGGTGTTCCTGTCGCTGCACAGCAGCCAGACGTTGCGGGTTCTGCCGCGTCCGAGCCTGCGCGGCCGCGATCTGGGCCTGTTCAACCTCACCAACACCGTGCCGTCCCTGATCATGCCCTGGTTGACCATCGCGATCGTGCCCGGCTTCGGCTATGCGCCGCTCATCTGGCTGCTCGCCGGCCTCGCCGGCCTCGCTTGGGTCCTTCTGTCGACCATAAGCGCGCTGCCGAAAGCGGCTTGATTTTGCCCGAAGACCGTGCGATTTCAATCTTGATAACGTTCACAACATAGATGGGGCGAGGATGGAATTGACCGGTAAAGCGTCGTTGGCGGCGGCCATACTCGCCTGTGGAACCATCGGCTGCACGCAGCTTGCGCCACCCGCTGCGCCTTCCAGGGGCGGAGCGGCGAATAGCGGCAAGGCGATGTCCGCCACCGCGCATCCCGAACGCTGGCCGAGCGCACGCAGCCCGGCCGCGATCACCGATTTAGAAACCGAGGCGAAGATCACCCGGCTGATCGGTTCAATGACGCTGGCGCAGAAAGTCGGGCAGGTCATCCAGGCCGATATCACCACGATCACGCCGGCCGATCTGGCGGACTATCCGCTCGGCTCGATCCTGGCGGGCGGCAACAGCGGACCCCATGGGAACGAGCGTTCGAGCGCGGCCGACTGGGACAGATTGGTGAGCGAGTTTCGCGCCGCCTCGCTCAGGCCGCGCGGGCAGGGGATCGCCATCCCGATCATCTTCGGGATCGATGCCGTGCACGGGCATAGCAATCTCCCCAACGCCACGCTCTTCCCGCACAATATCGGGCTCGGCGCGGCGCATGATCCGGAAATGATCCGGCGGATCGGCGCGGTCACCGCCGCCGAGGTCGCGGGAAGCGGGATCGAGTGGACCTTCGCGCCCACGCTGGCCGTGCCGCAGGATCCGCGCTGGGGGCGCATCTATGAAGGCTATTCGTCCGACCCCGCGCTGGTCGCCGATTATGCCGGGGCGATGGTGCTCGGCCTGCAGGGGGCGCTGCAATCGGGCGAGGAACTGGCGACCGATCATGTCGCCGCCACGGCCAAGCATTTCCTCGCCGATGGCGGGACCGAGGGCGGCAAGGACCAAGGCGACGCGATCGTTCCGGAAGCCGAACTGATCGCCATTCACGCACAGGGCTATCCGGCCGCGATCGACGCCGGCGCGCTGACAGTAATGGCCAGTTTCTCCGGCTGGAACGGCGTGAAGAACCACGGCAACAAGTCGCTGTTGACCGGTGTGCTCAAGGGACAAATGGGTTTCGAAGGGTTCGTCGTCGGCGACTGGAATGCGCACGGACAGATCGGGGGCTGCACGGTCACCGATTGTCCCGCCGCGCTCGAAGCGGGCCTCGATCTCTACATGGCGCCCGACAGCTGGAAGGGATTGTTCGACAACACCTTGCAGGAGGCGCGGGCGGGCCTGATTTCGCTGGAACGGCTCGAAGATGCCGTGCGCCGCATCCTGCGGGTCAAGGCCAAGCTCGGCCTGCTGGAGGACCAGCCGGCGACGCGCCGCGATTACGCGGCCATCGGCGCGCAGGATCATCTCGCGCTGGCGCGGGAAGCGGTCGCCAAATCGCTCGTGCTGCTCAAGAACAACGGCTCGGTCCTGCCGATCAAGCCGGGCGCCAAGGTTCTGGTGGCGGGCAGGAGCGCGGACGATATGGCGATGCAGGCCGGCGGCTGGACGATCAGCTGGCAGGGTACCGACGTCACCAACAGCGATTTCTCCAACGGCCAGACCGTCTGGGACGGTATTTCCGCATCGGTGAAGCAGGCCGGCGGTAGCGCCGAACTGGCCTTGGATGGCAATTTCACGGCCAGACCCGATGTTGCGATCATGGTCTTCGGCGAGCCGCCATATGCGGAATTTCAGGGCGACGTGCCGACGCTCGATTATCAACCGGCGGGTGCCACCGATCTGGCGCTGCTGAAAAAGCTGAAAAGCGCTGGCATTCCCGTCGTCTCGGTGTTCCTGTCCGGCCGGCCGATGTTCACCAGTCCGGAGATCAACGCGTCCGACGCGTTCGTGGCCGCCTGGCTCCCCGGCTCGCAGGGGATCGGCGTGGCCGATGTGCTGGTGGCCCGCGTCGACGGCACCACCGCGCGCGATTTTACCGGCCGGCTTTCCTTTCCTTGGCCCGCCGACGCGCGCTCGCCGATCACGGCCCCCCTGTTCCCGCTGGGCTATGGCCTGGATTATGGCAGCGACCATCGGGTGCCGGGCCTGTCCGAAGATCCGGGGATGGACGTGACGGCCGCGCTGAACGTGCAGGATTTCTTCGGCGCCGGACGCGCGCGGGCGCCTTGGGTCATGACGGTCAGCGACGGCGGGGGGGCGCTGACGGTGGAGTCGCGTCCGCAGGCGAGCCCGGAACATGCCGTTGCGACGAGCTCGGTCGATTTCACAGCGCAGGAGGATGCCAAGCAGATCGTCTGGAGCGATCAAGGCGCGGTGAGCATCGACGGTCCGGTCGTCGATCTGTCGCGCCAGCTGGGCAACGCCTTTGCCTTGCGGCTGGACTGGCGGATCGATCAGCGCGGCTCGGGACCGGTCATGATCGCGATGGGCGACACCGCCATGGATGCGACCGGATTGATTGCGGACCTGGCGCTGGGCCAGCCCTCGACGCTTAAAATACCCCTGCGCTGCTTCGCCGATGCCGGCGCGGACCTGACTCAGCTCGGCAACGCCCTGCGGATCACCGCGGATCGGGGCTTTGCCATTACCCTGTTCGCTGCCAAAGTGGAGGCGGTCGGTGAAGACTTGGCATGCCCCTCGCCCGCCGGCTGAACACAGGCTATAACCCGGCGATATCAGGACCGGGAAGAAAGAGGATCGCTCATGGCACTAGCTCCAGACGTCGCATCGAGTAGCGATCCTCATCCGGTCGAAGGGGATGCCGAGCCGATCCGCGCGCCGGGGCTGCAGGGCTTCGTTTTCGCGCTGTTCCTGATCTTCGGCGGCATCACTTCGCTGAACGACGTCATCATTCCCAAGCTGAAGGAGCTGTTCACGCTCAACTACACGCAGGCGATGCTGGTGCAGTTCTGCTTTTTCACCGCCTATCTGGTGATCGGTATTCCGGGCGCCAAGCTGGTGAAAAAGATCGGCTATATGCGCGGCGCGGTGGCGGGACTGCTCATCATGATGACCGGCTGCCTGCTGTTCATTCCGGCCTCGCAGACCGCGACCTACGCATTGTTTCTGTTCGCGCTGTTCGTGCTGGCGAGCGGCGTGGTCGTCGTTCAGGTGGTCGCCAACCCGTTGATCTCGCTGCTCGGGCCGCAAGCGACGGCGCATAGCCGGCTGACCTTTGCGCAGGCGTTCAACTCGCTCGGCACCACCATCTTCCCGATCGCGGGCGCCGCGCTGATCCTCGGCAGCCTGGCCGATCTCAGCGCGTCCGAACTGACCGGCGCGGCGCTCAGCGAATATCGCATCGCCGAGAGCGGGGCGATCATGGGCGGCTATATCGCCATCGCCGTCATGCTCGCCATCGTCGCTACGGTGGTGTGGATATTCCGCGACAAGCTGCAGGGCGAGCGGCACGAGCCGAGCACGGGTCTCGGCGGACTCGATCTCGTCAAGCGCAAGCGCTTCGGCTTCGGCGCGCTGTGCATCTTCCTCTATGTCGGCGCGGAAGTGTCGATCGGCTCGCTCATCGTCAGCTATCTGGAACAGCCGGGCGTGATGGGGCTGACGCAGGCTAAGGCAGGATCGTTGATCTTTCTCTACTGGGGCGGTGCGATGATCGGGCGATTCATCGGTTCGGCCGTCCTGCGTGTGCTGAGCCCGGGCAAGGTCCTCGCATTCGTCGCGCTGGGCGCCATCACGCTGCTGCTGATCTCGACCAACACGAGCGGCGTCGTTTCGGGCTATAGCCTGCTCGCGATCGGCCTGATGAACTCGATCATGTTCCCGACGATCTTCAGCCTGGCCTGCGAGAAGCTGGGCAGCCGCGCGGCGGACGGATCGGGCATCATCAACGTCGCGATCTTCGGCGGCGCGGTGGTGCCACTCCTAACCGGCGTGGTCGCGGACACCAGCGGCAGTCTCTATCTGGCGCTCGTCATCCCCGCCATCTGCTACGCCGTGATCGCCAGCTTCGGATGGTATGCGCGAACGCCGGCGGCGGCGTGAAGGGAAATATGCGCATCATAGCCCTATTGCTTGCGTTGGCAGGCATTCTGGTCCCGAGCGGATGCCAAATGGCGGAGACGCCTGCTCCCGCAGCGCTCCCGCTGGCACTAAGCGGTCCGCTGATGTTCGCCGACGAATTCGACTCCGGTGCGCTGGACCGCGGCAAATGGAACGTCGTCGGCCCGGAATTCTGGGTGAACAACGAGCAGCAGGCCTATGTCGATTCGCCGGATACGGTCCGGGTCCTGCCCGCAGGAACGATTGCCGGTGCCGATGGCGGCGTGCTGGCGCTGAAGCCGACATTCAGCAAGGGCTTTGAAACGCCCTCCGGCCGCCCTGCGGATTTCCTTTCGGGGCGCATCACGACGCGCGATAAATTCGATTTCACTTACGGCACCGCATCGGCGCGCATCAAAATGCCCGATGCCCAGGGGGTCTGGCCCGCATTCTGGCTGCTCGGCTATGGCGAATGGCCGGCAAGCGGCGAAACCGACATCATGGAATATGTCGGCGAGAAGGACTGGACCGGCGTGGCGCTTCATGGACCGGGCTATTCAGGCGAAACCCCGCTCGTGAACAAATATTTCTTCAGAGACGATACCGACGTCACCGATTGGCACGTCTATTCGGTGGACTGGACACCCGATCAAATTCTGTTCAAGCTCGATGGCCACCCCACTTATCGCGTGACCCGGCCGATGGTCGAGCATTACGGCAAATGGGCGTTTGACGGTCCTCAATTCATCATTCTCAACTTTGCCTTGGGCGGCGCCTATCCGTTCAAGACCAATGGGATCGAACAACCTTATAATGGCATCCCGGAAGCGACCGTTCGGCAGATCCAGCGTGGCCAAATCGCCATGTATGTAGACTGGGTTCACGTCGAACAGCTTTCTTCTGCTGATCGGTGATCTCCGGCCGCTCCTTTATCGATCCCGGATCGCGCCTTGCCGAATCCTTCAGGAACCAAACTGCGGACTTTTTCGAAAATTAGAAACTTGGCTGGGGCGGCAGGATTCGAACCTGCGCATGCCGATACCAAAAACCGGTGCCTTACCGCTTGGCTACGCCCCAGCAGGCGCTTTTCACGTCTTGCGCGCCTATATACGGATCATCGGCGGCGAGGGAAGGGGGTTCGGCGATCGATCAGCCGAGCCGCTTCACCCAGCCATGCGAGTCGTTGCTCTCGCCGCGCTGGATCGCCTCGAGCGCGGCGTGGAGTTTGGCGGTGACCGGACCGGCGGTCTCGCCGTCGCCGAGGGTGAACGCGCCATGATCCGATTTCACCGTGCCGACCGGGGTCACCACCGCGGCAGTGCCGCAAGCAAAGGTCTCGGCGCATCGCCCGCTTTGCGCGTCGACCTTCCACTGCTCGAACGAATAACGCTCCTCGCGCACCGCATGGCCCGCATCGCGCGCCAGCTGGATCAGCGAATCGCGGGTGATGCCGGCCAGGATCGTGTCGGTCAGCGGCGGGGTTACCAGGCTGCCGTCGTCCATCACGAAGAACAGGTTCATGCCGCCCAGTTCCTCGATCCATACATGCTCGGCCGCGTCGAGAAAACAAACCTGGTCGCAGCCCTTCGACAGCGCCTCGCCATGCGGCAGCAGGCTGGACGCGTAATTTCCGCCGCATTTGGCCGCGCCCGTGCCGCCGGGGCCCGCGCGGTTGTAATCGAACGAAACCCACAGCGAGATCGGCGCGGCGCCGCCCTTGAAATAGGCACCGACCGAGCTGGCGATGACGATGAACAGATATTCCTTGGCCGGGCGCACGCCGAGGAACACCTCGCTGGCGAACATGAACGGGCGCAGATACAAGGCGGCGCCGTCGCCCGGCGGGATCCAGTTCGAATCGGTGTCGACCAGCGTCTCGATCGCCTCGATGAACAGCTCGTCGGGCAGCTCGGGCATCGCCAGGCGCCGGGACGAGGCACGGAAGCGCGCGGCGTTGCGATCCGGCCGGAACAGGGCGGCGCTGCCGTCACCCAGCCGATAGGCCTTCATGCCTTCGAAGATTTCCTGTGCATAGTGCAGCACGGCCGTCGCCGGGTCCATCTCGATCGGGCGGCGCGCGCTCACCTTGCCGTCGTGCCAGCCTTCGTTCTCGCTCCAGCGCAGGGTCACCATATGATCGGTGAACAATTTGCCGAAGCCGGGGTCTTCGAGCAGCTTCTCGCGCTCGCTGGCGGAGACGGGTTGGGGATGGGTTTCGACGGGGAAGTTCATGTGGCTTGTCATGAATGCGGCTTTAGCGTGGGCAGCCATGCATTGCCACCAGTCGATGCGGGGCCGCGGGCGGCTTGCCTCGCTTCGTCACAACCGTCATCATTGACGTCCGGACCCTCAGCAAGGCGCGTCTCATGGTCGACCGAACCGCTAGCCATTTTCCGCCGGCATCGCCGATGTTTCTGCGCGAGGAGGAGGTTCGGCGCGGCTTGGAGCTGATGCATTTCGCGAGCGCCGCGATCGCCGAAGCGGGCGATCGCGCTTTGGCCGAGGCGAAGTTCGGACGTGCCCATGCGCGCTGTCTGTATTTCATCGCGCGCGATCCGGGGCTCAGCGTCAAGACGCTGCTCGGCTATCTCGGCGTGACCAAGCAGTCGCTCGGCCGCGTGCTCGGCGATTTGATCGAGCGGGGGTTGGTCGAGGCGCGGTCCGGACGTAATGACCGCCGTCAGAGGCTGTTGTCGCTGACGGACTCCGGCCAGGTGGTGGAGAACGAATTGTTCGATGCGATGCGCGCGCGGATGGCCGCGGCTTACGGCGATGCGGGGCAGGAGGCCGTCACCGGCTTTTGGCAGGTGCTTCAGGGGCTACTCGATTCCGCCGACCGGCGGATGGTGGCGGGTCTGGCCCGCTCCGGGGGGAATCGCACTTGACGCGGACGCCTTGCGAGGGCCACTCGGCGGAAATGAGCGCAATATTATACCGCCTCGAACGGGTTATCGCCGAACGCCGCAAGGGCGACCCGGAGGCGAGTTATGTCGCGCGGCTGCGCGGCAAGGGACGCGCCAAGATCGCTCAGAAGCTGGGCGAGGAAGCGGTCGAGACGGTGATCGCGGCGGTTTCCGAAAGCCGCGAAGACGTGATCGCCGAGTCGGCCGATCTGATCTTTCACCATCTGATGCTGCTGGCCGATTGCGGCGTGCGGTTCGAGGAGGTCGAGACCGAACTGACGCGGCGCGAGGGGCTGTCGGGCCTCGACGAAAAAAGCACGCGACCGGATTGAGGAGCCAAGCATGAGCGTCGATGCGACCCAAGCCTATGACGAGAGCAACATCTTCGCCAAAATCCTGCGCGGCGAAATCCCGTGCGAGAAGGTCTATGAGGATGAGCATGCACTGGCGTTCCGCGATATCAACCCGCAGGCGCCCATCCATGTGCTGGTGATTCCCAAGGGCGCTTATGTCAGTTGGGACGATTTCTCCGTGCACGCCGATGACGCGATGATCGCGGGGTTCGTGCGCGCGGTAGGGACGGTTGCGCGCAATTTGGAGCTGGTGGCACCGGGCTATCGTCTGCTCGCCAATGTCGGGCAGGATGCGCATCAGGAGGTCGGGCATCTCCATGTGCATGTGTTCGCGGGCCAGAAGCTCGGGCCGATGCTGGCGCGCTGATTCCAACCCTCTCCCGTTCACGGGAGAGGAGCGAGACTTCATGAGCATAGCGAATGTAGTCGCAGCGGAGAGGGCGCCCAGCAGCGCCGACCGATCGATGGCTTCGCCACCCACCCTCATCCAACTTCGCCTAACCGCTGCGCGGTAAGGCTGCATATCCTTCTCCCGCCCGGGCGGGAGAAGGTTTCCTATGCCCCCCACGATTTGTCTTTTGCACTGCACCGCATATAAGCGCGGCAAATCAGAACAAAGCATGCGAGGGGATAGTTCGATGGCACACGCAGCCGGTACGCAGGCGACCGAGGGATGGTCGTCGCGTTGGGGGTTCATTCTGGCGGCGACGGGATCGGCGGTCGGACTCGGCAATTTGTGGCGGTTTCCGTCCGAGGCCGGGACCAATGGCGGCGGCGCGTTCGTGATCTTCTACATCCTTTGCATATTGCTGATCGGTCTGCCGGTCCTCCTGTCCGAGACGCTGATCGGGCGGCACGGCAAGGCCGACGCGATCGAAAGCACCAAAATCGTCGCGCGGGATAGCGGGGCGTCCACGGCCTGGTCGGCGCTGGCCGGTATCGGCATGCTGGGGGCGTTCCTGATCCTGACATTCTACAGCGTGATCGCGGGCTGGGTGCTCTATTATATCGGGCTGTTCGCGAGCGATGTTTTCACGAGCATCGGCAATGGTGCGCTGCTCGGCGGCGCGTTTCAGGGACAGACCCTCGAACAGATCCAGGACCATTTGCCCGCCTTGTTCGCCAACAACCCGCTGATGCTGGGCATGCATGCGCTGTTCATGGCGCTGACCGCCTTTGTCGTCGCGCGCGGCGTGCATGGCGGGATCGAGAAGATCGCGGTCTATCTGATGCCGACGTTCTTTCTGTTGCTGGTCGGGATCACGCTCTACAGCCTCGCCACCGGCGCGGCCGGGGAGGCCTTTTCTTTCCTGTTCGCCTTCGAGCCGGCGCGGCTGTTGAAACCCGGCGTGATGCTGGCGGCGCTGGGGCAGGCCTTCTTCTCGCTCTCGCTCGGCTCGGCGATGATGATCACCTACGGCGCCTACGCAGATCGCAAGACCAATCTTGCGGGCACCTCGACGATCATCGCGGCGGCCGATACCGCGGTGGCGATCATCGCGGGGCTGGCGATCTTTCCGATCGTGTTCGCCGCGGGACTTGCGGCCGACAGCGGTCCGACGCTGATGTTCCAGACGCTGCCCGCCAGCTTCCAGACCATGCCGGCAGGATCGCTCATCGGTTTCCTGTTCTTCGTGATGGTGCTGTTCGCCGCGCTGACCAGCTCGGTCGCGCTGCTGGAAGCGCCGACCGCCTGGGTGATGAAGCGTTTGCGTATGGCGCGCAGCGTGGCGGCATTGCTGCTCGGTGGGCTCGCCTTTGCCATCGGGATCGTTTCGGCGCTGTCGTTCAACGTGCTGGAGAACTGGCACCCGCTGAACGTCAGCATCTTCGAAGGCCAGAACTTCTTCGCCATCACCGACACGCTGACCAGCAAAATCCTGCTGCCGCTCTCGGCGTTTCTCGTCGCGCTGTTCGTCGGCTGGATCGCCGACAAGCGCCTGACCGATGACGAGAACGGCATCAGCGGCGGGCTGCACATGACCTGGCGGATCCTGATCGCTTATCTGTGTCCGCTCGCGGTCGGCGCGATCCTGGTCTACGGGTTGGTGGGGTAACCTTTGAACCCTTCTCCCGCCCCGGCGGGAGAAGGATACGCAGTCTTATCGCGCAGCGGTTAGACGAAGTTGGATGAGGGTGGGTGGCGCGCCAGCGCCAGCGATGTGCCTCCGCTCTGCGCAGTCGCCCTCACCGGGGTCCCCGCAAACGCGTTTGCGGGGACCCCCTCACCGCTGCGACTAGGAAACAAGTTTCCAAGTCTCGCTCCTCTCCAGCGGGCGGGAGAGGGTTTTTAAAGCTGCACCTGCCGCACGTTGCGCGGCCGCGTGAACAGCTTGCCCTTCTCGGACCATAGCAGCAGCAGCAGCGAGCAACTGCCGCAGATCAGGAACCCGCTGACCAGCGGCACCACCGTGCCGTCATAGCTTTGTCCGATGATCACGCCGAGCCCCGCGGCCGCAAGCATGCGGCAGCTGTTCTGAAAACTCGACGCGGCGCCCGCCATGTTGCCGAACGGTTCCATCGCGATCGACGAGAAATTGGCGCCGATGAAGCCGCACATGCTCATGGTCAGCGCGTGAAGGATCAGGAACATGGTCAGGCTTTCGCCATCCCACGCGGAGATCAGGTGGATGCCCGCCAGCGCGATGAAGGCGAGCAGCGCGCTGTGGCTGACCCGCCGCGCGCCGAAACGCATCACGATGCGGCTGTTGAAGAAGCTCGCCAGCGCCATCGCGCCGGCCACGCTGGCAAAGGCATAGGGGAAGATGTCCTCCGCGCCGAACACCTCGAAGAAAATCTGCTGAGCGCTGTTGATGAATCCGAACAGCGCGCCAAAGGCGATGCCCGAACCGAACATGTAGCCCAGCGCCTGGCGGTGGCTGATGACCTTGCCCCAGACGTCGATGATCGCCGAGGCCTGGATCGGGATGACATGATCGGGGTCGAGCGTTTCGGGCAGGCGCTTCCACACCCAGAAGGCGACGCCCGCGCCCATCAGCGCGAGCAGCACGAAGATCATGTGCCATTCGCTGAACGCCAGGATTGCCGAACCCAGGCTTGGCGCGATCACCGGGACGCCCATGAACACGATGAACACGAAGCTCATCAGTTGCGCCATCGCATCGCCCGAATAGCGATCGCGCACGATCGAGCCGACCAGCACCGAGAAAGCGCCCGCGGAAAAACCCTGCGCCAACCGCAGGCCGACCAGCACGGAAAAGCTGCCGCTGAAGATGGAGAATAGCGAAAGCGCGGTATAGACCGCCACCGAGGAAAGCAGCACCGGCTTGCGACCGAAACGATCGCTCAATGGGCCGTAGAACACCGCGCCCGCGCCGGTACCGATCAGATAGGCGCTAATGATCCACTGCCGCAGATTCGGATCGGACAGTCTGAAATCACGCGAGATCTGGCCGAGTGCCGGCAGCATCGCGTCGATCGCGAGCGCGTTCATCGCCATCAGCGATGCCATCATCGCGACGAATTCCTTGGGGCCGAGCGCGAATTCCTTTACGCTGCGGGACAGGGTGGCTTCGTTTTGCATTGCAGCAATATGGGTCGAACGGGTGGACAATGCTATAACGAAGCGGACAAATCGCGGCTTGCTGCGGAAGCCATTCTTACGGCATGCACGAACGTTAGAGGTGACGGGCGCGGTTTCATCCAGAAGAGACCCGCACCGCCGCGTCGCAATTGCCCTGCCGATACGCTATATCCGTGCCGCCCATAATGTCCGACCAACCTCTCCCCATCCGAAAGATCATCCATGTCGACATGGACGCGTTTTTCGCGAGCGTGGAGCAGCGCGACCATCCGGACCTGCGCGGCAAGCCGGTGGCGGTCGGCGGCTCCTCGCGGCGCGGCGTGGTCGCGGCGGCGAGTTACGAGGCGCGGGTATTCGGGGTGCGCTCGGCGATGCCATCGGTCACCGCGGCGCGGCGATGCCCGGATCTGATCTTCGTCAAATCGCGCTTCGACGTTTACCGCGAAGTTTCGGGCCAGATACGCGAGATTTTTTCACGCTACACCGACGCCATCGAACCGCTCTCGCTGGACGAGGCCTATCTGGATGTAACCGAGGACAAGCTGGGTCTCGGTTCGGCGATCAGGATCGCCAAGGCGATTCGCGCGGCGATCCAAGAGGAAACGGGCCTTACCGCGAGCGCAGGCGTCAGCTACAACAAGTTCATCGCCAAGCTGGCGAGCGACCAGAACAAGCCCGACGGGCTATGCGTCATTCTGCCCGATCAGGGACCGAATTTCGTCGCTTCGCTGCCGGTCAAACGCTTTCACGGCGTGGGGCCGAAAACCAACGAAAAGATGGCTCGGCTCGGCATCCAGACCGGCGCGGACCTGCGCGCAAAGGATGTCGCCTGGCTCAGCGTCCATTTCGGTAGCTGGGGCGAGGGATTGTACCGCATGGCGCGCGGCATCGACGATCGGCCGGTTCGCTCGAGCCGCGTGCGCAAGTCGCTCGGCGCAGAGCGGACCTATTCGGACGACAAATGGACCGAGGCCGATCTGCGCGAGGCGCTGGACGGGATCGTCGCAATCGTCTGGGACCGCATCGCCGAGCGGCAGGTGCGGGGCCGGACGGTGACGCTCAAGGTGAAGTTCGCCGATTTCCGCCAGATCACGCGCGCGCAGTCGCTGGAGCGCGCGGTGGCGGATCGCGAAGAATTTTCCGCGATCGGTCACGGCTTGCTCGGAGACGTGATGCCGGTGGAAAATGGGGTGCGCCTGCTGGGCCTGACGCTGGGGTCGCTCGAACAGGAAGGCGAGAAAAATTCCCAGGACTTGCCGCCCGCGCAGCGTCAGGCCTCGTTCGCGTTCGAGTAGCGGTTGAGCGATCGGCCGGCTTGTTCGGCCGTGCGAATGTTCCTAATATGTTCTAATGTCGCTTCCGCCCGATTCGTCGCTGTCCCGGATGCGGGGCTTCGCTCCGGAGCCGGCAGCCATGCGCTATCTGTTCATCGATTTTAACGCTTATTTCGCGAGCGTGGAGCAACATGACGACGCCTCGCTGCGCGGGCGCCCGGTGCTCGTCACGCCGCTGCCGTCCGAGCATAGCGGCGCCATCGCGGTCAGCTACGAGGCCAAGGCGCTCGGGATCAAGCGGGGCACGTCGGTGCGCGAGGCGCGCAGCCTGTGCCGCGATATCGCGATCCGCCCGGCCCGGCACGATCGCTACGTGGCCGTCCATCACCAGCTGATGCGGGAAATCGAACGGCATCTGCCGGTGCTCAGGGTCTGTTCGATCGACGAATGTATCTGCCGCCTGGGGGCCGACCAGACGGACGTGG
The DNA here is from genome assembly GCF_965218915.1 of Novosphingopyxis sp. Lineage (GTDB taxonomy): Bacteria > Pseudomonadota > Alphaproteobacteria > Sphingomonadales > Sphingomonadaceae > Novosphingopyxis. The sequence continues at coordinate 2,388,392 of NZ_OZ244708.1, read as the reverse complement.
CGGCGGCCAGGGCGAAGGCCCGCGCCATCAAGCGCGGCATATATGACAATGTCGGCCCGATGCTGCGCTGCTCAATCGGGTTGGCGTCCAGCGGCCTGCTGGCCAAGCTCGCCAGCGATCTGCAGAAACCGGACGGGCTGACCGCCATTCCCCACAGCAGCCTGCCCGAAGCGCTCCGCGAGTTGCCGATTCGCGCGATCGCAGGGATCGGGCAGGGCGTTGCGAGACGCCTGGAAAAGGCGGGCGTCACCGATTTTCTCTCGCTCTGGGCGCTGCAGCCCAAGCAGGCACGGGCGATCTGGGGATCGGTGGCGGGCGAGCGGTTTCTTTACGGGCTCAAGGGCTATGATGTGCCCGCACTGGAAATCGCCGAAAAGCGCATGATCGGCCATAGCAGGGTGCTGTCGGGCGCGCACCGCCAGCCGCAGGGCGCGCGGATCGTCGCGCGCGCGCTGATCCTCAAAGCGGCGAGCCGTCTGCGGCATCACGGCCTTTACGCCGGCGGCATGCATGTTTCGGTCAGATTGCATCCCGAAGGCGGCTTGAGTCAGGATATGGATTTTCGCGCTACGCAGAACAGCTGGTGCTTCCTGGACGCGCTGGAAGAGGCGTGGCCGAAAATGATGCGCTTTGCCCATGCCCGCGTGGGGGAAATGGGCATGGAGCGCCTCTCGCTGAAGCTGGTGTCGATCTATCTCTACAATCTCGACGAACGTCCTCCCGAGCCCGATCTGTTCCGGTCCGCCTCGCTGGACATGCGCGATGCGCGCGAGGCGCAGCTTTGGCGCGGGATCGATGGCCTCAACCGCCGCTACGGTATGCAGAAAGTCCTGCTTGCATCGCAAAGCGGATTGGATCTTAATTATCTTGGGGTCAAGATCGCCTTCAGCCGCGTCCCGAGCGCCGATGAATTCGCCGATCTTGGTGGAATCTAGGGATTTGGAGATGGCCACTTATGAGTCATGAGCGGTTCGGGATATCGAAGCCGCAAAGCGCAGACTCGCGCATACAAAAGAGGCGCATCGATTTTTCTTTGTAAAGTTCTTGTAATCGCTTTCGCCATCAACAAAATTGCGCATCAAGCGATCACTCTGCGCAACATGATACGGCGCAGGCCAAAGTGACTGAAGGGCATTTAATGAATGGGCGTTGCCGGATGCCGGATGGCGGTTATGCTTAGTCGCTTGGCGTCAGCTTAGGCCATGATGCAGTCGCAATTATGCAATGATGCCATGAGAGATAACGTCATAGAGAATCGCTTGCCCGTCTTGACCCATCCTCTGCTCATTGTGGTCCTGCCGGCCTACAACGAGGGGAAATATATCGGTCGGGCTATTGCTTCGCTCAGACGGCAGAGTTGGGTAGATTTTGCTGTGCTTATAACAGACAACGGTTCGACCGATGAAACAGAATCAATAGGTCGTGCCGCAGAGAAAGAGGATGCCCGCTTTCACTATTTTCGCCATCCGGCCAACCTCGGTGCGATCGGAAACTTCAATTTTGGGCGAAGGGCGACCGAAAGCCCATATTTCATGTGGATGGGGTCCCATGACATGATCGCTGCAGATTTCCTTGAGCGGCACCTCGCTGCGCTTCAAGGTGACCGGCGTCTAAGTCTCTCCTATGCGCATACCGGCTGGATAGACGAGAATGACGAATTGTTTATGACGACGCCGTCAAGTCGGCTGGAGGCACTGCCCAGAACGGCAATCGGCCGCTATCTCGCGTCGGCGTCGCGGCTATCCGAATGCACGGCCATAAACAATGTTCTGAGACGCTCGTTCATGGATGACATGGATTTGGAGAACGTCGCCGGCGCCGATCACATCATGCTTTCTCATCTGGCATTTCGCGGCCCGGTCAATTGTATCGCCGAACCATTGTATTTTCGGCGCGAGCAATTAGAAAAACGCGACGATTACATGTTGCGAATGACTGGGATTGCTGGCCTAAAGAAGGATCGCGTACCGCTAGTCAGTAGTTATAGCAATGATCTCGGCAATCTTCTGCAAGGTAACCCATTTAAACATCTGGCATGCGCAGCTGTTCGTATAATCATCGAGCGGCGTTACTCAATTGAAACTGCCGGTTTCGTAGCGTTTACACATTATAAACTTACAAAAGCATATAGAATAATGATGAAATATTTGAATAAAGTATCTCATCGCTGAGCTTCAAGTTTTTTGCCAACCGCGGAATTCCCTTTTGGCCTGACCTCTGATTCAAAGCTGCTTTTTCGTTGGGTGTAAGCCCGGCTATTGTCCGATGGACATCATCCGCGCTACACGGTCTTCTATGAAACAGCTCTTCGTGCTCGCCTTAGCCGCCGCCTCGATCACCGCAGCTGCCCCTGCAGCGGCGGACGTGGATTCGCAATCCGATGTCGGCTTCGCGGTAAAGCACCAGGCTGAGGTCAAGGCGTCCCCCGAGGCAGTATGGGAGGCGCTGGCAGCGCCCAACCGCTGGTGGGATCCCCAATACAGCTTCACCGGAAACCCCGAAAACTTCTTTCTGGACATGCAGGCTGGCGGTTGCTTTTGCGAGCGTATCCGCCAAGCCAAGGGTGGCAAGATCGAGAACAGCGGCAGCGTGCAGCATATGCAAGTGGTTTATGTCGAGCCGCCCAAGGTGCTGCGCATGACCGGCGCGCTCGGCCCGCTTCAGGCGGAAGGGGTGAGCGGCACCCTCAGCATCGGGCTGAAGCCGGTTGGCGGCGGCACGCAGATCACATTCGAATATGTCGTCGGCGGGTATATGCGCTATCCGATCAAGGAGATTGCCTCGGCGGTCGACGCCGTGATCGGCCGACAGCTCAGCCGTCTCGCAAAGCTGCTGGACGGCAATGCAAAGACGGATGCCCCGGTCGAGAAGGCCAGCGCCAAGGCTTCGGTTAAAAAGGACGAGCCGGAAAAATCCGCGATCAAAAAAACGGATGCCGACGAAGGCTGAGCCCTTGGAACCGAAGCGCGCCCGCGCCGGTTGACGTCGAAACGCGACCGAAGCCTGGAAAAGAGCCTGCCATTTCCTCCAAATGCCCTAAAATCGAAGACTTCATGCAAGACGTGAAGAACCGCAATCCAAACCAGGACGAGTTCGTGCAGGCAGTCGGCGAAGTTGCCAACGACATCTACAACTGGGTGCAGGGCCGCGACGATTATCACGATGCGCAGATTCTGCATCGAATGACCGAACCAGACCGGATTGTGAGTTTCCGCGTGGTGTGGGAGGATGATGACAATAATGTCCGCGTACAGCGCGGCTGGCGGGTGCAGAACAACAACGCTATCGGTCCGTATAAGGGCGGCCTGCGCTTCTCGCCCGGCGTGAATGAAAGCGTGCTGAAGTTCCTGGCGTTTGAGCAGACGTTCAAGAATTCGCTTACTGGCCTGCCGCTCGGCGGAGGCAAGGGCGGATCGGATTTCGACCCCAAGGGCAAGAGCGACGCAGAGGTGATGCGGTTCTGCCAAAGCTTCATGACCGAGCTATGCCGCCATATCGGGCCATCGCTCGATGTGCCCGCAGGCGACATCGGCGTGGGCGCGCGCGAGATCGGCTATCTGTTCGGCCAGTATAAACGCATCACCGGCCGCTTCGAAGGCGTGCTGACCGGCAAGGCATTGGCCTATGGCGGCAGCCAGATGCGGCCCGAGGCGACCGGCTTCGGCGCGGTCTATTTTCTACGCGAGATGCTGAAATCGGACGATCAAGAGATCGAGGGCAAAACCGCGATCCTGTCGGGCAGCGGCAATGTCGCGCTATACGCGGCGCGCAAGCTGATCGACTGCAAGGTCAAGGTGCTGAGCCTATCGGACAGCGACGGGGTGATCGAGATCAAGGAAGGGCTGGATGAAAAGCAGCTCGAATGGATCCAGACACTGAAGTTCGAAAAGCGTGGGCGCATCAGCGAGGCCGCCGACGAGTTCGATGGCATTACCTTTCACAAAGGGAAGACACCGTGGGCGTTGGAGGCGGATATCGCGATGCCCTGCGCCACCCAGAACGAACTCGCTGCGGACGCCGCCAAGGCGCTCGCGGGAAATGGCATCACCCATGTCTTAGAAGGCGCGAATATGCCGACGACTGCGGATGCGATGGCGGTGCTACGCGAGAAAGGCGTGGCGGTGGCGCCGGCCAAGGCCGCGAATGCCGGCGGCGTCGCGGTGTCGGGGCTGGAGATGAGCCAGAACGCCGAGCGCATGAGTTGGGAGCGCGCGAAGCTCGACGATCTGCTCACCGAGATCATGGCCGACATCCATCACAAATGCCGCAAGGCGGGTAAGGGCGATGACGGTTCGGTCGATTACCGGCGCGGCGCCAACATTGCCGGGTTCGAAAAGGTGGCCGACGCGATGCTCGCTTATGGCGTGATGTGAGCGCTCTTCGCGACAAGGCCCGCGAATGGGAAATGCCGGCGCGCGTGCGCGAGCCGCGCGGCAAGATGGCGGATTCTGTCGAGATTGGCTGGGCGGAGCTGGTCCAGTTGCCCGATCTCGGGCTCGATCATATCCGTGCCAAGATCGACACCGGAGCGGCGACATCCTCGATCCATGCCACCCGGCTCGCACCGATCGAGACCGACGACGGGCTGCTGGTCGAGTTCTGGACGCGCGTCCACAAGGACGAGCCGGCGCGCAAATTCACCGCCCCCGCGGTGGCGCGCCGCAAGATCAAATCCTCCAATGGAGAGGTGCAATTGCGCTATGTGATCGAGACCCGCATGCGGCTGGGCGATTTTACATGGACCGGGCACCTGACTCTCGCCAATAGGCGGGCCATGGCCTTTCCGATTCTGATCGGGCGGCGGGCATTGGCGCGCGGCTTCCGCGTCAACTGCGCGCGGCGCTGGATGCTGGGCCGCCCGGAGGAGAGAGACGCATGAAGATCGCGATGCTGGCGCGCAATGCCAATCTTTATTCGCACAAACGCCTGTGCGAGGCGGCGAAGGAACGCGGCCACGAGATCGATATTCTCAATACGCTGCGGGTGACCATGGACATCGTCTCGCACCGCCCCGGCGCCCGCCATAATGGCGAAAAGCTGGTCGGATACGATGCGGTGATCCCGCGCATCGGCGCCTCGATCACCCAATATGGCCTGGCCGTGCTGCGCCAGTTCGAGATGATGGGCGTGTGGCCGTTGAACGAAAGCGTCGCCATCGGGCGCAGCCGCGACAAGCTGCGTTCGATGCAGATCTTCGCCAAGCACGGTCTCGGTCTGCCGGTCACCGCTTTCGCACACGATCCCAAGCAGACCGACGAGGTGCTGAAGATGGTCGGCGGCGCGCCGGTGGTGATCAAACTGCTCGAGGGCACGCAAGGGATCGGCGTGGTGCTCGGCGAAACCGAGCAGTCGGCCAAATCGGTGATCGAGGCGTTCCGCGGCGCCAACGTCAACATCCTTGTGCAGGAGTTCATCAAGGAGGCCGGATCGTCGGACATCCGCATTTTCATTGTCGGAGGCAAGGTGGTCGCCTCGATGATGCGTACCGGCGCCGAGGGCGATTTCCGCTCGAACCTGCATCGCGGCGGATCGGCCAGATCGATCAAGATCACGCCGGAGGAACGCTCGACCGCAGTACGCGCGGCCAAGGTGATGGGGCTTAACGTGGCGGGCGTCGATATCCTCCGCTCCAACCACGGCCCGGTGATCATGGAAGTGAACAGCTCGCCCGGCCTCGAGGGCATCGAAAATGCCAGCGGCATCGACATCGCCGACAAGATCATCGAGTTCATGGAAGTCCACAAGGCCAGCGGCAAGACCAAGACCAAAGGGCAGGGCTGAGCTTAACCTCCGAGAGCGGAGTATCTACAATCTTCTCCCGCTCGGGCGGGAGAAGGATACGCAGCCCCGGATTAAATCCGGGGCGAAGTTGGATGAGGGTGGGTGGCGCGAAGCGCCATCGATGGGTCGATTTTGCTGGGCAACCCCTTACCCGGGTTCTCGCAAAGTGGTATTTTACGGGGCACCCTCACCGCCGCGACTAAACTCACTGCGTTCGTTAAGTCTCGCTCCTCTCCCGCGGGCGGGAGAGGGATTGATTCAAACCGACCCGCTCGTTCCGCCCGACCGCTTGACAGCCGCCCGACTCAATCCTACATCGCCCCCATCCGGACAATGGAAGGAACCAGCAGCGCTCCATGTGCGCCGCTGGCTTTCGTGCGTTCGGTTTCACGCGATGAGATAGGGCGCCCAACCGGGCTTTCCCTGTGGAGCAGGAGTTTTAGAATAAATGGCACGTATCGCCGGGGTCAACATCCCCACCAACAAGCGCGTAATCATTGCGCTGACCTATATCACCGGCATCGGCCGTACCAAGGCCGTGCACATCGCCGACAAGCTGGGCATCGACCATAGTCGCCGGGTCCAGGATCTGACGGACGCCGAGGTGCTTCAGATTCGCGAGACGATCGACGCCGATCATACGGTCGAGGGCGATCTTCGCCGCGAGACCGCGATGAATATCAAGCGTTTGATGGACCTCGCCTCCTATCGCGGGCTCCGCCACCGCCGGGGTCTCCCGGTTCGCGGCCAGCGCACGCATACCAATGCGCGCACCCGCAAGGGCAAAGCCAAGCCGATCGCCGGTAAAAAGAAGTAAGCCGGGACAAAACTCCGTTCGGGCTGAGCTTGTCGAAGCCCTGCTTTTATTTATTCACCGTTCGCAAAAAGGACAGCCCTTCGACAGGCTCAGGGCGAACGGTGCAAGTCAGGATTTGAACCATGGCCCGTGAACCGCAGCGTATTCGCAAGCGCGAACGCAAGAACATCACCGCCGGCGTCGCCCATGTGAACGCCAGCTTCAACAACACCATGATCACCATCACCGACGCGCAGGGCAATGCGATCAGCTGGTCCAGCGCCGGTACGATGGGGTTCAAGGGCAGCCGCAAGTCGACGCCCTATGCCGCGCAGGTCGCGGCCGAAGATGCCGGCAAGAAGGCCGCCGATCACGGTGTTCGCACGCTCGAGGTCGAGGTCAAGGGTCCCGGCTCAGGCCGCGAATCGGCGCTGCGCGCGCTGCAGGCGGTGGGGTTCACCATCACCTCGATCCGCGACGTTACGCCGATCCCGCATAACGGCGTGCGTCCTTCCAAGCGCCGGAGGGTCTGATCCCTTAAGGGTCCGGCGGCGCTGCTCTTCGGGGCACGCCGGTCCGGACCGCCGGCCGGGGGCGGACGGCGCCGCTATTCTCCCGCCCCGCGCATATCCACATGAGGGTCCACCGCTCCCGGGGCCCGAACTTTAGGGGAATTCCATGGCTGTCAATATGAAGAACTGGCAGGAACTCAAGAAGCCCAGCAACCTCGATCTGAAGTCCAGCGGCGATATCAAGCGCAAGGCCACGCTGGTGGCGGAGCCGCTCGAGCGCGGCTTCGGCCTGACGCTCGGCAATTCGCTGCGCCGCGTGCTGCTGTCCTCGCTGCAGGGCGCCGCCATCACCTCGATCAAGATCGAGAATGTGCTGCACGAATTCTCCTCGCTCGCCGGTGTGCGCGAAGACGTCACCGACATCGTTTTGAACGTGAAGCAGATCGCACTGAAGATGGAAGGCGAGGGCCCCAAGCGCCTGCAGCTTTCGGTCACCGGCCCCGGTGAGGTCAAGGCCGGCGATATCGCCGTGTCGGGCGACATCGAGATCATGAACAAGGATCTGGTGATCTGCCATCTCGACGAGGACGCGACGCTCAACATGGAGCTGACCGCCGATATCGGGAAGGGCTATGTTCCCGCCGTCGCCAACCGTCCGGCCGATGCGCCGATCGGTCTGATCCCGGTCGACAGCCTCTATTCGCCGGTGCGTCAGGTCGCCTACAAGGTCGACAATGCCCGCGTCGGGCAGGAACTGGATTTCGACAAGCTGTCGCTGACCGTCGAGACCGACGGCACGGTTACCCCGGAAGACGCCGTGGCCTATGCCGCGCGCATCCTTCAGGATCAGCTGCAGATCTTCGTGCATTTCGAAGAGTCGATGACGCAGACCAGCGCGCCGGTCGGCCAGGCCGCTTCGCCGCTCGGCGAGGAGTCGGATGCCAACCAGCTCAACCGCTATCTGCTCAAGAAGGTCGACGAGCTCGAACTGTCGGTGCGCAGCGCCAATTGCCTCAAGAACGACAACATCATCTATATCGGCGATCTGGTTCAGAAGACCGAAGCCGAGATGCTGCGCACGCCGAATTTCGGCCGCAAATCCTTGAACGAGATCAAGGAGGTGCTGTCCAGCATGGGCCTGCGCCTCGGCATGGACATCCCCGGATGGCCGCCGGAGAATATCGAGGAAATGGCCAAGAAGCTGGAGCAGGAGTTATTGGGCTGAACTCGGCGTCCTCCCCGGAACCGGGGGGCGCCGACGAAGTCGGTGGTGGAGGGGCCGGAGCGCTTCGGCCCCTCCGTCACGTCCCCTGACGGCGCCGCGCCACCTCCCCGTTCCGGGGAGGATTTATTAGGGCAAAAGGCCACCCTCAATCGGCCTGGACCGGGCTACCTGATACGGGCCCCTTACGAACGAAAAGGATGATATCATGCGTCATAAAATGGGTGGGCGGAAGCTCCAGCGGACCAGTTCCCACCGCGCGGCACTGCTGCGCAACATGGCCGCCGCGCTGATCAAGCATGAGCAGATCGTGACCACCACGCCGAAGGCGAAGGAGCTTCGCCCCTATGTCGAAAAGCTGATCACGCTGGCGAAAAAGGGTGGCCTCTCGAACCGCCGGCTGGCGCAGAGCCGGCTGATGGACGAGACGCAGCTCGCCAAATTGTTCGATGTGCTGGCCGATCGCTATACGGGCCGCAATGGCGGTTACACCCGCATCGTCAAGGCCGGCTACCGCAAGTCGGACATGGCGCCGATGGCGGTGATCGAATTCGTTGACCGCGACGAGGACGCGCGCGGACAGGACAGCGGTCCGGTTATGAACGCGGACGAGTTCGAAGACGCGGCGGCCTGACAGCCCAAGTTCATCGGGTATTCCTATATGAGTTGCAGGTCATGGCGCCGACGGGCGGCATGGCCTTTTTTATGCTCATGCCGCCTTCAGACCGTTCAGACTAATCCGCCATAGTATGAACGGACGCTGCCATCGCAGTTCAGTACGGGGTCACAACGACTGCGGTATAATCGCAAGTATAGTGGCTAAGTGAACAAGGAGCGCGACCATGAGAAACCTGAAAAAAGCATTCATTGGCTCGGCCGTCGGTGCGGCCGTGCTTGTTTCCGCTGCGGCTCCGGCCAACGCGCAATATTATCGCGATCGCGACCGGGGCGGGCCGAGCGCAGGCGAAGTGATTGCCGGCGTTGCGATCCTCGGCGGCCTCGCAGCGGTGATCGCGGCCGCCAGCGACAATGATCGTGATCGCTATGACGACCGTTACAATCGCTATCCGAACACCAATGGCTATCCGACCAATGGTTATGACAACGGCTATTATCGCGGTAGCGCGCAATATAATCGCGGGTCCCAGGCGATCCAGCAGTGTGTCCAGGCCGCGCAATATGAAGGGCGCCGCTACGGCAGCGACGTCCGCGTGACCGAGGTCCGCGATGTCGACCGGATTCGCTCCGGCGTCAGGGTCCGCGGCAACCTGGTGGTGAACGAATATGACCGCCGCAGCCGTTATGGGAACCGCTACGATAACCGCTATCGCAACAATTACGATCGCGGCAGTTTTACCTGCACGATCCGGAGCGGCCGCGTCGTCGATGTCGATATCAACGGCATCTGAGCGCAGCGGCTGGCGAACATGAAACAGGCCCGGTCTCGCGACCGGGCCTGTTTTCATTTTGCCGTCATTGCGAGGAGCGCAGCGACGAAGCAATCCAGGGCCGTTGCATCGCTGCCATTTCAACCAAGCGCTAAGCCGCCCTGGATTGCCGCGTCGCCCTTCGGGCTCCTCGCAATGACGGACGGATCAATTGAATCGCTCGCCCTTCTCCGCCTTTTCGCGGAGCAGCTTCGAAATCTCGAAGTCGAACCTGTCCTCGTGCTTCTCCAGCCCGGCGAGGATTTTCTGCGCGCCTTCGAGGTCGGCCCAGAACATCGGGCCGCCGCGATAGACCGGCCAGCCATAGCCGTAGATCCACACCACATCGATGTCGCTGGCGCGCTGCGCGATGCCTTCTTCCAGGATCAGCGCGCCTTCGTTCACCATCGGATAGAGCGTGCGCTCGACGATCTCCTCGTCGCTGATGTCGCGGACCTCTGAGCCCGATTTTTCTCGGAACTCCTCTATGATCTCGGCGACGCGAGGGGACGGGCTTGGACGGCGTTTTTCGTCATAATCGTAAAAGCCGGCGCCTTTCTTTTGGCCCCAGCGATCCTCGGCGGCCAGCGCATCGCGGATGTTCTCGATCCGCGTCGGGTCGCGGTGCCAGCCGATATCGACGCCGGCCAGGTCGCTCATCTGGAACGGACCCATCGGCATGCCGAAATCGGTGTGCACCTTATCGATCTGGCTCGGCGTGGCGCCTTCCATGAGGAGTTTCATCGCCTCAACCTGGCGCGGCTTGAGCATGCGGTTGCCGATGAAACCGTCGCACACGCCCGCGACCACGGCGACCTTCTTGATCCTCTTGGCGAGGTCCATGACCGTGGCGAGGACGTCGCCCTCGGTCTTGTCGCCGCGGACGACCTCCAATAGCTTCATTACGTTCGCTGGCGAGAAGAAGTGCATGCCGACCACATCGCCCGGACGGCCCGTCACGGACGCAATCTCGTTGATATCGAGATAACTGGTGTTGGACGCGAGGATGGCATCCGGCTTGGCGATGCCGTCCAGGCTTTTGAAAATTTCTTTCTTCACGTCCATATTCTCGAACACGGCCTCGATGATCAGGTCGCAGTCGGCCATATCCTTCTTGTCGAGCGAGCCGGTGAGATCGCCCATCCATTTTTTCACCTGATCCTCGGTGAAGCGGCCCTTCGATGCGCTGTTTTCGTAATTCTTTCGGATCACGTCAGTGCCCCGGTCCAACGCCTCCCGCTTCATCTCGACGATGGTGACCGGGATGCCGGCTTGTAAAAAATTCATCGAGATGCCGCCGCCCATGGTGCCGGCGCCGATGACGCCGACCTTTTTGATGTCGCGCAGTTTGGTGTCGGCGGGGACGTCGTCGATCTTGGCCGCCTTGCGCTCGGCGAAGAACAGGTGGCGCATGGCCGCCGATTGCGAGCCGAACATCAGTTTGCCGAACTGTTCACGCTCGAACGCGATGCCTTTCTCGAACGGCATTTTTGTCGCTGCCTCGACGCATCTGATATTGGCCTCGGGCGCATCGAAGCCTGCGAACTTGCGGGCATTGGCCTTGCGGAATTCGTCGAACACACCGGCGCCGGCGCTGGCTTCCATCTCGCTGACGCGCGGGATCGGGCGCACATCCTTGATCTCGCCCGCAAAGGCGATCGCGTCTTCGCGCAGGCTGTCCTCGCCGGCCATGCGATCGATCAGCCCGGCCTCATGCGCCTTTTCCATCGAGATCGGATCGCCCTTGGCGGTCATCTCCAGCGCCAGTTCGACGCTGGCCACGCGCGGCAGCCGCTGCGTGCCGCCCGCGCCGGGCAGCAGGCCGAGCTTCACCTCGGGCGTGCCGATTTTGGCCGAGGGCACGGCGATCCGGTAATGACAGCCCAGCGCGGTCTCGCAGCCGCCGCCCAATGCGGTGCCGTGGATCGCCGCGACGATCGGCTTGCCGAACGCCTCCATCCGCTCGATCACCGCCGGGAGCAGAGGTTCGACCGGGGGCTTGCCGAATTCGGTGATGTCCGCGCCCGCGAAAAAGGTGCGGCCTTCGCAGATGAGCACCAGCGCCTTGATGCTGTCATCGCTTGTCGCCTGATCCAGCGCGGCGGCCAGACCGGTGCGTACGGCAGCGCCCAGGGCGTTCACCGGCGGGTTGTTGGAGGTAACGACAAGGATGTCGCCTTCGCGGGTGGTGGAAATGGGGGAGTCGGTCATGGGATTTCCTTTTTATGGTTTTAATTCGAATATTAAATTCTCCCCGGAACGGGGAGGTGGCGCGGCGCCGTCAGGTGTCGTGACGGAGGGGCCGACGCGCCCCGGCCCCTCCACCACCGCTTCGCGGCGGTCCCCCCCCCCCGCTCCGGGGAGGATCGATTTGTTTATTCCAGCGCGGCATAAATCATCGTCTTCAGCTCGCGGCGCACCGGGTAGGTCGAGCTCGGCATCAGCTGCGTCATGAAGATCATGAACAGCTCTTCGCCCGGATCGATGAAGAAGGCGGTGGAGAACATGCCGCCCCAGTAGAAATCGCCCGCCGAGCCCGGCATGAGCGTCTTGTGCGGGTCCATCGTGCTGGCAAAGCCCAGACCGAAGCCGACCCCGGCATTGTCGGCCTCGGAAAACAGGCTGATCGACAGTTCGGTCAGGTCCTTGCCGCCAGGCAGATGGTTGGCGATCATCAGGTCGAGCGTCTTGCGCCCGATGATCCGCGCGCCCTCAAACGCGCCCCGGCCCAGCAGCATTCGGCAGAAGCGCTCATAATCGCCCATGGTGGAGGCCAGGCCGCCGCCGCCCGAGGGCATGGCGCGCGGATTGGCCCATTTGCTCTGCGCGCCGCCGGGATCGTACAGTTTCTTCGTCACCGCAGCGTGGAAATAATAGGCATCGGCGAGCCGGTCCGCCTTGTCCGCAGGCACCTGAAAATGGGTGTCGGCCATGCCTAGCGGGTTCAGGATATTCTCCTGCAGATAATCCTCGAACGGCATGCCCGAGATCCGCTGGATCAGCCCGCCGAGCACATCGGTCGAGACCGAATAATTCCACGCCTCGCCGGGATCGAACAGCAGCGGATAATCGGCGAGTTTCTTGAGGAACGTTTCCAGATCATATTGCGCGGTGAAGCTGTCGAGCTGATCGCGGCGATAGGCCGCATCGATCGGCGTGCGCTCCTGAAAGCCGTAAGTGAGCCCCGACGTGTGGCGCAGCAGATCGAGCATCTGCATCGGGCGCTTCGGGCGGCGCTTCTGGAACGGCGCATCGCCGCCTCCGGCCACGAACACGCCCATGTCCCTCCATTCGGGAATGAACTCGTGGACATAATTGCTCAGCGCCACCTTGCCCTGCTCGACCAGCTGCATGAACGCGATCGAGGTCAGCGGCTTGGTCATCGAGGCGATGCGGTAGATCGTGTCCTCGGCGAGTGGCTGGCCGTCACGCGCATTGCCTTGCAGCGACTGGAAGGACGGGCCGTCCTTCGTGCCGACCAGAACCGCGGCGTGGGGCAGCCGTCCGGTCTTCAGATATTTTTCGTCAATGAACGGCGCGATGCGTTCGAGGCAGTTCTCGTTCAGGCGTCCGGTCATATGCTTGCGTTTCCGATCATTTTATTTCCGAACGGTTCTTTAATTTAACGCCGCAGCTGAATTTTCGTTCAGCTTGCCCCGGCGCGCTGGGCGAACATCCATGCGGATTTCGCCAGCTCCGGCATGCGCGCCACCGTCTCCTGCGCATGCGCGCTGGACGCGGTCCCGTCGATCACACGCTTCTTGATGCCCTGAACGATGCCTGCGAGGCGGAACATGTTGAACGCGAAATACCAGTTGAGATCCGGAATATTCTTGCGCCCCGTCTGCTCGGCGTAGCGGGCGATCATCTCGTCCATGCTAGGAATACCGAGCGCTTCCACATCAACGCCATGCAGCCCGGCGCGGCCCTCGCTCTGCGTTTCCCAGTTCATCAGCAGATAGGCGACGTCCGCCATCGGATCGCCGAGCGTGGACAGTTCCCAGTCGAGCACCGCGGCAACGCGTGGTTCGCGTCGATGATAAATCACATTGTCGATGCGATAGTCGCCATGGACGATGCTGGTGCGCTCCTGTTCGGGGAGCGTACGCGGCAGCCAGTCGATGAGCTTGTCTATTTCGGGCAGGTCGTCGGTCTGCGCGGCCTTGTACTGTTTGGTCCAGCGGCTGACCTGCCGTTCGAAATAATTACCCGGCTTGCCGTAATCGCCGAGCCCCGCCGCCTCATGATCGGTCTCGTGCAGTGCGGCCAGCGTGTCGATCAGCGCGAAATAGGTGGCGCGGCGCTCGTCCTTCTCCATGCCCGGCAGGGTGCCGTCCCATAGCGACCGCCCCTCCACCATCTCCATGATGTAGAACATCGATCCGACCACGCCGTCATCGGTGCACAGACCGTAGGGTTTGGCCACGGGAAAGCCGGTAGGATGGAGCCCCGCGATCACGCGATATTCGCGGTCTACGGCGTGCGCGGATGGCAGCAGCTCGCCGAACGGCTTGCGGCGCAGCACGTAGCTGCGGCCCGGCGTATCGATGCGGTAGGTCGGGTTGGACTGTCCGCCCTTGAACTTGGACAGCGTGGGCGGGCCTTCATAGCCCGCGACATTGGCCGCCATCCAAGTGTCGAGCGCGGCGAGATCGAGCCGGTCCTTTTCGGGCACATCCATGGTGCCGATCACGGTGTCGTTCAGGTCTTCGTTCATCGTAGTTGCCTTTTGTCTTTCACATTTTGCGCTCCGGCGAAGGCCGGAGCCCAGCATCTGACTTTACCTGATGGGCTCCGGCCTGCGCCGGAGCACAATATCAGTCGAACCGGATCACCGAGCGCACGCTGTCACCCTGGCGCAGCGCGTCGAGCGCGCCGTTGATGCCGTCGAGCCGGATTTCCTCGGCCACCATCAGATCGAGGTCTAGCTGGCCGCGCAGATAGAATTGCACCAGCCGGGGTAGGTCAATCGGCGCGACGCAGCTGCCGAGCAGCGAGCCTTGCAGCTTCTTGCCCGTCAGGAAGCTGGGACCGGGGATCGATACCGATTTGCCCGGCGCGATCATTCCCAGGATGGTTGCCGTGCCGCCGCGCTTGAGGATGCTCCACGCCATCTCGGCGGTGGCCGGCTGGCCGACGCATTCGATGGCGTAATCGAACCCGCCGTCGGTCGATTTGATCAGGCCTTTGACCGCGTCCTCGGCGGTCGGATCGACCGCATGGGTCGCGCCGATCTTCAGCGCGAGATCGCGCTTCGATGCCACCGGATCGATCGCCACGATGCGGCCCGCGCCCGCGATCTTCGCGGCGTTGATCGCGCTCAAACCGATGCCGCCGCATCCGATCACCGCCACCGTCTCGCCGGGACTGAGCTGGCAGTCGCGGAACACCGCGCCCGCGCCGGTCAACACAGCGCAGCCGAGCAGCGCCGCTTTCTCCAGCGGCATGTCCCTGTCGATCGAGACGCAGGCGTTCTCATGCACCAACATCTGCTCGGCATAACCCGACAGGTTGAGGAATTGCGTCACCGGTTCGCCGTCCAGCGTAATGCGCGGCGGCGCATCATGGGCGCGGCGGATCGCGGGGCTGGTGCACAGGGTGTAATGGCCGGAAAGGCACATGTCGCAGCTGCCGCAGAACACGGTGAAAAAGGACACGACATGATCGCCCGGCTTCACCGTGGTCACTTCGCTGCCCACCTTTTCCACCACACCCGCCGCCTCATGCCCCGGAATGGTGGGGAGCGGATGCGGGAAGGCGCCATCGGCGAAATGCAGATCGGACCGGCACACGCCGCAGGCGACGGTGCGGATCAGGACCTCGTGCGGCATGGGATTGGCGAGCTTCGCGTCGACCATCTCCAGCGGTTTTTGCGGTTCGGTGAGGAGGGCTGCTTGCATGCGTCGGATATCCCCGGAGGCTGTTCAAAAAATCGTCATTGCGAGGCGCCCGAAGGGCAACGAAGCAATCCAGGGCAATTACGGCGCTGCGTGCGCTCTGGATTGCCGCGTCGCTGCGCTCCTCGCAATGACGCGGCTTAGACGTTCAGCCGCGTGCCGCCTTGGCCGCCTGCACCGCTTCCCTGCCGCCATATTTGCCCAGCTCGATGCGGGCGATGGCGCGGTTGTGGACCTCGTCCGGGCCGTCGGCGAGCCGCAGCGTGCGCTGCCCGGCATAGGCCTTGGCCAGACCGAAATCGTCGGACACGCCGCCGCCGCCATGCGCCTGAATCGCATCGTCGATGATGCGCAACGCCATGTTCGGTCCCTGCACCTTGATCATCGCGATCTCGGCCTGCGCGGCCTTGTTGCCGGCCTTGTCCATCATGTCGGCGGCTTTCAGGCAGAGCAGCCGGCTCATGTCGATGTCGATCCGCGCGCGCGCCACGCGCTCTTCCCATACGCTGTGCTCGGCGATCAGCTTGCCGAAGGCGGTGCGGCCGAGCAGGCGCCGGCACATCTTTTCCAGCGCTTCCTCGGCGACGCCGATGGTGCGCATGCAATGGTGGATGCGCCCCGGCCCCAGGCGCCCCTGCGCGATTTCGAAGCCCCGGCCTTCGCCTAGGATGATATTCTCGGCGGGCACGCGCACGTCCCGGAGCGCGATCTCCATATGGCCGTGCGGCGCGTCGTCATAGCCGAATACGGGCAGGAAGCGCTCGATCTCCACGCCCTCGGCATCGAGCGGCACCAGGATCTGCGACTGCTGCGAATGGCGCGAGGCGTCGGGATCGGTCTTGCCCATCAGGATCGCGACCTTGCAGCGCGGATCGCCCGCGCCGGACGACCACCATTTGCGGCCATTGATGACATAGTCATCGCCATCGCGCACAATCGAGCATTCGATATTGGTCGCGTCCGAGCTCGCCACATCGGGTTCGGTCATCAGGAATGCGGAGCGGATCTCTCCGTTCATCAGCGGGGCCAGCCACCGGTCCTTCTGATCGAGCGTGCCGTAGCGATGAAACACTTCCATGTTTCCGGTATCGGGCGCGGAGCAGTTGAACACTTCCGAGGCGAAGCCGACGCGGCCCATCTCCTCGGCGCACAGCGCGTATTCCAGATTGGTGAGGCCGGGGCCGTCGAATTCGAAGCTGTCGTCGACATGGCGCTGGCCCGAATTGGGCGGCATGAACAGGTTCCACAGTCCCTGGCCCTTGGCCTTTGCCTTGAGCTTCTCGATCGTCTGAATGACCTTCCAGCGGTCGCCCTGCTTCATTTCGGCCTGAACGTCCGGAATGGCCGGGCGGACATCGGATTCGATGAAGTTGCGAATGCGGCCCTGCCAGTGGCTCTGGCGTTCGGTCAGGTCGAAATCCATGGAAGGTCATCCTCTGTTATATCCGCGGGGCGGGCTGATCGCGGAGGAAAGTGGCAGATCGGCGAATGTATTTCCAGCATTCAGTATGCCCGCCATTCATTTGGCGGGAGCGCCCGCCGCTTTCGCTGCGGCGATGCGGCCTTTGCCATACCCTTTTTTCGAAAAGGCGAAACGAACCCTTGCGCGGACGGGTCGAATTTGGTGCAATTGCCGGTGAGCGAGCGGCGCCTATAAGAGAATGCCGCGCACAGGAGAACGAGGCGATGAGTAATCTGGAGAGCTTCCGCGCCGAAACGCGCGCCTGGCTGGAGAAAAACTGCCCGCCCGAAATGCGTAGACCCATGCGCAGCGAGAAGGACGCTTGCTGGGGCGGGCGGGGCTGGACCTTTCAGTCCGCGGCGCAGAAGCAATGGCTCGAGGCGATGGCGGGCCGCGGCTGGACCGTGCCGGACTGGCCGAAGGACTATGGCGGCGGCGGGCTGAACGCTGCCGAGACCAAGATCCTGCGACGGGAAATGGCGCGGATCAACGCGCGCAATCCCTTGAACAGCTTCGGCATCTCGATGCTCGGCCCCGCCATGCTGCATTTCGGCACCGAGCAGCAGAAGCGCCATTATCTCCCCGAAATCGCGCGCGGTGAAATCCGCTGGTGCCAGGGCTATTCGGAGCCGGGCAGCGGATCGGACCTGGTTTCCTTGCAGACCTATGGCGAAGACAAGGGCGATCATTGGGTCGTCAACGGCCAGAAGATCTGGACCAGCTATGCCGATCAGGCGGACTGGATCTTCTGCCTCGTCCGCACCGACAAGGATAACAAGTACCAAGGCATCAGCTTCCTGCTGTTCGACATGGCATCGGCCGGGGTGTCCACGAAACCGATCAAGCTGATCAGCGGCAACAGCCCGTTCTGCGAGACCTTTTTCGACGACGTGAAGGTGCCCAAGGACCAGATCGTCGGCGAGGAAAATCGCGGCTGGGACGTGGCCAAATATCTGCTCGGCCATGAGCGCGAGATGATTTCCGGCACCGGCGGCGGCGACCGCGCGGGATCGCTCGGCGCGGTGCTGGCGGAGACCGTCGGCAAGGACGATGCCGGGCGCCTCGACGATCCGATCCTGCGCGCCGAGCTGGCAAAATTCGATGTCGATGCGATGGCGTTCACGGCGATGTCCGAGCGCTTCGTCGACGAGATGAAGGCGGGCCAGGGCCATCCCGCGCAGCCCAATATGCTCAAATATGCCGGTACCGAACTCAACAAGCGCCGCCACGCGCTGATCATGGAGGCCGGCGGATCGGACGCGCTGGAATGGGACAGCGAGCGATCGGGCAAGGGCGGTCGGCCGCGCGCCTGGTTGCGCACCAAGGCCAACAGCATCGAGGGCGGCACCAGCGAGATCATGCTGAACGTCGTCGCCAAGCGCATCCTGGAGCTGCCGGGGGCGTGAATTCTCCCCTCCCGCTTGCGGGAGGGGCTGGGGGTGGGCGCGGGGCCGACAGGCACCGCTGGGCCGAAAGGCCCACCCCGCTGCGACTAGGCATCGCTGCGCGACGCCAAGTCTCACTGCCCCTCCCGTGAACGGGAGGGGATGGCTTTTAAAGGAACAAAAATGCCACTCTATCTCGACGAAGATCAGGCCGCTCTTCAGGACAGCGTCCGCCCGTTCATGGCCGAACAGGCGCCGGTCGCGCATCTGCGCGAGTTCCGCGACATGGACTGCAAGGACGGCTTCAGCCACGATCTGTGGAAGCGGTTCGGCGAGATGGGCTTCACCGGCATTCTCGTGCGCGAGGAGGATGGCGGGCTCGGCATGGGCCATGTCGAGGCGGGCGTCGTGCTGGAGGAGATCGGCCGCAACCTCACGCCGTCGCCGTTCCTCGCCACCGCGGTCGCGGGTGTCGCCGCGCTGAACGAGGCGGGCGCGAACTTGCGCGAAAAATATCTGCCCGGCATCGTTGCCGGTGAGACCGTGCTCGGCATCGCCATCGACGAGGGCGCCAAGCACCGGCCCGAGCGGATTGCGATGAAGGCCGAGCGCTCCGGCAATGGCTTCAAGCTGTCGGGCAAAAAGCAGTTCGTGCTGCAAGGCGGCAGCGCGGACGCGCTGATCGTCGCCGCGCGCACCGGCGGGTCGGCGGGCGAGACCGATGGCCTGACGCTGTTCGCCGTGGACAAGGAGGCGAGCGGTCTTTCGTTGGAAAATGCGCGGCTGGTGGACAGCGCGATGGCCGCGCATGTGGATTTCGACGGCGTCGAGGTGACCGCCGACGCGGTCGTTGGCGAGGTCGATCAGGGCTGGGCGGTGCTGCGCAAGGTGCTGGCCGCCACGCGCGTCGGTTCGGCGTCGGAAATGATCGGCGTCGGCAGCGGCGCGATGGGCATGACGGTGGACTATCTGAAGCAGCGCAAGCAGTTCGGCCGCCTGATCGGCGAATTCCAGGCGCTGCAACACCGCGCCGCGCATCTCTACGGCGAGCTGGAGATCGCGCGTGCCGCGATCCTGAAAGCGCAGCAATTATTGGATGCGGACAGCGAGGAGGCGGAGCTCTGGGTCTCGATCGCCAAGGCCAAGGCGGGCGCCGCGAGCGACCTCGCGGTGCGCGAAGGCGTGCAGATGCACGGCGGCATGGGCATGACCGACGAATACGACATCGGCCTGTACATGAAGCGCGACCGCGCGCTGGCGGAGTTTATGGGCGACAGCAATTACCACGCCAACCGCGTAGCGGAACTGAGCGGCTACTGAATCGAATCCCCCTCCCGCTTGCGGGAGGGGTCAGGGGTGGGCGCGAGCGAAGCGAGCGTCTGACCTCTCGAACATAAAAAGTCCAAAGCGGCATCGAGCCGCCTCGGACTTCCCACCCCCGGCCCCTCCCGCAAGCGGGAGGGGGGAGTAAGACATGCCCCTCGATAAAGACACCTATGGCCAGCTGATCGATACGATCACCCGCTTCGTCACCGAACGCTTGCGCCCGCTGGAGGGGCAGGTGGGCGATGAGGACGAAATTCCGCAGGAGCTGATCGACGAGATGAAGGAACTCGGCCTGTTCGGGCTGACCATCCCGGAGGAATATGGCGGCATCGGGCTGACCATGGCGGAGGAGATCGGCGTCGCCATCGCGCTCGGCCACACCTCGCCGGCCATGCGCTCCGCCTTCGGCACCAATATGGGCATCGGCAGCCAGGGGCTGGTGATGGCCGGGACCGAGGAGCAGAAAAAGAAATGGCTGCCGCGCATCGCCAGCGGCGAGCTTATTACGAGCTTCGCTTTGACCGAGCCCGATGCGGGTTCCGATGCCGGCAGCGTCAAAACCAGCGCGAAACTCGATGAGGTCAAGGGCGTGTATCGGCTCAACGGCTCCAAGCGCTACATCACCAATGCCGACAAGGCGGACCTGTTTACCGTGATGGCGCGCACCGGCGGGGAAGGCGCGCGCGGTGTGTCGAGCTTCCTGGTGCCGCGCGACAGCAAAGGCCTCTCGGTCGGCGCGCATGAAAAGAAGATGGGCCAGCAGGGCGCGCATGTCTGCGACGTCAATTTCGACGATGTCGCGGTGCCGGTGGAAAATCGGCTGGGCGCGGAGGGCGAGGGCTTCAAGGTCGCCATGCGCGTATTGGACCGGGGCCGCCTGCACATCAGCGGCGTCTGCGTCGGCGCGGCCGAGCGGCTGATCGCGGACATGACCCGCTATGCCGGCGAGCGGAAGCAGTTCGGCAAGCCGATCGCCGAATTCCAGATGATCCAGGCGCAGATCGCCGACAGCAAGGCCGAATGCATGGCCGCGCGCGCGCTGGTCGAGCAGACCGCGCGCAAACGCGATGCGGGCGAGAGCATCATGCTCGATTGCGCCGCGGCCAAGCTGATCGCCTCGGAAATGGTGGGCCGCGTCGCCGACCGCGCGGTGCAGGTCCATGGTGGGGCCGGTTACATCGCCGATTACGGGATCGAGCGCTTCTACCGCGACGTGCGGCTGTTTCGCATCTACGAGGGCACGAGCGAAATCCAGCGCGGCATTATCGCAAGGGAAACGCTGAAGGCGGGAGGATGAAATATGCCTCTCCCCCCTTGGGAGAGGCAACGAGCCCCGGATTAAATCCGGGGCGCAGTGGTGAGGGTGACTGCTATTCGCTGACTTCAATCACCCTCGCCCAGCTCCGCTAGACGCTAACGCGCCAAACTTCGCTACCTCTCTCGCAGGGAGAGGGAATCGAGCCTCTTCGTGACGGACGGAAATGAAGCGCGCCTTTTCGCTGTCCTACAGACCCCATGAAACGATAGACTGAAACCCATGACCGCGCTGCCTCCCCTTTCCTCCACCGCGCCTCGCAAGCCGTCTTGCGGGAGGCCGAACAAGGGGGGGATGTATCGCGCCTTTTGCGCACTTCCAAAATATGCGCGCCGATTAATCGAATGAATCGATCAAACGAAATCAGGAGACGAAACCATGGACACCGCAAAACTTTTCAGCCTCGACGGCAAGATCGCATTGGTCACCGGGGGATCGCGCGGGATCGGGCGGATGATCGTCGAGGGCTTTCTCGGCGCGGGTTGCGCCAGGGTCTATATCAGCGCGCGCAAGGCCGATCAGCTCGAAGCCGCCGTGGCCGAACTGGGCGACCGGGTGATCGCCATTCCAGGCGATGTCGGCACCGTGGCCGGCTGCCGGGAGCTGGCCAACGAGATCGCCGACCGCGAGGACAGGCTCGATATCCTGGTCAACAATGCCGGGGCGGCTTGGGGCGCGGATTTCGAGGAGTTTCCCGAGAGCGGCTGGGACAAGGTGATGGACGTCAACGTCAAGGGTCCGTTCTTCCTGACGCAGGCGCTGCACGGGCTGCTGAAGGAAGCCGGATCGACGGACGCCCCGGCCAAGGTCATCAACATCGGCTCGATCGACGGGCGCAAGCTCAACCCATGGGAAACCTACAGCTATCACGCGTCCAAGGCGGCGATCCTGCACCTGACCAAGCGCATGGCGGCGCGGCTGGTGAGCGACGGCATCGCCGTCACCGCGATCGCGCCTGGCGCCTTCCAGTCGGATATGAACAAGGCGGCGCGCGATTTCGGCGACGCGGTGGCCAAGGGAATTCCGGCCAGGCGCATCGGCGAGCCCGAGGACATGGCCGGCGCGGCGGTGTATCTCGCCAGCCGCGCGGGCGATTACGTGATCGGCTCGACGCTTACGGTAGACGGCGGCATCGTCGATGCCGGACTGCCGCACAACAGCATCGATCCCGGTTGAGCGGCGCAAAGCCACGCCGAGGGAACGCGTTCGCCGGTCGCGCCGTTAAGGAATGCACGAAAGGAAATCATCATGCCGGACGAAGATCCCAATATGACCGAAGAGCTGGAAGGCTATGACGACAGTCAGCGCGCCGAAATCCTCGAAAGCGAAGGACGCAATCACACCAGCGGCGCGATCGTCGACGATCTGACACCTGATCGGGGCCAGTCGATCACCGAAGGCAATGCATCCGAGGAAGAACTGCACTCCGTGCCCGATACGCCCGATCGGCGTAACTTGGATGCGCTGACCGAAGATGACAGCCCGGCGGGGGATGAGCTATGAGCGACGGCACCGGCGCCGGCTACGGCAATCACGAGCAAGGCGCGGAGCTGCCCGATGCGCCGCCGGGCCCAGAGGCCGGCAATACTCCCAACAAGCCCGAGGGCCATGAGGGCGGCCAAGCCAATCGGTCCGCGACCTCGCCGAAGGCCTATCCGGACGATGACGGCGGCAAGCCGGATTATGGAAGCCCAGACCGCCAGACGGAGGAATGATATGTTCCGTTGCAGTCTTTGCAAGCTTTCGGTTTCGAACTGCAATTGAAAATATCGCTTCGCGGCGTAATTAAGTTGCATCGCCGGCGACAAGCCGGCCCTCCCTCCGGCGGGGGCTTTCCTCCTTCTCTCCCGACCCCGCCGGAGTGATTCGGAAACGGTCTTTGGGCTTCGAACTCAAGGACCGTTTTCGAGATTTTCAGATCGAAAATTGCCGCAACTAGCGATCATCGCAAAGGGCATCTGGCAGAAAATTGCTTTTGCCGAATCTGTCCACCGTTATGTCGACCGTCTGTGGATAAATCGCGGTGTTTCCGTTGCGACCTTAGGGGATCGATGGCAGGTTCAAATCATCGAGAGGCCACGAGCCGGACGCCGAAGCCGCCGCAAGGCATTGACGCGACAAGGAAACGAACCGCTCGGCCGATAAAGCCGCAGCATCGATCCTCGGATCGGATGGCAGCTTGATCGGGGTCCCACCATCGGGACGCGGACCGGTCTTTCGGGGCAGGATCGCGAACGACGGGACCGGTTGGATGAACGCCTTGCGCGGTTATTCGACCTCACGCCAGACGGACGCGGATGCCGTTTTTCGGAACGGCAAAAGTGAAGATCAGGCGAGTGGGGACCGGCAGCGATGCCGGCCCCCATTTTTCTGTGGTAGCGAGTTTGTAAGACGGGATTCAAAAAAAAGGCGCGCCGCTATGACACGCCCTTCGATTCGTTTATTCAAGTGGGAAGCCGGAATCTATCCGACTGCAAATTCGCTGTTGAGCGTATGCTCTAACGTGATCTCGCAGTTGAGAAGTTTCGAGATCGGGCAGCCCTGCTTGGCGCCCTTGGCGATTTCGGCAAATTTGTCCTCGTCGATATCGGCGATCTGCGCGGTCAGCGTCAGTTCGGATTTGGAAACCTTGAAGCCGTCGCCGTCCTTGTCCAGCGTGACAACCGCCTTCGTGTCGAGCACGCCATCGTCAAAACCCGCATCGGCGAGGGCAAAGGCCAAAGCCATGGTGAAACAACTGGCATGCGCGCCGGCGATCAGTTCTTCCGGATTGGTGCCCTTGGCATCCTCGAACCGGGTGTTGAAGCCATAGGGTTGATCGTCGAGCACGCCGGACTGTACGGACACATGGCCCTTGCCCTTCTTGCCGAGACCTTCGTAGCGGGCGGAGCCCCAATTGGTGATTGCCATGACGGACATATCCTTTTCGAATTGATGGGTTTTACAGTCGACGCCGGATGCAAGCGGGATCAGCCGTAACTGTATAGGGCGATGATCAATGCAAGTGCCGACGGCGGTGCCGTAAGTGCAAGAAAGCGCGTGGTGAGGCGACCAAAGGTCATCAGTTCATCATCCGGACTGCGGGTTCGCAAAATCAACGCTGCGATCGGCTGCCGGTTCCGCATCGCACAATCGCCGGCCATGCTTCACCGCGCAAGTCAGTTCCGTATCGGTCCGGACGCTTCGCTGCCGCTTTCGCCGGCGGATGCCGGTCCGGCATTCCGGCGCGCCGCCGGCTCTCCGGCGATGTCGATGATCCGCTGCTCGGTGTCTCCAATCGGGTCGACCGCCTCGGGCTTGGCCAAACCGGCGGCGGGCGTTGCGACCGCCGCGGGATAGGTCGGTCTTTCGGTGCGGATATAGTCGCCTGGCACCAGATTTTCCGGCCCGTTCGGCTTGGGCGCCGTCGAAACGGGTTTGGCTGCTGGGCGGCGCGCCGGATCGATCATGGCATAATTGCCCTCGGGCAGGCCGGTGGCATCCATGAAATTGCCATCCTGCGAATCATAAGCGATCCGGTGGTCGGGCCGCGCCGCCTGATAGGGCTCGAGCGCGCGGGCGCCGCTGACGGTAGGACTAGCGATTCGTTTCTCGCCCGGGCGATAGGGCGAATAGCGGGTGCCCACGGCGTAATCTTGCTGTCGGTAGACATCGCGTCCCAATGCATAACGCTCGGTCACCGGCGCGCTGTCCTGCGGAGCGCGCGAGATGAACGGGCCGCCGATCAGCCGCGCGCCGAGCAATCCCGCCAGCAACGCGGCAAGGACGAGGCCCGAAAATATGGCAATACGCTTGGCCATGACGGGTGCATCATAAGCACATATTCTTAACGCAGGAAGACCGGAGTGCCCCGACCTCGCAGGATCAGCCGTTGCCGATGTCCTTGACGGTCCCGGCGAACTCCTCGAAATCGCGCGCCTCGGTGAAGTCCTTGTAGACGCTGGCGAAGCGAATATAGGCCACGCTGTCGAGTTGGCGCAGCCCATCCATCACCATCTCGCCGATGCGCTGGGAACCAACCTCATTGTCGCCGCTTGTCTCGAGCTGGCGCTGAATACCGGAGACCAATTGATCGATCCGCTCCTGCCCGACGGCGCGCTTGCGGCAGGCGAGCGCGATCGACTTTTCCAGCTTGAACCGATCGAAGCTCTCGCGCCGGTCCGCGCTCTTGACCACGGTTACCTCGCGCAGTTGGATGCGCTCGAAGGTGGTGAAGCGCGCCGCGCAGCTCTCGCACTGCCGCCGCCGCCGAATCGCCGCACCGTCTTCGCTCGGGCGGCTGTCCTTCACCTGGCTGTTGTCATGGGCGCAATAGGGGCAGCGCATATCGGGCCTTCTGGACTACAGGCTCTGGTAGATCGGGAAGCGGTCGCACAACGCTTCGACGCGCTTCTTCACGTCCGCTTCGACGGCAGGATCGCCCTCTTCACCCTTGTCGCGTAGTCCCTGCAGGACGTCGGCGACCATATCCCCGATTTCCTCGAATTCCGCGATGCCGAAGCCGCGGGTGGTTCCGGCGGGCGAGCCGACGCGAATGCCGCTGGTCTTGGTCGGCGGAAGTGGATCGAACGGGATGCCGTTCTTGTTGCAGGTGATCGACGCGCGCTCCAGCGCTTCGTCGGCGTCCTTGCCGGTCACACCCAGCGGGCGCAGGTCGATGAGCGCGACATGCGTGTCGGTGCCGCCCGCGACCAGGTCCGCGCCGCGATCCTTGAGCCGCTGTGCCAGCGCTTTGGCGTTCTCGATCACCGCGGCGGAATAGCTGCGGAATTCGGGCCGCAGCGCCTCGCCGAACGCCACCGCCTTGGCGGCGATCACGTGCATTAGCGGGCCGCCCTGCAGACCGGGGAACACCGCGCTGTTGAATTTCTTGCCGAGCGCCTCGTCGTTGCACAGGATCATGCCGCCGCGGGGACCCCGCAGCGTCTTGTGCGTGGTGGTGGTGGTCACATGCGCATGGGGTAGCGGGGAGGGGTGCATGTCGGCCGCGACGAGTCCGGCGAAATGCGCCATGTCGACCTGCAGATACGCGCCGACCATGTCGGCGATGGCACGGAAGCGCGCGAAATCGATGTGGCGCGGATAGGCCGAGCCGCCCGCGATGATGAGCTTGGGCTTATGCTCCTTGGCCAGCCGCTCGACTTCGTCATAATCGATCAGATGCGTGTCCTCGCGAACGCCATATTGTACCGCGTCGAACCATTTGCCCGATAGCGACGGCGCCGCGCCATGGGTCAGGTGGCCGCCCGCATCCAGGCTCATGCCCAGGATCGTGTCGCCGGGCTTCGCCAGCGCCAGCAGCACCGCACCGTTCGCCTGCGCGCCCGAATGCGGCTGGACATTGGCATAGGAGCAATCGAACAGCATCTTCGCGCGGTCGATCGCCAGCTTCTCGACCGAATCCGATGGCGCGCAGCCCTGATAATAGCGCTTGCCTGGATAACCCTCGGCATATTTGTTGGTGAACACCGAACCCTGCGCTTCGAGCACCGCTTGGCTGACGATGTTTTCCGATGCGATCAGCTCGATCTGCTTGCGCTCGCGGCGGAGTTCGGCCGAAATCGCCTCGGCCACGGCATGATCGGATTTTACCAGCGGTGCATCGAAAAAGCCGTCGGGGCGGACTTTGCGGTTGATCATGGTGTTCATCGGGCGGTCTCCAGGGCGGGCGGTTGCGAGAGTTTGTCGACACGGCGCTGATGGCGGTCACCAAGAAATTCGGTTTTCAGAAAAGCTTCGATACAAGCCTTGGCCTGTTCGATGCCGATCAGACGCGCGCCCATCGCGATGACGTTCGCATCATTGTGCGAGCGGGCGAGCGTGGCGGACAGGACCTCGGAGACGAGCGCGCTGCGGCAGGCCGGGTTGCGGTTGACCGCGATCGAGATGCCGATGCCCGAACCGCATAGCGCCACGCCGCGCTGCGCTTTGCCGGAGGCCATGACTTGGGCAAGCTTGTAACCATAATCGGGGTAATCGACGCTGCTGTCGTCGTCGGGGCCGAGATCATCGACCTCATGTCCCATCTCGCGCATCATGTCCGCGAGCGCGGTCTTCATGTCGATCGCGGCGTGGTCGGAAGCGATGGCGATGCGCATGGGGACGGGCTCCTTGGGGCTATCGAGTGTCCGGGCGTGTATCCGGGCAAGAATCCGGGGCGCGGCGGACTGATCGCCCGTCTAGCGAGCCGAGCCCGGTGCGCCAACCCGTATGTGGCGCGCCGCCGCCGAGTTCGCTAGGACGGCCCGATGACCAGCATCGTCCTGTCCGCCCTCATGATCATCGGCATCGCGCTCATCGCGGGCGCGGTGTTCCTGTGGCGGCGCGGAGATGATCGCAAGCGCATCCTGCTGATGGTGGTGGCGGCGCTGGTGATGTTCGCCAATGTCGCGATATGGGCGGTGCCGACGGATAGCGGAGAAACGCTGGCGGGACGGGCGAAGAGCGTCCAATAATAGCCGTCATTGCGAGCGAAGCGAAGCAATCCAGAGCGGCGTAGCGCTGCTTCCGCCCTAGATTGCCGCGTCGCCCCGAATAAATTCGGGCCTCCTCGCAATGACGGGTCATTCAAGCGATAGCGAACTCCCTCACTTGATCGGCGAATTCGGGTCCAGCCGCATGTCGAGATAATTGTCGACCGAGGCCATCAGCGCTTCCTGCTCGCCGTCGTAGAGAAAATTCGCGCGCGGGATTTCGTCGTGATGGACGGTAATGTGCTTTTGCGTGCGTAGCTTGTCGACCAGCTTTTGCACCCCGTTCGGCGTAACGATATCGTCTTCCTTGCCCTGAATGATGATACCCGAACTGGGGCAGGGGGCGAGGAAGCTGAAATCATACATGTTCGCGGGCGGGGTGATCGAGATGAAGCCGCGAATCTCCGGACGCCGCATCAGCAGCTGCATGCCGATCCACGCACCGAAGCTGTGGCCCGCGATCCAGGTGGTCTGCGCTTCCTCGTGAAAGCTCTGCACCCAGTCGAGCGCGGAGGCGGCGTCGCTGAGTTCGCCGATCCCATTGTCGAACTCGCCCTGGCTGCGGCCGACGCCGCGAAAGTTGAACCGCAACGTCAGAAAGCCGCGCTGCTTGAACGTCTTGAACAGATTCTGCGTGATCCGCTCGTTCATCGAGCCGCCCGCCTTGGGGTGCGAATGCAGGATCATGGCGATCGGCGCGCGCGGGCGCGGCGCGGGCGCAAGGCGGCCTTCGAGCCGTCCTTCGGGACCGGGAATAATGACTTCGGGCATGGGGGCGATTGTCCGCTATGAGGGGGCGGCGCGTCCGGACGGATGGCGCGTGAATTGACCGGCTATATAGAAATTGCCGCGCAAACTGCAATATTGATGGACGTTCATGACCAATTCCCCGCTCTATCTCGATCATGCCGCGACCACGCCCGTGCTGCCAGCGGTGCGCGCGGCGATGGCCGAGGCGATGGAACATTGGGCCAATCCGAGCTCGCCGCATAGTCCGGGGCGCGCGGCGGGGCGGATGCTCGAGGATGCGCGCGCGCGTATTGCGGCGGCGCTGGGTTGGGACGGGGAGGTCATCCTCACCAGCGGGGCGAGCGAGGCGATCGGTATCGCGCTGCAGCGCGCGTCGATACCGGTCAGCGCGATCGGCGCGACAGAGCATGATGCGGTGCTGCGCGCGGCGCCGGACGCTTTTCGTCTGCCGGTCGAAGCCGACGGGGTGATTGCGTTCGAAGAACTCAGCGAATATTGCGCGCATCATCCGGGCGGCATCGTCGCGGTGCAGCAGGTAAACAATGAAACCGGCGTGATCCAGCCGCTGGACGATATCGCGCGGGTCGTGCGGTTGAACGAAGGCCGGTTGTTCGCCGACTGCTCGCAAAGCGCGGGCAAATTGCCCCTGCCGAGAGCGGCCGATCTTATCGCGATTTCCGCGCATAAATTGGGCGGGCCGCCGGGGATTGGCGCGCTGCTGCTGCGCGATCTCTCGCTGCTGAAGCCGAGCGGCGGGCAGGAGCAGGGCTATCGCGCGGGCACACAGAATTTGCCCGGCGCGGCGGGATTCGCGGTGGCACTGGAACAGGATTTCGGCTGGATGAAGCGAGCCGCCAAGCTGCGCGCGATGCTCGACGAGGGCATCGCGGCGGCGGGCGGAATGGTGGTCGCGCAAGATGCGCCTCGTCTCGCCACTATCGCCAGCTATCGCATGCCGGGCAAAAGCTCGCAGGCGCAGCTGGTGCGCTTCGACATGCAGGGCATCGCGGTATCGGCGGGCAGCGCCTGCTCTTCGGGCACGATCAAGCCGAGCCATGTGCTCACGGCGATGGGCTGGAGTCCGCAAGCGGCGGGTGAGGTGGTGCGCGTGAGCTTCGGGCCGCAGACGAGCGTTGCCGATGTTGAGCGGTTCCTTGAGGCGTGGAAGGTCATCGCCGCATGACCGATCCCATCTATCTCGATTATCAGGCGACCACGCCGATGGCGCCCGAAGCGGCCGCGGCGATGCGCCATTGGATCGATGCGGGCTATTGGAACCCGCACAGCAGCCACAAGGGCGGGCGGGAGGCGGCAGCGGCGGTCGAGGTGGCGCGCGATCAGGTGGCCGCGCTGCTGCCGGAGCACGGCCGGGTAATCTTTACGAGCGGCGCGACCGAGGCGATCAACATGGCGCTGATCGGGGCGATGCGCAGGAGCGGACGCAAGAAGCTCGTCAACATCGCCACCGAACATGCGGCGGTGCGTGACACCGCCTTCTGGCTCGAGCGCGAAGGTTATAAACTGACGCTCCTCCCCGTGGATGGTAAGGGTCTGGTCGATCTCGATGCCGCGCGCGCCGCGATCGATGGCGAGACGGCCATCGTCGCGGCGATGGCGGTGAACAACGAGATCGGCGTGATCCAACCATTGGACGAGCTTGCGGCGATGGCCAGGCAGGCAGGCGCGCTGTTCATGAGCGACGCGGTGCAGGGCTATGGCCGCGTGCCGCTTGCCCGGGACGCCGACATGATCGCGATCAGCGCGCACAAGATCCACGGCCCCAAGGGCATCGGCGCCTTGTGGCTGCGAGATGGCGTAGAAATCGCCCCGCTGATCCATGGCGGCGGGCAGGAGCAGGGCCTGCGTTCCGGCACGCTATCCCCCGCACTTTGCGCGGGCTTCGGCGTGGCGGCCAGACTGGCGGATGAACGCGCCGAACAGGATGCTGCTCATGTCGCGGCGCTATGGGATGAGGCGCGCGATCTGTTTGCCGACTGGACGGTCAACGGTTCGACCGAGCACCGCTATCGCGGGAATCTCAACATCCGCCGAGAGGGGATCGACGTCGCGCGCCTGATGTCGGACGTGCGCGGCGTGCTGTTTTCCGCCGGGTCCGCCTGCGCCAGCGGTTCGGGCAGGCCGAGCCATGTGCTCGCGGCGCTGGGGCTCGGCGATGCCGCGATCAAAAGCTCGATCCGGCTCGGCTTCGGTCGCTACACCACGGGCCAGGAACTGGAGATCGCTGCGGACTTGATCAATCGTGCGACGGAGGCCCAATAGGGGCCATGATCAAAGTCACTTTTCGATCGAGCGACGGCGCAACCGCGAGCGATGTCGAGGGCGCGCCCGGCGACAATCTCCTGCGACTGGGTCAGGCCCATGGCGAGCCGCTGGAAGGCACCTGCGAGGGGCAGATGGCCTGCTCGACCTGTCATGTCATCGTCGATGCGGACTGGTTCGATCGGCTCCCTCCCGCCAGCGAGGAAGAAGAGGATATGCTCGATCTCGCCGCCGGCGCGCGCCGCACTAGCCGCCTCAGCTGCCAGATCGATCTAATTGATGATCTCGACGGGCTGACAGTCAGCATACCGGCGGAGAGCCGGAATATGCAGGGCGTTTAGGTCGATGCGTCTGTTTTTCACGCTTGTCGCGGCGGCGGGGCTGGCCGGTTGCACGGCGGCGCCTTCGTCCCTCGCGCCGACGCCAATCCTCGCGTCCATCGAGACGGAAACTGGCGGCCGCCTGGGCGTGTCGGTGGTCGGTCCGGATGGACAATCCCTGCTCGCCTACCGCGATGATGAACGCTTCGCCACCTGCTCCACATTCAAGACCTTGCTCGCTGCCATGGTGCTGGACAGCGTTCAGCAGGGAGACTTGTCGCTCGATCAGCAGATGCCATTCACCCGCGCCGATCTGGTCAGCTATTCGCCCTATGTTGAAAAATTTTCCGAGGCCGGCGCGGTGAGCGTGGGCGGCGCTGCAGGCGCTGCCGTTATGCTCAGCGATAATAGCGCTGCGAACCTGTTATACGGGCAGGTTGGCGGGCCGGGCACCTTGTTCCAGTGGCTGCGGACGAACGGCGACACTATCACATGGCCTTCGCGGCTGGAGCCGGGCCTGAACGAGAATCGGCCGGGTGATCGGCGTGATACCACCAGTCCCGCCGCCATGGCCCAGACGGTGCGGCGACTGCTGACCGGCGACCGGCTGAACGCGGGGTCGAAGGCGATGCTGGAGGGCTGGCTGCGCGCGAGTGAAACCGGCAAGGTCCGGATTCGCGCGGGACTTCCGGCCAAATGGACCGTGGGCGACAAGACCGGCACCTGCGGCGGCGCTAATCCATCCTATAATGACGTGGCGGTGGTGCGGCCCGGTGCACAGACAGGCCCCTATATCATTTCGGTTTATCTTGACCGACCATCGGTGGAGCCCGCCGCCGCCGACGCGGCTATTGCAAGGGTTGCGGCGCTTGCGGCAGGCCGCATCGAACAGGCGCGCTGATCTTGCATTCATCGCCTGGCTTCGCCATATGTCCGCACGGGAGTCGGGCGGACGTGGCATTCGCCAACCCGGTCAGGTCCTGACGGAAGCAGCCGTAACGATATTCGCTGCGGGTCGTCCGGCTCCTACCCTGTTTTTCGCTGGATTTCGTTCCCCGGCGAAGGCCGGAGCCCAGCATCGACGATTACCTTATGGACTCCGGCTTGAGCCGGGAACATCTCGTTCGACACTGCCCACCTGCCACCCTACACTGCCTCCGATGCCCGATTCCGAGACCCAAGACCTTACGCCGTGCGATCCCGACATGCCTGAGGACGCGCTCGGCCTCGGTCTGTCCGAGCCGAAAGCGCCGCCCGCCGCCGCGCCCGTGCCGGTCGAGCCGGATCCCGCTTACCGCGTGCTGGCGCGCAAATACCGCCCGCAGAGCTTCGACGCGCTGATCGGCCAGGACGCGATGGTGCAGACGCTGGCCAATGCGATCAAGCGCGACCGGCTGGCGCATGCCTTTCTGATGACCGGCGTGCGCGGGGTCGGTAAAACATCGACCGCACGGCTGATCGCCAAGGCGCTGAACTGCATCGGCCCGGACGGCGAGAGCGGCCCGACGATCAGCCCGTGCGGCATATGCGAACCATGCCGCGCGATCGCCGAAGGGCGCCATATCGACGTGATCGAGATGGATGCGGCCAGCCACACCGGCGTCGACGATGTGCGCGAGATCATCGACGCGGTGCGCTATGCCGCGGTCTCGGCGCGCTACAAGATCTACATTATCGACGAAGTCCATATGCTCTCGAAAAACGCGTTCAACGCGCTCTTGAAGACGCTCGAGGAGCCGCCGCTGCACGTTAAATTCCTGTTCGCGACCACCGAGGTGCAAAAGGTGCCGGTTACGGTGCTGTCGCGCTGCCAGCGGTTCGATTTGAAGCGTATCCCGGTCGATCTGCTCGCGCGGCATTTTGCTGAAATCGTCGAGCAGGAAGGCGTCAGCGCCGAGGATGAGGCGGTAACATTGATCGCCCACGCCGCCGAAGGCTCGGTGCGCGACGGCCTGTCGATTCTCGACCAAGCGATTGCCCATGCCGATATGGACGGGGACGGCAGGGTGACGGCCGACCAGTTGCGCGATATGCTGGGTCTTAGCGATCGCGGCGCGATCCGGCGGCTGCTCGGCCTGCTGCTGGGCGGCGATGTTCCGGCCATGCTCGCCGCGTTGAAGGAGCAGCACAGCCTGGGCGTGGAGCCGCTGGCGATCATTTCAGGGCTGCTTTCCGAAGTGCATCTGGTGACCATCGCCAAGGCGGGCGGCCACGCCGATCCGTCGCTTTCGGACGAGGCGCGCACGGCGCTTCGCGAATGGGCGGACAAGCTCTCTTTTTCGATCCTGCACCGGCTGTGGCAGTTGCTGCTGAAGGGCCATGACGAGGTGCGCGGCGCGAGCATGCCGATGCAGGCCTGCGAGATGGCGCTGCTGCGTCTGATGCACGCCGCAACCTTGCCCGATCCGGGCGAATTGGCGCGGATGATCGGGCAGGGCGCCGCAGTGACGACCGATGCGCCTTCCGCATCTGCCGTGCCCGCAGACACAGCCTCGCCGCCTGCGCCACCAAGCGCGCCCGCGCCGCCTGCCGCCGCCGCGCCGGTAATCCCGGCCGAGTTTGCTGACCTCATCGACCTTATCGAGACCGAACGCCCACTGGTCGCCGCGATCATGAGCGATGCGATGCGGCTGGTGCGCTATGCGCCGCCCGCAATGGTTTATCAGCCGGCAGGCCGTCTGCCGGACGGTTTCGAGAATGACGTGCGCGACGTGCTCTACAAGCTGACCGGCGAGCGCTGGACGGTGGAGCAAGGCGAAGGCGATGCCGCGCCGACCGAGCGCGAACGCGAACAAAGCGAGGCCGAGGCGGAGCGCGCTGCTTTATTGGAATCGCCGCTGGTCAAGGCGGCGCTGGAAGCTTTTCCTGACGCACGGATATTGGAACCCAATGCGGGGCAAGGCCCCGATAAACGGAGCGCAAGCGCATGAAAGATATGGAAGAGATGATCAAGGCCGCGCAGGAAGCGGCGCAGAACATCCAGAAGCAGATGGAAGAATCGCAAGGGAAGCTGGAAAATATCGAGGTCGAGGGCGTGGCCGGTGGCGGGCTCGTCAAGATCAAGGCCACCGCCAAGGGCTCGATCCGCTCGGTCACGATCGACGACAGTCTGATGGTGATGAGCGAAAAGCAGATGCTCGAGGATCTGGTCGCCGCGGCGATCAACGATGCGCGCGAAAAAGCCGATGCCGCAGCGAACAAGGAAATGGGCGACATGACGGCGGGCTTGCCGCTGCCACCGGGCTTCAAGCTGCCGTTCTGAGCGCCGGTTGAAGGGTTTGGCCGCGCCCACCATATATCGGTCATGCCGCGTAGGAGTTCGCGGTTTTGGGAGTGAATATGAGTCAGTCTTTACCGCTGTTGCCATTGCGCGATATCGTCGTTTTTCCAGGCATGATCGTGCCGCTGTTCGTCGGCCGCGACAAATCGGTGGTGGCGCTGGAAAAGGCGATGGAGAGCGACAAGGAGATCGTGCTGGTCGCCCAGCTCGATCCTGCCGAGGACGATCCGGGCAGCGACGATCTTTACGAAATGGGTGTCACCGCCTCGATCATGCAGCTGTTGAAACTGCCCGACGGCACGGTGCGCGTGCTGGTCGAAGGCAAGCAGCGCGTGGCGCTTGACGGGATCGACGCGCGCGATGGCTATTGCGCCGCGCTAGTGAGCTTTCCCGAAGAGCAGTTGGCCGAGGGCAAGGATGTCCAGGCGCTGATGCGCTCGGTAATCGATCAGTTCGACAATTACTCCAAGCTCAACCGCAAGCTGCCCGCCGAAACCGCGGTGCAGCTTAGCGAGATCGACGATGCGTCCATGTTGGCAGACGCGATCGCAGCCAATATCAACATCAAGGTGTCCGACAAGCAGACCCTGCTGATCGAGGCCGATCCGATGAAGCGACTCGAAATGGCGTTCGCCTTCATGGAGGGCGAGCTTGGCGTATTGCAGGTCGAGAAGAAGATTCGCGGCCGCGTGAAGCGCCAGATGGAGAAGACGCAGCGCGAATATTATCTCAACGAGCAGCTGAAGGCGATCCAGCGCGAGCTGGGATCGGAAGATGGCGAGGATGGCGACGAGCTTGCCGAGCTGACCTCCAAGATCGAGAAGTTGAAACTCTCGAAGGAGGCCAAGGCCAAGGCGCAGTCCGAGCTCAAGAAGCTCAAGGGCATGCAGCCGATGAGCGCCGAAGCGACCGTCGTGCGCAATTATCTCGATACGCTGCTTGGCCTGCCCTGGGGCAAGAAATCGCGGCTCAAGAAAGACATCGCGCAGGCCCAGCACGTACTCGACGATGATCATTATGCGCTGGAAAAGGTGAAGGACCGGATCGTCGAATATCTGGCGGTCCAGGCGCGCACCAACAAGCTGAAAGGCCCGATCTTGTGCCTCGTCGGCCCTCCGGGCGTGGGCAAGACCTCACTCGGCCGCTCGATCGCCAAGGCGTGCGGGCGCGAATTCGTGCGCCAGTCGCTCGGCGGCGTGCGCGACGAAGCCGAGATTCGCGGCCATCGCCGCACCTACATCGGCAGCCTGCCTGGCAAAGTCGTCTCCAACCTGAAAAAGGCCGGCACGATGAACCCGCTGTTCCTGCTCGACGAGATCGACAAGCTGGGTCAGGATTTCCGCGGTGATCCGGCTTCGGCGTTGCTCGAGGTGTTGGACCCCGAACAGAATGGCAAGTTCAACGACCATTATCTGGAGATCGACATCGATCTGTCGGACGTGATGTTCGTGACCACCGCCAACACCATGAACCTGCCGCAGCCGCTGCTCGACCGGATGGAGATCATCCGGCTCGAAGGCTATACCGAGGACGAAAAGGTCGAGATCGCCAAGCGCCATCTGATCGAAAAGCAGATCGAGGCGCACGGGCTCACCGAAGGCGAGTTCGAGCTGACCGACGAGGCGCTGCGCGACCTCATCCGCTATTATACGCGTGAGGCCGGCGTGCGCACGCTGGAGCGCGAGATCGCCAAGCTTGCGCGCAAGGTGCTGCGCGGTATCCTCGAGAAGAAGCATGATCGCATCGTCGTGACGCCGGACAATCTCGGCGATTTCGCGGGCGTTCGCAAATTTCGCCACGATATCGGCGAAGAGGAGAACCAGATCGGCGCCGTGACCGGTCTCGCCTGGACCGAGGTCGGCGGGCAATTGCTCACGATCGAGGCGGTCACGGTGGGCGGCAAGGGCCAGATTCGCTCGACCGGCAAGCTGGGCGACGTGATGAACGAATCGATCCAGGCCGCGCTCAGCTACGTCAAGGCGCGCGCGCCGAGCTATGGCATCAAGCCGAGCCTGTTCGCCCGCAAGGACGTTCATATTCATCTGCCGGAAGGCGCGGTGCCCAAGGACGGGCCGTCGGCGGGTGTGGCCATGGTAACCGCGATCATATCGACGCTGACCGGCGTGCCCGTGCGGCGCGAGGTGGCGATGACCGGCGAGGTAACGCTGCGCGGCCGCGTGCTGCCGATCGGCGGACTCAAGGAAAAGCTGCTCGCGGCGCTGCGCGGCGGGATCACCAAGGTGCTGATCCCCGAGGAAAACCGCAAGGAGCTTGTCGAAATCCCGTCGAACATCACCGACGGACTTGAAATTGTTCCGGTAAGTCATGTCGATGAGGTGCTGGCTAACGCGCTCACGGAAAAACTTGAACCGATCGACTGGACGGAGGCCGACGAACTCGCCGCGCTTTCGCAGCCAACCATGCACAGCGAGCAGGGGTCGACGGTAAGGCACTGAAAAAGTGAGCGTGTTTAATATCTTACTATTGCACGAAGCGAAGCGCACAGGGACTTGCGCCATGGACCGAAAATGGCAGAAAAGCGGGATTTTCCTTTGACAGCGCGGCGCGGCTGCTTCTAACTCCCGCGCACGGCAAAGCCGAGATTCTTTGGAATCGATAAAAGCCAGAAGAGGGGGTTCCCGCCAATGAACAAGCAAGATCTCGTCAACCAGGTCGCAGATACAAGCGGTCTCAGCAAGTCCGATGCCAGCAAAGCCGTGGAGTCGGTGTTCGACACGATCACATCCACGTTGAAGAGTGGCGGCGATGTCCGGCTCGTCGGTTTCGGTACTTTTTCGGTTTCGCAGCGCAAGGCCTCGACGGGTCGCAACCCACGCACCGGCGAGCCGATGACCATTCCTGCCTCGACCCAGCCGAAGTTCAAAGCCGGCAAGGCCTTGAAAGACGCCGTCAACTAAATACGCCGGGCGTGCTTGCGCCCTATTCACGATTGGCTTCGACCGGTGCTTGACGCCGGGAAACGGGCGGGCAAGCAG
The DNA here is from genome assembly GCF_965218915.1 of Novosphingopyxis sp. Lineage (GTDB taxonomy): Bacteria > Pseudomonadota > Alphaproteobacteria > Sphingomonadales > Sphingomonadaceae > Novosphingopyxis. The sequence continues at coordinate 2,351,170 of NZ_OZ244708.1, read as the reverse complement.
CCGCCCGTTTTTTCATGCGCGGCTTAGCAGAGGACTTTAAACTCTCCTCTCTCTCTCTCTCTCTCTCTCTCTCTCTCTCTCTCTCTCTCTCTCTAGAAGAGGTAGATGCGGCTGCCGGGGCGACGGGTAACTCGTCCGCCATGGTCTTGGCAAACGCTACAAGGCGAGCACATATCCGCCCCGCGGCCAAATAAGAAGTTACTACATGTGTTAGGGTCAAATCCCTGCCAACCCAGGATCGACGCCGGTCATCCGGACGGACACATCCCATAACCGCCTCGCCGCTTCATTGTCTTTGCTCGCTTTGGTCGAGCCGACCCTGACCGCCTTGCCGCGCGTTTCGAACAACTGGTTGGGTCCGTAGTAATCGCCGCCGGTAACGTGGCGTTCGGTGGCGGCCATCAGCGTGGGCCAGGCACCCTGCGCGGCGCTGTTGAAGACGGCGGTGACGACCGGCGCGATTTTCTGCACCAGATCGGGCATGTTTCGCATCAATTCGGTCTCCGCCATGCCCGGATGCGCAGCGACCGAGATGGTCCTGCGCCCCGCCGCGGCCAGCCGCCGGTCCAGTTCATAGGCGAACATCAGGTCGGCCAGCTTGGACTGGGCATAGCGCTTCCACGGATCGTAATGATCCTCGGCATCCAGATCGTCGAAATCGATGGTTGCCCGGCGGTGCGCGATGCTGGCGGTGGTGACCACGCGCGCACCCCGGCTTTCCTCGAGCTTGTTCAGCAGCAGCCCGGTGAGCGCGAAGGGGGCGAGATAATTCACTCCGAGCTGCGCCTCGAAACCATCATCAGTGCGCGTGAGCGGTACGCCCATGATCCCGGCATTGTTGATCAGCAGATCGAGCCGTGGTTCCTCACATACCCGTTCCGCCGCCGCGCGAACACTGTTCAGGCTGGCTTGATCGAGCTCGATAAATTCCAGCTCGGCGATGGGAAACTCAGCCTTGATCCTGCGCATCGCCTTGCGCGCGCGCTCTTCGGAGCGGCAGCCTATAAGGACGCGGGCATGTTTGCCGGCAAGGACGCGCGCGACATGGAAGCCGAGCCCGGCATTGGCACCGGTGATGAAAACGGTGCGCCCGCTCTGATCGGGCACGTCGCGTTCGGTAAATCCGCTCATGGGAATGGCCTCTTGCAAGCTTTCATGGATTTGAAATTGAATGGCAGATCGCAGTGCACAGACAAGAAGAGCCTTGGCCGCTTTTTCGTTCCCCGGCGAAGGCCGGGGTCCATCAGGTGAGATTGGATGCTGGGCCGCGGCCTTCGCCGGGGAACTGCTCGGGCGATAGTGCGGGAAACCTCAGTTGAAGATTATGCTTGGCGTTTCACTCCTGCTTCGCGCACCGCCGCGATCGTGGGATAGCCGTTGACCGCCATCAGCAGATCGGCCTCCGCCAAAATGCAGCGCAGCACATGCTCTGCGCCCGCCGCGCCGCCCAGCGCCAGTCCGTAGAAATAGGGCCGGCCGACGCCTACCGCCGTGGCCCCCAGCGCCAGCGCCTTGACCACATCGCTGCCCGAGCGGATGCCGCTGTCGAACAGCACCGGCACATCGCCGCTCGCCGCGACCACGTCCGGCAGCATATCGATCGCGGCGATGCCGCCATTGGCCTGCCGCCCGCCATGGTTGGAGCAATAGATCGCATCCGCGCCCTCGTCGACCGCGCGCCGCGCATCGTCGCCGTGACAGATGCCCTTGAGGATGATCGGCAGCTTGGTCAGCGAGCGCAGCCATTTCATGTCGTCCCAGGTCAGCACCTTGCCGAACGTCGCCGCCCATGTGGTGACCGCCGTGCGCAAATCCTCCTCGGGCGGTTTTTCCAGCCGGGAACGGAACACCGGATCGCTGAAATAATTCTGCAGGACATGGCCCCGCAGTTGCGGAAAGTTCGCCGTGTTGAGATCGCGCGGGCGCCAGCCGGTGACCCAGGTATCGAGCGTGATCTGGATCGCCTTGTAGCCCGCCTGTTCGGCACGGCTCACCAGGCTTTCGGCCAGTTCCTTGTCCTTGGGCGTGTAGAGCTGGAAGAAGGCGGGCGTGTCGCCGCAGGCCTTGGCCACATCTTCCAGCGGATCGTTGGACAGCGTCGAGGAACTGAACGGCACGCCCGTTGCCGCCGAGGCTTTGGCCGCCGCGATATCGCCATGCTCGTCCTGCGTGGCGATGCCGTTGACGCCGATCGGGCTCATGAACAGCGGCGTGGGCAGCTTCAGCCCAAGCAGCTCGATCGACAGGTCGCGCTGCGTGCAATCGACCATCATGCGCGGCGTCATGCCCCAATGATCGAAGGCGGTGCGGTTGCGGTCTTGCGTATGTTCGTCGCCACAGCCGCCCTGCACATAGTTCAGCACATGCGGCGGCATCGCCTGTTCGGCGCGCGCGACCAGCGTAGCATAATCGACCGGAATTTTCGGGAGGACGCCGCCGAGGCCGGCGAAATAGATTTGATTCTGGTAATCGCCATAGTGGGGCATGGGGTGGTCTCCTAAGAATTCTCCACAGTCGTCATCCCGGGCTTGACCCGGAATGACGTCGTTCTTTCAACTTCTGCCAATCACTCCCGCGCCGCAGCGCTTTCCTCGCGGATTTTCTTGAACTCCGATCCGTCCTTCCACGTCGGCCAGCGGTCCGAGGCGGCGAGGTCCGCGCCGATCGCGTACATCACCGAAATATCCTGCACCGCGCCGGCCAGATCCCAGTCGGCGGACACCGCGTCGCAGGCCTGGTGATAGCATTGGCCGGTATAGGCATCGACCCAGGCTTGGCCCGCTTCCTTGCCGCCGTCGACCAGATCGGTCGCGCCCGAAATGCCCATCATCAGCAGCACCGGCACGCCGCGCTTGGCCAGCGAGAAATGATCGGCGCGGTAGAACAGGCCGCGCTCGGGCAGGCTTTCGGGCGTTACGGTTCGGCCCTGTTTGGCGGCATATTTCGCCAGATCGTCCTCCAGCGTGTCCTGCCCCTTGCCGACCAGGATCACGTCCTTCGCCTTGCCCGCGGTCTGCAGGATGTCGAGCGTCAGATTGGCGACGGTCTTTTCCAGCGGATAGATCGGCGCATTGGCATAGGTTTCGGACCCCAGCAGCCCGCGTTCTTCGGCGCTCCACGCGGCGAACACCACGCTGCGTTCGGGCGGGGTGTCGGCCTTCATCAGCCGTGCGATTTCCATGAGGCCCGCGATGCCCAGCGCGTCGTCATTGGCGCCCGCGCGGTAGATTTTTCCATTTTCGTCGGGCGCACCTTTCCCGTAGGCATCCCAGTGCGCGCCGTACATCACCACCTCGTCCGGGCGCATGGTGCCGGGGATTCTGGCGAGCACATTCTGGCTCTGCACCACTTCCTGAGTCACCGGAATTTTAGCGGTCATGGTGGCGTTCAGCGATACCGGCTTGAACATAGCGGTGCGCGCCTGCGTCCGCAGCTTGGCAAGGTCCAGCCCGGCATCGGCGAACAGTTTCTGCGCGGCCTCGCCCGAAATCCAGCCCTGCAGCGCCACGCTGGTAACGTCTTTCGGGTCCCGCACGACATCGTAATTCTCGCCGCCCGGGCTTTCGATCACGTTCCAGCCATAGCCCGCCGCCTCGGTCTCGTGAACGATCAGCGCGCCGACCGCGCCGCGCCGCGCCGCTTCCTCGAACTTGTAGGTCCAGCGGCCATAATAGGTCATCGTCCGGCCCTTGAATTTTCCGGCGACCGGCTCGCCAGGCTTCGCCGCAAAATCGGGATCGTTGACGAGGAAGACGGCGACCTTGCCCTTCAGATCCTGCCCCTTGAAATCGTCCCAGCCGCGCTCGGGCGCGTCGACGCCATAGCCGACGAACACCATCTGCGCGCCGTCGATCGCGGCGACATCCTTCGGCTGCAGGGTGGAAACATAGGCGTCGGTCGGATACTTCCAGTCGGTGGTCTTGCCCTTGACGGTCACCGCCAGCGTCTCGGGCTTGCCGAGCTGCGTGTGGAGCAGCGGCACCGGCTGCACCCAGCTGCCGTCCACGCCGCCCGGCTCCAGCCCCAGCGCCTGGAAGCGACCGATCAGATAGCCGATCGTCTTGTCCTCGCCCGGCGTGCCAGGCGCGCGGCCCTCGAACTGGTCGGACGCCAACGTGCCCGCGATCTCGGTGAGGGTTTCGGCGTCGATCGCGTCGGGGTTGGCGGGGTCTGCGGCCAAGGCGGGCGCGGCAACGGCGCAGAGAAGGGCGAGGAAAACGGCGCGGACGGGGATTTTCATGGCTGCTCCGGGGAAGGGAAGTATGTCGTCCGCATCCTAAGGCGAAGCGGGCGGGCTTGGCCACCGGCTTATGCATGCGACGGGCGCCGCGGGAACTGCTAGCGTTTACGGCATGGCGACAGGAGGGGTATCATGAGATTCTTCGCGGCAAACTGGCAGTTCTGGGCGCTGCTCTCGGCGATATTCGCAGCGATGACCGCCATTCTTGCCAAACTCGGCGTGGCCGGGATCAATTCGGATCTCGCCACTTTCATCCGGACCATCGTCGTGGCGGCCGCACTGGGGATGTTGCTGATCGTCACCGGCCAGTTCGCCGCGCCCGGCCCGATCCCGCGCCGGGCGATCGTTTTCCTGATACTGTCGGGCCTCGCCACGGGCGCATCCTGGCTTTGCTATTTCCGGGCGCTCGACATCGGGCAGGCGGCGCAGGTGGCGCCGGTCGACAAGCTCAGCGTCGTGTTGGTCGCGATCTTCGGCGCGCTGCTGCTCGGCGAGCATCTGAGCTTGCGCGGCTGGATCGGCATCGCCCTGATTTCGCTCGGCGTGGTGCTGGTGGCCATCAAAGGATGATCGATCAGACCCGCTCGACATCCACGCTCTGTCCGTTCATCTGGGCAAAGCCATAGGCGGTGAGGAAGGACACGTCGGCGGCGTCGCGGCCCACGCCGATCTTGGCCATGCCGCCCTCCTCGGCCATGCCGGTGGCGTCGACCAGATGCCATTCGCCGCCCAGGAACACCTCGGCGACCGCGTGGAAATCCTGCGGCTCGACGCCCAGCGCGTAGACCGCCACGATCCGCGCGGGGATCGCCGCCGCGCGCGCCAGCGTCACCATCACATGCGCATAATCGCGGCACACGCCCTCGCGCTTCACGAATGTCTCCAGCGCGGTGGTGTCGCTGCCGCTGGAGCCGGGGACGTAGGAGAAACGATCCTCGATCCAGTCGCGCATCGCGGCGATCTTGGCGCCGCCCTCCAGCGATCCGAACTCGGCATCGACGAAGCTCTGGAACTGGTCGGACGGGCAATAGCGCGACGGCCAGAGATATTCGACCGTCTCGCCCGGCAGCTGGTGCGGCGGGACATAGGCGAGGCCCGCGATGTCGGCGATGATCCGGTCGATCCGCACCGTCGCGTCATAGGCGATGCTCACCGCGCCCTCGGCGCGCAGCCAGATGCGCTCGCCGATATCGTTATGACCGCCGACCCGCGCGAAATGCGCGGTATCGGGCAGCGTGATATGCGCCTTTTCGACCGATTGCTCGGGGATGATCGCCGCTTCGATCTGCAGCAGGATGTCGGTGGGCTGCTCGAACGTGTAGTCGAGCTGCGAGTGGATATGTATTCTCATGCTGCGCCAACGCCGCGCGAACGCTTCCGCTCCAAAGAGATTTCCCGGCGGTCCATCGATCAGGCCTCCGCCATGGTTCCGAGCGCGTCGGCCAGCGCCTCGGGCGCGGAGTAGAAGGGCGAATGGTCGCTTTCCAGCGTCACCACTGGATCGCAAGGCAGCGTCTGTTGCATGGCCCGCTGCAGGTCGAGCGGGACGGCATGGTCGTCGCTGCATTCGATATAGCCGCGCTTGCGGCTGCCGAAATTTGCATCCGTCAGACGGGCGGGGGTAGTGAAGCTGGTTACCGGCTCGGGCACCAGCCGGTCGACCGAGGCGGCGGCGTCCTGCGCGTCGCAGCGGTGGTAGAATGTCGGCACCGCCAGACCGCGTTTCACCACCAGAAACCCCTCGGCCGAACCGGGCTCGAGCTTGTCGGGCGTGACGCCGCGATCGATTGTCGCTGCGGTTCGCCCGATCGACGCGCCGTTCGGTAGCAAAAAGGCGGACAGATAGACCAGCTGCCGGATCTTTTCCGGCACGCGCTCGGCGGCCTCGCTGATCACCAGTCCGCCGCGGCTGTGGCCGACCAACATGACCTGTTCGGGGCTATCGCGCAGCAGTTCGGCGATCTGGTCAGCCCAAGCGGCGATCGTCATCCGCTCGGCGAATTGCGGCTGGCCGCGCGCCATGCCGGTGAGATCGGGCGCGGCCACATGATGCCCCCTGGCCTCCAGCAGCGGCGCCAGCTTTTCCCAGCACCAGGCGGCGTGCCAGGCGCCGGAGATCAGCATGAACCGCGCCATTTCAGTGCGCCTTCATGCGGCAAAAGGCGGGGCCGGGGGGCACGGTTGTGGATGAGAGGGTTAACATTGTCAGCGCCTTAGCTCAAGCCGCGCCGCGCCACCACCACCGATGCGCTTGCTCTTGGTGGCCCCCCCCGCGTCGTTATTGCGAGGAGCCCGGACTTGATCCGGGGCGACGAAGCAATCCAGGGCGACAACAGCGCTACAACTGCTCTGGATTGCTTCGCTTCGCTCGCAATGACGAGGTCAGGTTTCCCGCATCCTCAAAGGGGGGTTGCTAAGCCAAAGGGCAAGATAGTAAGACTTTTCCTTTGCGTTTGATCCGGCGTCCGCATGGAGGTCCGTCGTTACCGGCCAAACGGTAATGGCAGGAGCGGGAAGGCCGGTATAGCTGGGGTGGATTCGACATGGCTGAATTTCATGGCTGGCGGTCATGACCATCGCCGCGGCCGCGTTGCCGCTGGTGCTGCTCATCCAGTCGTTGCAGTCCGATCCGCAGCAGGGCGCGACGCCGCGTCCGATCGAGCCGACGCCGGCCGAGATTATCGACCCCGCCCGCACCGATCCCGTCACCACCGATCCGGTGGTCCCTGAACGCACCGACCCCGAAGTGACGCGCGAACTGCCGCCGGTGTCGCCCGTCGGCCCTGCCGAGCGGCTGCGCATCGACGGGGAGCCGCAGACCGATATCCTGCGCGCGCCGCCGGGGCAGGAAACGCCGCTGCCCCCGCCGGTGCGCGATCCGCTGGCGATCGATGCATCGAACGACCCGATCCTGGCGATGATGCACCTGCACAGCGATGCCGAGGAATTCCGGCGGGTGGTCGCCGCCGCCATCGCCAATCATCCCGCGACCGAGGAGGCGCTGGCGCAGACCGACGAGGCGCGCGCCGAGCAGGCCTATGCAGAAGCCGGCCGCTATCCGGTCGCCGATGTCAGTTTCACCTATTTCAACACGATCGCTCGCGGGTTCTCCAACGATCCGGACAATTTGCTCGAGCGCTCGCGTCCGCGCTCGCGCGCCGACGGGCTGCTGCGCGTGCAGCAGCCGCTGCTGGATTTCGGTTCGACCAGCAACCGCGTCGCGGCGGAGAAGGACCGGGTCGCGGCCGCAGAATATGGCGAGAGCGAGATCGGCACCGAAATCGCACTGCGTGCGGTAGGCGCGTGGAATAATGTGTTCGGCTACCGCGCGCTGGTGCGCCTCGGCAATGCTTTCGGCGCGACGCAGGACAGCCTGCGCGCGCTGGTGCAGCAGCGCATCGATCAGGGCGTCTCGGCGCAGGGCGATATCGCACAGGTCGAAAGCTATATCGCCTCGGCCGAGGCGCAGCAGGCGGATTTCGAGCGCGCGCTGGCCAATGCCGAAGCCAATTATATTGAGCTCACCGGGCTGAAGCCGCCGGCCGAATTGGGGCTGGTGCCCATGCTCGCGCCGGAGTCGACGCTGGACGAGACCGAGCGCGCCGCCGAACGGATCCCCAGCGTCCTTGCCGCGCAGAAACAGGCCGACGCCGCCACGCGCGATCGCCGCGCCGCCAGCGCCGATCTGATGCCGCGTGTGACCGCCGGGGTCGACGCCGGGCGCTACGGCTTTCTCGACAATTCTCGCGATTACGACGTGCGCGCGAACCTCTCGCTGACCACGCGGATCGGAGGCGCGGGGCCGGCGCTCGTCAACGCCGCCGAAGCGCGCGAGCAGGGCAGCGCGGCGACCTATAACCGGGTGCGCAACCAGGCGGTGCGCGATGCACGGATCGCCTGGTCGGACCTGCAATCGCTGCGCAGCGCGGCCGAGGCGATCGAGGTCAATTATCTCGCAAGTCGCCGCTCGCGCGACGTGCTGGTCGAGCGCTTTCGCGTCTCGCGCGGCACGCTGATCGACGTGCTGTCGGCGCAGAACAATTTCTTTCAGGTGGCCGCGCGCTACGTCCAGGTGATGACCGAGCTCGGCACCGCGCGCTACACCTTGCTGGCGCGGTCCGGCCTGCTGCTGGACGAGATCGACGTGCCGCCGTCCGGGGAGATCGAACGATGAGCGAGCAGCATCTGTACGAGGAGAAGCCGCCCCGCTTCGCGGCCTGGCTGACCGAGCCGATGAGCGCCAATCGCGGCACCTATATCAAGGTCGGCCTGGCCGCGGCGATGATCAACGTCTTCGGGCTCGTCACGTCGCTGTTCACGATGACCGTCTACGACCGCGTGGTCCCCAACAACGCCACCGAATCGCTGATCGCGCTGTCGATCGGGCTGGTCATCGTGCTGTTGTTCGATTTCGTCATCCGTATCCTGCGCGCCTATTTCGTCGATCTCGCCGGCGCGGACATCGACCGCGATATCGGCGCGCGGGTGTTCGACCGGATGATGCGCATCCGTCTTGGTCTGAAGCGCGGCTCGACCGGATCGCTGACCGGGATGATGCGCGAGCTCGAAACGCTGCGCGATTTCTTCGCCTCGGCCAGCGTCACCGCGCTGGTCGACGTGCCGTTCATCCTGCTCACGCTGGCGGTGATCGCGCTGATCGGCGGCCCGATCGTGTTCGTGCCGCTGGCGATGATCCCGCTGGTCGTCGGAGTCGGTCTGATGACCAAGCCCTCGCTCGACCGGCTGTCGGCGCGCGCGATGAACGGCGGGCTGCACAAGCAGGGCGTGCTGGTGGAGGCGATCGGATCGATCGAGACAGTGAAATCGAGCAACGCCACGCCGCTGCTGCGCAAGCGCTGGATGAAGGCGATCGACGAGCACGCCGACAGCTCGCTGCGCCAGCGGCTGGTCTCCAGCATCGCGGTCACCGTGGCGACCACGGTCAACACCCTGTCCTATGCCGGGGTGGTGGTCGCGGGCGTGTTCATGATCGCCGACAACAAACTCACCATGGGCGGGCTGGTCGCCTGTTCGATTTTGTCGGGCCGCGCGGTCCAGCCGCTGGCGACCATCGCGAGCCTGCTCTCGCGGATGTCGGCCACGCGCACCGCCTATGATCAGGTGCAGGGCATGATGGCGCTGCCGCCGGAAGGGCCGACCGACCAGCCGCTGAGCCCGTCCACCTTCGAAGGCGAGGTCGAGTTTCGCGGCGTCTCGCTGACCTATCCGAACAAGAGCGAAAAGGCGCTCGACGGGATCAACTTCACGATCCGGCCGGGCGAGCATGTCGCGCTGATCGGGCGGGTGGGCTCGGGCAAGTCGACCATCGCGCGTCTGCTGCTGGGGCTGTACGAGCCGCAGGAGGGGCTCGTGCTGATCGACGGCAACGACATCCGCCAGCTCTCGCCCGCGGACATGCGCGCGCGCATCGGCACGGTGGTGCAGGAAACGACGCTGCTTTCGGGCAGCGTGCGCGAAAATATCGCGCTCGACCGCGAGGGCGTGGACGACGAGGAGATGCTGCGCGCGGCGCGCCTGTCCGGCACGCACGAGTTCATGGGCGGCGTCACCAACGGCTATGATCTGATCCTGGCCGATCGCGGCGAGGGGCTTTCGGGCGGGCAGCGCCAGTCGATCACCATCGCGCGCGCGCTGGCCGGGCGCCCGCCGATCCTGCTGTTCGACGAGCCTACCAGCGCGATGGATGCGCGCAGCGAAAGCGAGCTGATCGAGCGCCTGAGCGAGGAGATGAAGGGCCGCACGCTGGTGCTGGTGACGCACCGGCCCAGCCTGCTCCGGCTGGTCGACCGCATCATGGTGATCGACCGCGGCAAGCTCGCCAGCGACGGGCCGCGCGACGCGATGCTGCAGAAAATGGGACAAGCGCGGGTGGCGGCTTGATCGATGGATAGCGAAACGCATCTCGAGGACATGACCACGCGGCTGAAACCGCGCGCGGCGTCCAACATCCTGCTGTGGGCGATCCTGGCGTTTATTGTGGTCGCGGTGATCTGGGCGGCCACCGCCGATCTGGACCGCAGCGTGCGCGCGCCGGGCCGCGTAGTGCCCAGCTCGCAATTGCAGGTGATCTCCAACCTGGAAGGCGGCGTCGTCCAGGACATATTGGTGAAACCCGGCGACGAGGTGAAAGCTGGCCAGCCACTGGTTCGTCTCGACGAGACGCAGGCCAGTTCGGACCTGGGCAGCACACAGTCGACGCTATCCGCGCAGAATGTCCGCATCGCGCGGTTGGAGGCGGAGGTGTCCGGTCGTGCGCCGCGCTTCCCGCAGGCCGGCTCTCCGCAGCAGCGCGAGCAGATCGACATCGAGCGCAGCCTCTATGCCGCGCGCGCCGCCGATCTTTCCAGCCTGACGGCCGCCGCCAACGCGCGCATCGCGCAGGCCCAGCGCGCCGTTGCCGAGGCGCAGGCGGCCTATCAGTCGCGCGTCACCGCGCGCGATTCGGCGCAGGAGGAACTGGAAACGATCCGCCCGCTGGTCGAACGCGGGATCGAGCCGCGCATGTCGCTAGTGCAATTGCAGAGCCGCGCGTCGGTCGCCAGCAGCGATGTTGCGGCAGCGGCGCAGGCAATCAGCCGCGCGCAGGCCAGCGTCGCGGAAGCACGCGCGTCGCTCGCCCAGGCGCGGCAGGATTGGCGCAGTCAGGCGGCGACCGAACTGGCTTCGACCCAAGCGGAATCGTTCGCGCGCGAGGAATCGCTGCCCGCCTTGGCCGACAAGGCGGCCCGCAAGGTGCTGCAGGCCCCCGTCGCCGGCCGCATCAACCGCGTGCTCGTCTCCACCGTCGGCGGCAGCGTGTCCGCGGGGCAGCCGTTGGTCGAACTCGTACCAAGCGACGACAATCTGGTGATGGAGGCGCGCGTGCGACCGCAAGATATCGGCTTCGTGCGCCTGGATCAGAAGGCACGCATCGACATTACCGCTTACGACTCGGCGATTTACGGTTCGCTCCACGGCCAGGTCGTGACGATCAGCCCCGACGCGACCGAGGACCAGCGCACCGGCGACAGCTATTATCTGGTCACCGTGCGCGCCGATTCTCAGAAGCTGACGACGCCGTCGGGCAAGGCGCTGGCGATCGGGCCGGGCATGACCGCCTCGATCAGCCTGCTCGGCGACAAACGCTCGGTGCTGAGTTATATCCTGACGCCGATCACCCGCCTGCGCGAACGCGCGTTCCGCGAATGAAGACAAATGTCGTTGGTCGCCGGCAAACGTCGTTTGGTCTAAAAGTTTCACTGTCGTCTTGCTGTAACATGGCGTCAATTCTAGCAATTTTCATGTGAGTCCGGATGCCGTTTCCTGTCCGGTCGGGGGAGGGGCCGAAGCTATTTCCGTCGCCAGCAGTCTGACTATCGCTGATTGCGGCATGACCATGAGGTCAGGGTCATGCCGCAACCTGCCTTTTATCAGCGCCGCCGCTGCTTGCGATGCCCCGATTTGCCACCGATGAAATCATGACATAAACCTATTTTCACAGGGAGTTGAGACATGCCGAAAATCAGAGCGAGTAAATTCAATTTTCATCCGGATATTCTGAAGCCGGAATATTTCAAGGATACGACGACCGTATCTCCAACGAACACTGATCCTGACACGCAGGGCGCTTCCGCGGATTCGCGCGCCGGGACCACGGCGGCCAATGGCAAACCGATCTGGTCGCTCGATCAGATCGCCGCGCATCTCAATCGCACCGGTGCCAGCTGGACCGGCAATAACGATCCGGCACCGCAGCGCGGCAATGGCGATCCCACGGTGCTGACCTACGGCTTCTTCGAAAATCAGGACGAGCTGTTCGACAATGGCTACGTCTACTTCACGCCCCAAGGCGGATTTGGTCTGGCGGAATATTTCAATTTCGCCTCCTTTACCGAGGCGCAGCGTGCCGCGGCGCGCGAAGCGATTCAGTCCTGGGACGATGTCGCCGCGATCAGCTTCCAGGAAACCACCGCGGGTAATGCCGACATCAATTTCGGCGATCTCGCCAACGCGCCGCAGACGCAAGCTTACGCGCGTCTGCCCTTCGGTACGCTGACCTCCGATCCGTCGATCAACGCGCAGATTCAGCCGATCGCCGGCGATGTGTGGATTTCCGCCAGCCAGGCGAGCAATTTCCAGCTCGACGAAGGCGGCTATGGTCTACAGACGCTGACCCATGAGATCGGCCACTCGCTCGGTCTCTCCCACCCGGGCGCCTATAATGCGGCCCCCGGCCTGTCGATCACCTACGCCAACGACGCGGAATATTATCAGGACAGCCGCGCCTACACCGTGATGTCCTATTTCAACGCCAGCAACACCGGCGGTCGCAACTTCGATTTCAACGTCTCGACGACGGTCTATTCGGGCGTCCCGCTGGTGCATGATATCGCCGCGATCCAGGCGATCTACGGGGCCGACATGACCACTCGCACGGGCGACACGGTCTATGGTTTCAACAGCAACGCCGGTCGCGATTCGTTCGATTTCGACCTGACCCCGGCACCGGTCGCCGCGATCTGGGATGCCGGCGGCATCGATACGATCGACGCATCGGGCTACGACACCAACCAGATCATCGATCTGCACGCCGGTTCGCTGTCGAGCATCGGCGGCGTGACCATCGATTCGGCGCCGACCTTCGCAGAAACCAACGCCAACCGCGCAGCGGCCGGTTTCCCGCCGATTTCGCGGGAAATCTATGATAGCAATATCGCCTTCCTTGCGGCCAATCCCCCGGCGGGCGCGCTGACCGACAATATCGCGATCGCCTATGGCGTGACGATCGAGAACGCCATCGGCGGCAGCGGTCATGACCTGCTGCTGGGCAACGAGGTTACCAATCACCTGACGGGCAACGCCGGCGACGATACCTTCCTGGGCGGCGACGGTGTGGATTATTACACTGGCGGCGCGGGTTCGGACGTCTTCATGGCCGAACTCAACGATACGCTCACCGCATCGAAAATAGGTAATATTTCGGTCGATGTCGTCACCGATTTCAAATCGGGTACGGACATTATCGATCTATTCGGCGTCGATGCCAATGCCAACAAGGCCGGGTTCCAGAATTTCGATCTGGTCGACAAGTCGCATGGCAAAGCCGGCGAGCTGTTCACGATAAGTTACGCGAGCGCGTACGATGTTGAAAGAGCTCTTGGAATCAATCTGGAAGGCGTCAATCGGAGGACTCGCGGCGGCGCGACCACTGTGGTGTTCGGCGATGTGGACGGCGGCGGCGCCGATTTTGCCTTCGTATTGACGGGCGCCAAGGCGGTCGACAGCCATGATCTCAGCAGCCTTACGCTGGGCGGTCTTCAGGTCGGCCAAATCAGTCTCGAGGATTATTTCCGGGTGGTGAAGGCTTATGAGGACGCCACCGGCGGACATGGCACGCCCGGCAATGCGCTCTTCCACGGCAACAATCTCGTCGATCAGCTCGTGGCCTATTCGACTGATGGTGCCTCTACATCGCACGCCATGGGTCCGATCAGCCAGGATGCGTTCGCCGGTTTCGATCGGGGTGCGATGCTCGGTTCGGACGTGCATGCGATGGTGGGCAATTTGCACAATGTCTATTCGGATAACCTCGTGATCGCCTGATCGGCCCGCGCCGAAAGATCGCGCTGAAAATCGAAGGGTGGCCCGTTCGCGTGATGGGCCGCCCTTTTTCGTTCTACTTGGGGCGGAAGTATCGACATCTTGGTATCCAGCGTCGCTAAACACTGATTAACCATTTTCGCGTTAGGCTCCCGGCATGAACCGGTCCGCCCCAAGCGCGTCGCCCGACAAGGGCTTCCTGGTCGGTACAGTCCTGCCGCTCCTGCTACTGGTGACGGTTTATGCCGCGATCGGCTGGGCCGGCATCGATCTGACCTATCGCGACGGGCGCATTGCGGCGGTCTGGCTTCCGAATGCGGTGTTGCTGGCGATGATCCTACGCGCGCCTCATCACCGAAGCTTGATCTATATTGTCGCCGGTTTCCTGACCAATCTGTCGCTCAATCTGACAGTAGGTGACATGCTGTCGACGGCGCTTGCCTTGGCCATGGGCAATCTGGTGGAAGTGACACTGACGTTGATCCTCACCCGCCGGTTCTGCGGACGCTGCCCGGATATCGCGATACCGCGCAATCTCAACATCATGCTCGGCGTGGCGCTCGTCGTGCCGATCATATCGGCGATCGTCCCGGGCCTTTCGATGGCTGGCGCGGGCGCCGGCTTTTCGGTCTCCAGCGCGTTAAAATGGTACAGCGCCCATGCCCTCGCCATGGCGACGCTGGTGCCGGTTATATTGATCCTGATCGACAGCTGGCGCGGGCGCTGTCGCCCCAGCTTCGCGCAAATGCGCGACTGGTCGTTGCTGGTGCTAGGCACCATCCTGGCGACCGCAGCGATTTTCGGGCAGTCGCGTTATCCTTTGCTATTCCTGGCTTGTCCGCTGGTGCTGATCGCTGCGTTCCGCACCGGCATGTTGGGCACCGCGGTATCGATCACGATCGTCTCGGTCATCGCTTCGGGCGCAACGCTGATGGACAGCGGCCCGATCATGCTGGTGAAAGGTGACCTCGCTTATAAGTTCGCCACGCTGCAACTGTTCCTCGCAACCTGCTTCGTGATCGGCCTGCCGGTCGCCATCGGCCTGCGTGGTCGCAGGGTGATCGAGCAGGATTTGCTCGAAACCCGCAATCTGTTCGATCATGTGCTGCAGAATGTCGGCGAAGTGGTGTTCAAGACCGACGCCAAGGGCCGCTGGCTGTTCCTCAACAGCGCCTGGCAGATCATGACGGGATATGCGGTCGAAGAGAGTTTGGGATGGCCGACCACCAAATTGCTGGTGTCGCAGGATGCTATCGATGCGCGGCCGATCTATGCCAAGATCGTTAGCGGAGAGATCGAGCACGAGACGCTACGGCAACGCTTCTTCAACCGCGATGGCGAGATGCGCCATATCGAGGTGACGGTGCGGCGCATGGCCGATGAGGACGGCCGGTTCATCGGCACCATCGGCAATATCCGCGACGTGACCAAGCGTGTGCTACAGGAACGCGCGCTGTTGCAAAGCGAGAGCCGGTTTCAGGCGCTCTCCAATCTGGCGCCGGTCGGAATCTTTCGCAACGATGCTCAGGGCGGCTGCAATTATGTCAACCAGGCCTGGAAGGAGATTTCCGGTCTCGAGGACGGCCAGTGGGAAGGGGATGGCTGGGCCTCCGGCATGCATCCGGACGATGTCGAACGGGTGAGTCACGACTGGGCGGCGGCGGTTGCCGAAAAGCGCCAATATGAAGGCGAATTTCGTTGGGTTCGTCCTGATGGTTCCATATCCTGGGTTACTGCGCTCGGGCGCCCCGAATTCAATCTCGATGGAGATATTGAAGGTTTTATCGGCGTCAACATTGATTTTACCGAACGCAAGGCGGCGGAGGCGGAGCTCGCGCGGCGCGAGCGCGAACTGGCGACATTGGCGGACAACGCCACCGACGCCGTGATGCGTTTGTCGCTCGCCGGGACATGCCTGTATGCGTCGCCGTCCAGCGGAAAGTTGCTGCGCGTGCCAAGCGAGCAACTTGTCGGGCAGGATATGCTCACCCGCTTCCACCCCGAAGATGCAGACGCCGTGATGGCGGCGTTCCGCGACCTCGCCAGCGGCCGCAGCGATGATGTGATCCTCGCCTACCGGTCCGAAAGCATAGCCAATCCGGGGCATTATCTGTGGATGGAAGCCAATTGCGGGCTGATACGCGATGACTCGACCGGAAAGCCTGGTGAAATCGTGGTATCGATCCGCGACATTTCGCACACCAAGGCGCTGGAGACGGAACTGCGCGATGCCCGCCTCCACGCCGAGGCTGCGGCTCTCGCCAAATCCGCCTTTCTAGCCAATATGAGTCACGAAATCCGCACGCCGATGAACGGCGTTATCGGTTTTACCGAGCTGGTGCTGGCCAGCGATCTCGATGCCGAGCAGCGCAGCAATATCGAGCTGATCGCGGATTCGGGCCGCGCCATGATGCGGCTGCTCAACGATATTCTCGATATGGCCAAGATCGAGGCCGGCCAGATGAGCCTGATCGAGGAGCCGGTCAGCGTGGCTCATAAATTATCCTCCGCCACCCGGCTGATGCAGGGTATTGCTCAGGCCAAGGACGTCGATCTGACAATCGACGTGGCGGCCAACGTGCCGAAATGGGTGCTTGGCGATCAGCTGCGGCTGCGCCAGATCATCCTCAATCTGATCGGCAACGCAGTGAAGTTCACCGAACAGGGCGAAGTTGCGGTATCTGCATCGGTGCACCCCTGCGCCGAGGGTGATCGGCTGCTGATCGCAGTCAAGGATAGCGGTATCGGCATCGAGGCCGACCGGATCAGCCAGATTTTCGATCAGTTCTCACAGGCCGACAGCGGCATTGCCCGGAAATTCGGCGGCACCGGCCTCGGCCTCGCAATCAGTAGCGAACTCGCCCGGATGATGGGAGGGCATATCGATGTGGACAGCGCGTTTGGCGAGGGTTCCACCTTTACGCTCGATATTCCTCTGCGTCATGCCGAAACCCCGCCGGAAACCTCGGATAATCCGCTCGCCGACCAGTTGCCGGGCCTGCCGCCCGAACAGACCGGGCGCGTGCTGATCGCCGAGGATCATGATATCAATCAGGAGTTGATGAAGCAGCTCGCGCGTCGCTCGCGTATCGACGTCGATATCGCGCCCGATGGCGAGGAAGCGGTGGCGATGATCGAGGCCGCCGAGGCTTCGGGCAAACCTTATGCATTGGTGCTGATGGACATGCAGATGCCGCGCCTGGACGGGCTGTCGGCGACGAGACGACTGCGCTCGTCGGGCTATGATGCGTGCAAGCTGCCGATCGTCGCGCTGACCGCCAACGCCTTTGCCGAGGATATCGCAGCGTGCCGCGCGGCGGGTATGCAGGGCCATCTGGCCAAGCCGCTGCGTGCACGGGATTTCATCGCGACCGTGCGCCGCTGGGGCGGGGTCACCGCTGCTCCCGCCACCGTTCAAGACACGCCGCCGAAGAAATCGCTTCGCGATCGTTATGCAGAGCGCAAGCAGGACGCGCTTGATACCCTCTCCAAGGCGCTGCGCGAGGACGCTCTAAGCGATGCCAGTATCGACGAGCTTGCGTCCCTGCTTCACAAGATCGCAGGCACCGCGGGCTTTTTCGGCGAGGAAAACCTCGGCAGCAACGCACGCGAGATCGAGCAGCGGCTCAAGGAGGTTTCTCCGGGCGAACGTGTAGGCCTGATCGCGGACGCGGTGGCCTTACTCGCCAGAGCCGCCTGAAAACGCTCGGTCAAACATGCCAAACGTACGGCTAAGCCTCTGACGGGGCGCAGCAATAATTCGCTACGCAGTTGCGCTATGCGGCATGGCCTAAGGCTGCGAACACAGCATTTTGGCCACCACGGCGGTCTTGCAGCCGAAGCGGCGCCGACCCGAGCGGGTCGATGAGATAAGCCTCGCCCCGCTCTCATTCCTGCGCAACCGTCGGTTGCCCCCCACCCACCTATTATGCGGCGATTCACGAATATCTGTGCCATCCCAATGTGACCGTGCAAGCAGCGAGCGCCAGCTAAAGCGGCCTGACTGTGGAGAGGTCTCGCGATCAGTCCGGTGCGGCGATGGGAATGCTTGGTCGAAGGATCAGCATAGGTCCCTCCACGCGCCAGGATTGCAGCTGCGACAGAAAGTTCATGCCCAATATGTCGACTCCGAGGGTGGGCGAAATGACTACCTTCAGATTTCGCGCTTCTATTCCTTCCAGCTCTAGTCGCTCGACGCTGCCGGTCTCGGCCTGCACCGTGCCGTTGGCGGTACGAATCATGATCGGAAGCAGGCTGCTACCGCGATCGATCCCCGCCGCGGCAGCGGTTCGCGGGTTCAGCGCGGTGACGGTTGCGCCGCTGTCGATCAGCATTCGCCGCTTGCTCCCGTTGATGCTGGCGGTCGCCCAGAAATGCCCATCGGGCGACATGGCGATACGCACCTCGTCGCCCGCTACGTACTGATCGCCGAGCCCGAGCCGTGTGGTGAGCCGCGATAGCGTGGGATCGAACGGCGCCTGCTGCAAAAGCACGAACACGGCTAGGGCGAGCAACCCCAGCGAAAACAGCGCACGTAATACCCGACCTATTAACGGTATGCGAAACAACAGCATCAGCACCATCGCAATGCCGATCGCGTAGAGCGCAATGTGCTGCCATTCCTGATTGGTCGCGACGTTCATCTTGCTCAAATAGGAAGCGCCGGTGGGTTGCACCACCGCTGCGTTTTATCGCCAGGAGTATAAGATTTTTGGCTGAACCATGCCCATCATCGCGCGCCTACAAAATTGATCGCCTATCCGATCCGTTTTGGCGTAATTATATCCAGTGTTTTGGCGACTTTATAATTCTGCAAACTTTTCTTAGACCAGTTTGGACGGTGTTGAAATTGACTTGCTTCTTGTCGCAAATAACCTGGCTTTGTCTGCCGCATAATGCACAGGCAAAGCAAAATGGAGGACGACATGGAGAAAGTGGATTTCGTCAATTCGGACCTTGGGTTCAACATCGACGATCTTGATCTCGACGCGATCGAAGTCGTTGCGACTAGCGGTTACATGGCAATCCCCGAAACGGGCGCCTCTTGCTGCTATGGCAGCTCGTCGTGCAGTGGTTCATCGCAACCCGAGGTTGCTGTCTGACGATATGCCAAATGACGGCGGCGCGTCAGCTACCGCTCGACCGAAAAGTTCGATCCGAAGCAGACGTGTCGTCGCCAGCGGTCTATACCGCTGCCGCAGCTTTTGTCGTCAAACATAATTTCTCAAGGATCAACAATCAGCTGCGGAGCGCATAAATTGAGCGCATTGAAGAGACTTGTCGAAGCGCCGCTTGATGCTTCCAAACCCGTAGCCGCGGATCTTCGGCCCGAGGGAATTTTTGAGGACTTCGCCTCTTTTGCAGCGCGTATCGTTCGACACCCCCATTTTTTCTTGCGAATTGGCGGAGAGGCCTGCGAGCAGCTGCAAGAGTTCGGCTCGACTAGCGCGGTCCGCTGCCACGATCTGCTTCGCAGCCAGCGCCGCAAGCTGGCGTCGGAAGTCGACGCGGCATGTCGCCGCCTGGAAAGGCTAATCCCAGAAACGGACGACAAAAATCGGCGGCGCAACCTCATTCAAGTCAGGCGGGACTTGTTCAACGGACGGATTCCCAAACAAGCCGTGCTTGAGAGCGTCCGGTCACAATCCGATGTCAATACCGCCGAACAACTGAACGATGTGGTCACTGGGACCGAATATCTTGGAAAACTGGAAGAGTCCGGACTTCAGACCCACGCTGCCGACTTGAAGGCCGACGCCGCAGTTCTTCGCCGCGCCGCCATGCTTCCCAATCTGCGCGCTGCGCTTCTCGCGAGCAGTCCTTCACTGTTTCAAGCGCTGCGCAAGCTGGAGGCGGGCGCGCAGCTGCGTAACAAGGACTGGGCCAATCTACATCTTGCAATCAGCAGTTTTCTGACGAGATCGACCCTCAAAACCAGCCCCAAATCGTCGCTCACGCTCGTGGCGCTCGGGAGTTGGGGTGGTCGGGGGGCGCACGAAATCGAGTTCGCTTTGAATGACGTCGTCATTCGCCGTGATGTCCGATTGCGGCACAGCATCATCGAACGGATCTTTCGACCGTTAGCTGCGAATGCTGCGATGCTGTCGCCCGATGCAATGGTCTTCGCCAATCCGACGATCGATGTCAAAGACGGGCAAGTCGCGTGGCAACGCATCGCCTTTTCCGAAGGTTCGGCGATGGAAACCTACGGGATCGCCGCCACAACGAACCTATTGCGCCCGAAGCCGGACCTGCACGCCATTCTGGACGATTTGGCGTCGATGGATGGAAGTTGGTCGCTCGGCGCCTATTCAGACCATATCCGGTCTCGCTTCCGGCTGAGCTCGATCTTGGAAGCCGAAGCGTTGGTGGCGCGTCTGATGGCTCTCGATCTGCTCGTTCTGAAAAATGATGTGCCCGCGCAAAGCGATCGATTGCTTTGGGCTCGATCGATCGTGAATTCGCTGAAAACATCGATATCGAATGAAATGGCCGAACGGCTCGATCGACTCGAAGTAGCGAGGATGGCGGTTTGCAAGCGCGAAGCTCCGATGGAAGCGGGCCGGGCGGTAGAGCGCGCGCTCGACGAACTGGCGATCGCAACCACCGCGCCGCTACGCTCGGAGCGATTTCGACCCGTATTTTACGAAGATTGCATGATTTCCTCGCCCTCGATCGTGTTGAGCACCCGGGCGATTGAGAGTCTCGAATCGGATCTGCTCGACCTGATGAGGCTGCTTCCGCTGCTTCGCGGCTATGGCTGGGCCAGCGCTTGGCTGACGCGGCGGTTTGTTACGACGTTCGGGGTCGGCGGCCGGTGCGAGGACGCTGTTTCATTTCTAAGCGGCGCAGCCGAACTTCTCGCCGCCGCGGGGGACGGCGTCTCGGCGGGCGGTGACGAAGCGAAATTGCCGCCCTGGCAGACCGGCTCGGTCCCGGACGACACGGACGCACTTGCGCTCGACGCGGTATCGCGCGCATTCGGCGATTCGCTCGCCGCCCATGTCGCGACATCGGGAAGTTGGACGATCCCCAAATCGCTGGTCGATCGCTTCTATCGCGAAATTCCCGCGACCTACCGCAATCGCGCGCGTTCACACTGCATCAACGGCCAGTTCGCCACGTTTGCCGGAACCCGCAAGTTCGTGGTGAATTCGGTCTATCCCGGCAATGCCCGCATGACCTCGCGTTTCCTGGAAACGGGCGGCCGGGTGGCGGATTATATCGAAGCGCTAGCGCCGGGCGTTCCGGTCGCAATCTCCGGCATGTTCGGCTTCAACGCCAACCGCCATCCCAAATTATGCGACCGGGAACTCGCTATCCCGCCCTATGAAAGCGACTATGCCGACACGCAAAAAATTTCACTCGACCGCTGTACGTTGCGCCACGACACCGTGCACAATCAGATCATTCTCGAAGACGCGGACGGCGTGCGCCTTTCACCTTATTATTTCGGCATATTGAACAGTTGGACGCTCCCGCCGATTCACCGTGTCCTCGACTGGATGAACGGCGCATCGGACCTGCCTTTTTCGATCGCCGATGCGGTCTTTTCCCGCGACCGACCCGAGGTTCCACCGGAAATCTTCGTGCGGCCGAGATTGACCATGGGCGATATGGTGCTGGCCCGAAAATCCTTTTCGATCGCCAAATCCGCATTGCCCGATCCGGCGCTTTCCGACGCGGCATTTTATTTTGCGCTACGTGATGCCTGGGAGCGACACGATCTTCCCGCCGTTTCCTTTTTCCAGGCGTCGAACTTCTGGCAGAGTCATGCTGATGGCTCCGCGCGTCCGCACAAGACGCGCAAACCCATGTATCTCGACATCGAGAACGTCTGGTTCGTCAAATCCTTCCAGCGTTCGCTGCGCAAGATAACGGGACATGTCGGCATCACCGAAGCGCTTCCGGTTCCCGGCGATACGCCGGTGACGATCACGGGCAGGCGTCATGCATCGGAAATCACCATCGAGCTCGGAATGAAAGAGGTCGATGTTTGATCACGTCATTCGCGCGGCCTATTTCGAAGCCGATCTGTCGGCGCTCATCGTCGATGCCGCCTGCCCGGCGCTACTGTCGCTACGCGAACAGGGGGCAGTCCGCGGCTATGTACGTAGCCACTGGGCGCGGGGACAGCATCTCGACTGCGTGATCGCGTTCGACGATGGCCAGGCCGATCCGGCGGCACTGGATACCGCGCGGCGAGCGATCCAAACCTGGATCGACGACCATCCATCGCGCGTCATCCTTCCTACTGACGCGCTCGTGCGTGCGCACAATATGGCGGACGCCGAACAATGGGACGGAGCCATAGCTCCGTTTTATGAAAATAATTCGGTGTTTCTGACCCAGAATGGCAGAAAAAGACTATGGGCTTCGGAACGGCTTGGCACCGCTGCGGCGATGTTTCACTGCGACGTTCTGCCCGATGTGGCGACGCTCATCCATGCCAAGCAAAAATCGCGTGGCGCGTTCGTCCTGGCGGCGGCACGCCGCCTGGCGATCATCGGCCGGATATCGGCTAGCGCAGAATTCATTTTCTGGCCGGTCTCGCTTTCCGCCCATGCCAAGCTGTTCCTGACCGCGCACCCTGCCTTACGCCCGACTTTTGAAAGCGCATGGGAGCGCCTGCATGAGCGCACCACAAGGTCGATCGAGGAAATCACGAGAGCGCCATCCGATCCAGTCGATCTGACGAACTGGATAGCCCGCGCGGCATCACTCGATGCGGCCATAAAGACCATTCAGGCCGATCCGGATGAGATGATCATGCCGGTCGAAGTGAACAACCCGCTGCATATCCGCGACATATTCGGTTCGGACGAGCGGCTCAGATCGGGCCTGAACGCCATGTTCGATGCCGAGCGTCTTTTCGCGGTGTTCGGGTCTTCGTTGCACCACCGTTTCAGGATCATCGTGAATATCTTTTACGAGAGCCTTTCGAGCGCGACGATCTCGCCGGTGGAGCGCGCGCTGGCCTGTTATATACTGTCGCGGGCGATTCTCGAGGACTTTCCGGATATGGCCCGGGCGGCCAGCGAAGCCGTCATGGAACTGGCCGGGGCGCACCATGCTTGACGGCCGACTCTATCCCCGCTTGCGGGCGGCGGTGCATGTCGATGAACGGCAGCCACACTACCGCGTAACGCTGGGCGATGACGATCTGCAGTTCAAGGGCGTGCCGAATGCGCTGTTGAAGGACGTCCTCGCACGTTTTTCTGGCCGGGAACCGCTGGACGCTATCCGCGCGTGCTATCCCGAGGCGATCGCGCCGGTGGTAACCCTGGTGGCGTCCGAACTGCAGGCGCGCCGCATGCTGATGCTGGCCAGGAGCAGCCAGGTTGCATGGGATGTCGAAGATTCTCCGTTCGACGGATCGATCTGGAATTACGTTCTCGATCGCGTGCCCGATCCGGTCGAAGCGTATCGGCGCTGGCGGACGGCACCGATCATCGTCAGCGGCCATGGCCGAAGCTTCAACCAGGCGGTGTCCGGACTGCTCGCGGCGGGCGCAGGCCATCTGCGGCTGGGTCTGGACAGGCCCGAGGACCGGCGCGAGATCGAAAACATGCTTTCGGATCGGACGGAGAATGAAGGCCGGTTTCGATGTGAATGGATCGAGGTTGACGATGCCCGGCATCCGGACCGGCCGTTCGTCCGCGTCGTGGACGGAGATCCGTTTCTGCAGAAGGGCGCGTGGGCGGCGCGTGCCGGTACCTTCACGGGTGCGCGGGTCGTGGCAGGGGTCGTGGGCGGGGCGGGACTGGTTATGGCGCTGCCGGCGCGTGGCGAACCGATGGCGGCGCCTACCGGCAAATACCCGCAGAGCGATGAGGCAATGTCGGTCTATGCTTACGCCGTGCTCGGTAACCTCGCTGCATTTCAGGCTCTGAACGTGATCATCGCGGATGACGGGCCGGAACGCATCGAACCGCTTCCCTTGCCGACGAAAATCGTCGTCCGGCCCGATGGGGGGCTGTTCGTGCTCGATAGCGCCGATCGGCCGAAATCCGCGCGCGTCGCGGCCGGCATGGCCGAACCCGCGTCGGATCAGGCCCGATCCCCGCATCAGCGCGACCGGGAACTATGGCTCGAAATATCCCGTCCCTTTTTCGCGCAGACCGCGCCGGTGCTGATGTGGGAAGACGAAGCGCCGCTGCCGAGTTTTCCCCTCGCGCACCGTGCGCTGCGTATCCACCCCGGCCACCCCGCGCTCGAAAACACGGTCGCGTCATGGGCGGTGTGGCCCAGCGAGATCACCGCGCTGACCATTCGCAAGGCGCTGGAGACGATCGCGGATCGGCAGGGGGGTGCATCCGGCCACGCGGTCGCTTTGGATGAGAACGGATGGGCGGCCAGAGCCTATCTGGCCCGGGCGGAGGCGTATGCAGTGCCGATTTTGCCGAGGTCGTCGCCAAGGATGCTGCGTTACGACGATAGCGGGGACGTCCGGTTTCGCACGCTCGTGCGCCTGACCAAGCTCTATTTCGACGAACCGGCCGCGATCGGCATCAGCATGGATGTCCGCTCGGGTGCGCCCAGAGCCGATGTGCACGTTGCCGGCTTCCACCGTTTCGCGCTGGGCGGCAGCCCCCTGCAGGCGGCGATCGAGGCGCTCGGAAGGACGCTCAGCGGCTTTCAGTTGGGCGAGCCGCCCATCCTTGCGCGAACGGCGCCGGCAATACCCGTCGCCGCCTGTCACCTCGGCCTCACCGACGAGGTGGCGTTCCGGCCCGAACGGCTCGGGCTGGTGCCGCAAATGCTCGATCGCCTGGCCGACCGGCCGGTCGAGGGATTTTTCGTCGGCAGATTTAAATCGACCCATGGCGATGACTGAGGCATTCGCCCGCTTCGAAGGACCGGCCACGCCGTTCTCGACATGGGTGCGAAGCGGTTACGCGCGCCATCGTGGCGAGCCGATAGCAGCCGATCGTCCTGATCTTGCTGCGGATTTGGTAATCGCCGCGTTCCCGCTGCATGAATGGTCCGCGGCGATAGGTTGCGAAAAGGCTGCGAATAGCGACGGTCTTCCGGTCTGTCACATCGGCTATGGCCCGACCCGGATCGTCATCGGCCCCATCGTGAAACCCGCAGCCGCGCCATGCCTCCGATGCGCCAGGCTATGGGCACCGGCGCTCGCGGAGGACTGCGCCGCCGCGCCGGCGTGGCCGCCGGTGATTTTCGAGCTCGTCGCGGCCCAGCTCGCGGCGTTCGTCGACCGCTCGCGGTCCGCGCAGGATAGCGACCCCGAGGGGCACATGCTCTGGACGGACCTCGAGATGCTGGCCCAGACCGAACACCGGCTGGTCGCCCATCCTGACTGCGATCGGTGCCATCCCAGCGAGCCCGCAAGCCCGCCGAAGCTGCGCGACGAGGTGCCGGTATCGAGCGAGAGCTGGCGCGCGGCGCCAATGCCCGATCGCAAGCGTCTCGCTGACAGACTGGTGGACGGGCGGTTCGGGCTGGTGCGGCAATTCGAGCGGGAGACCGAGGCGATCGTGCATCCGATGACGTTCGCGGCCTTTGCCGGGCGCAGCGACCCGCGCCGGCTCGAGATCGGCGTGGGCAGGACGGGCTGCCAGGCGGCCGACCGCGATGTCGCGATGCTGGAGGCGCTCGAGCGTTTTTCGAGCTTCGAACCGCGCGGTGCCATAGCGCAACTCTCGGCGCGGTTCGGCGATATCGAGCAGATCGCCGTGGACCCGCGCAAGTTCATCCTGCCGGGTGCCGGGCAGCGTTGCGAACCGGGGTATCGACTTGCGAGCTTCGATCCCGACACGCCCCATGATTGGGGATGGGCCTATTCCTTGCGGCGGCGCACGCCGGTGCTGATTCCGTTGCAACTGGCCTATTACGACATGCCGCGCGGCAAGCTTGCGCCCGAGCAGCGCTTCGTGATGGAAACCTCCAACGGCTGCGCGCTGGGTTCCAGTTTCGAAGAGGCGGCGCTGTTCGGTCTGTTCGAGGTGCTGGAGCGGGACGCCTATTTCACCAGCTGGTACGGCCGCTTCGTCCCCGGAAAGATCCGGGCGGGAACGATCGACGATCGCTACGCGGCGGGCATGATCGCGCGGCTGGAAGAATGGGGGTTCGAGGTCTCGATCCTCGACATCGGGCTGGGCTTCCCCGTCACGACGCTGGCGGTGCTCGCCGTCGACGACCGCGCGGACGCGGCGGTGGCCAGCATTTTGTCCACCGGTGCGCATATCGATCCTATTCAAGCGCTGCGCGGTGCGCTGGTGGAGGTCTGCACCAGGGTTCAGCATCGCCCGGCGCATATCGTGGCCGACTCGCGCGTGCGCGCGGCTGCGATGCTGCGCGACGGTTCGCTGGTGAAGACGATGGACGATCATGCGACGCTTTACAGCCACCGGGACAGTCTCGGGAGGCTGGAATTCCTCGTCGCGCAAAATGGCGCGAACGATATCGGCGACCGGTTGCACAAGCAGAGTTTTTCAGAAGACCGCACGACCAATCTGACGGACCGGCTGGTCGAACTGTCGGAGGCGGTGCTCGACGTGGCCGACGATATTCTCGTGGTCGATCTGACCAATAGTCTCACCGCTTCGGTCGGGCTCCATTGCGTAAAGGTTCTCGCGCCCGGGCTGCTGCCGGTCACCTTTGGTCATCAATATCGCCGGGTGTCCGCCGAACGGATCGCCATGGTCGATCGCGCCCGAACGCGTGCAGCGAAGGGAGGCGAGCCGTGCCTGCCGCACAACTTTCAGTAGCGGAGCAGCGAGGCGACGACCCGGCGAGGGACTTCCTCGTGGGCTCGACCTATCGCAAGGACGTGCTGCAAGGCGCGCTTTGGAAGATGCTTCGCGATCAGTTGGCGGGTGCCCCCGCCGAGAAGCCCGGCCCGACCGCGTCTCCGACGCTCGAAACCCGCGACGGGCAGGCGATCGGGCTGGGCGCCCCCTTCGGATGGAGTCGCTCGCCCGGCTTCGATCCGTCCGCGCTCGATTCGCGCGCTGCTCTTTCGACGATCCTCGCCTATTCTTTCGGCGTCCTGCGGTGGGAGCCGCTCAATCCGAACCCCGAACATCGTGCCTGTCCCTCGCCCGGCAGCCGCTTTACCGTCGATGCGAGCCTGTTCTTCGAAAGCCGGCACGGAGCATCGTGCTACCGCTATCTGGTGCGAGAGCACGCGCTGTTCGCCATGGCCGATTCAACCGGCGCCGCGCGCGCATCGCAAGACGCGCTCCGGATTTCGCTGACCTGCGATCCCGCCCGCTGCGCATCGCCCTATGGCGATCTCGCTTATTGCCTCTCGGCCATCGAGCTCGGTGCAAATCTGTCGCAATTTCTGCTGATCCTGGGCCTGTTCGGCCTGCGCCTCGACGACGTCCGTCTGCACGCCGCGGATCGGGCAGGCGATCGCGCCGTGGTGCCGGGCCTGTCGGCGAGCATCGCCGCGCCGGAGATTGCCGGCTGGCTCCGTCAGGCCTGGCCGGAACGGCATGTTTTCGCGGCTCGGGAATATCCGCCGATCGAACGCGGTGCCTTTCCCTTGCTCGATGCCGTGATCGACAACGCCGCGAACGCCGCGGAAGCGCCGCCGTTTCCGGGCGGACTGGCTGCCGGACCTTGGCGCGGGAACCCGATCGAGCTGTTGCGGGCAAGCGCCGCGCGCTCGTCGGGCCTGGATCTGCAAGCCCCCCCGTCGGTCAATCGGGCGCCCGGCGGTTCGCGTACGGTCCAGCTGCTCGACAAGGTGGCCGAACTGCGCGGCTCGTTCACCGGCGTCGCGCGCCACCGCGTTCATGCGCACGTGACGCTGCCCGAGCATCTGCGCGTTGCGATCCGCGATTGCCGGCGATCGGCGGATAACGCCACGCTGTCGCTCGACAAATCGACCGGGCGGCGAGGATCGGGCGGGGACGACGTCTACCCGCCAGATGCCATCGTCGTGACGCTAAGCGCGGATTATCCGGCTTATGTCGCGCGCTTCGGCGAACTGGCCCTGTTCCATATGTACCTCGCCGCCGGCATCGACGCCCAGTCCTTCTGTCTGGCCGCCGCGACGGTCGGCCTGGCCTGTCGCCCGATGCGCTCGTTCGACCACGCCGCCGCCGATGCCGCGCTTCCGATCGACTGTTGGTCGACCTTGCAGCTGGTGATCTATGCGGACGATGCGGTCAATCCGGCATTCCCGGTCGGCGGCGCGCCGTGGGAGGCTTGCGGGTGACCCGACGCGGCTGCCCCCAGCGACATTGGTCCGCGGATCATGTCTATATTTCCCCCGGGCGCATGAGCGACCGGTTCCTCCTGCGCATCGCCGCGCCTTTGCTGCGGGATCTGGCCGGGGCGGGAAACTGGTTCTTCATCCGATATGGCGAGGGCGGGCCCCATTTGCGCATCAGGGTGGCGGTGGACGACCCGGCGGTTTCGGATCGCCTCCACGAATGCTGGCGGCAAGCCGCGCCCCGCCATGTCGATGCCGCGCCGCTTGCCATCGAATGGCGGTCGGACGACGCTCCGGAACGCGAACCGGGAAGCGTTCACCGGATCGCCTACGAGCCCGAGGTCGCGCGCTACGGCGGTCCGCGCGCCATGGCGTCGAACGAGCGCCTGTTCTGCCAATCGACGTCGCTGGCGCTTGGCATCATCGGCGCGACGCTCGGCGATGCCGATCGGCGCATCGGCCAGGCCATCAAGATCATGATCGCCTCGGTGCGATCCTTCGCCGACGATCCCGCCGAGATCGGCGAAATCTTCCGGCGCTACGCAGCGGGTTGGCGGAGTTTTCTCGCGCCCACCGGCTGGACGCCGGACGGCGAGCCGGTGGCGCTGAGCGATCCGCATGCGATCGAAGCCGCCCTCCTGGAAACGCCGGACGAGCGGCGCAGCTACAGTTCGGCCTGGCGCGGCTGCCTGGCGGCGCTGATCGCCGCTCTCGATGCGGATGATGCAGCGCCGCTCACGGCGAGCAAGCCGGACATCGTCATGTCGCAGCTCCACATGTTCTGCAACCGGCTCGGGCTGTCCCCGGCGATGGAATTTCATCTCGCAACCGCAATAGCCAAGGTCCTCCAGCATGGTGCGTAGAAAGGAACTATGATGAACAAGCTTACCGATCTCGGCGCTTTTCGCGGCGATATCCAGCCCGCGGTCGCGGTCCGCCATGTCACCAAGCGGTACGGAGAATGCCTCGCGCTGGACGATGTCAGCTTCACCGTGGCGAAAGGCGATATCGTCGGGATATTGGGTCCGAACGGAGCGGGCAAATCGACCTTGCTGCGACTGCTGCTGCGCCTCAGCATGCCGACCGGCGGTACGATTTGCGTGGGCAGGCACGATCACAAGGCGGGCACCGCCGACGTCGCCCGATCGACGGGTTATGTCGCGCAGGAGAGCATGTTCGATTATCGCGCCACGCCGCGCAGCGAACTGCATTTCCAGGGGCGATTGTTCGGCATGTCGAGAACGGCTGCGCGCGAACGCGCCGCCGAACTGCTCGCTTCGGTCGGGCTGGACGCGGCGGCCGATGTCCGGATCGTGACGCT
This sequence comes from Novosphingopyxis sp., assembly GCF_965218915.1. Taxonomy (GTDB): domain Bacteria; phylum Pseudomonadota; class Alphaproteobacteria; order Sphingomonadales; family Sphingomonadaceae; genus Novosphingopyxis. The sequence goes on along the minus strand of NZ_OZ244708.1, from coordinate 2,321,821 downwards.
GTCCGGGGGCAATCGGAGGCGTCTGGATATCGCCATGGCGCAGCTCCATTCCCCCGAACTGATCATTCTCGACGAACCCACCCAGGGCCTCGACGTGGAGAGCCGCGCGCGGGTCTGGGAAACGCTCGAACGGTTGAACGGGGCCGGGGTGACGATCATGTTCTCGACCCATGACATGGCCGAGGCGGAGCAGCGCGCCCGCCGGCTGCTGATCGTTCAGGGCGGCAGGATCCTGGCGGACGACAAGACGGCCGCGATCTGCGCCGCCCACCAGTCCGATGTGCTGATCCTGACGCTCGATCGAATCGAAAGCGATCCGGCGCTCCTGGATGCGGCGCGCGATCATGCGGACGGCGAACCCTGGATCGCCGATCGGCAATTGTTCATTCCGATGGACGACGCGCAGAAAAAGGGGCTGGCGGTGGCCGAGGCGCTGCGATCGTCGGGCGCCGCCATCACCGAGTTTCAGATCAAGCGCCAGTCGCTCGAAGCGGCCTATCTGAACATCGCGAAGGCGCGCTTCGAAAGGGCCGGGCCGCGCCTGCGCCGAGTCGCCTGATACAAGCTTCAAAAGGGAGATACGATGATGCGATCCGCAGCCTTGATTACCGGCCGGGCACTTCAATTTTCGATAAAGTCGCCATTTTATCTGATCTTCGCCCTGACCCAGCCGCTCATCTGGCTGCTGCTGTTCGGCAGTCTGTTCGCGCCGGCGATGGCGGCGCTGTCGGGCGAAACCGGATATGCTTATATCGCCTATATCGCGCCGGGTATCGCGAGCATGTCGGCCGCCATGAGCGCGAGTTATGCCGGCATCCAGGTGCTTTCCGATCTGCAGCGCGGCGCGATGAACCGGGTGTTCTTCTCGCCCGCCTCCAACATTTCGATCGCCTGTTCGCCGCTGTTCCACGCAGGGCTGATCTCCTCGGTCCAGGCCGCGGTGCTGCTGACCGTCGGTCTGGTCATCGGCGGCGGCGACCTGTCCGTGTTCGCCATCCTGCTGACCGCGCTGGTCGGCCTGCTGATCGGGATCGGTTTTTCCGGCTTGTCGGTAGCCGTCGCGCTGCATTTCCGTCAGATACAGGTGATCATCGGAACGATGAATTTCCTGACGCTTCCGCTCACTTTCCTGTCGAGCGTGTTGATCTCGCATGGCGCGATGCCGCTGTGGATGAAGATCATCGCCTATGCCAATCCGATCGACTGGGGCGCTACCTTGTGCCGCTTTGCCAGCGGATCGCAAGTCTCGGAGTGGGTGCTCGTCCGCAATTTCGGGCTGATCTGCGTCTTCGCCGTTACCGCGTGCGCGCTGAGCGTCTTTACGCTTCGCCGATACCGGCAGTCATTCTAGCCCGGAGCAAGTCGCGATCGGGGCGTATATGAGCCGGTCAGAAGTTCAGCGAGATGCCGAACGTCAACACGCGGCCCGCGAAGCTGCGATAGCGGATCGGCGCATCGTCCTCGCCGAGGATCGGCGCACCGTCCTCGCCGAGAATCTGCGAGGAGACGTTGCGCCGGTCGAGGATGTTGGCGACCGAGAGAAAGGCGAGCGGCTTGATGTCGGCCGACAGCGCGATCGGCGCTGCGAGGCTCAGGTCCAGGCTGAAATAGGGCGGGAGCCGTTCGCCGTTGATCGGAGCCGTGACCGGAACGCGCCGACCGTCCGGCCCGTCCGCGATCGACGTCACCCGCGTGAACGGTGCACCCTCCCGGGCGGTCGCCGCCAGATTCACGGCCAGGCCGCCGAAATCATATTTGAGCGCGCCGCGGACGATATAGCCGAAATCGCTGCTTCCCCGGTAGGTCTCGCCATCGATATGCAGCGTCTGGTCGATGCTGCTGAGCGACAGCTTCGCCTCGAGCCGATCGATCGGAGATGCCGTGACATAGGCTTCGACGCCGGTCGTCTCCGTGCGTCTGCCGATGCCGGTCAGGCCGTCGTCGAAGACGTAGAAGCGCCCTTCCTCAAGCGCGGACCGCGTGCGGTCGCTGTGCTCCGCGCTGCGATAGAGCGACAGACCCAGGCGCAGTCCCGGAACGGTAAAGCTGTAATCCGCCTCGGCTTGCCGGCTGACCGACCGCGCGAGGCCGCCATAATAGGCATATTGCGGCACCTCCGCGCCAAAATAGCGGCCCAGCGACACGATCAGCTTGTGCCGCTTGTCCGCGCTCGACGCCGTGCCGCTCATCTGAAACCCGTGCTCCGTACCCAGATCGCTCGAAAGAATTTGCCGCGCAGCGATGCTCATGAGCACGGCCGGGCTGATGCGATAGGAGGCGAACGCATAGGCGGCGACGTCGTTGTTGCGATTGTGCGATCGCGATGGCGCATCGCCCGCTATGGGAATGACGGCGCCCTCGAACGACTGGCCGCTTCGCTGGGAAATGAGGTCGCTGTCGATGCCGATGCGGTAGGTCAGCCGAGCATCGGCCGCTTCCGATGCGAAGTCGATCGAATAGAAACTGTAGCGATTTGCGCTGCGCGAAGACCACCCCGCATAGTCTTGCTCGGTAATCGTCTTGGTATAGGAGCCGTTCACGGTTAGCGACGAGGCGCCGATGCCGGTCGAAAAGGAAGCCAGCAACCGGTAGCGCTCGGCATCCTGCCGAAAGTCTCCGCGCGACCCGAATGTTTCGACGGGATACCGGCCGCCTTCGGTTTCCGCCTGAGCGAACAGGCCCAGTTCGGACGACGAACCCAGCGGCGCATGGCCGACCAGCCCCGCGCTCCGCAGGCGGAGGCGGGACACCAGCTCGGACAGGCCGGGGTTGATCGAGAGTTGCGGCTGCAAATCGGAGTAAAGGCCGGAGAGCGAGACGAACGACGCGCCGTTGCCCGGTGTCAACGTGCCGCTGAGGCCGACCGCCGCCGTGTTCAGCGCGAGATTGCCCCCGGGGGTTGCCGCCGTCGGCGGCAAGGCTCTGAGCGCTCCCCCGGACGAACCGGCAAGGTAAAGCGGCGGATTGCTTGGATAGACCTCGACATCCTTGGTGTTTCCCAGATTGAAGATCGAACCCGCCTGCGTGGCGCTATCCAGGCTGCCGCCCCGCGCGAACTCGAACACCGGAATGTCGCCCAGATAGAGCCGGCTGATCGCGGGACGCGTGGCGCGCAGATTGAGCGTGGCGTTGCCTGATACATTGGTGCTCGAGGGCAGGTCGTTGGCGGCCAGTATCGGATCGGCATTGGCGCGCGCGTCGGTAACGATATCCAGCAGGCCGAGCGTGTGCGGACTGAACGGCCGCGAGACGCGGCGGCCCACGACGACGATGCCGCCGTCGTTCTTCGTGCTGTCCAGTTGGACGGTGACGTCCTGCTCTCCCCCCGGCGCGACATGCAGATAGGCATCCCGAAAGCCGATCGCGGTGATCGTGAGATCCGCTCCGTCCGCCTCGTCGATCCGGGCCGGATCGACGATCGCATCGCCCTGCGCATCCGACAGGATCGACACCGTCGGCCCGCCCGACGACGCGATCTGAACTTCCGCCGCCTCGATCGGCCGACCATCGGGGTCGGTTACCCTTATGCGAAGGCCTTCATCCTCCACCTGCGCCTGTGCGGGGGAAGCGCAGGCAATCGCGCCGAGCAAGGCGGTGCGGCCGAGCCGGTGGAGGGACACCCGGCGCATCGTCCCTACGGTGTCTTGGCCAGCAGACGAAGCGCCGTGCTGTTTGGATATTCCGCGATCGAGCGCGCATAGATGTCGTCGGCCTCGTCGCCGCGATCTGCCGCGCGCAGAATTCTGACGAGCAGCGCGGCGCTGGCGTCACGGCCCCATGTCGGCCGAAGCGCCCGGGCCGGCTCCGGGCTCTGCTCGATCGCGCTCCGGGCAATTTTCTCCGCGACCCGCCCGCCGCCATATTCCTTCGGCGTCGTATAATCGGCGAGCGCGCGGGCATAGAGAACGCGCGGGTTGTCGGGATCGAGCGCGACCGCCTGTTCCATGGCGTCGCGGGCATGCCCGATCGCGTCGCCGATCTGGTCGGGCGTAGTGACGGCGATCTTCAGCCCGGCGACGAGGCTCATGAGCGCATAGGTCTCCACATCGGGGGAGGGGGTTTCGGTAAGCAGGGAATAGGCTTCGCCCAGCGCCGCCGCCGCCGCCGCCGGTTTTTCGCCCGCTTTCAAGCTTATATTGGCAAGCCAGTAATCGGTATAGGCGAGCCAGTAGGGCACATAATAAGCCAATTGTCCGCTCGGATTGCGATTCATCGCCTGCAATTCGGCGGCTATCGCCGACAGCTCGGTTGCATCGCCTTGCGTCGAGGCCGCCCATCGCGCTTGTTCGATGCGCGGCTGGATGTTCACCAGATTTTGCGAGGTGGCGGTCGCTTGAGCCGGAGTTTCGCTCTGCGCCGCGGCGAAGGAAGGGGTCGCTAGGCCGAGCAGGCATATCAGCTTGAAGGCATGGAATTCGGGCATGTTCATCTCCACTTTTCCGTTTGAATGGATTCACAGCCACCCGTTGCTGCGAGCGATGCGGCAAGCATCGATCCGGTTGACCGCGCCGAGTTTCAGACCTGCCTCGGACAGGTAATTCCGAATGGTTCCCGCAGCGAGGCCGAGGCGGGAGCCTATATCCTTGTTGGTAAGACCCTGTTCCGCGAGCTTCAGCACTTCGCGTTCGCGCGCGTTCAACGGATCGGGCTCGGCGATCGCGCCGTCATCGGCCAGCGCGGGCGAGATCGCCCGCCCGCCCGCCGCCACGACGCGGATCGCCGCCAGCAGTTCCTCGAACTGCGCGTCCTTCAGAAGATAGCCGCGCACCCCGGCCTGGCGAGCGCGCGAAAGATAACCGATCCGGCCGAAGGTGGTCACGACGATGGTCCTGGTCGCAAGTCGCTCCGTATCGATCGCGGCGGCGATCTCGATACCCGACAGGCCCGGCATTTCGATATCGGTCAGCAGGATGTCGGGGCTCAACTGGCGCACCTTTGCTAGCGCCTCGTCGCCATCGGCGGCCTGTGCGACCACCTCGATATCCTCTTCCAACGCGAGCAAGGCCGCGATCGCACCGAGCACCATCTGCTGGTCCTCGGCAACCAGCACGCGGATGCGCCCGTGGGTCATGCCGGCACCCATGCTTCCAGCCTGAGCCCGGGCCGATTGGGGGCGAGCGCCAGCGAGCCGCCGGCCGCCGCGAGCCTTTGCCGCATGCCGCGCAGGCCGCTGCCGTCGCTGTCCGGGTTGCCATCGCTGATTCCGTCGTCCGTTACCGCCAGCCGGGCGTGACTGTCGTCTTGCGAAATGGCGATCGCACAGGACCGCGCCTGCGAATGGCGGATAGTGTTCGTCACCGCCTCGCGCAGCGCCATCGCGAGAATGGCGCTGGCGTCGCGCGGCAGCGGCGCCGCGTCGCCGGTGACCTGCACATCGATGCCCGCGGCGCCGAGCGCGTCGACCGAGGCTTGCAGTTCGTGCACCAGGCTGCCGCCGAGCTGGCCGGAGAGAGCTGCCCGGATCTCGGTCAACCCGCTCCGGGCGATCTGGCCGATCGCGCCGGTCTCCTTCTGCGCCGCCGCCGGATCGCGCGACACCAGCTTGCCGGCAAGATCGGACTTGATCGCGATCAGCGTCAGGGTGCGCCCGACGACATCGTGCAGATCGCGCACCATGCGCTCGCGCTCGGCGGTTCCGGCCAGCCGCCGGACTTCTTCCTGAGTCGACAGGAGCGCCACCGTCCGATCGTAAAACGCCTCGCGCGATGCCGATCCCATTCCGGTCATGACGATCAGCAGCACGCTGAGACCGATCGCGAAAAAGGATTGTTCCAGCATCGCGCCCCACAGACTGGTCAGCGAAGCGACCAGTATCACGGCCATCACCGCGTGGCGCATGGGCCTGAGCCGTCCCAGGAGCAGGCCGGCATAAATGGACAGAGTGGTCCAGCCGGCGCCGAGCGGCGACAGCGCGAAGCCCAGCGCCACGATGAACGCCGAGATCACGATCATCCGCCGTCCATCCGCCTGAAACGCCAGCAGATAGGCCGGCACGAACAGCGCCATGCCCAGAGCGGAGCCGTACAGGGCCTCGACCGACGGCGCGGTCCAGATCCATGGCAGCGGATAGAACAGAAGATAGGCCAGCCAAGGCCACGGGCCGTCCCACCATCCGCGTTTCGCGATCGGGATCACGCACGTGCCCCCGACCTGTATTTCGCCACGGCCGATCGCCGCGGTGCCGAAAGTAAAGACGGGAAGAAAGGGATCGACATCGTGTCAAGATGCCAGATCGCGCGAAATGCCGGAAGTGACGTTTGTCATCTTTGCGAGAGGAATTGATACCGCTGAAAAGAGCAGTGGGTCATTCCGGACTTAGCTTCGCCCGGAAAACGTCATTTTTCCGTTGGCGATGCTCGCCGAACGGTTTCGAGCCGACCCACTATTTGCGGCAGTTCTGCGAGTCGTGTCACACGTCCAGGTTCGCCACGTCCAGCGCGTTGTCCTGAATGAACTCGCGGCGCGGTTCGACGATGTCGCCCATCAGCTTGGTGAAGATCTCGTCGGCGACGTCGGCCTGTTCGATCTCGACCTGCAGCATCGCGCGGTTGTCCGGGTCCAGCGTGGTCTCCCAGAGCTGCTCGGCGTTCATTTCGCCCAGACCCTTGTAGCGCTGGAGCGAAAGGCCCTTCTTGCCGCTGGCGAGCACTGCGTCGAGCAGTTCGCTGGGACGCGTGATGCGCGTGCCGGCGGCGCTGCCGCTCGTGTCGGCGCGGCCGGTGAGGCGGTTCGGCGGATTTTCCTGGCCGTCGTCTTCTTCGGCCAGCACATCGTCGTCCTCGGCCAGATCGACCTCCGCTTCGGCGGCTTTCTGGTTCATCAGGAGGCTGGCGCTGGCATAGCTTTCGCGCTCCTCGCTCGCCAGCTTGTGCAGCTTGCGGGCTTCGGCCGAGCCCAGAAAACCGGCGTCGATGCGGTGATGGTCGGTCACGCCGCGCCACAGCCGTTCGAAGCGATAGCCGCCTTCCTCGCCGACATGCGCGGACCAGCGGCCCTCCTCGTCGGCGGCGTCCATCCAGCGCGCGGCCTCGTTCGCCGCTTCCTGGCGCTGTTCGGGCGTCAGCGCCGGATCGAGCGCCTGCGCCAGCGCCAGCGCCTCGACGATCGCGGGATCGTAGCGGCGCGGGATATAGGCCATCAGGCTGCGCATGCGCCGGGCATGCTCGACCAGTTGGCGCAGGTCCGGGCCGGCGCGCTGGCCGCCGTCGGTTTCCAGCACCATCGATCCGAGCCCGGTATCGATGAGATAGGCATCGAGCGCATTATTGTCCTTCAGATACACCTCGGACTTGCCGCGGCCCACTTTGTAGAGCGGCGGCTGCGCGATGTAGAGATGCCCACGCTCGATGATCTCGGGCATCTGCCGGTAGAAGAATGTAAGGAGCAGCGTGCGGATATGCGCGCCGTCGACATCTGCGTCGGTCATGATCACGACCTTGTGGTAGCGCAGCTTCTCGACGTTGAAATCCTCGCGCCCGATGCCGGTGCCCATCGCTTGGATCAGCGTGCCGACTTCCTTGCTCGAAAGCATCCGGTCGAACCGCGCGCGCTCGACGTTCAGGATTTTGCCCTTGAGCGGCAGGATCGCCTGATAATGGCGGTCGCGGCCCTGCTTGGCCGAGCCGCCGGCGCTGTCGCCCTCGACCAGGAACAGCTCGGACTTGGCCGGATCGCGTTCCTGGCAATCGGCGAGCTTGCCGGGCAGCGAGGCGATATCCATCACCCCCTTGCGGCGGGTCAGTTCGCGCGCTTTCTTGGCGGCCTCGCGCGCGGCGGCGGCGTCGATCACCTTGTGGACGACGGCCTTGGCGTAATCGGGGTTCTCCTCGCACCATTCGCTCAGCCGGTCGGCCATCAGGCTTTCGAGCGGCTGGCGGACCTCGGAGCTGACCAGCTTGTCCTTGGTCTGCGAACTGAATTTGGGATCGGCGAGTTTGACCGACACGATGGCGGTGAGGCCCTCGCGCATGTCATCGCCGGTCAGCTTCACCTTTTCCTTCTTCATCGCGCCCGATTTCTCGGCATAATTGTTGAGCGTGCGGGTCAACGCGGCGCGGAAGGCGGCGAGATGCGTGCCGCCGTCGCGCTGCGGGATGTTGTTGGTGAACGTCAGGACGTTCTCGTAATAGCTGTCGTTCCATTCGAGCGCGACCTCGATGCCGATGCCGTCGCGTTCGGAGCTGATCGCGATCGGTTCGGGCAGGAGCGGGGTCTTGTTGCGATCGAGATATTTGACGAACGCGCCGATGCCGCCCTCATAATAGAGCTCGCGCTCCGCCACGTCCTCATGGCGGCAATCGCGGATGACGATGCGCACGCCGGAATTCAGGAACGCCAGCTCGCGGTAACGGTGCTCCAGCTTTTCGAAATCGAATTCGGTGACGTTCTTGAACGTTTCGTCGGAAGGAAAGAATGTGACGCGCGTGCCGCTATAGGGCTCGCCGCCGCGATCGGGCGCGGGGCCGCGATCTTCCAGCGAGTGTACCGCATTGCCGTTTTCGAACCGCATCCAGTGCTCGCGCCCGTCGCGCCAGATGGTGAGCTCCAGCCATTCGCTCAGCGCGTTGACCACCGAAACGCCCACGCCGTGCAGGCCGCCGGAGACCTTGTAGGCATTGTCGTCCGACGTGTTCTCGAACTTGCCGCCGGCGTGGAGCTGGGTCATGATGACCTCGGCCGCCGAGACGCCTTCGCCCTTGTGCATATCCACCGGTATCCCGCGGCCATTGTCCTCGACCGAGACCGATCCGTCGGCGTTGAGCTCGATCAGCACCTTGTCGCAATGGCCGGCCAGCGCCTCGTCGATGGCGTTATCGGACACCTCGAACACCATGTGGTGGAGGCCGGAGCCATCGTCGGTATCGCCGATATACATGCCGGGCCGCTTGCGCACCGCATCGAGCCCTTTCAGGACCTTGATGCTGTCGGCGCCATAGGCGTTGACATTGGGACCGGCGGACGGCGGGGTCCCGGGACCGGGTGCGGAATTTTCGGGGGGAGTTTCGTTCATGCAACCAATATAGGCGGAAAATTGCCGCTTTGGAAGGCGAACGCCCCTTCCATCCACAGCTAATAACTGCTCCAATCCGCGCGACAAACACAGGGAGCCCGATATGAAATCCTCGATCTTCGCCATCGCCGCCATGATGACCGCCGCCAGCCCGCTCGCCGCGCAGGTGCCGACCGGCGAAATGGGGCCGCTAAACGCCGGTCAGAAGGAGTTTTTCGGGCTCTACAAGGAGCTGGTCGAGACCAACACCAGCCAGTCGGTCGGCAGCTGCACGCAGGCCGCGGCGCAGATCGCGGCGCGCCTGAGCGCCGCTGGCATGGCGCAGGAAAACATCGTCCCCTTCTCGGTGGCCGAACATCCCAAGGACGGCGGTCTCGTCGCGATCTATCCCGGCACCGACGACAGCATGGAGCCGATGCTGCTGCTCGCCCATATCGACGTGGTCGAGGCCAAACGCGAGGACTGGGAGCGCGATCCGTTCAAGCTGGTCGAGGAAAATGGCTATTATTATGCGCGCGGCACCGTGGACGACAAGGCGATGGCGGCGATCTGGGCGGACACGCTCGTCCGCTTCGCCGAAGCGGGCTACAAACCGAAGCGCACGGTGAAAATGGCGCTGACCTGCGGCGAGGAAACCGACACCGCGTTCAACGGCGCGAACTATCTCGCCACGCAGAAACGCGATCTGATCGATGCGGCGTTCGCGCTGAACGAAGGCGGCGGCGGACGCACCGACGGCAAGGGCAAGCTGCTGGTGCAGACGATCCAGGTCGGCGAGAAGATCTATCAGGATTACAAACTCGTCGCGACCAATCCGGGCGGGCACAGCTCGCAGCCCGTGCCGGACAACGCGATTTACGAAATGGCGGGCGCGCTGGAGCGGATCGGCGCGCACGAGTTCGCGGCCGAGTTCAACGACACGACGCGCGCATTTTTCGAGAAATCGGGCGCGATGCGGCCGGGCGAAACCGGCGCGGCGATGGTGGCGCTGGTCAAGAACATCGACGACGGTGACGCGATGCGGATCGTCAACCAAGACAAGGCGCTGCATTCGATGCTGCGCACGACCTGCGTGGCGACGACGATCGACGGCGGCCATGCGGTCAACGCGCTGCCGCAGCATGTCGAGGCGAACGTCAACTGCCGCATCTTCCCCGGCCACACGCCCGCCGTGGTGAAGGACGAGCTGACCAGGTTGATCGCCGATCCCGAGATTTCGATCGCGTTCGCGCGCGAGGACAAGCCGCTCGCGATGTCGCCGCCGCTCGATCCTGCGCTGATCGGGCCGATGGAGGAGCTCGCCAAGAAATACTTCCCCGGCGTGCCGGTGCTGCCGAGCATGTCGACCGGCGCCACCGACGGGCTGTATCTGTCGGCCGTCGGCATACCCACTTACGGGGTGCCGAGCGTGTGGGGCGATCCCGACGGCAATGGCGTCCACGGCCTCAACGAACGCGTCGAGGTGAAGGCGCTCTATACCGCGCGCGATTATCTTTACGATCTCGTCAAGCAGCTGGCGGGTTGAGGCCGATTTCCGGAGTAACGAGCAGGAACGTTCTGCAGCCACATCCGCCAGCGGATCAAGACCGAGTTGCGCGATAGTCAACTGAAACATCCGCAGCCCGACGGCGCTGCCGCGCATCTGGACAGGCTGCGGCCCCGCCGCCTATCTGCGCCCATGACCAGCGCCCATGATTCGGCCCCCCCGGGCGGTTCGATCCTGATCGTCGATTTCGGCAGCCAGGTAACCCAGCTTATCGCGCGCCGCGTGCGCGAGGCGGGAGTGTATTCCGAGATCGCGCCGTTCACCGCGGCCGCCGAGGCGTTCAAGCGGATGCGGCCAGCGGGCGTGATCCTGTCCGGCAGCCCGGCCTCCGCGCCCGAGGAAGGCTCCCCCCGTGCGCCGCGGATGCTGTTCGACAGCGGCGTGCCGATCTTGGGCATCTGCTACGGCCAGCAGGTGATGAGCGAGCAACTCGGCGGCACGGTGGAGCCCGGCGGCGTGGATGGCGAGAGGGGCGGGGAGTTCGGCCGCGCCTACATCACCGTGTCCGAGCCATGCGTGCTGTTCGAAGGGCTGTGGGAGGTCGGCGAGCGTCATCAGGTGTGGATGAGCCACGGCGACAGGGTGACCAAGTTCGCGCCGGGCTTCCGCATCGTCGCCACCACCGAGGGCGCGCCCTTCGCGCTGATCGCCGACGACGCGCGGCGCTATTACGGCACGCAGTTCCACCCCGAAGTGGTGCACACGCCCGACGGCGCGAAACTGATCGCCAATTTCGTGCGCCATGTCTGCGGACTTGCGGGCGATTGGACCATGGCCGAATTCCGCGCTGCCAAGATCGCCGAAATCCGCGATCGGGTGGGCGGGGGCAGGGTGATCTGCGGCCTCTCCGGCGGCGTCGACAGCGCGGTTGCCGCAGTGCTGATCCATGAGGCGATCGGAGAACAGCTGACCTGCGTGTTCGTCGACCATGGATTGCTGCGATCCAAGGAGCGCGAGCAGGTCGAGACACTGTTTCGCGGCAGCTACAACATCCCGCTCGTCGTGGTGGATGCCGAAGCGATGTTCATGGAAGGACTGGCCGGCGAAACCGACCCGGAGAAAAAACGAAAATTCATCGGCAAGACGTTCATCGACGTGTTCGAGGCCGAGGCCAAAAAAATCGGCGGCGCGGATTTTCTGGCGCAGGGCACGCTTTATCCCGATGTGATCGAGAGCGTCAGCTTCACCGGAGGCCCGTCGGTCACGATCAAATCGCACCACAATGTCGGTGGCCTGCCGGAACGCATGAACATGCGGCTGGTCGAGCCCTTGCGCGAACTGTTCAAGGACGAGGTCCGCGAACTCGGCCGCGAACTCAGCCTGCCGGACGCCTTCGTCGGCCGTCACCCGTTCCCCGGCCCCGGCCTCGCCATCCGCATTCCCGGCGAGGTGACGAAGGAGCGCTGCGACATCCTGCGCAAGGCCGACGCGATCTATCTCGATGAAATCCGCAAGGCCGGGCTGTACGACGCGATCTGGCAGGCGTTCGCCGTGCTGCTCCCGGTCAAGACGGTCGGGGTGATGGGCGACGGACGCACCTACGACAATGTCTGCGCGCTGCGCGCCGTGACCAGCACCGACGGCATGACCGCGGACGTCTATCCGTTCGACGGCGCGTTTCTGGGCGCGGTAGCGACGCGCATCGTGAACGAGGTGAAGGGCATCAACCGGGTGGTGTATGATTATACCAGCAAACCGCCGGGGACGATCGAGTGGGAGTAAACCGGATCAAGAAAGCGTCCGGGGGACGCTTTTCCGGTTTACTCGGCGCCGTAAGGCGCCGCCGGTGAGCCCCGTCGTAATCCGCGAGGCCGTTCGGGCGGACGCCGAAGCGCTCGCGGCGCTCATCGTTCCACTGGGTTACGAAATTTTTCCCCATGCCGTCGCCGGTCGGCTCGCCGCCATGGCGCGGGTCGGCAACCGCACGTTCGTTGCCGAAAAAGATCGTCGGGTGATTGGGTGCATAACGACTTCGGCGATGCAGGTGATCCACCGTCCCGCGCCGGTCGGCCGTATTTCGATGATGGTCGTCGAAGAAGAGCAGCGCGGCCGGGGAATCGGCCGGTCGCTGGTTGCCGCCGCCGAGGACCATTTGCGCGATACGGGCTGCCACATCGTAGAAGTGACGAGCCGCTTCGACCTCACCGAGGCGCATCTGTTTTATGAAAAGCTCGGTTTTGAAAAAACGAGCGTTCGGCTGGCGCGAAATCTCCAGGATTGAGAGCCCATGCAGCTTCCTCTCGGCTCCGACCCGCGCACGGATGTGCTGCGCCGCATGCAGGCCGCGCGCTGCGGGCGGATCGGGCGCGGCAACAATCCGGTTGTAGCGGGCTTGCGTCATCACCTTCGCCGTCGGTAATAGGTCGATCGAGGAGCATCGTCATGCAAGCTACCGCTATTTTGCGCCCGGCATCCGAAGGAGGCTATGTGGCCTATAATCCGGAAACGGGATCGACCACGCAGGGCGAGACCGTCGAAGAGGCCATCGCCAGCCTGCGCGAGGCCGTCGAGCTTTATCTCGAAGAATTCCCCATGGATTTCCCGGGTGTGCCGATCGTGACAAGTTTCGATATCGCTGCCTGATGCCTCGGTTGCCGCTGTTGTCCGGCGCGGACATCGTTCGCGCGCTGGAGCGGCTTGGATTCGAGCAGAAACGCCAGCGCGGCAGTCATGTCGTCATGCGGCGCGAAACGAACGGCTGCGTGGTGCCCATGCACAAGGAAATCAAAACCGGAACTCTGGCGGGGATCATCCGGCAAGCGGGCCTCAGTAACGACGAGTTTCTGGACGCTCTGAAAAAGTAAGGCCGTGATGCAGCTCCCCCTCGGCTCCGATCCCCGCACCGATGTGCTCCTGCGCATGCAGGCCGCGCTGATCGAGCGGTTCGGACGGATCGAGCGGCAGCATGACAAACGCGAGGACCCGGTCTGGGCGCTGGTGCAGGGCGTGATCGGCGCGCGCAGCAAGACCGCGATATCGAATGCCGCCACGGACCGTTTGCTCGCGCGCTTCGGGAGCTGGGAGACGGTCGCCCAAGCTCCGCTGGCGACGATCACCGAGGAACTGTCCAGCCAGACCTTTCCGGAGCAATCCGCCAAGCGGTTAAAGGCATGCCTGACCGCGATCATCGAGCAGCGCGGCGAAGTGGACCTGCGGCATCTCTCCAACCTGCCGACCGAAGACGCGATGGCCTGGCTCGAAACGCTGCCGGGGGTCGCGCGCAAGATCAGCGCGGGGATCGTGAATACGTCGCGCTTCGCCCGGCGCGCCATGGTGATCGACAGCCACCATCGCCGCATCGTGCAGCGCATGGGGCTGGTGCCGCCCAGGGCCGATACGGCGCGTGCTTACGATGTGCTGATGCCGGTCGTTCCCGAAGACTGGAGCGCGGCCGATATCGACGAGCATCATCTACTGGTGAAGAAACTTGGCCAGACGCTCTGCCGTCCGTCGCATATGCAATGCTTGGCGTGCCCGGTGCGTGCCGATTGCGCGACCGGCCGCAAAAGACCTTGAACGCGGCAGTTGTCGTACTTCGTCGAATGCGCCAATCTGCATGACATTCATTCCAGTGGAGAGCTGCAACATGGCCAGCAAACGCATCGAGGGAAGCTGGACCGGCGGCTGCCAATGCGGAGCGGTGCGTTACCGGCTGACGGCGCGGCTCGACAACGCGCATATCTGCCACTGCCGGATGTGCCAGAAGCAGGTCGGCGGGCCGTTCATGGCGCTGGTCGCGAGCTTGCGCGAGGATTTCGAATGGACGCGCGGCAAGCCGGCCGTCTTCAAAAGCTCTGCCGATGTCGAGCGCGGCTTCTGCGGCGATTGCGGCACGCCGCTCACCTATGACGGGACCACCAGCCCGCATGTAAATTTTTCGATCGGCTCGTTCGACGATCCCGCGAGCCTTCCGCCGAACGGCCAGGTCGGCACCGAAGCGCGCCTGCCCTGGTTCGCCGATCTGCCGAACCTGCCCGAGCGCGGCGAGACCGGCGATTATGCCGAGGACGCGGGGTGGGCCGACGCCATCGCCGCGAGCAACCGGCAGCATCCCGATCACGATACCGACGAGTGGCCGCCGATGCGCTGATCGCTCGACCGTAACGCTTGGCCAAGTTACTCGGCCAAGCTATGACCATCCGCATGGGCGGAGATCGAAAACAATCCTTTCATCCCGGACAACGTCCCCGAATGAGATTGCTGCTTGATACGCACGTCCTGATCTGGCTTGCGACGACGCCCGAAAAAATCCCCGTTTCGACAAGGCGTGTAATCAGCGCGAGCGGCAATGTATTCATCAGCGCCGCGACGGCTTGGGAATATGGGATCAAGCGTGGCAAGTCCGCTGCCAACCTTCCTTTTTCTCTGGAGGCTCTGATCGCCGACACCCATTTCGAGCGGCTTGATTTTCCTTTCAAATGCCACCGATTTGCTGAAGGCCTCCCCGCCATCCATCGCGATCCGTTCGACCGCCTGCTGATCGCCCACGCGCTCGTCCTCGGCGCAACCCTCGTGACGATCCACGAAGCCATCCACCGCTATCCCGTCAAAACGCTGTGGTGAGGATGCGCCCCACCGCTAACCAGGACGCATGACCGACGACATGATCCGCATCCGTGCCATGCAACTCGGCCTGTTCGAGACGCCGGTGACGCACGGCCAGTTGCTCGATTGCGAAGCGCTGACGGCCGATCTGATCGCGGCGGTCCGGCGGCGGCGGGCGGAGGACGGCGGCGTCAAGCGCTCGAACGTCGGTGGCTGGCATTCCAGGACCGACATGCTGACATGGGCCGGCAAACCCGCCGAGCGCTTGGCGGATGCCGCAATTCGTATTGCCAAACGCATGTCGCATTTCGAGGACCGCGACCCGGCTTCGCTCGACTGGTCGGTGCGGATGTGGGCCAATATCTCGCCGCCCGGATCGCTCAACATCAGCCATGCGCACCCGGGCGTATTGTGGGCCGCGGTCTATTATCTCGACATGGGCGCCGAAGATGGGGAGGCGGTGGGCGGCGATCTGTATCTGGAAGACCCGCGCTTTCCGGTACCGATGATGACCTTTCCGGGATTTCGCGCGGTCGGCCTCGACCAGACACCGCAATCGCCGGAGCGCAATTTTCCGACGCAGGCCGGAGACATCATGGTGTTTCCCGGCTTCATGCGCCACGGCGTGCGGCCCTATACCGGCACCGGCGAACGGCTGTCGATCGCGATGAACATCTATGTGAAGGAGGCCTGATGACGGCCGGTGCGAATAATCTGCTTGCCGCGTCGGACGTCGAAACCGTGTTCGAGCGGCTGCGCGAGGCCATGCCAGGGCGCACCAAAGGGGCGAAAGGGCCGAAGGAGCAGCCCGATCCTTTCCGTTCGTGTATAAGCTGCATGCTTTCCGCCCAGTCGCTCGACCGCAACACGGCGGCGGCGAGCGATGCGCTGTTTGCGCTGGCGACCACGCCCGAGGAGATGCTGGCGCTGGACGACGCGGCGATCGCGGCGGCGATCAGGCCGGCCGGGCTCTACAATATGAAGACGCGCAACATCCGCAAATTCTGCGAGGCGCTGATCGGCGAGCATGGCGGGGTGGTGCCGGACACGCGCGAAAGACTGTTGAGTCTGCCCGGCATCGGGCGCAAATGTGCCGACATCGTGATGAGCTTCACCTTCGACGCGGACGTGATCGCGGTCGATACGCATGTCCACCGGGTGTGCAATCGCATCGGGATCACCGACGCCAAGACCGCCGACAAGACCGCCGGGCAACTGGAACAACGCGCGCCGGAATGGGCGCATCGCGACGGGCATTTCTGGCTGATCCAGCTGGGCAAACGCATCTGCGTGGCGCGCAGTCCCAAATGCGAGATTTGCCCCGTATCGGACCCGTGCCTCTGGTACGCCGCGCGGCAAAAGGAGGCCAAAACCTAAGAGAAGCAGGCGTTCAGTCAGTCATAGTGCTCGATGCCTTCGCCAACAATGGACACCCATGCATGGGCGCGCTGTTCGTAAACGGAGTATTGAGGTGGCAGGAACGAGGGATCAGCGAATGCCCCGATCGGGACTGCCGTCAGGTCCGGCATCTCCTCGTGCTGATAGCTGATGGTTCCACCGCAATTCGGGCAGAAGCGAAAGGTACAAACGCTGCCGTTATCCCCGCGCCGAGCATACTCCTTGAACAGCCCCTCCACGTCGACTTGCTCGTTTGGCCACCTAGCTTGCGCGGCAAACGAGCTCCCGCTTCGCTTCTGACAGTTCAAGCAGTGACATACTGAGACACGAACTGGTTCGCCCGAGCAGGTGACTTTCAATTGCTCGCAGAAACATGTGGCGATTCGTTTGCTCATCCCCCGCTTTTAGCGCGCAAGGATGTGGCGCGCTACGACTGGGATGGCGTCGCTTGCAGACCGGCTGCTTTTTCCACTGGTGCTGCTATGGGAACGAGCAGGACCACAGCCCTTTGAAAGATTATCAATGCCCCTTACGATGTACGGCATCCCCAATTGCGATACGATCAAAAAGGCGCGCAAATGGCTGGAGGCCGAGGGCGTGGCTTATGCGTTTCACGATTACAAAAAGGCCGGAATCGACGAGGCGCGGCTGACGCGCTGGATCGACGAAGCGGGACGGGACGCGCTGCTCAACACCCGCGGCACGACCTACCGAAAACTTTCCGATGCCGACAAGGCGAATTTGGGCGATGCCACGGCGGCGCGGCTGATGGCCGCCCATCCGTCGATGATCAAGCGCCCGGTGATCGAAGGCGCGGGCGAGCTGATCGTCGGGTTCGACGAGGCGCTCTATTCGCGGCGCTTCGGCTAAACCTTTTCCCGGTCTGTATTCCCGGCTTGTTTTCACTGTCCTTCTTTCTTCTGTCCTACAGGGGGCGGGGCAGGGTAGAATGCCGCCGATGCCCTTTCCGGTCCTTTCCCTTTCCCTGACGCTGTCGAAAAACATCGCGGGGAGGGCAAGAAGGGGGGGACGTATGCGGTTCTTTACGAACTTCCAGACCGAAGCGAGCATTCGCGGCGGCGCGGATGCCGTTCGTGCCGGCCCCGAGTCGCGGGCATGAGCCCCACGCTGCTCGCCATAATTCTGGGGCTGTTCTCCGCGGTCACGCTGGCGGCGGCGAATTACAGCGTGAAGGCGGGCAGCGATATCCTCGCCAGCCGCGCGATCCTGCAGGGCAGCGCGTCGCTGCTCATGATCCCGGTGGTGCTGTTTCTCGTGCCCGCGCCGACGCCCACCATCTGGGGCGCGCTGGCGATCACCGTGCCGGTGCATTTCGCCTATCAGCTCGCGCTCGTCGGTGCGCTGAAGCATGGCGACCTCAGTCTGGTGTTCCCGATCATGCGCGGCGGCGCGCCGATGCTGACCGGGGTCAGCGCCTTTCTGCTGCTCGGCGAGCGGCTGACGGGGATCGAGGTGGCCGGCCTCGTCATCGCCACGGCTGCGGTGTGCCTGTTCGCCTGGCCACCGAAAGGCACGCGCATCGCGGCGCATCCCGACCGGCGTGCGCTAGGCCTGGCCGCGCTGACCGCGATCGGCATCGCGCTGTACAACGTCACCGATGCGCGCGGGGTGCGGCTGGCGGGCAGCCCGTTCACCTTTATCGCCTGGCTGTTCCTGTTCGATTGCGTCGGCATCTCGATGCTCTTTCTCATTCGGCGGCGCGGGCGGCTGCTCGAATCGGTCCGGCTGCGCTGGCGCTACGGCGTGGCGGGCGGCGCGCTCTCGATCCTCAGCTACGGCGCGGCGCTCTACGCCTTTACGCTGATGGAGACGGCCAAGGTCTCCGCGCTGCGCGAAACGGCGGTGCTGTTCGGCGCGCTGTTCGGCGCGCTGCTGCTACAGGAAGGGCTGGGCGCGCGGCGGATCGTCGCGGCGCTGGTGCTGGTGGCGGGCCTCGCCATGATGCAGCTGGGTTGATGGCGGATGCGTGATAGTGAAAGGCGGCAGGCGATGGCTGAATATGCCGGAGGCGGGAAATTGAAATGGACGGCGATTATCGGTTCGATCATGGCGGCGCTGGCGCTCGGCGCTTGTGCGACGGTGCAGAAGTCCGCGCCGGCGGGGCCGCGCGCCATGGCTGATTTCACCATCATCGCGCATCGCGGCGCCAGCGGGGACCGGCCCGAGCATACGATCGCCGCGTATCAGCTGGCGATCGATCAGGGCGCGGATTTCATCGAGCCCGATCTGGTGCTGACCAAGGACGGCGTGCTCGTCGCGCGGCACGAGAACGCGATTTCGGAGACCACCGACGTCGCCGGCCATCCCGAATTCGCGGATCGCCGGACGACCAAGACGATCGACGGCGCGGCGCTGACCGACTGGTTCACCGAGGATTTCACGCTGGCCGAACTCAAGACGTTGCGGGCGAGGGAGCGGCTGCCGCAGCTGCGCCCTGCCAATGCGCAATATGACGGCCGCTTCGAAATACCCACCTTCGACGAGATCATCGCGCTGGCCAAAAGCGAAGGGGCCAGGCGCGGCCGCGTGGTCGGTATCTATCCCGAGACCAAGCATCCGGGCTATTTCGCCTCGATCGGCCTGCCGCACCAGGCGCCGTTGCTCGCCGCGCTGGGCGCCGCCGGCTGGAACGGCGCCGAGGCGCCGGTGTTCGTGCAGAGTTTCGAGGTCGGCAATCTGAAGGCGCTCGATGCGGCGAGCGACGTGCGGTTGGTCCAACTGGTGCAGGAGGAGGGCGGCCCCGCCGACCTGCCCGATATCAGCTACGCCAATATGCTGACCGCCGGCGGGGTGCGCGCCATCGCCAGCTATGCCGACGCCATCGGGCCGCAAAAATCGCTGGTGATCCCGATCGGCGAAAACGGCCAGCTCGACGAGCCGACCAAGCTGGTGGAATGGGCGCACGAGGCGGGGCTCTTGGTGCATCCCTGGACGTTCCGCGCGGAAAATTATTTCCTGCCCGGCGATCTGCGGCGCGAGGATTCATCGATCGCGCGCGGCGATCTGGCCGGTGAAATCCGCGCGTTCATCGCTGCCGGGATCGATGGACTGTTTGCGGATCAACCGGGGCTGGCGATCGAGGCGCTGCGCGGCGCGGAGGCAGAATGAATCACTCGCTCTCGCCATGCTTTTCGCGTTCGCCGTCGGTGGTCCCCGTCGCTTCCTCGCGCGCCTCGGTCCTGACGCCCTTGTCGATGATGTGGTCGGTCTCGCGAATGTCGTCCCGCTCGATCGTCTCGGGCTCTTCGTTCAACTGCTCGCCGATCCGTGGGACGAGGCAGATCTTGGCGAGGATCGGCAGATGATCCGAGCCGGTCTTGCCCAGCACCCGCAGGCTGTCGATCGAGAATTGCTCGGTGAAGTAGATCTGGTCGAGCGGCCAGCGAAAGGCGGGTATGTTGGCGGGGAAAGTGGCGTAGAAGCCGCGGCCGATGCGCGGATCGAGATAGGTGCCGACGCGCTTGAACAGTTCCGAGGTGTCCGACCAGGCGACGTCGTTGAAATCGCCCATGGCGAGCATCGGCAGCCCGGATTTCGCAGCGGTACGCGCGCCGACGGCGATCTCGGCATCGCGCTCCTGCGTGTCGGTGCCGCTCTGCGGCGGGCGCGGATGCAGGCCGATATACCCGAAGCGGCGGCCCGACGGCGTGCGCATCCGCGCGAAGATCGACGGGATATCGTTCTCGATCAGCCGGTGCACGGTCAGTTCGTCGGTCTTCAGCCGGGTCATGAACACGAGGCCGTAGCGGTTGGGGATCGGGACCTCGCGCACATGCGGATAGCGCGCGCTCTCCGGTTTCAATGCATCGACCCAGGCCTGATCGGTCTCGAGCAGCATCACCATGTCCGGGTCGGTGCGCCGGATCAGCTCCAGCGTGCGGCCGTAATCGCGGTTGTCCTGCAACACGTTGAGCGACAGGGCGGTGAAGCAGTGCTTGGCCGACACTTCGGCATCGGCCTCGATGAACTGCACCTCCGGCTTGGCGAGCAGCGTGTAGCGATGGATGCGATAGCCCTGCCACAACGTCACCGCGACGAGCACGCCGCCAACGATCAGCCGCCGCTTCCCATGCAGGGTGAAACCGGCGACCAGCGTGCAGATGCCGGCGACGGTGAAGATGGCGAGACGCGGATAGTCCCACAGCCTGATCCACCAGTCGTTGGCGCTGGTGAAACTGGCTACCGTCACGACCAGCAGGAACGCGGTCACCAGAACGAGGGCGCAGAAGCCGATTGTTCGCAGCATATGATCTCTCCGAAACGCGGCTCCATGACGCGGGCCAGCGAAGTCGTTACGCGTTCGAACCCGCGAGGCCAACCCTCGTGCTTGCCCGGCGCCCGCGCGAACGCTAATCGCGCAGTCCATGACCGATACCGCTCCCGCCATCGCCATCACGCCCGAAATCGTTGCCGAACACGGCCTCAGCGAGCAGGAATATGGCCGCGTCCTCGCCGCTCTGGGGCGCGAGCCGAATCTCGTCGAACTCGGCATCTTCTCGGTCATGTGGTCGGAACATTGCAGCTACAAGAGCTCGCGGCTGCATCTGAAGAAACTGCCGACCGAGGGGCCGCAGGTGATCTGCGGGCCTGGCGAGAATGCCGGCGTGATCGACATCGGCCCCGGTCCCGACGGAAAACCCCAGGCGGCGATCTTCAAGATGGAGAGCCACAACCATCCCAGTTATATCGAGCCCTATCAGGGCGCGGCGACGGGCGTGGGCGGCATCCTGCGCGATGTGTTCACCATGGGCGCGCGTCCCGTGGCCAATCTGAACGCGCTGCGCTTCGGTTCGCCCGATCATCCCAGGATGAAGCACCTCGTCAAAGGCGTGGTCGCGGGGATCGGCGGATACGGCAATTGCGTGGGCGTGCCGACGGTGGGCGGCGAGACCAATTTTCATCCCGCCTATGACGGCAATATCCTGGTCAACGCGATGACCGTGGGCGTCGCCGATCAGGACAAGATCTTCTATTCGGCCGCGAGCGGTGTGGGCAACTCGATCGTGTATGTCGGTGCCAAGACCGGGCGCGACGGCATCCACGGCGCGACCATGGCGAGCACCGAATTCGCCGAGGATTCGGAGGAAAAGCGACCCACCGTTCAAGTCGGCGATCCGTTCACCGAGAAGCTGCTGATCGAAGCCTGCCTCGAACTCATGGCGACCGACGCGATCGTGGCGATCCAGGACATGGGCGCGGCGGGCCTGACCAGTTCCAGCGTCGAAATGGCCTCGGCCGGCGGCGTCGGCATCCGGCTGAACCTGGACGCGGTGCCGCAGCGCGAGACCGGCATGAGCGCCTATGAGATGATGCTCTCCGAAAGCCAGGAGCGCATGCTGATGGTGCTGAAGCCCGGGCGCGAAACCGGGGCCGAGGCGATCTTTCGGAAGTGGGAGCTGGATTTCGCGGTGATCGGAGAAGTCACCGATACGGGTCGCATGGTGCTCGACCATCTTGGGCAGACGGTATGCGATATCCCGCTTGGCCCACTCGCCGACGATGCGCCGCTTTACGATCGACCGCACGAGCCGACGCCCAGGCCGGCGGCGCTTGCGCATGTGCCGGAAAGCAGCGACATCGCCGCGGACTTGCTGACGCTGATGGCCTGTCCCGATCTCGCCTCGCGCCGCTGGATCTGGCGGCAATATGACAGCCAGGTCGGCGGCGACACCGCGCAGCGATCGGGCGGCGACGCGGCGGTGGTGCGCGTGCACGGCACCGGCAAGGCGCTCGCGCTGACCACCGATTGCACGCCGCGCTATTGCTTCGCCGACCCGGTCGAGGGCGGCCGTCAGGCCATTGCAGAGGCTTATCGCAATCTCTGCGCCGTGGGCGCGAAGCCGCTCGCGGTGACCAATTGCCTCAACTTCGGGAGCCCGCAAAATCCGCGGATAATGGGGCAGATCGTCGGTTGTCTAGAGGGCATGAGCGAAGCCTGCATCGCGCTCGACATGCCGATCGTCAGCGGCAATGTCAGTCTCTACAACGAGAGCAAGGCGACCGGCGGCGGATCGGCCATCCTGCCGACGCCCGCCATCGGCGCGGTCGGGCTGCTGGACGATATCGAAGCGATGGCGACGATCGCGTTCAAGGCGGCGGGGGAGGCGTTGCTGCTGATCGGTTACACGGCGGGGCATGTCGGTCAGTCGCTGTGGCTGCGCGAATGTCATGACCGCGAGGAGGGGCCGCCGCCGCCCGTCGATCTCGATGTCGAGCGACGCCATGGCGAGTTCGTTCGGGGCCTGGTCACCGATGGCATGGTGAGCGCAGTCCACGATTTGTCGGACGGCGGCGCCTTGGTTGCGATCGCCGAGATGGCGCTGGCGGGCGGCATCGGTGCGCAGATCGGTCTGCCGGAGGTGAGCAATCCGGCGGCGATCCTGTTCGGCGAGGATCAGGGGCGTTTTCTGGTCACCGCTGCCGATGCCGAGGCCGAGGCAGTGACCGACCGAGCCGTGGATGCGGGCGTGTTCGTCGCGCGGGTTGGCACCACCGGAGGCAATACGATCACCGGCGCCGGGCTCGACATATCGCTGGCGGAGCTCAAGACGGCGAACGAGCGCTTTTTTGCCAAATGGATGGAGGGTTGAATCGATCCCGCTGATCAGGCTGCGTTGGTCAGCAGGTCATAGGGATCGATACCGCGCGCGCGCAAACGCCTGTGCGCTTCCTCATAATGGACCGGCGGCGTGATGTTCAGCCGCTTGCGCGCCGCGTCCAGCGGTTCGGCGAGGAGATCGATGATCGACTGCTCGCTGATCCGGGGGCAGGCGCGGCCCAGCTTGCGCGCTTCGTTGATCGCTTTGAAAACGGGCGCATCGCTTTTTGTCGTTTTCTTGACGTTCAGCCCGCCGGCATAGGCGATGAACAGGTTCGCGGGCGCGGGGTTTTGACCATAGGTGAATGCCAGCACGCATTGTTCGCCCAGCGCATCGCGGCCATAGCCGGTGAGCACATGGAGCAGATCATGCGTGTCGCGGTTGCGGTTGCCATAATATTCCATCAGGTCGCCAAAGCGCTTGCCGCCGGTAAAGCGGTCATATTCGGCCACGAGACCAGCCGCGGACAGCCCCTCGCTCTTCATGAAATCGCAATAAGCATGTGCCACGCTGCCCGCTGGCATCGCGCGTAGCCGCTCATGATCGTCGAGCAGGTCTGGGAGATAAGGCTCGCGCCTGATGATCTCGCGCCCTTCGTCGCTCTCGACGAAAGCCTGGGCCTCGACGCGGAAATTGCGGCGGGGCAAAGCTTCGAAGATATGGAACACCTCGCTGGTGTCTTCCTTGTCCGCGATCAGCTTGCGGAAATGGTGCATCGCCTTGAACGGGCGAAAGCGCGGCTTGACCCGGGCCGGATTGAACATCGGGCGCGGGTCGGTTGCCGGAGCGGATGCGAATTCGTGGGACATTTCCATAAATCTCATATTATAGTTACTGACATTGGTGTCAATAGTGAAAATAGGTTTCAGTTGGCCAGCTTGTGCGATTAAGCTGCACAGATGCCTGTTCCCGATCCCATAGCCTATGAATTCTTACCGGAGCTTAGCGATGCCGAGCGGATCACGCGTGCCCAGGCGGCATATGAGCATTTCGCATGCCGTCGCACCTGCCGCGACTTCGCACCCGATCCGGTGCCGCGCGCGGTAATCGAGCAGGCGATCCTTGCCGCCGGAACCGCGCCATCGGGGGCCAATCACCAGCCCTGGCATTTCGCGGTGATCGCCGATCCCGACAAGAAACGCGCAATTCGGCTTGCCGCCGAGGAAGAGGAGCGGGCGTTTTACGCGGGTAAGGCGGGGCAGGAATGGCTCGAGGCACTGGCCCCGCTCGGCACCGATCCGGAGAAGCCGTTTCTGGAGACCGCGCCCTGGCTGATCGCGGTGTTCGCGCAGCGCAAGGGCGGGCCGAACGCGGGCGATGAGAAGCAGAATTATTATGTCACAGAAAGCGTCGGCATCGCCTGCGGCCTGCTGCTCGCGACGTTGCACGAGGCGGGGCTGGCGACGCTGACGCATACGCCCAATCCGATGAAGTTCCTGACCGACCTCTGCCAGCGGCCGGCGACCGAGAAACCGCTGATGATCATCGTCACCGGCAGGCCCGCGCCGGACGCGGTCTACCCTGCCGAGGCGGCGCGCAAGAAGCCGCTGGAGGCGATATCGAGCTGGTTCTAGCAGATCAACAGGCCGGGTGGGGGAAGCGCGTTGAGCGATTGCGATGAGACGGAGCCGCCAGACGGCCCGGTCGGGAGCGTACTGGACGCGCGCTCGATCGAGCTCGATGCGCTGCGCGGGCTCGCCGTGATGAGCATATTGGCGATGAACATCGTCGCCTTCGCGTTACCCGAGAACGCCTATATCGTGCCGCGTGTGGCCGGCACCGGCGCGGCTACGGGAGGCGACATCGCCGCCTGGATTGCCGCGTTCCTGCTGTTCGACGGCAAGATGCGTGGACTGTTCTCGCTCCTGTTCGGGGCGAGCATGTATCTGATCGCCGAGCGGGCGGACATGCAGGGCGGCAGCGCGGCGCGGACCCATTACAGCCGCATGGCGTGGCTGGCTGTCTTCGGCGCCGCGCATTTCTTCCTGATCTGGTGGGGCGACATCCTGTTTCTCTACGCCGTGATCGGCAGCCTTGCCTTTCTGATGAAAGCTGCCAGCAGAAAGACCCTCATCGCCACCGCGCTGATCGTCTACGCGGCCGGTGCCGCGCTGATGAGCCTCTCGCTCGGCACATTGCTGAGCGCCGAGATGGCCGCCCATGCGCCGGGCGCCAGCGCGGCGAGCATCGAGCGGCTGGCGCATATCATGCAGGGTTTTTCGCCCGCCACCGAGCAGGAGGAGATCGCGCTGTTCCGCGGCACTTATGGCGCGACCGTCGAATACCGCCTCAGCCAATATTGGCGCCCGCTCAATCTGCTGTTCCAGGCCGGGACCGAGACTTTTCCGTTGATGCTGCTGGGCATGGTGGGGCTGCGCAGCGGCTTTCTGACCGGCCATTGGGAGACGCGGCGCTACTGGCTGGTGGTGGCGATTCTATTCGTGCCGGGTCTGCTGATCTATGCCGGACTGGCCGCGTTCGACATGGCGCGCGGCTTCGATCCGATCCTGTCGCTCAATCTGGTGGTCGCCTGGAGCTTGCCGCCGCGGCTGATGATGACCTTGGGCTATGCCGCGCTGTTCCTGCTGCTGATCCGCTGGCTGGCGAGAAGCGCGCTGCTGGAGCGGATCGCGGCGGCGGGGCAGGCTGCGTTCACCAATTATCTCGGCACCAGCATCGTGATGAGCACGATCTTTTACGGCTATGGGCTGGACCTGTTCGGCCAGGTGCCACGTCCGGCGCTGTACCTGTTCGTGCTGGCGGCCTGTGCGGTGATGCTGCTCTGGTCCAAGCCGTGGCTCGATCGCTATCGTTACGGACCGCTGGAATGGCTGTGGCGCAGCCTGGCGCGGGGCCGGCTGCAACCGATGCTTAAGGTCCGGAGCGGGGCCTAGAGCCGGCCGAAGCTCTGGTTGGTGCCGAAGCTCTTCTGCCCGAAGGTGGGGCGCCGCTCGACCAGCGGACTGGCCTCGCGCTCGAGCA
This sequence comes from Novosphingopyxis sp., assembly GCF_965218915.1. Taxonomy (GTDB): domain Bacteria; phylum Pseudomonadota; class Alphaproteobacteria; order Sphingomonadales; family Sphingomonadaceae; genus Novosphingopyxis. The sequence goes on along the minus strand of NZ_OZ244708.1, from coordinate 2,295,720 downwards.
TGGCGAGCGTGCGTTCGAACAGGCCGCGCAGCTTGACCACATCCGGCAATATCTCGTCGGGCTCGACCCGGCGCTCCACGCATTTGCGGGCGATCATCTCGATACGCTCGGCCACCTGGCCGAGCTGTTGCGCGCCGAACTGATAGGCTTCGCCCTTCAGCATATGCGCGGGGTTGACCAGCGCGATCGCCGATTTGTCGCGCATCGCCTGTTCGATGGCCGCGATCGATTTGGTGCCGTCTTCCTGAAAATAGCCCAGGATTCGCACGAATCCCGTTCCAAGCTGCGCGCGGCACGCCTGGAAGGTATTCCAGTCCACAAATTCGCCGGTCTCAGTCGCCATTATTTCCCTCTGACCCCCATTCAATCGTCGGGCTTTTTTACATGTCCAATCGTAAACAGTCCGTTGACGATAAGGCCCGATATCAGTCGTCGAACGGGTTTTTCGGCGCCCGCAGGGTGAGCCGTACCGGCACCGCGCCGAAATCCAGATCGCGGCGGATGCCGTTGAGCAGATAGCGCTCATAGCTTTTGGGCAATTTATCGACCCGCGTGCCGAATATGACGAAGGCGGGCGGACGCGATTTGATCTGGGTGATATAGCGCAGCTTGATGCGCTGGCCGCTGGGGGCCGGCGGCGGGTTGAGCGTGATCGCATGCTCGAACCAGCGGTTGAGCCCGGCGGTCGGCACCCGCCTGCTCCACGCCTCGCGCGCGTCGAAGGCGGCGAAAAGCATCTGGTCGAGCCCCTTGCCGGTGATCGCCGACACCGCAACCATCGGCACGCCCTTGAGCTGCGCCAGACCTTCGTCGAGTGCGGCGCGGATGCCGTTGAACAGCGCGCTGGCTTCCTCGGCCACGTCCCATTTGTTGATCGCGATGACCAGCGCGCGGCCTTCCTGCACCACATGGTCGGCGATCTTGAGGTCCTGCAGCTCCAGCCCCTTGGTCGCATCGAGCAGCAGCACGACGACCTCGGCGAAATCGATCGCGCGGCGCGCATCGGCGACCGACAGGCGTTCGAGCTTTTCGGTCACCTTGGCGCGCTTGCGCATGCCGGCGGTGTCGATCAGCCGCACCTCGCGGTCGTCGCCGGGGCCGGTGGTCCAGATCCAGTCGATCTCGATACTGTCGCGCGTGATCCCCGCCTCGGGGCCGGTGATCAGCCGGTTCTCGCCGAGCAGCTTGTTGATGAGGGTCGATTTGCCCGCATTGGGCCGCCCGACGATGGCCAGCTTCAGGATGCGGTTGGCATCCTCGTCATCCTCGTTGTCCTGCTCGTCGCCGGTATCGAAGCTGTCGATCAGAGGCGCCAGCGCGCCGAACAGATCGGACAATCCCTCGCCATGCTCGGCGCTGATCGCGATCGGATCGCCCAGCCCCAGCGAATAGGATTCCATGATGCCGCTGTCGGCCTGATTGCCCTCGGCCTTGTTGATCACGAGGATCACCGGATGGCCCGAGGCGCGCAGCCAGCGGGCGATTTCCTCGTCCAGCGGGGTCACGCCGACGCGCCCGTCGATCAGGAACAGCGACACCGCCGATCCGGCCACCGCGGCCTCGGTCTGCATGCGCATGCGGCCGGGCAGGGTCTGCTCGTCATGATCCTCATAACCCGCGGTATCGACCACCTTGAACGACAGATCGAGCAGCCGCGCATCGCCCTCGCGCCGGTCGCGCGTCACGCCGGGCCGGTCGTCGACCAGCGCGAGCCGCTTGCCGACGAGGCGGTTGAAAAGCGTGGACTTGCCGACATTGGGGCGTCCGACGATGGCGACGGTGGGAAGCAAGAGACGATCCGATAATTGGGGCTGCGCGACACAAGGTTGCGCAAAGGCTAAAAGCGAGCGCCGGTCGCCCGCAAAATCGTGAAACAAATATTTCCTACACGGGCAGGGGGAGCGGGTCGCCAACGGGCGGACGAGCGAACGCATCTTAGACGATAAGCGCCGTGTAGGGAAGTTGTTTGGTCGGGGGCTGGGTAGGGGCGCGGCGCAGCAAAGCAACGTCATCCCGGGCTTGACCCGGGATCCAGGGCCCAGCGGCAGGTCCATCTCGCCCTGGATCCCGGATCAAGTCCGGGATGACGATGTTTTAAAGGGCTAATGTAGAGCGGCCTCATCAATGGCACTGTCGCGCCAGCCACCCTCATCCAACTTCGCCTGATCTCTTGGCGATTATGTACTTTGCAAACCCTGTCGGATGGAAATTCAGAAACGGCATAGCTCCGCCTTTTTTTGTTCGTCATCTCAGGCCTCATGGCGATCCACCCGAGACCCCAGCTTTCGCTGGAGTGACGAACAAATGAAACGGGTTTGCAAGGTACATAATCGCCAATCTCTTCGAGCCAAGGCTGCGTATCCCTCTCCCTCGGGGAGAAGGATTTGGCGTTAGCGATAGGCGGAAATGCGGCCGCTGTCGTCGAGCAGGTACAGCGTCTGGTTCGCCACGATCGGCGGGACCGAAACCGATTCGCCCAGATCGAAGAGCTGCGCGGCTGTGCCCTCCTCAGGATCGACCGACCACACGCCGCCGCGCGTCGAGGCGACGATCAGGCGGCCACCGGCGAGCACGGGGCCCTTCCAGTCGATCGGGTCTTCCTTCTTCTTGGGCTTGCGATATTCGGGCAGCTGCGCGACCCAGCGGATCTTGCCGGTGGTGCGCGCGACGGCGAGCAGCTTGGCGTCGTCGGTCAGCACGAACACCCAGTCGCCCGCGACCACGGGCGTGGCGATGCCGGCGATGTTGATTTCCCAGATGCGCTGGCCGGTGATGAGCTCATAGGCCGCCATGCGACCGCCCTGGCCGATGGCGTAGACGCGGCCGCGATCGATCACCGGATCGGCGTCGATATCGGTGAGCGAGGACACCGAGGTCGAGATGCTGGTGCGCGACAGGGCGTCGGTCCACAAATCCTGGCCGTTTTCGTAGCGATAGGCTGCGAGTTCACCGGTGGAATAGCCTGCGATCACCGTGCCCTGCGCGGCGGACGGCGCGGCGACGCCGAAAATGCCGGACTGGCCGACGGTGCCGGACTTGTTCCAGTTGGTCGATCCATCGGCGGGGTCGAGCGCGAAGATCTGGTTGTCCTGCGTCATCACATAGACATTGTTGTTGGAGATGGTCGGCGCGCCGCGCATCGGGCCGGCCGGGCGCACGCGCCATTTTTCGGCGCCGGAGGCGGCGTCTAGCGCGGCGACATCGCCGACGCCGTTGGTGGCATAGACCATCGCACCGTCGGCGGCGACGCCCCCCCCGAACGCGCTCGTTCTGCCGTCGCCGGAGACCGCCATCGAAGTCGACCAGGCCGCGCCGCCGGTGGCCGCGTCGAACGCGCGGACCATGCCGTCGGTGTCGATCGCGTAGAGCCGTCCGCCCGAGACGACCGGCGCGGCGGCGAGCCGCGCGCGGTTGCTGGCGCCCGAAATGCGCGCGGTCCAGGCCGGCGCGAGATCGGCGGTAAGCGCGAGCTGGCCCAGATTTTTGGCCGCGTTGCCGCCCGGCTGCGCCCAGTCGCTGTTGGCGACGGCGGCGGGCAGGACGACGGGGACCGTCGCCAGCGCGGGATCGACCACGGCGTCGCTCTCCGCGCCGAGAATCGCGACGCGGTTGCCGAGGGTGGGCGTGTTCTTCTTGTCGCCGCCGCCGAACAGTCCGCAACCGGTCAGCGCGAGCAGCGCCGCGCCGCAGATCAGCTTATGGGTTATGCGGTTCATCATCTGGCTCCTTGGCTCCCGGCGGGCGCGTTTGTCGAAGCAGCTGCACCGGCGGGACTTTCGTCTTGCTGAATGGCGTCATCCTGAACGGCATCGACGCCATAGACGCCGGCGAGCTGGCGGGTGCGCTTGCGCGTGGATTCGGGCAGATCCTTGTCCTTGGACATCGCGCCGAGCAACGTTCCGGCCAGATCCTCGCGGCCCATCTTGGCATAGGCCAAGGCCACCATTTCGCCGGCCGGGCCAAACCAGGGCTTGCCCTCGACCGCGAGGGGTTTGAGTCGCTGCACCACCTGCTCGGGCTTGATCGTGTCGAATTCCAGCGCGGTCCGGCGCACCAGCGCCAGATCACGAAAGGCTTGCGGCAGGCTCTCGTCGCCCACCACCTTGCCATAGGCCGCAACGGCGGCTTTGACCTCGTTCTTCTGGGCGGCGAGATTGCCTTCCATCATCAGCGAGGACGCGCGATAGCCCTCGTTCGAGCCGTCGGACAGCTCGGCCAGGATCGGCTTGGCGGTCTTGACGTCGCCCGCCGCAGCGGCGTCCATCGCGGTCACATATTGCTCGGCGACCTTGCCGTCGGCGGCGGCTTGCCGGTTCTGCCAGATGATATATCCGCCGAACGCGGCCAGCCCCAGGATGACGAAGCCCAGCAGCCACCAGCCATAGCGCTTGCCGAACGCCTCCATGTCCGAGCGGCGGACGGCATCGTCCACCTCGCGCACGAACACGTCGTCGCTCTTGTCGCTGGCGGTGGCTGCGGGTTTGGAAGGGGTCAGGGCCAAGGCGGCTCTCCGGTCTCGGGATGATCGGGGCTCGCCTTAGCGACGGGGGCGGCATGGTGACAAGGGGCGAATGGGGGCGGGGCGGCGCGCGCGCGCGCGAACAATCCCATGACTCCGTTCGCCCTGAGCTTGTCGAAGGGCTGCTTTTCCTTTTCGCCGCCATCGCGAGAAAGAAGGACAATGCTTCGACAGGCTCAGCACGAACGGTTCTTTGGCTGATGCGCGCGCATGACTGCGAAGGCCGCGCCTAAGGGTCAGGACCTGTTGAATTTCATTCGTCATTCCTGAAGCCGATTTTCTCCAAATCTATGATTTGGCTGGAAAATCGAGCTATCCGGAATCCAGGCCCTCCAACGGCATCGCTTGCCGCCCTGGATTGGCTCCGCCGAACTGACGTTTCCGGATCAAGCATCGCCAACGGAAAACTGACGTTTTCCGGGCGAAACCAAGTCCGGAATGACGATTAACAGGTCCTGACCCTAATCCTTCGGCTTGTACACCTGATCCGCCGAGGGAAATACGCGCGCGCGCACCTCGGCGGCGTAATGCTGGACCGCGTCGGTGATCGACCCGGCCATGTCGCCATAGCGCTTCACGAAACGCGGCGTGCGTTCGAACAGGCCGAGCATGTCCTCGGTCACCAGCACCTGGCCGTCGCAGCGCGCCGAGGCGCCGATGCCGATGACGGGCACATCGAGTGCGTCGACGATCGAATCGGCCAGCGTTTCGACCACGCCCTCGACCACGACTGCAAAGGCACCCGCATCGGCCACCGTCACGGCATCGCCGATGATCTTGTCATATTCCGCGTTCGATCGCCCGCGCGCGCCGTAGCCGCCGAGCGCGTTGACGGCCTGCGGGGTCAGGCCGACATGGCCCATCACCGGAATGCCGCGATCGGACAGGAACGCCACCGTTTCGGCCATCGCCACGCCGCCCTCCATCTTCACCGCCGCCGCGCCGGTTTCGGCCATGATGCGAGCTGCGCTTGCAAAGGCCTGCTCCGGCGAAACCTCGTAGCTGCCGAACGGCATGTCGACGACGACGGCGGCGTGGAAGCTGCCGCGCGATACCGCCGCGCCGTGCGCGCACATCATGTCCAGCGTAACCGGCAGCGTGGAGGGCAGGCCGTAAATCACCTGGCCGAGCGAATCGCCGACCAGCAGGATATCGCAATGCGGATCGAGCAATTGCGCGGTGCGCACGGTGTAGGCGGTGAGCATGACCAGCGGCTCGGCGCCGGGCTGTCCCTTGCGCGCTCTGATCGCGGGCACGGTGACGCGCTTCATCGGCTTGGGCGTGGGGGTGGCGCGGCTGGTGGCGCTGTCGACGGTGTAGGTGGTGGACATAGGCGGCACGGTAACGCGCCAACATGGCTAGTGGAAGCGCTTGCGGCGAAATGGGCGGGTCCTGCGCCCGCGCCCGGCCCAGTCGGCGAGGAAAGCGAGTGCGGTGAACACCACCAGCATGGTCAGCGCGAAGATGGTCGTATTGCCTTCCTTGGGACCGAACCAGTTGAACAGCTGCAGCGCCAGCAGAACGGCCGCGAGGATATAGACGCGGCTGTGACCCGCCTGGCGAAAGGGCGGCCGCGTCGCGCGAATATAGAAGAAGAACGCAGCGCCGATCAGCGCCAGTTCTAGCGCGATCGCGATGGCCGGCTCGTTCCAGAGGCCGAGCCCGAATTTCGGCGGGCCGCCGACAAGGCTGAGATCGGCCGCGTGGACCAGCAAGTCGATGAACCAGTGCGACAGCACCACCACGCTTGCAAGCACTGCCGGTCGCACCTTGCGATAATAGACATAGACCGGGCCTGCGAACAGCAGCGCGGCGACGAGCGTGCCGGCCAAACTGTGGCTGTAGGACATGTCGTAGAGATCGAACGGCACCAGCGCGGTCGCGCCTTGGCGAAAGCGCATATGCTCGGTGCCGGTCAGGAGGAAGATCGCGAACAGATAATCGACGAATTGCGCGGCGACGAACAATATGCCCAAATGCGGTGCCCTGCGCTGGGCAGCGACGACGAGTGCCGGTGCGAAATGACCGATGAAAATAGCGTGAACCCTCACCCAAAGTCTTATAGACTTAGATCAACCTTGGCGTGGGGGGCTGTCAAGAGAAGCAAGGCAGCTTGGACGCCCGCAGATACCGTCTCGGCGCGGCGGGGCTTTGCGTGTATAGAAAATTGCGTCGATGTTACTCTCAGCCGAGTTTATGTGCTCGTCACCCAGCGGGAGCAGGGGTCTCTGGCCGGATTGCTTTGACGCCCGAGATGCCAGCTTTCGCTGGCATGACGAACGAATGGGTGCGGAATGACTTCGTCACCAAGTTGATCAGATTGAGGTTGCAAGAGATGTCTCAAATATGGGCGCCGATCACGCGGCGCCCATTCGTTCGATCGGTCTGCTGCGTCCGGATCAGCCGGTCTTGCAGGTCTGGCTATCCTTGCCGGGGAGCTTGACCTGGATGTTCTGGCCGGTTCCGGTCAGCGCATACCCATCGCCGCCGGTCAGCGTCGGGGTGCCGCTGTCGGCGGTGGCCGTCGCTTCTGGCGTAGCGCCGGCCTCGGGCGTGGCGGACATCTCGGGGCTGGCCATGCCGGGTGCGTTGAGGATCACCGATGTGCCATTCTGCTCGGTACGGATCCCGGCGCGATCGCCGCCCTGGTAGAAATCGACATAGACCACCGACTTGTCGGCGCAGCGATAGACGCCGCTGTCGACGATCGCCGGCGGCAGGGCGATCGGCGCGGCGTCGCTGGCGGTTTCGGACGTGGCTTCTGCGTCCGGCGCGGCGTTGTTGTCGCACGCGCCCAGCGCGAGCAGGGCGACGGGGGCAAGGGAGAGAAGGGATTTGCGCATGGAAACTCCAATTGTGTTTTGCGCATTGCACAATGAACAGCCATGCGCGCAGTTCCAAGCAAAAATCGTGGCGGACCGCGAATTTGCGTGGCCCGAACCGGGGGGACGGCTTGACCCTGTACGCGGTCGGGGCCATGCACCCGCGCATGACAACCCAAGCGCAATCCACCGACGAGCTGAGCTTCGAAGAGGCGCTCAAGCGGCTCGAGGACATCGTCAACCAGCTCGAACGCGGCGACGTGCCGCTCGACGAGTCGATCGATCTCTATGCCGAGGGCGACAAATTGCGCGCGCAGTGCCAGAAGCGGCTCGACGCGGCGCGCGCCAAGATCGACCAGATTCGCGTGCGCGCGGACGGCAAGTCGGGCGGCACCGAAGCGTTCGACGCCTGACCAGGCAGCCTCCGATGTCGATCAGCCCGATCAGCCTTTCCTCCGCGTTCGATCGGATATCGGCCAAGGTCGATGCGCTGTTCGAGGTGCTGCTGGCCTCGCCGGACGATACGCGCGCGCGCCTCTACGACGCGATGCGCCACGCCGCCATCGGCGGTGGCAAGCGGCTGCGCCCGCTGCTGCTGGTCAGCACGGCGGAGCTGTTCGGCGTCGATCGCGACGCGGCGGTGCGGGCCGGCTGCGCGGTCGAGGCGATCCATGTCTACTCGCTGATCCATGACGATCTCCCCGCCATGGACGATGACGATCTGAGGCGCGGCAAGCCTACCGTGCACAAAGCCTATGACGATGCTACCGCGGTGCTGGCGGGCGACAGCCTCCATGCCCTGGCGTTCGAGATATTGGCGGACGAGGCGGTGCACGCCGATCCGTTCCTGCGCATCGAACTGGTCCGCGTTCTGGCCGAAGCCAGCGGTCCGTCCGGCATGGCGGGCGGCCAGATGATGGACCTGGAAGCAGGCAAGAGTGCCTATGACCTCAATACCGTCACCCGGCTGCAGCAGCTCAAGACCGGCGCGCTGATCTCCGCGGCGATCGAGATGGGCGCGGTGCTCGGCCGCGCATCGGACGAGATTCATCTGGCGCTGCGCGGCTATGCGCGCGATATCGGGCTCGCCTTCCAGATCGCCGACGACCTGATCGATGTCGAGGGCGACGAGGAAAAGGCCGGCAAGGCGCTGCGCAAGGACGAGGGGCAGGGCAAGGAGACGTTCGTCACGCTGCTGGGCCCCGCGCGCGCGCGCGAACAGGCGCGCATGCTCACCGAGCAGGCGATCGGGCATCTGCGCGGCTTCGGCGCGGAGGCGGAACTGCTCCGCGCGCTTGCCCGCTTCATCGTGGAACGCGACCGCTAGAGGAGAGACGGGGCATGCAGCGAATCGGCATCTATCCGGGGACGTTCGACCCGATCACCCTGGGCCACATGGACATTATCCGGCGCGGCGCGAAGCTGGTCGACAGGCTGGTGATCGGCGTCACCACCAACCCGTCAAAGAACCCGATGTTCGATGTCGACGAGCGCATGGCGATGGTGCGGCGCGAGGTGGCGGGCATCCAAGGCACCGCGATCGAGGTGGTGAGCTTCGGCAACCTGCTGATGCATTTCGCCGAGGAGGTCGGCGCGTCGGTGATCGTCCGCGGCCTGCGCGCGGTCGCCGATTTCGAATATGAATATCAGATGGCGGGGATGAACCAGCAACTGAACGATCGCATCGAAACCGTGTTCCTGATGGCCGACGTCTCGCTGCAGCCGATCGCGTCCCGGCTGGTCAAGGAGATCGCGATGTTCGAGGGGGATATCGCGAAATTCGTGACGCCCGCGGTGCGCGAGGAAGTGGTGGCGCGGATAGAAAAAATACGTGTGCAGGACTGAGATTCGAAAAATTCGTCATTCCGGACTTGATCCGGAATCCAGACTGCAGCGGCAGTGCCATCTCGCCCTGGATCCCGGATCAAGCCCGGGATGACGCTGTTTCTTGGTAAAGCAAACGGGAGTTGGTGATCGGATCGTTCCCGACCCGGTGCTCGCCCAATTCTTCGTTCATGACACGGCCAGCCCTATTCGCTAGAGGCGCAAGGTTCACGGGTCACACAGGACAGCCACCGATGCGTATCGCCAGCCTTTTCGCTTTTCTTCTCGCGCTGGTGCTCGGCGTCGCGGCGCATGCCCAGACGGCGGGCACCGTCGATACCGCCGTGCCCGATCCCGATCTCAGCAATGTGCTGTATCTGGACCTGTCGACCGGCGGGCGGGTGACGATCCGGCTCTATCCCACCGTGGCGCCGGGTCATGTCGAGCGCATCAAGACATTGGCACGACAGGGTTTTTACGACGGCGTGAAGTTCCACCGGGTGATCGAGGGCTTTATGGCGCAGACCGGCGATCCGACCGGCACGGGCACCGGCGGATCCGACCTTCCCGATCTGACGCAGGAATTCAGCAAATTGCCGCATCTGCGCGGCACGCTGTCGATGGCGCGCGCCGAGAGCGAGAACAGCGCCAACAGCCAGTTCTTCATCGTGCTGCAGCCCAATTTCAAGCTCGACAACAAATACACGATCTTCGGCCGCGTCGCCTCCGGCATGGAATATGTCGATGCGATCGCGCGCGGCGAACCGCCGGCCAATCCGGACGTGATCCTGCAGGCTTCGCTCGGCGATGCGCCCAAGCCCGAGCCCGATTATGCCGCCGCCAAGGCGCGCCTGACCGCTGCCAATCAGGGCGCCACGCCGCCGCTTCCCGAGGGCGATCTGAATGCGCCGATCGAGCCGCCCGCCCCCCAAGATCAGTAACTCGGCGCTGCCGGGAGCGTCCCATGCGGGTCGACCTGTTCGATTTCGAGCTGCCGCCTGAACGCATCGCGCTGCGGCCCGCAAACCCGCGCGATTCGGCGCGGCTGCTGCTGGTCGATGGCGAGGGCATGGCGGATCGCATGATGCGCGACCTGCCGTCGCTGCTGCGGGCGGGCGACGTGCTGGTGTTTAATGACACCCGCGTCATTCCGGCGCAACTCGAGGGACGCCGCGGCGATGCCAGTATCGGCGCCACGCTCCACAAGCGCATCGATCTGCGCCGCTGGCAGGCGTTCGTACGCAACGCCAAGCGGCTGCGGCCGGGCGAGCGCGTGGATTTCGGGGAGGGCGTGACCGCCATCGCCGAGCAGCGGCTCGACGACGGCAGCTTCGTGCTGGCGTTCGAGGGCGAGGAGCCGGTCGAGACGCTGATCGAGCGCGCGGGCACCATGCCGCTGCCGCCCTATATCGCGGCCAGGCGCGAAATCGACGAGCGCGATGCCGAAGATTACCAGACCATGTTCGCGCGGGAAAAAGGCGCGGTGGCCGCGCCGACCGCCGCGCTGCATTTCACGCCCAGTCTCATGAACATGCTGCAAACCGTTGGCATTGCGACGGAAACACTCACCCTGCATGTGGGCGCGGGTACCTTCCTGCCGGTCAAGGCAGAGGACACCGACGCGCACCGGATGCACAGCGAATGGGGCCGCATCGAAGCCGCCACCGCCGACCGGCTGAATGCGGTTCGCAAGAATGGCGGGCGGTTGATCGCAGTCGGCACCACCGTCCTGCGCCTGCTCGAAAGCGCGGCTGATGTAAACGGCGTGATCCAGCCGTTCGAGGACGACACCGCAATCTTCATTATGCCCGGCTACCGCTTCCGCGCGATCGACGGCCTCATGACCAATTTCCATCTGCCCCGATCGACCTTGTTCATGCTGGTCGGCGCGCTGATGGGGCGTGATCGGATGCAGGCGGCCTATGCCCATGCGATCGCGGACGAATATCGCTTCTACAGCTATGGCGATGCGAGTTTGCTGTTGCCGGGTTGATTCCCGAAGCTTTGAAAAAAGTCCGCAGTCCTGAGCCTGTCGAAGGACGCTTATCCGGATGGCACAATATACGCTCGATAAACGCCCTTCGACAGGCTCAGGACTGACGGATTTGTGGCAGGATGGTTTTGATCGCCCGAAGTCCTAGCATATCCTTTGCCGCGTCCGCTAAGCGCGGATCGTGAGCGAATCGCACGATCATTCCCACAGCGCGCCCGGGCACAGCCATGCTCCGGCCGATTTCGGCCGCGCCTTTGCCATCGGCACCGCGCTCAACCTGTCATTCGTCGCGCTGGAGGGCGGGGCGGGGCTGTGGACCGGCTCGGTCGCGCTGCTCGCCGATGCCGGGCATAACCTGTCCGATGTGCTCGGCCTGCTGATCGCCTGGGGCGCGGCGGAACTGGCCAAGCGCCCGCCGTCCGAGCGCTTCACCTACGGGCTGCGCGGCTCGTCGATCCTGGCCGCCATCGCCAACGGGCTGCTGCTGATGGTCGCGGTCGGCGCGATTACGCTGGAGGCTGTCCAGCGCTTTTCCGATCCGCAGCCGGTACCCGGCGTGACCGTGATGATCGTGGCGGGCATCGGCATCTTCGTGAATGGCGCCACGGCGATGCTGTTCGCGCGCGGACGCAAGAGCGACGTCAATATCCGCGGCGCCTATCTCCACATGGCCGCCGATGCCGCCGTTTCGGCAGGTGTCGTAATTGCAGGTGGGCTGATCCTCGTCACCGGCGCTTTATGGATCGATCCGCTGGTCAGCCTGCTGGTGGTGGCGGTGATCCTGTGGAGCACGTGGGGGCTGCTGCGCGAATCGGTGGCGATGGCGCTCAGCGCGGTGCCGCGCGAGATCGATCCCGGCGCTGTGCGGGAGATGCTGGAAGGGCAGGCGGGCGTGTCGCGCGTTCACGATCTGCACATCTGGCCGATGAGCACCACAGAGGCCGCGCTGACCGCGCATCTGGTGATGCCGGGCGGTCATCCCGGCGATGCGTTTCTATTGGAAATGCAGCGCAAACTCGCCCACCATCACGGCATCGAGCATGTCACGCTGCAGATCGAGGTGAGCGACGACGTGCCCTGTCTGCTGCACGACGACAATTGCGTTTGAGCGCGGCCTAACCCTCGTTGCGGCAGACGCGGTACGGTATCTCCGCTTGTTGCCCGGCGCCGACTTCCAGCATCAGCGCCAGCACCGAGGCGAGGTTCTTCGCGGGAAGCGGTTCCAGTTGCTGCAGCAGCCGGTCGGTCACCGAGCAGGCCTGCGCATCCATCTCATAGGCGATCTTGCCCGCCAGCGCGGGCGCCAGCACCATTTTGGCAAAGCCGTCGCCGCCGCTGCCGGGCGCGAGCGGGATGCCGGCGAGCTTGGTCACCACGGTCCGCGCGGCCGGCCAGGCACGGTCGGCGCCCGCCTGCCATTTCTGCGACAGCCGCTGCGCGTTGGTCACCAGATAGGCGTTGGCCCCGACCACGGGAGCGCATTTGCGGGCCATTTCGGTCGCCAGCGATGGCATGACATAGGCGGTCACCGCCTCGTTTTGATCGGGCGTGATGCAGGGCCGGGACGATGCGGTTTGCGCCGTCACGGCGGCGGGGAAGGCGAGCATCGCGGCGATCAGGGCAAGGCGGGCGATCATGAAGGTGTCCTTTTCGGGAGTTCGCGGCGCTCCTAACCCCCCGTAACTGACCGAAAAATGAATGGCTTTACAGTCTCGGATCGCGGCGCGAAACGAGCGAGCCGCCGTAATCGCCGCATTTGCCGCGTGGCACGAACACCCATGCGTCGCGCTGCTTATCCAGCCGCGCGGTACCCGGCCCCTTCGCGCCGCCGCCATTATGCTGCGCCGGGCCGATGCCATAGCATTTTTCGCGCGACGCGGGGATCGGCAGCGGGACCGGTTCGTCCGGCGGTTCGATGGAATAGGCGGTGGGGATCGGGCCGGGCGGCGGACCCTCCGGCGCGCGCTCGCACGCGGCAAGCAAGCCGGTCGTCGCCATCAGCATGCCGAGCCGCAAGACCGCTCTTCCGCCGCTTGTTTGCATTTCCCCCGCGCCCCTTTAGAGGCCCAATGATGCCACCACGTTTCGAGTTCCGCATCTCCGCCCGCGACGGCAAGGCGCGCACCGGCGAGATCCGCATGCGTCGCGGCACTATCGCCACGCCTGCCTTCATGCCGGTGGGCACCGCCGCCACCGTCAAGGCGATGAAGCCCGCCGATGTGCGCGCGAGCGGCGCGGACATCATCTTGGGCAACACCTATCATCTGATGCTGCGCCCCGGCGCGGAGCGGATCGACCGGCTCGGCGGGCTCCACCGGTTCATGGGCTGGGACCGCCCGATCCTGACCGACAGCGGCGGCTATCAGGTGATGAGCCTTTCGGAGCTGCGCAAAATCACGGAAGCGGGGGTCAGCTTCAAGAGCCATCTCGACGGCTCGAAGCATATGCTCTCGCCCGAACGATCGATGGAAATCCAGGCGCTGCTGGGGTCCGATATCGTCATGGCGTTCGACGAATGCCCGCGCGCCGACCAGCCCCGCGAGGCGGTCAAGGCTTCGATGGAAATGAGCATGCGCTGGGCGCGGCGTTCGCGCGAAGCGTTCGACAAGGGCAAGACGGCGGGCACGTCCGCGCTGTTCGGCATCCAGCAGGGCGCGCTCGACAAAGGGCTGCGTGCGCGCTCCGCCGAGGCGCTGCGCGCCATCGGCTTCGACGGCTATGCCATCGGCGGGCTGGCGGTGGGCGAGGGGCAGGAGGCGATGTTCGCCACGCTCGATTTCGCGCCCGATATGCTGCCCGAGGACGCGCCGCGCTACCTCATGGGCGTCGGCAAACCCGACGATCTGGTCGGCGCGGTCGAACGCGGTGTCGACATGTTCGATTGCGTGCTGCCGACGCGTTCGGGCCGCAACGGGCAGGCGTTCACTTGGGCCGGGCCGATCAACATTCGCAACGCCAAATTCTCCGAGGACCAGAGCCCGCTGGACGAATGCTGCGGATGCCCGGTATGCGCTGGCTGGACGCGGGCCTATGTCCACCACCTGATCCGCGCCGGGGAAATGCTGGGGGCCATGCTGATGACTGAACATAATCTCTATTTCTACCAGCAGCTTATGGCCGCCATGCGAGAAGCGATCTCAGCAGGCAATTTTGCCGTGTTCACTGCGGATTTCCGCGCGTCCTACCGCAAGGCTTCCGCCTGATGCCGTCGGGTCTTGCCGCGCTGCTCGATGATGTTGCCGGAATTGCCAAGCTCGCCGCCGCCTCGGTCGACGATGTCGGCGTTGCCGCCAGCCGTGCGGGAACCAAGGCAGCCGGGCTGGTAATCGACGACACCGCCGTCACGCCCAAATATGTCACCGGTCTAAGCCCGGAGCGCGAACTGCCGATCATCTGGAAGATCGCCAAGGGATCGCTGTTCAACAAGCTCGTCATTCTGGTCCCGGTGGCGATGCTACTCAGCGCGTTCCTGCCCTGGGCGCTTACGCCGATCCTGATGTTAGGGGGGACCTATCTGAGCTTCGAGGGCGCCGAAAAAATTCTGCACAAATTGTTCGGCAATGACCACAAGGAACAGGATGCGGTCGAAACGCTCAATTCCGCCGAACTGGAGAAGCAGCGGGTGACCGGCGCGGTGCGCACCGACATGATCCTTTCGGCCGAGATCGTGGCGATTTCGCTGGGCGAGATCACCGATCAGGCGTTGATCACGCAGGGAATCACGCTCATCGCGGTGTCGATCGCGATCACCGCGGGCGTCTATGGCGCGGTGGGGCTGCTGGTGAAGCTCGACGATATCGGGTTGCATCTGGCCAGGGACGAAGGCGCGATGGCGGGCTTCGGACGGGGCCTCGTCAAGATCATGCCCTATGTGCTGAGCGCGATCACCGTGATCGGCACCGCGGCGATGCTATGGGTTGGCGGCGGGATCATCGTCCATGGGCTGGAGAGCTTCGATCTCAGCACGCTTCCAGATGCGATCCACGGCGTCGTTCACGGCGTGGAAGAAAGCGCGGGCGGTATATTGGGCTGGCTGAGCGAGGCGGCGCTGTACGGCGTGGTCGGTATCATATTGGGATCGGTGGTGGTCGGCCTGCACAGCCTGTGGGTGAAGCTGCGTAGCGGGCATTGAGCGTTTCGGGATATCCTGCCTCCGCCACCAAAACCGTTCGTCCTGAGCCTGTCGAAGGACTGTCCTTTCTTTTCCGTAAGCTTGGACCAAAGAAGGACAATGCTTCGACAAGCTCAGCACGAACGGAAATTGGATGGTGAAAGCACCGTCCTTTCAGCATTCGGCGGGACCCGCTAAGCCAATAGCGTGCCCGAATCCCCCAGCTTCCCCAATGCGCTCGAACGCGCCCGCGCCAACAGTCCGTTCCTCGCGCGGCTGATCGAACAGCGCCCCGCCGTTGCCGCGCTGCTGCAGGACGGGGATGCAGAGGCCGCGTTGGCCCTGGCACGCGAAGAAGGGGAGGCCCGCGCCGACATCTCCGAAGGCCTGCGCATCGAACGCGGGGGCGTGGCGCTGGCCGTTGCGATCGCCGATCTGGCGGGCGCGTGGGACCTGACGCGCGTCACCCGCACGCTGTCCGATTTCGCCGACCGCGCCTGTACCCAGGCCGTCGCCGCCGCGATCACCGTACGCACGCCCGGTGCTACGCCGCAGGGTTTCGCGATCATCGCGCTGGGAAAACATGGTGGGCGCGAGCTCAATTACAGTTCGGATATCGATCCGATCTTTCTCTACGACCGCGAGACGCTGCCGACCAGGGACGGGGAGGAACCGGCCATGGCGGCGGTGCGGATCGGGCGGCGGATCGTGGAGCTGCTGCAGGAACAGACGGCGCATGGCTATGTCTTCCGGGTCGATCTCCGGCTGCGCCCTACTCCCGAAGTTAGCCCGATCGCGCTGCCGATCGCAGGCGCGATCTCGCATTATGAAAGCTCCGCCATGGCGTGGGAGCAGGCGGCGTTCATTCGTGCGCGGGCGGCGGCGGGGGACATCGCGTTGGGGGAGCGCTTTCTAGAGGCAATCCGGCCGTTCATCTGGCGGCGCTCGCTCGATTTCGGGCAGATCCGCAATATCGACACGATGCGGCGCTCGATCCGCGATCATTATGCCGGGGGCCAGGCGATCGGGCCGGGCTATGATCTGAAGCGCGGGCGCGGCGGCATTCGTGAGTGCGAGTTTTTCGTGCAGGCGCAGCAGCTGATCCATGGCGGGCGGAACGAAGGGCTTCGCGGCGCGGACACACGCACTTCTCTCGCCGCGCTGCGCGATGCGGGCCATGTCCCGGCCGAGGATGCCGAGACGATCGCGGGCGCGTATGAGGTGCTGCGCACCGCTGAGCACCGACTGCAGATGCTGCACGACCGCCAGACGCACGAAATCCCCAGACAGGCGGAAGAGCGCGACGCGGCGGCGCGGCTGCACGGACTGGCCGATGGCGACGCACTGATCGGCTGGGTGAAGCCGCCGGCGCTGCGCGTCGATGCGATCTACAGTGCGTTTGCCGACTGGGAGGAGACCGAGACGCCGACGCTACCGCTGGACGACGACCGGCTCGACGCGTCGCTGCGGGCGTTCGGCTTCGACGATCCGGCGGGGCCGGGGCGGCTGGTGCGGCGCTGGCGTAGCGGCAAGCTGCGCGCGATTCGCAGCGAAAAGGGGCGCGAAGGGTTCGAGGCGGTGCTGCCCGCTCTGCTCACCGCCGTCGCCGCCGCGCCCGATCCGGCGCGAGCGCTCGCCCGGCTCGATTCGATGTTCGAGCGGCTGCCGAGCGCGATCAATTTCTTCGATCTGCTGATGGCACGTCCCGCCCTCATCGCATTGCTCGGCGATCTGCTCAGCTACACGCCCGTGCTCGCCGACCAGCTGGCGCGGCGCGCCGATCTGATCGACCGGCTGGTGGAGCCGGACGCGCGGACGCTTCCCGGGTCGATCGAGGAGATCGCGGAGGCGCTGCAGCCACCGCAAGCCGGTGATTATGAGCGGTTTTTGGACCGGGTGCGCGCCGATGTCGGCGAAATGCGCTTCCTGCTCGGCGCACAGCTGATCGAAGGTAAGGTCGATCCGCTGGCCGTCGCGGGCGGTTACGCACGGCTGGCCGAGGCGGCGACGCAGGTGCTGGCGGGCCGCGCGATCGCCGAGTTCGAGAGCGCGCATGGCAGGGTGCCGGGCGGCGAACTGGTGATCCTGGCGCTGGGACGGCTCGGCGGGCGGGCGCTGACCCATTCGTCCGACCTCGATCTGATCTTTCTGTTCACCGGCAGCTATGAAAGCCGCTCGGACGGTGAGCGCCAACTGGGCGCAACCGATTATTTCAACCGTCTGTCGCAGCGCGTGATCGCCGCCCTGTCGGTGCCAACGGCGATTGGCGCGCTGTATGAGGTCGATACGCGGCTGAGGCCGTCGGGCGCGCAGGGGCCGCCCTGCGTGTCGCTGGCGAGCTTCGAGACTTATCAGCGGGAAAAGGCGTGGACCTGGGAGCATATGGCGCTCACCCGCGCGCGCGCGATCTATGGACATGACGAGGCACGGACAGCGGTCGGCGCGATCCTGTCGGCTGTACTGCGCGATCAGACGGCGACCGATCTGGCGGCGGAGGTGCGCAGCATGCGCGGGCAGATCGCGGCGCACAAGCCGCCCTCGGGCCCGCTCGACGTCAAGCGGCTGCCGGGCGGGTTGATCGACGCCGAGTTCGTGATCCATTTCCTGCAGCTGACGCACAAATGCGGGCTGCATCCCGAGCTCGATCTGGCGGCAGAGGCGCTGGTGGAGGGGGGGCACCTCGAACCGGCATTCGCAGAGGCGCGGCGGTTCCTGACGCGGCTGCTGATCCTCGTGCGGCTGGTATCGCCCGATTGCGCCGAGCCGCCGGTGCCGGTGCGCGGCCTGATCGCGCAAAGCCTCGAGCTTGCCGGCTGGGACGCGGTAATGGCGACGCTCGACGATGCGCGCGCCGTGGTGATAGCGGCCTGGGAGGGCCCGCTCGGCCCGCGCGACACGCTACCACAAAAGGAATAGACTATGGCCGATACGCTCCCCGATCTGACGCTGACCGACGACACAGGTCAGCCCGCGCCGCTGAAAGATTATCTCGGCAAGCCGCTCGTGCTGTTTGTCTTCCCGCGCGCGAACACGCCGGGCTGCACCAAGGAAAGCATCGCCTTTACCGAGCTGCTGGGCGATTTTGCCGAGGCGGACGCGGCGGTGGCGGGCGTGTCCAAGGACAGCCCGAAGAAGCTTTCGAACTTCCGCGAGAAGCAGGGGCTGACGGTGGATCTGCTGTCCGATGCCGAGACCGATCTGTCCGAACAGCTCGGCGTGTGGAAGGAGAAGCAGATGTACGGCAAACGCTTCATGGGGCTGGAGCGCAGCACCTTTTTGTACGGCGCCGACGGCACGCTGGTGCGCGCATGGCGCAAGGTCAAGGTGACGGACCACGCCGAAGAGGTGCTGGAAGCGGTCCGCGCGCTTTGATGCGCGGCATATCCGAAGCCTGCGCGCGGGTTCTGACCACGCCGGAGCCGCGCAGCAAGCTGATGGCCGCTCGCAAGACGGCGCGTGACTGGCGGCTGGGCAAGCTGGAGCATCGCTTCGATACGCCGATGCCGGATGCGCCACGGCGGCCGGACAAGCCCGAATTGCTGGCACCCAACCGCATGCCGCGGCGGGGCAAGGCCGGCTCGGACAAGGGCCGCATCGCGCTGCTCCACGCGCTAGCGCATATCGAATTCGCCGCGATCGATCTGGCGTTCGACATGGCCGGTCGGTTCGGCGGGCAGTTTCCGCGCGCCTTTGTCGATGACTGGATGAAGGTGGGCGCGGACGAGGCGATGCATTTCGCGCTACTCGACCGGCGACTGCGGCAGATAGGGAGCCATTACGGCGCACTCCCGGCGCATGACGGCTTGTGGGAGGCGGCGGCAAACACCGCGCATGACGCGATGGCGCGGCTCGCCGTGGTGCCGATGGTGCTCGAGGCGCGCGGGCTCGATGTCACTCCGCAAATGGTCGAGCGCTTGCTCACGGCCGGAGACGATGCTTCGGCGCGCATCCTCCAGCGCATCTATCAGGATGAAATCGCGCATGTCGGCTTCGGGTCGAAATGGTTCGACTAGGGGTTTCGAAACGCAGTCGAAACGGCGTGTCAAGAATCTGAATCGCCCGCAAATCTTTGGGTTTCGTTAATTTCTCGGCATTTTCGCAGAGGCCTGAAGCCTCCGTTTAACGACTCGGCGCGCCATCAGGCCGGTCTGACGCTAGAATTTTATGGAGAGCTTGCATCCAGCCATTCAACTCGGCTTTAAGCATGATGAAGGGGCGGGCAGCTATCATTTGCTCGCATAGGTACCGAGGAAGCGGTGTTGCCGCACATCTTCCGAAGAACAAGGGTTGGACTTTTATGCTTTCTCGTCTTTCGGCCGGTGGCCATATCGTGTCGTTCGCGCTTGCAGCATGTGCTGTCGCCATGCCGGCTCATGCAAACAGCAGCGCATCCGATGCCTTTCAAATAGACGATCAGCTGGAAGGTTCCGAAAAAATTATTACCCCGCTCGGTGAAGCCGATGCGAACTTCAAACAGTTGTTCGACGTGTGGAGCGGCCGCGATACCGCCGGCAAGCCGCATATCGAAGTCGCGATCCCCTCGATCCAGCCGATCAGCGATTATCGTCTCACCAGTTATTTCGGCTATCGTACCGATCCTTTCAAAGGGCGCCGCGGCAACCACAAGGGCATCGACATGGCCGCGCCCACCGGTACGCCGGTCTATGCCACCGCCGACGGCATCATCGAGCGTGCGGGCTGGGTCAACGGCTACGGCAATTTCATCGAGATCGAACATGGCAATCAGGTCGAGACCCGCTACGGCCACATGTCGCGCCTCAATGTCGAGTCTTATCAGCGCGTCAAGCAGGGCGACCTCATCGGTTTCGTCGGCTCGACCGGCCGTTCCACCGGCAGCCATCTCCATTACGAAGTGCGTATCGCCGGCGAGCCGGTCGATCCACTGTCCTTCATGAACCAGCTTAACGGCGCTTTACTAGCGGCGGACGATAGTGCTATGGATGCGGTAGGCGGTCCGAACGATTAACCCCGTTCCCGTCTACAGGTCACCTTTGGGAGAGGGTGCAAAGACTGGGGCGCGCAGGGCCAAGGCCTTGCCGCCCCTTTTTATCGCTCCTATCTTGAAGCCATGACCGAGGTTTCCATCATCCTGCTGCCCGCCGCCGCCCACCGCGTGGCCGTGATCGCCGAGAAACAGGGCGTTCCCGCGATCCTGCGACTGTCGGTCGAAGGTGGAGGCTGTTCGGGCTTTCAGTATAAATTCGGCATGGCAGACGCGGTGGAAGACGAAGACACCGTGGCCGAGGAGGCGGGCGTCAAGCTCGCCGTCGATGCGGTCAGCCTCGATCTGGTGCGCGGCAGCGCGGTCGATTTCGTGGAGTCGCTCGGCGGCAAGCATTTCGAGGTGACCAATCCCAATGCCGCCTCGGGCTGCGGCTGCGGGACCAGCTTTTCGGTTTGAGCTAAGGGCGGCGCCTGATGGTGCACGTTTTTACGCTCGATTTGCTGGATTTAAATATTGCCGTCATTCCGGCTCGACCCGGAATTCAGGCGACAAAGCACCTCCGTGGGCCCTGGATTCCGGATCAAGTCCGAAATGACGGAGGTTTGGAATGCTGTATGCTGAGGGGCGGTGCCAACTTAGCTGACAAGCGATCAGGGCGCCGCTAACACCCGAGCCATGCTCATCGCCAGTTTCAACATCAACGGCGTCAAGGCGCGCCTGCCGCGGCTCATCGAATGGTTGGAGGAGCGCCGGCCCGACATCGTCTGCCTGCAGGAACTGAAGAGCGCGGACGAGGGCGTTCCGGTCGCCGAACTGGAAAAGGTCGGATATGGCGTCCTGATTCACGGCCAGAAAGGCTTCAACGGCGTCGCGATCCTGGCGCGCGGCGCGGAGCCGAAGGAGGTTCGCCGCGGGCTGGGGGGCGATCCCGACGACGATCATTCGCGCTATCTGGAGGCCGATGCGCACGGTATCCGGATCGTCAGCATCTACCTGCCCAACGGCAACCCCCAGCCCGGCCCGAAATTCGATTACAAGCTGCGGTGGATGGAGCGGCTGCGCGCGCGTGCCGCCGAAATCTGGGCCGAGGAAGTGCCCGCGGTGCTGGCCGGCGATTACAACGTCATCCCGCACGATCGCGATACGTTTTCGGTCCGCGCGATGCAGGATGACGCGCTGATGCAGCCGCAATCGCGCGCGGCTTATCGGCGCTTGCTCGCCGACGGCTGGACCGACGCGCTGGCGACTCAGCATCCGGCGGGCGGCGTGTGGACGTTCTGGGACTATCAGCGCGGCGCCTGGCAGCAGGATCACGGCTTTCGCATCGATCATCTGCTGCTCTCGCCGGAAACAGCGGATCGGCTGCTCGCCAGCGGGGTCGACAAGGACTATCGCGGGCGTGAAAAGGCCAGCGACCACGCACCGACCTGGATTGAACTCAAGGACATTTGATGCTTCGTCAGACCGGAATAGCCGCCGCTCTTTTCGGCGGGACGATCATGACCGCCGGCCCCGCCATGGCGCAGGACGATGGCCCGCGCAATTGCCCGGACCGGCCGGGGCTGGGCAGCAGCACCTGTTCGACCGAGCCGGGGCGGCTGAGCGTCGAGATCGGCATCGGCGGCTGGACCATCGACAAGACCGACGATGCGCGCAGCGACAGCGTGTCGGTCGGCGACAGCTTCCTGCGCTACGGCGTCGACGACAAGACCGAGGTGCAACTGGGCTTCACCGCCTACACGCATAATTACGAGCGCACCGGGGATGTCATTTCCGAGGACGGCGGCTTTTCCGACATCCGGCTGGGCGTGCGCCGCAATCTGCTCGGCAATGATGGCGGCGACGTGGCGTTGGCGGTCGAGCCCTATGTCACGCTGCCGGTGGGCGACAACTCCGTGTCGGCCGACGACTGGAGCGCGGGCGTGGTGGTGCCGGCGAGCTTTTCGCTGGGATCGGGCTTCGGCCTCGGCGCGACGAGCATCGCCGCGGCGTCGGTGGACGCGGATGGCGACGGACGCCATTTTTCGGCGACCGAATATCTCGGCATCGCCCATGCGGTCGGGCAGAATCTGAGCGCGACCGCCGAGCTTGGGCTGACCTATGACGACGATCCGTCCGGCGACAGCTGGGCGCCCGTCGCGTCGATCAGCGTCGGCTGGACGCCGCGCGGCCTGTTGCAGCTCGATGCCGGCACGGTGGTCGGGCTCGACGACGACAGCCCTGACGTGCAGGTCTATATCGGCATCTCGAAACTGTTCTGAGCGGCTCTCAGAGCGTCTTTTCGTAGATCGTGTAGCAGCGATTGATATTGCTCTCGATCGCATCGGCGATCGCGATCATCCCCTGATTGTCGTCGAGGATCCAGCCGATCTCGCCGCGGCTCGCGCCATAATGATCGACCGAGGCGCGGCGGATATATTCGATCATCATAAAAGCGAGCTGGCTGGCGAGGCGGCTGCCCTGATGCTCCTTCAGCACGCCCATCAGCGGCACGCGCATGGTGCGCACCTGCGGATTGCGCAGCCATAGCAGAAGCTTGGCCCAGCCCAGCGGCCATAGCGACCCGTTCAGGTCCTTCAGCGGCTCGTTGAGATCGGGCAGCGTCATCATGAAGGCGACCGGTTTGCCCTCCAGCTCTGCGATGCGAATCAGGTCTTCCCTGACGATCGGTTTCAGCTTCTTGCCGGCATAGGCGATCTCGCGGTCGGTCAACGGCACGAAGCCCCAATTGTCCGACCATGCGTCGTTGAGGATCGACAGGATGGTCGCGGCTTCCTCGGCGAATTTGGACTTGTCGACCTTGCGCACCACGATCCGGCTGCTGCGCTCGCCCGACTGGATGATGCGGTTGATCAGCGGCGGAAATTGCTGGGCGATGTCCAGTTCCCAGGTGCTCAGATGCTTGACCGGCTGATAACCGGCGGCCTCGATCCAGTCCTGATATTCCGCCTTGTGGTGGCCCATCATCACCGTGGGGCTGTGGTCATGGCCCTTGGTGAGCAGGCCGGGCTCGTCCCATATCGAGAGCGACAGAGGCCCGAGCGAGCGGGTCATGCCCTGATCGCGCAGCCAGTCCTCGGCCGCGGCGATCAGCGCGTCGCCAATTTCCCGGCTTTCGGCTTCGTACATGCCGAAATTGCCGGTGCCGGGGCCCATGCCCTGCTCGGCCGGCTGGGCGAGCGCGAGTTCGTCGATATGGGCGGAGATACGCCCGACTACGCTGCCGTTCTCGCGTGCGAGAAACAGCTGCAGGCGCGCGTGATCGAAAAACGGGTTCTTCTTGGCGTCGAGCAGTTCGCGCACGTCGCTGCGCAGCGGCGGCACCCAATGCGGGTCGCCGGCATAGAGGCGATAGGGCAACTCGATGAAGTCGTTTTCATCGGCCTTGGTGGCGACGGGATAGATCTGGATGTCAGTCATCGGCGGCTTTCGCAGGAGCACATGGCGACGATACAGGCAAGCCTCGGCATTGCCGGCAGCAGGTCGATTTGAATTTGCCGACTCGCCGCCTCAACCGACTCACAAAAGGCTTATTGCGAACGAACGAGCTTTGTTGCGAACGGAAGTTCGTAAAGGGCGCGATACGTCCCCCCCTCTTCGCTTCCCGGACGAATCGGTTCAAGCTTCCACGCGTGCGACTGAAGATGGCGGGGCAGGTCGACAGGAATGCGAAAGGCGGGCGAATCCATCATCGGTCTCCATGATCGGCAAAAGCAGAACATATCATGAATGCTGCCGTGTAGGAAAGAGCATAGAACGGTTGGCAATGGCTGAGTTTGAATTCTCCCGCTTCCACTTGCGGAAGCGGAGCGAGACTTACGAGCTTGCCCGTTAGTCGCAGCGGTGAGGGAAAGCCCCACAAATATGATTAGCGCTGCTCCATCGATGGCGCTGGCGCGCCATCCACCCTCATCCAACTACGAAAACCGCATATTCAAACTGACCCGCTACCCAGCGGTTTCCAGCGATCCGCTACCCGTCGGACTTTTGCTGCGAACGGCGGCGCGGATGGCCGGAGGCGATTCCTCCCGAAAGTTCCTTCACCCACGGATAGCTCTTGGCGACCTTCTCGTCATAACCCAGGTTGAACACCGTAGCCGAGCGCTTGGGGATATCCTTGCGGTGATAATAAGTGCGGAAAACCTTGTCCCAGCCGAAATTGGTGATGCCGTAATTGCCGCTTTCGTGGTGGAAATGATGCTCCAGATGGCGCTGCTTCATATAGCCGATCAGCTTGCTCTTCGGCTTGAACGCCAGATGCTGCATGCAGTGCACGAACTCGTAATAGCAGGTGGTGAGCAAGCCGGTGGCGAACGCCGCCGCGGCGCCGCCGATGCCGCCGATCCAATAACCGATCGGCAAGGTGGCGACCGCGATGGTCGGCAGCGTCGTGTAGAGCGCGCCGAACAGCACCTCGAGATGGTTCGGGTCCTGATGGTGATCGTAATGGATGCGCTTCCAGGTCTTGGCGAACATCTTGCGCTTGTACATCCATTGCCCGTGCAAGACGAAGCGGTGGAGCATGTACCAGACCAGCGGATAGATCACGATGCCCGCGAGGATCGATCCTGCGGTGGCGAGCGGCGTGGTCGGATAAAAAGCGAACATAGCGATGCTTGCCGCGCTCAGCAGGAGATAGGAAATGATCGTGTAATGCTGGAAATAGGCGATCACCAGATCGCGAAGGTTCATCCGGTCCAGATAATGCGACCGGTTCCAGAAATTGCTCGATGCGGCGTCCGCGCTGGCCATGGCCTGTTTCCTATATCTCGTTCGTTGCGCGCATGTCCGACAACTGGAATGCGGCAGGAATACTTGTCGCATTTCTTTGCGGCGGCTTTACGACGCATAGGCTATCCTCACGACATAATTATGTCGCGATTGATCGGGGATGAAGCAAGTGGTTCCGCTTCACTCTTCGGATCGAATCAGCACCGTCTCGCCGACCAGCAAGAAAAGAACGAACGGCGCCCAGGCGGCAACGAACGGATCGTAAGCCCCAAGATTGCCCATGGCGAGCGCGAAATTGTCGGCGACGAAATAGGCGAAGCCAAGCGCCATGCCGATCACCACGCGCACAAAGGTCTTGCCCGCGCGCGCCAGCCCGAACCCAGCGATCGAACCGAGCAGCGGCATCAGGATCGAAGCCAGCGGGCCGGACAATTTGTGCCACCGCGCGGCTTCGGCGGATGCGGTCGGGCGACCGGCCGCGCGCTGGTCGTCGATCGCCTTGCCCAGATCGGCGAAGCTCAGGCTGTCGCCGTCGAGCGCGGAGATGGTGAAGCGGCTGGGCTCGACACCCAGTCCGAACCGCACCTTGCCCAGCGCGTTGGTTTCGGCGGTGGCAACGCTGAAGCTGGCGGCGTCATCCAGCGTCCAGCCATTGTCGATCCAGCGTGCCGACGGCCCCTGGACCACGGCGCGTAGGCCTCCGTTGGTCCGGTCGTTGACCCGCACACCCTTCAGGATCATCGATGGGCCGCTGCCGATTACCGTGTCGGCATGGATCAGGTCGTCGCCATCGAGCACCCAGATCCCGGTGCGGATGTCGCTGTCACGCGGGACTTCGGCATAATCGACCGCCTGCCACGCGCTGAGCTTGGCGCTGGTCGGCGCCAGCACGGTATCGTTGAAGATAAAGGTAAGGCAGGCGACGCCGACCGCTGCGACCACCAGCGGCGCCAGAATCTGGTGCGCGGACAGGCCAGCCGCCTTCATCGCCACGATCTCGCTGCTCTGGTTCATCCCCGCCAGCATGATGAGCGTGCCCAGCAGCACGGAAAAGGGCAGGAACTGCGCCACCACCTGCGGCGTGCGCCAAGCGATATAGGTCATCACCTCGTGCGAGCCGTTGCCGGGCACTGCCAGGATATTGCTGCTCTGGCGCAGCAGATCGAGGCTCATCAATATGATCACCAGCATCGCCAGCACCGCGAAACTGCGTTTAAGGAAGGTCTTGGCCATATACCAGGACATGGTCTCGGAGGGGAAGAAGCCGACTTGGTTCACGGTATCGTAGGCTCGGTCTGTTCGCTACGCGACCGCCCGATTCTGAAACGGCGGCGCAGCCATTTGGCGAACTTGTCGACACGCTTCTCGATCGCACCGATCGGCTGTCCGCCGGGCACGTAGGCAAGCACATAATACATCCAGATGATCAGTGCGGCGAACGCGAAGAAAGGCAACCATAACGAGACGAAAGGA
This sequence comes from Novosphingopyxis sp., assembly GCF_965218915.1. Classification (GTDB taxonomy): domain Bacteria; phylum Pseudomonadota; class Alphaproteobacteria; order Sphingomonadales; family Sphingomonadaceae; genus Novosphingopyxis. Next base: position 2,269,281 of record NZ_OZ244708.1, on the reverse strand, counting down.
CTGGTCCGGCCGAGTGCGGCCACGCCCTCGCCGAATTCGTTGACCTTGTGATAGGTGACCAGCAGGATGACGGAAAAAACGATGCCCAGCGCCGATGTCGATCGTTTGGGCGGCACCGCCAGGGCCAAGGCGAGTAGCGGAATGAGCAGCATTACCGCCAGTTCCACCGCGCGAAAGTTGAAATTGGCCCAAGCCGCGTTGCGAGTCTCCACGCTGAATGACGGATTGCGGGCCACGCTCAGCAACTCGAAAAAGGTATTTTCCTGATCCTTCACGCCGCCGCGCATGCGGAAGCGGTCCATTTCCGGGAGGTCGATCGGCAGGTCCTGCAGCGAAAAGGTAAGCACGCGGGTGCCCTCGAACTTGGGCGATTGCTGGATCGCGGTGCCGTCGCGCAGCCGCAGCAGCAGCAGGTTGGGATCGTCGGTGCTCAGGAACTGGCCGCTTTGCGCGGTGGCGGTGAAATGCTCGCCCTGCTTGGTGCCGACATCGACGAAGATGCCGGAGAGGTCGGTGCCGTTGTCCTGACTCTGTTCGACGCGCAGCGTGATCCCATCGCCGAGCTTGTTGAACTGGCCGACCTTGATCGAAGCACCGAGCGCGCCCGAGCGAAGATCATATTGCAACTGCTCGTAATAATAGAGCGCATAGGGCTGCAGATAGCCGACGATGGCGACGTTCACCGCGATCAGGCCGAGGGCGTAGAAATAGGGCACGCGCAGCAGGCGGCGATAGCTGATGCCGACGGCGCGCATGACATCGAGTTCGGAGGTGGTGGCGAGGCCGCGAAACGCCATCAATATGCCCAGCATCAGCGCCAGCGGGATCGCCACGGAAAAATATTCGGGCAGCAGATTGGCGAGCATGCGGAACACCACCTGCACCGGCCCACCCTCGGCGGCGACGAAATCGAACAACCGCAACATCTGGTCGAGCACCAGCAGCATCGCCGCGATGACCAGCGTGGCGAGCAGCGGAATAGCGATCCGTCTGGCGATATATCGGTCGTTCGCGGTCAGGAATTTCAACTTATCGTCGCCCGATTTCCCAAATTCTGCCGCAAATGGCTGCGATAACCCCAGACAATATGAGGGGAATAATATCGGCGGCACCGCGTTCCGGCCGCTGCCGATATAGTCAAACGGAAGTGAAAGACCATGAAATATTCCATAGCAGCAGTGGCAGCGTTCGGTGCCGTATTGCTCGGGGCCGCGCCCGCCAACGCCCAATATGCTGACGAGATCAGCAACGACCTTTCCCAATGCGATGGATCGAGTTCGGCGCTGCTGGTCACGGTTACGGGCTTCAAGGGGACGGTCAACCGGGTGCGCGTCGTCAGCTACCGCGCGCTCGACAGCGACTGGCTGAAAAAAGGCCGCTGGCTCAACCGGATCGACACGCCGGTGCGCGCCAAGGCGATGAAATTCTGTCTGCCTATGCCAGGCCCCGGCGATTATGCCGTGGGCGTGCGGCACGATTACAACGGCAATGACGACGACGATCCGTTCAAGGACGGTTGGGGCATGACCAACAATCCCTCGATCGGCCTCGGCGCGCTGCTGGCCGGCGGATCGTTCGGCAAACCGCCGGTGTCCAAGGCCCGCGTCAAGGTCGGCAGCGGCGTTACGCCGGTCACCATCAAGCTGAAATATCCCTGACCTTCTGCCGCGCTCCTGCAATTTACGAATAGAGGCCGATACCGCGGAGATCGATCATGGCCCACCGCCTGCGCTGAGCGGTATCAAATCACATCGACCTTTTTGCCCGCGCGTTCGAACATGCCCAGAATCTCGTCGACCTGTTCGCTCGAATGCTCGGCGCAGAGCGAACAGCGCAGCAGCGTCATGTTCGCGGGCGTCGCCGGCGGGCGGGCGAGGTTGACGTAAAGGCCTTCGTCGAGCAGCGCTTCCCACATCGCCGCGCCGCGTTCCAGATCGGGCATGATCACCGCGATGATCGCGCTCTGCGCCTCGTTGGTGCCCAATGTGAAACCGCGCTGCTTCAGCCCGGCGTGCAGTTTTTTCGAATTTTCCCACAGATGCGCGCGCTTGTTGCCGCCATGTATGAGCTTGCGGATCGAGGTCGCGGCGGTCGCGACCACGCTGGGCGGCAGCGAGGCGGTGAACACATAGGGGCGACAGACCAGCCGCATCACCTCGAACTTGGGATGGTTCGAGACGCAGAAGCCGCCGACCGTGCCAACGGATTTGGAGAAGGTGCCGATGATGAAATCGACATCATCGATCACGCCCTGCGCTTCGGCCACGCCGCGGCCGTGCTCGCCGATGAAGCCCATCGAATGCGCCTCGTCGACCAGCACCATGGCGCCCGCTTCCTTGCAGACGCGGACCATCTCATTCAGCGGCGCGACATCGCCGAGCATCGAGTAGACGCCCTCCAGCACGACCAGCTTGCCGGCCTCGGCGGGCAGGCGTTTCAGCCGCTTCTCCAGCGCCTCGACGTCGTTGTGGCGGAACGGCACGATCTGCGCATCGCCCAGCGCGCAGCCATCGTAGATCGAGGCATGGCTGTCGATATCCAGGAGAATATAATCCTCCTTGCCGGCGATGGTCGAGATGATCCCGAGATTGGCCTGATATCCGGTGGAGAAGACCATGGCGTGGTCCATGGCATAGAATTCCTTGAGCGCCTCCTCGCACTCGCGGTGGCCCTGATAGGTGCCGTTGAGCACGCGGCTGCCGGTGGTGCCGGTGCCGAATTCGTCGAGCGCCGTCTTGCCCGCCTGGATCACATCATCGTCGAACGTCATGCCCATATAATTGTAGGTGCCGAGGAGAATCGTCTCCTTGCCGTTCACCACCGCCACGGTGGGTGATCTGACCTGCTCCATCACCAGCGAAAAGGGATCGCGCTGGCCAGTCGAGAGCAGGTCCTCGCGCTGCTGGATGAGCGCGTCGAATTTGGAGAAGAGGTCTGTCATGAGGCCTAAATCCGTTCGGGCTGAGCCTGTCAAAGCCCTATCTTTGTTTGAAAAGAAATACGGCCCTTCGACTAGCTCAGGGCGAACGGGACAAGCTCAGCTCTTGAGCTTGGCCACGGCGTCGACCAGCTGGCCGACGGTCTCGATCTCGGCCTGCATGTTCATGGTGATGATGATGTCGAACCGATCTTCGATCGCGGCGACGAAGTCCATCACCGTCAGACTGTCCCATTCCAGGTCCTTCTGGAAACTCGTGCCTTCCGTTACGGCGACGCCCTTGGCGTTGAAGGGTTCGATTTCGGTTTTGATATCGTCGAGCAATAGATTTCTGTCGGACATGCAGGGGAGCCCTTCTTGGTTCGGTTCATGGTCGCTTGGCAAGCGAATGCGGCATGGTCAAGGCAGGCGGGTCAGAGGAAGCGGGCCGGTTCGAGTTTGTTCCCGGGGCTGGGCCGACGGGCCGCGCACAAGGCTTATTGCGAATGAAAGGGCTTTGTTGAGAGCGGAAGTTCGCAAAGGTCACGATACGTCCCCCCCTTTCTGTCTCCCCGCCCGAGCAGGTGCAGGATTACGCGCCCGCCGCCAGAAACGGCGGGGCGGGGCGGCGGGAATGCGAAAGGCGGGCGAATGCATCATCGGTCTCCCCGGTTGGCGAGCCGGGAACATAGCACGAACATGGCCATGTAGGAAAGACTGATCCGGCCGCCGATAGGCAAGCTATCGCAAAGCGATCAGCTGGTTGGAGGGGGGGGTGGCGCAAAGCGCGTCGAGGTTTTCGCTGTAAACAAATTCGTCATTCCGGGCTCGACCCGGAATCCAGGGTCCAATGGCAGTTTCATATCGCTCTGGATTCCGGATCAAGTCCGGAATGACGGTTATTGAAGGGAGATTTCTTTCAAGTCTCGCTCTTCTCCCGCGCGAGCGGCGGGGGAAATTGGAGCTGCTCCTGTCGCAAATTCAGGCCATCTCTCCGTTTGAATCCGCACCGCCGCTGCACTGCCAGCGAGAAGAGAAAGGGCCTATTGAAACGAATCCGCGATCGCCTCATAGCCAGCCTTGCTCGCGGTACCAGCGGGCGGTCGTCGCCAACCCGTCGGGCGTCCTGATGCGCGGGTTCCATATATCGGGCGGCGGACGGCGGGCGGGATCGATCGTCCAGTCGGGATGTGCCAGATAACGCGCCCGATCGGGGGTCAGCCGCGCCGCGCCGCGCCGGATTAGGCGGTCGACATGGCCGCCCAGCAGCATGAGCGGGGCGGGGATGGAAAAGATCTCGATGCTCCGGCCCACCGCCGCGCCGACCGCGCGGGCGAAACCACGATGGCTCCAGCCACCGTCCCGGCCGTCGTCGGCTTCGTAAACTTCCGCCGTCGTCCGTTCCGAACGCGGCAGCAGCGCCACCAGCAGCGCGGCGAGGTCGTCGACGTGGATCGCCGATATGCGGCCCTTCGGCGGCAGCAGCACGATCCCGCGCTTTGCCATCCTGAACAATTCCAGCATGTCGCGGTCGCCCGGACCGTAGACGGCGGGCGGGCGCACCGCCGTCCAGTCGAGCATCGAGGTCGCGACCAGCCGCTCGCCCGCCAGCTTGGTTTCGCCATAGACGGACAGTTGCGGACGACGCGCGGCGAGCGAAGACACATGGACGAAGCGTTTCACCCCTTGCGCCTTGGCCGCCGCGATCATGTGCAGCACGGCATCGACATTGCCCGCCTCGAAGCCCGCGCGCGTCGGCGCGTTGGTGGCACCCGCGATATGCAGCACCGCGTCCGCGCCGTCGCACAGCGTTTCGAGCGCGGCCCGGTCGGCGAGATCTCCGGCAATCCAGGTTACGCCGCCGCGTGCGGGTTGCTCGCGGCGGGTAAGAGCGCGCGCGCGATATCCCACGGACAGTGCGGCCGAAAGCGTGGCGCCGCCGACGAAGCCGGTCGCCCCGGTTATCGCCAGCGTCTGTCCCGTATTTATGACCATCTCAGCGCAGCGGGGACCAGTCGATCACATCGCCCTCGCTGTCGATCTCGTCGACCGCGCGCCGGCGCTCGATCGAGCTGCGCGGGGGCAGATGTTCGAGCACCCGGTCGAGCAGCGCTTCCATCCCCTGGCCGGTCGCGGCGGAGATGGTGAACAATGCTATCCCTGTATCCTGCAGGCTTTTGGCAACGTCGGCCATCAGTTCCTCGCCGAGCAGATCGCCCTTGTTGAGCACGACGATTTCGGGCTTCTCGCCCAGCCCGCCGCCGTAATTTTCCAGCTCGGTCCGGACGGTGTGATAGGCGTCCAGCGGCTTGTCGGCGGCTCCGTCGATCAGGTGGATGAGCAGGCGGCAGCGCTCGATATGGCCCAGAAACCGGTCGCCGATCCCCGCGCCTTCCGCTGCGCCCTCGATGAGGCCGGGGATATCGGCTAGCACGAACTCGCGCGATTTGTGCCGCACCACGCCGAGCTGCGGGATGATGGTGGTGAACGGATAGGCACCGACCTTGGCGTTGGTGCCCGTCACCTGATTGATGAAGGTGGATTTGCCCGCATTGGGCAGCCCGACCAGCCCGACGTCGGCGAGCAATTTCAGCCGCAGCCAGACGTCTCGTTCCTCGGCCGGCCAGCCCATGCCGTGCTGGCGCGGGGCGCGGTTGGTGCTCGATTTATAGCTGGCATTGCCGCGCCCGCCATCGCCGCCGCGCAGCAGCATCACTTCCTGCCCCTCTTCGGTGAGATCGGCGAGCAGGCTGCGCTCTTCGTCGTCGGCCAGGATCTGCGTGCCTACCGGCACCTCGATCACCATGTCCTTGCCGCCGCCGCCGGTGCGATCGCGCCCCATGCCACCTGTGCCGCGCTGGGCGCGGAAATGCTGGTTGTAGCGAAAGTCGATGAGCGTGTTGAGGCCGGGCACGGCGACGAACAGCACATCACCGCCCTTGCCGCCATTGCCGCCATCGGGGCCGCCATATTCGACATATTTTTCGCGGCGAAAGCTCACCGCGCCGGGGCCACCGGCGCCGGACTTCAGATGAATTTTGGCTTGATCGAGAAAATGCATGCGGTCGCCGTTAAAGCAGAGCGGAGGGGAAGGCCAGTTTCATGGGACAGCCGCGCAGCTGGGGCAGGCGGCAAATTAGCCTTTGCAGCACTGCGGCGCGCCCGTTATAGCGCGCCTTTCCCGGTTAAGGGGCCGTAGCTCAGTTGGGAGAGCGCGTCGTTCGCAATGACGAGGTCAGCGGTTCGATCCCGCTCGGCTCCACCAGATTTGATCGCGGAAAACAGTCCGGGGGACTGTTTTCGGTCAAATCTCCCGAGCGCAAGCGAAGGGTGTCTCAGCGCAACCTGAATGAAGCGCTGCGATATCTGGGCAGAAGCTGCTCCGTCCTCACCCGGCCGCCTTCCACTTCGCCACCCGGTCGGCCAGCCGCATCTCGGCAATGTCGCGCGCGCGTTCGCGGGGCAGGCCGAGCGAGGCGGCGAGCGGACCTCCCATCAGCGCGTCGCCCAGCGCCATCAGCACGAGACCGAGCGTGCTTTCCTGCAATTCCTCGCCGATATCGCCCGACAGGTTGAGCCGATCCACCAGATCGTGGATCGATTCCACGATCGGATCGAGCGCGTCTTCATTGCCCGAGGCGAGCATCCAGGCGGCCAGCGCGCCGCCGCCCTCGCGGTCGAACGCATCAAAGGTGAGATCGACGATATCGCGCGATGTCGCCTCGCCCGCGCGGGTTTTGAGCACGGTCGCCGCGATCGTGTCGCAGATCGAGCGCGCGTGAAAGATGGCGAGCGCACGTTGCAGGCCCGAAGCGCTGCCGAAATGATGCAGCAGGTTGGCATGGGTCTTGCCGATGCGCGTGGCGACGGCTTTCAGCGTCACCGCCTGCGGGCCGCTTTCGAGCAGAATTTCACGCGCCGCCCCGAGCGCCGTCATCCTGCTTTCTTCAGGGCTGAGACGACGGCGGGTGATGGGCGCTGTTGTGGGCATCAGTGTCAGGATCCTCAATCTCGGATTGTCCAGTAGAGCCGCTTTTGCACCGCTGGCAATGTCCGAGGCTTAGTGATCTCGGCCGCATACAGGGTAGATGAATGGTGAGCGAGATACATCCGAAACGGATTATTCTATTCAATCTTCCAGTGCGTTAACCAAAGGCTTTAGCTCTTCCTTGCCCGCAACCTCTTCATGACCAACCCGAAAATTCATTCCGGGGGATATTATGACGAGCCGCAATATCTTTCATCAGCCAATAATCAAGCGACGACGCTTTCGCTATGATCGCAAGACAACTCCTGATCGACACTGGTTGGGCGGCGATCCGGTCGTCACCTCATTCTTCAACTCGCTTTCGGTCGTGTTTCCGCTAGGCGAAGCATTCTTCATCGAATGCGTTCGTCCGTGGCAGCATAGGGCCGGCAAAAAGCTTGGCGCGGACATCGCCGAATTCATTCGCCAGGAATCAGCCCATGGCCGCGAGCATCTCGCGCTCAATCGCGGATTGGTGGATGGCGGATATGATATGAGCGCACTTGTGGCGGTGGTCGAAAACGTCGTCGACACCATGCGCGGTAAGAATGCGGCGGCTCGGATCACCTATACGATGTGCGTCGAGCACCTCACCGCGGTCATGTCTTCGGCGATCTTGCGCGACGAGGCATTGCTGGCCAGAGCCGAGCCCGAGATGCGCCGCATCTGGTCTTGGCACGCGGTCGAGGAAATCGAGCATAAGGGCGTGTGTTTCGACACTTGGATGCTGGCGACCGAGGACTGGTCGCCGCTGCGCCGCTGGTTGACGCGCTCGATTACGATGGCGCTCGTCACCGCCGGTTTCGTGAAAAATCGTTTCAGTGGCCAGATCAATCTGCTGCGGCAGGATGGCTGGAGCGCGCGGCGTTCCCTGCCAGCGATCATCGCCTGCGCGTTCGGCAGGCGCGGCCTCGGCCGGTCCGCCATGAAGGATTGGGCGGCGTTTTTCCGTCCCGGCTTCCATCCCTGGCAAACCGACGACCGTTACCTCATTCCGATGGGCGAATCCGCTTTCGCCGACGCCGCGACACCGACTGCGACGCCGAAGAGGATTGTGGAACCCGCTCCGCATCCCTTGCAGGACGCACGCGCCGCCTGATATCGACTCATCCCGCTGCGGGCTGAACAATGTGCCGGGCCCTGTCCGCGCCTCGGACCGACCATTCGAAATGCCGTGACGGGCTCATCGCCTTGCGGCCTTCGCTCCAGCGCTGCTCGACGGCGCCTGTCTCGTGGAAGCCGATCTTGCGCAACACCGCACCGGACGCGGGATTATCGACGAAATGCGTTGCCGACAGCCGGCCATGTCCCAGCGCCCGCGCTATTGCGACGAGCGCCTTGCCCGCTTCCGAAGCATAGCCCCGGTTCCAGCTGTCGCAGCGGATCCAATAGCCGAGCACGATCCGCCCCTCGCGCTCGTCCAGCCCGCAGGTGCCGAGAACGCGCGGGCGATCGGCCTGGCGGTCGACGACCAGCAAATGGGGCAGTGGGTCGGCGGCGGCCGTTTGACAATAATGCAGCGCATCGGCGGGACGATACGGCCATGGCAGGCGGGCCAGATTGCGAGCGATCCGCAGATCGTTGGCGGCATCGTAAAGGTCGGCGGCATCCTCCGGCCATGGCGGCCGCAGCAGCAATCTGGGGGTTATCGCGAACATTGCATCTTTTCTCCCACCGGTCTGCCGAAGCGCCTGCAAATCCCGGCGGATGACGGGAAGGCGAAACCGGCGTTGCGGTTTTCCGGAAAGGAGATGATTCGTCGCGTCGGCCGGCGCAGTTGCCGCTGCCCAACAAAAAAGGGAGCCGGGCCGGCCCGTCTCCCTTCCGAAAATCGAAGCTTTATCAAGAGCTTCCGGGCCATCCCATCGGGACGGCCCTTTATCGACCGTCCGCTTATTCCGCCGCTTCCGCGGCCATGTCCACCGACACATATTTGCGGCCCTGCTTGCCGCCGTGGAATCGGACACGACCCTCGACGAGCGAGAACAGGGTGTGATCCTTGCCCAGGCCGACATTGGCACCCGGGTAAATCTTGGTGCCGCGCTGGCGCATGATGATGTTGCCGCCGACGACATGCTCGCCGCCGAACTTCTTCACGCCGAGACGCTTGCCCGCCGAATCGCGGCCGTTGCGCGAAGAGCCGCCTGCTTTTTTATGTGCCATGGCCGATTACCCTTCTTTTTCTTCGTTCTTGGCGGCGTTCTTCGACGGCGCCTGCTTGGTCACGCTTGTCGCCTTGCCCTTGCCCTCGGCGGTCGCCTTTTTGGGCGTGGCCTTCTCGGCGGCAGCCTTTGCCGGCTTGACCGTATCGTCACCCTTGTCGGCTGCGGCCTTTTTCGGTGCTTCCTTCTTGGCGGCGGGCTTGGTCTCGGCCTGCGCGTCGTCTTCGGCGTTCTTGGGCTCGGCAGCCTTTTTCGGCGCAGCCTTTTTCTTCTCGTCGCCGATCGACAGAATCTCGAGCAGCGTGACCTGCTGGCGATGACCCTGTTTGCGGCGATAATTGTGGCGGCGGCGCTTCTTGAAGACGATGACCTTGTCGGTCTTGTCCTGCGCAATGATGCGCGCGCCGACGGTGAGCTTGGCGACGTCCTTCATGTCGGCGCCTTCGCCGGCCATCAGGATGTCGTCCAGCGTCACGCTGTCACCGGCTTCACCGGCCAGCTTCTCGACGGCAATTTTGTCTCCGGCGGCGACGCGATATTGCTTGCCGCCCGTGCGCACGATCGCGAACATGGGCTATACTCGGGTTGAGGTCTAAAAATTGCGTCCGGCGCGAAAAACCAAAAGGCACGAAGCCACCGGCTTCGCGCTGGAATGGCGTCAGCTAAGCGGCGGGGCGGTGCTTGTCAACGCTTTTTCGGGCGGTAGAGCGTCCATAAGCGGGGCTATTGCGGCCCGCCGATTGCGCCCTTACAGCCGGATCATGAAACGGCTCTTCAGTCCAGTGCCTCCTTTGCTGTTGGCCGGTTGTCTGACCGGTTGCCTTCAGGGGTCGGGTTCCTTTCCCTCATTGCAGCCGCGCCCGTATGAAGTCGATCCGGGCAGAGTGGCCGAGCGGCCGGACGACCAGCCCGAACCGCCGCGCGCGCCGGTGGTCACGCCGCTGTCCTACGAGCAGCGCGTGGAAGTCGAGGCGGCTCAGGACCGTCACCGCGCCGCCGACGCCGCATTTCGCGGCGCCCTGCCCTCCGTGCGCGGCGCGGTGGCCGCCGCCGCCGGTTCGGCGCCGGGCGGGGAAGCCTGGGTGGTGGCCCAGCAGGCGCTGTCGCGGCTCGAGGCGGCCCGCACACCCAGCGCGGAGGCGCTTGCCGATCTCGACCGTCTGCTGACCGAGCGGCTGGCGCAGGAGCAGCAGGGCGCGGCCGCCGGGGGGGCCGAGGACATCGTCACCGCCCGCGCGGTCATCGAGGCGGCGGTGCGCGACCAGTCGATGATCCTGTCCGGCCTAGCGCGGCGCATCGGCTGAACCGGATTTGCCGGGTTCCTGCAACGCCGGCACCGCTTCGGCCGCATCCTCGGGCGTAATGCCGGGCGGCGGGATCGCCGACAGCTTTTCCTCGCGCCGCGCGACCCGGCCCGCGCGCTGCACCGCATCCACCAGCCGCGGATAGACCCCGCAGCGGCACAGATTGGGCAGGCCCGCCTCGATCTCCTCGCGCGTGGGATTCGATGTCTTGCGCAGCAGCACCGCGGCGGCCATGACCATGCCCGGCGTGCAGAAACCGCATTGCACCGCGCCGGTGGCGGCAAAGGCCTGCTGCACCGGATGGCTGCGATCGCGCGACAATCCCTCGATCGTAGTGACGAAACGCCCCTCGATCTCGGCGATGGTGACCAGGCAGGAGCGGATCGCCTCGCCGTCGATGTCGACCGTGCATGCCCCGCAATCGCCGGTGCCGCAGCCATATTTGGTGCCGGTAAGGTTGGACGCCTCGCGCAGCGCCCAAAGCAGCGGCGTGTCCGGATCCATGCGATATTCCACGGGGCGGTCGTTGACGGTGAATTTGGTCATGCGGGCATGCGGGACGGGGTGGCGAGGTTGGCGGTTTGTAAGGTGACACGGATGACAGGGCGTCCGCCGCAAATTCGGTTGAGGCGTTGTCCGCTATCGATGAACTGAGTAGAGGGGCGGGGGTGGATTTGCATGGCCAAAGGCTAGCCGACAGGTCCTATTGTAGGACAGCGATTTTTCTGGACGTGGAGATCTTAACGCCAGCGATTGCCAAACGTCCAACCTCGATAGCCCAGCTTGAATAGCAGAGCCTCGTTGCTCCCGCGGAAGCGGGAGCCCATCCCGTGCCAGCGAGCGAACGCTGCAATCTCGATCACCCGCAGGAAATGATCCACGTGCGCCCGATCGACATGCTTCGTGTGATAGGGAGACGCGGGATGGGCTTCTGCCTTCGCAGGAGCGACGGGGTTTGGTGAGAACCCGCTCGCTCCACCGCCTCAGTCGCGCCAGCTCTGGTCGATCCTGTCCACCTTGCGCACCATGGCGGCGAAGTCCGCCGCGCCGGGCCCGCCGGGCAGCTGGGTCTGGTGTAGATCGCGCTGGTGGACCTTGATCACCTCGTCCGACACGCCAACGGCCTTGCCCATCGACAGGGTCGCCAGCTGAATCTCGCAGGCGCGCTGGAGCGCCCAGTGCGTCACGAAAACCTCGGGCAAGGTCCGGCCGAGCACCACCGGTCCGTGGTTCTTCAACATGAGCACGCGCTTGTCGCCCAGATTGGCCCGCAGCCGCACGCCCTCATCCTCGCGCACGGTGATCCCCTCGAAATCATGATAGGCGATCTGGCCGATGAAGTTGCAGGCATAGAAGTTGATCGGCTGCAGCCCGCCCTCCAGCGCGCTGACCGCCATCGTCGCGGTGGTGTGCGTGTGGGCGATGGCATGCGCCCAGTCGAGCTCCCGGTGGAACATCGAATGCTGGACGAACCCGGCCTTGTTCACGGGGTAGGGGTTATCATCCAGCTGGTTGCCGTCGATGTCGATCTTGACCAGATTGGAGGCCTTCACTTCGCTGAACAGCAGGCCGAACGGGTTGATCAGGAACGCGTCCTTTTCGCCGGGCACTTTCACCGTAATGTGGTTGTAGATCGATTCGGACCAGCCCATCATGTCGAACACGCGGTAGCAGGCGGCCAGCTGCTGGCGGGCTTCCCATTCGGCTTCGCTCATCCTGGTTTTGGGTTCGGTGCGGGTATCGACGGCGGTGGCCATGGAGGCGGTCCTCTCGAAAGTTGTGCTTTGAAACGGAGTTTAGCGGATTTCGGTGGGGGATGTAAGTGGCGAGCATAAATCCTCCCCGGAACGGGGAGCGGACCGTTCGCGAAGCGAATGGTGGAGGGGGCTTGCCGGATCGAGCCTTGCTCGAATTCGAGAGCCCCCTCCGTCAGCCCTAGCGGGCTGCCACCTCCCCGTGAGCGGGGAGGATTTGCATCTGCTGGCGAAAAGGCTTGTGTTTTGCTATATAGACTGTAACAGCCCGCAGGATTTTGCCGCCCGCGAGGTGCGGCTTTTTTATTGTCACGCCCGGGGCAGGGCGAAACCGAATTTGGAGTGACGGAATTTTATGCAGATCATCGTTCGCGATAACAATGTCGACCAGGCGCTGCGCGCGCTCAAGAAGAAGTTGCAGCGCGAGGGGGTGTACCGCGAGATGAAGCTGCGTCGTCATTACGAGAAGCCTTCGGAAAAGCGCGCGCGTGAAAAGGCAGCCGCCGTGCGCCGCGCGCGCAAGATGGAGCGCAAGCGCATGGAACGAGACGGTTAGTCCCGCGCCTCTACAGCAACATTTTCGAGACGGGCGCCTGCGGGTGCCCTTTTCATATCCGGCACGCTGGCCTACGGCCAGGCGACTTGATACTTAGACGAGGCCGCTTTTCATGTCCGTAACCGCCGTTCCGATTCGCCCGGTCAAGCAGGGCACGCTCACCACGTTCTGGATCGGCATCGCCGTGCTGGTGGCGGTCGCTGCCTTGCTGGTGTGGCTTGGCACCGCGTCGTTCAACGCGAAGGGCGATGCGCTGCCGGGCGGCGCCACCATCGAGACGCTGACCGAAGGCGAGGGGCCGAGCCCCGCGGCGGACGATTTCGTGCTGGTGAACTATACCGGCAAGCTGCGGGACGGCACCGTGTTCGATCAGGGCGAGCGTGCGCCGCTGCAGGTCGACGGCGTGATCCCCGGCTTTTCGCAAGGTCTCCAGAAAATGCAGAAGGGCGGCAAATATCGCCTGCATATCCCGGCGGACCAAGCCTATGGCGCCGAGGAAAAAAGCGATCCGCAGACCGGCAAAGCGGTGATCCCGGCCAATAGCGATCTGGTGTTCGATGTCGAGCTGGTCGATTTCAAGTCGAAGGCCGAGGTGATGCAGCTGCAGCAGCAGATGATGATGCAGCAGATGATGCAGCAGGGCGGCCAGCCGGGAGCGGGCGGCGCGCCGGGCGAGGAGCCGGGTCAGTAAGGGACGCTCTCTGATTTTGAAATTCGTCGCTCCCGCGAAGGCGGGCCTATCCCGTTTTTCAAATGGGTCAAAGGCTTGTCGATCCGGGCAGCTTTGGAATCCAAGCCTTGCGCTGTACCAACCAGCCTGACCGTTTTCACGGGCGCGGGATAGGCTCCTGCCTACGCAGGAGCGACGAGGCTTATCGTTTGGCGATTATGCACCTTGCAAACCCGTTTCATTTGTTCGTCACTCCTGCGAAAGCTGGGGTCTCGGGCGGGATAGCCATAAGGCCTGAGATGCCGGCTTTCCGGGTCCCAACAAAGTACTACTTTGTTGGGTGCCCTTTCCGGGTCCCAACAAAGTACTACTTTGTTGGGTGCCCTTTCGCCGGCATGACGAACAAAGAAAGGCGGAGCCATGCCGTTTCTGAATTTCCATCCGACTGGGTTTGCAAAGCACATAATCGCCTATCGTTTGGACTTCAGCGCCCGCATCCGCGCCGCCACCGCTTCCACCGGATGCGCCGCGGCGCGGGCGCGCGACGCCCTGAGCGCGGGATAGCCCGCGCGGGCATCGGCCATCAGCCGTCGCACGAAACTGCCGTCCTGCACCTCGGCGAGGATGCGCTTCATCTCGGCGCGCGCCTCGGCGGTCACGATCCGCCCGCTGCCCTCGGCGGCGCCGAATTCGGCGGTGTTCGAGATCGCCCCGCGCATTCCGGCGATGCCGCGCTCGTAAATCAGATCGGCGAGCAGCTTGACCTCGGTCAGGCATTCGAAATAGGCGATCTCCGGCGCGAACCCCGCGTCCACCAGCGTATCGAACCCGGCCTCGATCAGCTCGGGGATCACGCCCCAGAGCACTCCCTGTTCGTTGAACAGGTCGGCCTCGGTCTCCTGCTGGAAGCTCGTTTCGAGGATACCGGCGCGCCCGCAGCCGAGCGCGCCGGCATAGGCGAGGGCGGTGGCGCGCGCGGTCCCGCTGGCGTCCTGCGCCACGGCGACGAGGCTGATCAGCCCGGAGCCGCGCTCATAATCGGCGCGCAGCGCCTTGCCCGGCCCCTTGGGCGCGACGAGGATGACGTCAAGGTCGGCACGCGGTTCGATCAGCCCGTAATGAATCGCGAGGCCATGCGCGAAGCCGATGGTGGCCCCTTTGCGCGCCGCGCCGGACAGCGTCTCGTTCCACAGCTCGGGCTGAACCTCGTCGGGCACCAGCAAAATCACGATATCGGCGCGGGCGGCGGCTTCCGTCATGGGCAGAGGCTCGAAACCGTCCGTCCGCGCCGCTGCCTCGCTGGCCGAGCCGGAACGCAGGCCGACGGTCACGTCCACCCCGCTGTCGCGCAAGTTCAGCGCCTGCGCGCGGCCCTGATTGCCGTAGCCGATGATGGCGACGGGTTTGCCGCGGATAGCGGAAGTATCGATGTCCGCATCGGTCAAAATCGGGTTCGTCATTGCAATCCGTGCTCCTGCGAAGGCAGGAGCCCAGCGCGGATGAGAGCGCCGCTGGGCTCTGGGCTCCTGCCTTCGCAGGAGCGCCGCCGCTGTTCAAGCGCGGGGAGCCGTCAAGGCCTGGCTCAGAGCAATTCGAGCGCCTCCGCCGGATCGCCCGCCCAGCGCGGCCAGTCCTGCGGCGGCTGGTTGCGGAACCAGGTATATTGCCGCTTGGCGTAGCGCCGCGTGGCGAGTTGGCCGCGCAGGGTCGCCCCGGCGCGGTCGATCTCGCCGCGCAGCATGGCCGCGATCTCGGGCACGCCGATAGCGCGCATGACCGGCAGATCGGGATCGAGATCGCGCGCCAGCAGCGCCTCCACCTCGGCCACCGCGCCGCGCTCGATCATGCGCTCGAACCGCGCATCGCAGCGGGCGTAGAGCCAATCGCGATCGGGCAGCAGGATGAGGGGGCGCAGCGCCACGGTATCGCCGATTCCGCCATGTTTTTCGCATCGCCAGTCGAGCGCGCCGCGTGCCGTCGAGCGCATGATTTCGAGCGCGCGCTGCACCCGCGTGGTGTCGCCGGGGTTGAGCCGCTCGGCCATCGCCGAATCTTCGCAACGCAGGGCTTCGTATGCCTGCACCACCGGCAGCGCGCGAACCTCGGCACGGATCGCGGGATCGATCGACGGGATCGGCGCGATGCCGTCCAGCAGCGTGCGCAGATAGAGCCCGCTGCCGCCGACCAGGATCGGCAGGCGATCCTCAGCCCATGCCGCCTCGATTTCCGCCTTCGCATCCACCGCCCAGCGCGCCGCCGTACCGTTTTCCGCGCCGCCCAGATAACCGAACAGGCGGTGGGGCACCGCGCCGCGCTCCTCGTCCGAGGGCTGGGCGCTCAGCAGCGGGAGGTCACGGTACACCTGCGCGCTGTCGGCGTTGATCACCACCGACGGCGCGCGCGCGGCTAGCGCCAGGGAGAGCGCGGTCTTGCCGCTCGCCGTCGGACCTGCGATCAGCGCCAGCGGTCTTTTTGCGTCAGGAGAATCCATGCCCATCGCCACGCTGATAGCAGCCGAATCGATCGTCGGGGACGATATCGACGCGGCAGCGGATAGACTGCGCGATGCAGGGCTGAGTGTCTCTGGCTGGGACTGGATCGACGAGGGCAGGGCCGCGGATATCATGGCGGGCGGCACGGTCCCCGCGATCCGCGCCGCGCTCGCCCCGCTGGAAGAGCGGCTCGACATCGTGGTGCAGCCCGGGGGGCACCGCCGCAAGATGCTGCTCGTGTCGGACATGGACAGCACGATGATTACCGTCGAATGCATCGACGAATTGGCCGATTATGCCGGGCTAAAAGCCGAGATCAGCGCGGTGACCGAGCGCGCGATGCGCGGCGAGCTGGATTTCGTCGAGGCGCTGCGCGGCCGAGTGAAATTGCTCGAGGGACTTGAGGCGTCGGCGATCGACCGCTGCCGCGCGGAGCGGGTGCGGATCATGCCCGGCGCGCGCGAACTGGTGCCCACGATGAGGGGCTGGGGCGCGCACTGCCTGCTGGTGTCGGGCGGCTTCCATCATTTCGCCGATCCGGTGGCGGCGGAGATCGGGTTCGATCGGACGGTGGCGAACCGGCTGGCCGTTGAACGGGGCCAGCTGACCGGTGAGGTGACCGGCGCGATCGTCGATTCGGCGGTTAAGGCGCGGCTGCTTGCCGACAGCGCCGCCGATCTGGGGCTGGATAATGCTCAAACGCTGGCGGTCGGCGACGGCGCCAATGATATTCCGATGATCGAGGCGGCCGGGCTGGGCATCGCTTATCATGCCAAACCCAAGGCTGCGGCTGCGGCGGGCGCTGCGATCCGCCATAACGACCTCACCACGCTGCTCTACGCGCAGGGCGTACCGCGCGCCGAATGGGTGAGGGATTAGGCGAACTCGCGAAATAGCGGAAAAGCCATCCCGCGTTCCCGTCGTCGTGCCAGCGAAAGCTGGCATCTCGGGCCTCGTTGCCTGACGCTTGAGATCCCAGCTTTCGCTGGGATGACGAAGCAAGGGCGAAAATGGCTAGCGGCCCGCAGCAGGCCGGCCGGGCGAAGCCTGGTTATTTCTTCAGGCTGAAACAGGCATTGCCCGCGCGCTTGACCGCGGCACACATCTTATCGGCGGCGGACTTGCTCGCGAACGGACCGGCCTGAAGCCGGGTGACCTTGCCCGCGTCGACCAGGAACGGCTGCGCGGCGGACAGGCCGGAAACCTTTTTCTCGAGCGTATCGAACAAAGCGCGCGCGCGCGCCTCGGTGCTGAACGCGCCGAGCTGAACGCGCCAGTTGCCCGAAGCAGCGACAACGGGAGTAGGCGTGGCGGCGCGAACAGGCGCGGAATTGGCTGCGGCTGCCGGTGCAGGGGATCGTGCCGAAACCGATGGAATATAGCCTGGAATATCGGAGACCTCGGTCACGCGCGCGATCGGTTCGTCATCCGCCTGCGCGACCGGGGCGAGGACGGGAACCGGCGCCGCGACTGGAGCGGGGGTTGGGACCGGCGCGGGTGCCTCGGCCATGACCGGGCCTTGCACGTCGCCGCTATCGTCCGGCGCGTAATCGGTGCCCGCGATCTGTGACGGTGGGACATCGACCGGGCGCGCCACCGGCGCAGGCTCTACCGAGGCGACCGGGAAGCCGCCCGTCGTCCTGCTGCTGCCGGACCCGGCCTGCATCGAAGCCGCCATCGCCAACGCCTCGGTCTTTTGCGTTTCGCCGACATAATTATCCATCTGCGCCAGGCTGCGCTGCGCGGCGGGAATGCCCGCGCTTGCCGCCCGGCTCATCAGCGCATAGCCGCGCACCCAGTCCTTTTCGACCAGCTGCCCGTTGAAATAGGCGGTGCCCAGAACATATTGCGCGCGCGGTTCACCGCGCTGCGCCGCCGCCTGGATATAGGGCAGCGCTTCGGCCCGCTGGCCGGTCTGGAACAGGGTGAGGCCATATTCGTCGGCCGCCTTCTGGTGGATGATCCCGCCTTCGCGCGGCGCGGCCGCCTTGCTGAACCAGTCGAGCGCGATGTCGAGATTGGCCGGCACGCCGCGGCCGAGGCGATAGGCCTGGCCCAAGTTAAATTGCGCATCGGCGTCGCCTGCCAGCGCGGGTTCGCGCCATTCGCTGACGGCGGTGTCGTAATCGCCCGCCGCCCAGGCATCGACGCCCGCCTTGACATCGGCCAGCGCAGGGGCGGGCAGAGCGAGGGGGAGCGAACAGAGCAGCGCTGAGAGAGCGAGAAGACGGCGGGACATATACACTACTCCGTAGGATCGCCGAGCGATGGCAGCTTCGCTTCAACAAAGGGTTAATCCTGACCTCCGCCAGCTTAACCAAAGCTTGGGCAAAACACCATATCACCGCGAGCAGCGCCGCCATGGAGCCGCAAAAATCATGCCGGGCGGCGTTAACCCGATTTTAGCTGCGTTCTGCAAAACGGGAAATCCGAGACATATGCGAAGGGGAATATCGTTGCGGGTTCTGGCACTTGCATCGCAGAAAGGCGGATCGGGCAAGACGACCCTGTCGGGCCATCTGGCTGTTCAGGCCCAGTTGGCCGGGGCCGGCCCCGTCGTGCTGATCGATATCGATCCGCAAGGTTCGCTCGCCGACTGGTGGAACGAACGCGAGCCGGAATATCCGGCGTTCGCGCAGACCACCGTGGCGCGGCTCGCCTCCGATCTGGCGGTCCTGCGCCAACAGGGTTTCAAGCTCGCCGTCATCGATACGCCCCCCGCGATCACCATGGCGATCCAAAGCGTCATCTCGGTCGCCGAGCTGATCGTGGTGCCGACGCGCCCCAGCCCGCACGATCTGCGCGCCGTGGGCGCCACCGTCGATCTGTGCGAGCGGGCGGGCAAGCCGCTGATCTTCGTGGTCAATGCCGCCACCCCGAAGGCCAAGATCACCTCCGAGGCCGCCGTGGCGCTCTCGCAGCACGGCACGGTGGCGCCGATCACGCTTCACCATCGCACCGATTTCGCCGCTTCGATGATCGACGGTCGCACGGTAATGGAGGTCGATCCCGACGGCCGCAGCGCCGCCGAAGTCGTGCAATTGTGGGATTATATCTCCGACCGGCTCGAAAAGAATTTCCGGCGGACCGTCTTCGCCGCACCCGCCGCAGCCAACCCATATGCCGCCGCCGCCCGCCCGATGGGCGGATTCGGTCGCCGCGTGGTCGGCAGCTGAAGGGCGCTTGAGACATGGGTGAAGCCAAATCCTTTGCATCGCTCTCCTCGGGCCTGCTGGCGCGTAAGGGCGCGGCCAAGCCGGCCATGCGCCGGCCGGTGCCGAGCAGCCATCCGGCGGCGCAAGAACATGACGATCTCGGCTGGAACGACATGGGTTACGATGTCGATCCGGACCAGAATGCCGATCCCGGCCAGGACGGCCATTTCCACCGCAATCCCCTGATGGGGGCGGTTCCGGAGGCGAATGCGAACACGCGCGCACGGCAGGAAGAGGTGGCCGAACGGCTGAACGGCTCCGCGCTGCCCTCCGACGAGGAACTCGACCGGGCGGCGGCGCAAGCCGAAGCATCCTCGCCGGTCGATTCGAGCGACCAATCGCCCGCGCAAGCAACCGAGATGGCGCTCGAATCCACGCAAGCCGACGCGGACGAGCCGGAGGTCGAGGCCGAAACGGCGACGGCAGGGCTGCTCGCGATCAAGCCGCATGCCGTCCAGCGGACAACCGAACCGCCTCCAGCCGAGCCAAGGACCCGTCGGCCCAAAGTCGAATCGTCGGTGGCGGCGAAGGACAAGACCGCCTTCACCTTGCGGTTGGACCAGGATCGCCATCTCCAGCTGAGGCTGGCGTGCGCGGTGCGCAACGTCAGCGCGCAGAAACTGGTGACAGGCGCGCTCGACGCGCTGCTCGCCGGAATGCCCGAACTTGCCGAACTCACCCGTCATCTGCCCTCACGTCCGTTATGAACCCACAGGGATTCGCATCATGAACGCCAGTATATTGATCCGTCTGGCCACCTCGGGAGCGCTGTTTGCGCTGACGACGGTCGGCTGCTCGACCGTAACGCCCGGTCAGCTGTCCGCGGCCTCGGATGCGCCCAGGCCCGCCAAATCGGCGGTAAAGGCGCAGGCCAAGGCGCAAAAGGCGCTCGCCAAGGGGCACAGCGACGATGCGATCGGCTTTGCCGAGGCCGCCGTGCTGACCGATCCGGACAATGCCGATCTGCGCAGCCTGCTCGGCCAGGCCTATCTCGCCGCCGGACGGTTCCAGTCCGCTGGCGCCAGCTTTCAGGAAGCAATGACGTTGGGACAGAATGACGCGCGCTCGGTGATCGGTCTGTCGCTTGCGAACACCGCGCAGGGCCATGTCGGGGCCGCACGCCAGTTGCTCGATGCGAATCAAGCCATGCTGCCCGTGGCCGATTACGGCCTCGCCATCGCGCTCGCCGGAGACACGAGCCGTGCGGTGCAGGTGCTGACCGACGCGATCCGCGCGGACGCCGCCAACGCCAAGACGCGCCAGAACCTGGCCCTCGCCTACGCGCTCGACGGGCGCTGGCGCGAGGCGCGGATCATGGCGGCGCAGGACATGTCCGCCGATCAGGTGGAACAGCGCATTGCGAGCTGGGCGCAGATGGCCCGGCCCGGCGCATACGAAACCCGCGTTGCCGGGCTGCTCGGCGTCGCGCCGGTGGTCGATGCGGGCCGTCCGATGGGCCTTGCGCTCGATTTCAGCAACCAGCCGCAGGCGGAGATGGTCGCCTCGGTGGCATTGCCGCGCAGCGATGCGCCGCTGCCCGCGGTCGGCCCCGCGCCGCGTGCCGGCGGCACACAGATGCTCGCCGCGCAGGAGAGCCATGTCGCGGTGACCCCGCGTGCGCCGGCACCGCCGCAGCCCGCGCCGGATCGTCCGCTCGCGACCGCCGCTGCGGCTCCGACGATCAAGGCGCCCGCACCGCCGGTCAAAACCGCGCCCGCGCCGGTCCGACTGGCCGCCGCGACCCCGGCATCCGGCATCGACGCCCGGCGCGACGCAGCGCCAAAGCTCAGCGGCACCCATCTGGTGCAGCTCGGCGCTTTTTCCTCGCCCGAGAACGCGGCCAAGGCCTGGGCGATCTACCAGCGCCGCTATCCCACGCTGAAGCGCTTCGACAGCGCCAGCGCGCGGATTACGGTGAAAGGCCGCACGCTTTATCGTCTTGCCGCAATGGGCTTCGACGATGCGGCCAGCGCCAACTCGCTCTGCTCGAGCCTGCGCTCGGAAGGCGGCAAATGCATCGTGCGCAATATGCGCGGGGCATCGGTGCAATATGCCGCCGGAACGATGACGGGCCGGGTGCTCGCCTCGCGCTGAAGCGACCGCAAGCTGTCCTCTGCCGGAACGTCATTTGATCACCACGCCGCCCTTGATCAGGCGGCGGACTCGGCCCTGAACGGGCAGCCCGTCGAACGGGGTGTTGCCCGCTTGCGCCGCCATCTTACCCGAGTCCACCTGCCACGGCGCGTCCGGGTCGACGAGGATCAGATCGGCCTCAAGCCCCGGTTCGATGCGCCCGGCCTCCACGCCCAGAATACGCGCGGGGTTAGCGCTCAGCAGTTCGAACAGCCGCCCTGTCGTCACCTGGCCGTCGCGCACGACACCCAGCGCCATCGCCAGCAGCGTTTCCGCGCCCGCCATGCCCGGCGCGGCATCGGCGAAAGGCAGGCGCTTGTCCTCGGGCCCGCGCGGATCATGGCCTGAAGATATCGCGTCGATCGTCCCGTCCGCCACCGCGGCGAGGCAGGCTTGCCGGTCGCCTTCCGAGCGTAGCGGCGGGGAGAGGCGGGCGAAGCTGCGGAACCCGGTCACCGCGATGTCCGACAGGAACAGATGCGCCGGCGTGATGCCGCAGGTGACGTTCAGCCCGCGATCCTTGGCGGCGCGGATCAGGTCCAGCCCCCGCGCGGTGGTTACCTGCCGGAAATGGACGCGCGCGCCGGTTTCCTCGGCGAGCATCAGGTCGCGCGCGATCGCCAGCGCTTCGGCGGCGGCGGGGGCTTGCGGCAGGCCCAGCCGGGTGGCGGTTTCGCCGCCTGTGGCCACCGCATTGCCGGTGAGCCCACTATCCTCGCTATGCACGAACACCGGCAGATCGAGCGCGGCGGCATAGCCCATCACGCGCAGCATCACGCCGCTGTCGGCGATCCAGCCGCGTCCGGTGGCGACGCCGCGCGCCCCGGCCTCCTTCATCAGCGCGATCTCGGCCAGTTCTGCTCCGGCCAGTCGCTTGGTCGCGGCGCCCAGCGGATGAACCCAGAAATCGGGCTTGCCCGAGCGCGTGGCCGAGCGGACCGCACCCGGATCGTCCAGCGGCGGCGCGCGGTCGGGCATCAGCGCGGCGCGGGTGATGCCGCCGAAATGGAAGGCGGGCTTGTCGGTTGCGAACACGCCGAGATCGACGATGCCGGGCGCGACGATCAGACCCTTGGCATCGAGCGTCTCGCGGTCGGCGGGAACTGCCGCCACGAAACGGCCGTCCGCGATGTGAACCGCGCCCGCTTCGGGCTCCGCCACGCCGGGCCGGAGCACCTTGCCGCCGGTGATCGAGAGGGGCGTCATCGGGCGCGTCATGCCCAACCCTCCACGCCGCGCCCACGCCGGGTCAGCACGTCGAGGCAGGCCATGCGCACCGCCACGCCCATCTCCACCTGTTCGGTGATGGCCGAGCGTTCGGGATCGTCGGCGATGGTCGAGACGATCTCCACGCCGCGGTTCATCGGCCCGGGATGCATCACCAGCGCCCCCGGCGCGGCGAGCGCGAGGCGGCGCTCGTCGAGCCCGTAGAGATGGGCGTATTCGCGCGCGCTCGGAATGAACGGCCCGGCCATGCGCTCGTTCTGAAGCCGCAACATCATCACCACGTCGGCGCCGTCCAGCGCGGCGTCGAAATCGGTGAAGCCGGCCACGTTCAGCGCATCGAGGCCGGGCGGCAGCAAAGCAGGTGGCCCGGCCACGCGCACTTCCGCTCCGAGTGTGCCGAGGCAGATCATGTTGGAGCGAGCGACGCGGCTGTGGAGCACATCGCCGCAAATGGTGACGCGCAGCGCCGCGATGTCGCCCTTGCGCCGCCGGATCGTGAGCGCGTCGAGCAGCGCCTGGGTGGGGTGTTCGTGCGACCCGTCGCCCGCGTTGAGCACCGGGCAATCGACCTTGTCGGCGATCAACTGCACCGCGCCCGAGCTGGCATGGCGAATGACGATGGCGTCGGCGCGCATGGCGTTGAGCGTGACGGCCGTGTCGATCAGCGTCTCGCCCTTCTTCACGCTGGACTGCGCGGCGTGCATGTTGACCACGTCCGCGCCGAGTCGCTTGCCCGCGATCTCGAAGCTCAGCAGCGTGCGCGTGCTGTTTTCGAAAAAGGCGTTGATCAGGGTGAGGCCCGCCAGCCGGTCGTCATGCTTGGCGGCCTTGCGGTTCATCGCCACCCATTGCTCGGCCTCGTCGAGCAGGAACAGGATTTCCCATGGCTGCAGCCTCGCGATGCCGAGCAGGTTGGCATGCGGAAAGGCGGCACTGCCTTGCGGGTAACGGCTGGCGGGGTCCGATGCTGTCATCAAAGGCAGGTCATTAGCGTGGGCGAGCGGAGGCGGCAAGCGGCGCCAGCTTCACACGCTTCACACTGTCCAGGAGAGGAAAAGGCGGCGCATGTGAAGGGGGTGGTCGCAGACAGGTGAGAGGAGGCGGCGCGGCTGGACATGACCGGGGAGGTGTAGCCGATTTGGGTGGCTGTAGGACAGCGCGGAGATGTTGGGTTTCTGTGCGTTGAGCAGGGCCGTGCCATTACAGATGCTGAGCTTCAATCTTGCATTGGATGGGCCCCGGCCTGCGCCAGAGCGACGATAAAATGGATGTCTAGGTCTAAGCCACCAACGCGTCGATCGCGCCTTGCAGGATGTAGGCCGCCGCAGCGCTGTCGATGCGCGCCGCCCGCTTGCCGCGCGACACATCCTGCTCGATCATCGCGCGTTCGACCGCCTGCGTGCTCCAGCGCTCGTCCCACAGCAGGATCGGCAGGCCGAGGTCGGCGATGTTGCGGGCGAAGGCGCGGGTGGACTGGGCACGCGGGCCTTCGGACCCGTCGAGATTGCGCGGCAGGCCGAGCACGATGCCGCGCGCGCGCCGATCCGCGATGGCGCTGCGCAGCTCCTCGCGGTCGGCCAGGAATTTGCGACGTCTGATCGTCGCCGCCGGCGTGGCGAACGTCCAGCCCGCGTCGCAGAAGGCGATGCCGATGGTCTTGGTACCCAGATCAAGGCCGATCAGCACGCCGCCGTCCGGCAAAAGGGCGCGCAGCCCAGCGGCGGTTTCGACGACGTGGCTCATCGCCGCTTGGCTCGTGGGGCGTCGCTCACTGCGCTTCGTAGGCCGCCAGCCGCCGCGCGACATCGGCGCGGACATTGGCCCAGAACAACGGATAATCATAGACGTGGTAATTATTGCCCGGCAGCACATAGGGGCCGAGCTCGGGCGGATCGCCGATCAAAAGAAAGCCCTGTTCGCTGCAGCGTGCGGGCACGGATGCGGGCACCAGTTCGCCCTCGGTCAGATCATCGTTAGGCACCAGCGTGCCCAGATTGGCTTCGATCGGCGCGGCCTCGTCCGCGCTGCCGGTGAGCGGGTTGGTGCAGACGATCGGCGTGCCGCCGCGCTTCTCGCCGTTGAAGCCGATGGTGGCATTATAGGCGGTTTCGATAAAGCTGAAATCGGCCGGTTCGGCATAGCTCAGCCAGCTGAGGATGCAGCCTGGCTGGTCCGCGCCGGTGCATTGCGGCAGCCCGAGCGCCTTCAGATCCGTCGTCTCGCTGATCGGCCAGCCGACGACATAGGCGGCAACGACGCGCTTCGCCAGCGGAGTGCCGGCCACCCGGTCTTTCAGCAGATGCGTGAGGTGAAGCGAACCCTGGCTGTGCCCTGCCAGGATGATCGGCTGATCCGGCCCGATGCCCGCCAGAAACGCGTCGAACGCCTGGTCAACATCCTGATAGGCCGCGTCGATCGCCATCTGCCCTTCGGGTTTGTCGGTGATGAACGCGCCGAACGCCGCCTGGCGATAACGCGGCGCCCAGATGTCGCCGGCCGCGCTGAAGGCACTGGCCATGCCCTGCAGGAACAGCCCGGCGCGGTTCTGCGATTCGCGGTCGTCCAGCGGGGCGTTCCAGTGATCCTTTTCCAGATAGCTGGTCGGGTGGATGAAGAAGACCGCCGCATCGCCCTTGCCCGCGGGCTGGATTCCGGGTGGCAGCCAGTTCACCACCGAGGCGCGGCGGCCGGGCCGCGCGAACCACATCGCCGGATCGTCGTAGATATTGGCGGCGAGCTTTTCTTGGCGGACGAAGGCGACGTCCGGCACGCTGGTATATTGCAGGATCCGGTCGGAGAATTGCGACCAGGCCAGCCCCGCGCCGAGTATGAGCACGATGCAGATCGCGATGAAATAGAGGAACTTGCGGGCCAAGGGGGGACTTCCGGGAGATTTTGTTGGCTATCCACATATAAGCTGCGGCGCGAATGTCATCCCGCTAGCGACGCAGGATGAATATGGGTTGAAGAGGAGGGGGAAAGCTTCTCCCTTGATGGTGCCCGGCGCCGGTGTTAGCGCGCGCGTCATGTCAGTCGATACCCAGACCGTCCTGAAGATCGCCCGCCTGGCGCGGATTGCGATCGGTGAGGACGAGGCCGAGGCGCTCGCGCCAGAACTCAACAAGATCCTCGGCTTCGTCGAGCAGCTGGGCGAGGTGGACACCGGCGGCGTCGAGCCGATGACCGCGGTGATCCCGAACGCGCTGCGGCTGCGCGAGGATGTCGTCACCGACGGCGGCAGGCGCGCCGAGGTGCTGGCCAATGCGCCGGTGAGCGAAGAAGGGTTCTTCGGCGTGCCGAAGGTGATCGAATGAAGGTGCAGCTTGGCCTCAACAGCATCGTCATTCCGGGCTCGACCCGCAATCCAGGGCGAGATGGAACTGCCGCTGGGTTCTGGATCCCGGATCAAGTCCGGGATGACGGAGAATCGTCTTAATGACCCATTCCACCGAATTTACCGACATGGGCGTCGCCGCCATTCGTGACGGCGTGCGCGATGGCGCTTTCAAGGCGGTCGAAGTGGCCGCGGCCTTCAATGCGCGGGTGGCCAAGGCGGAAGCGCTGAACGCGTTCCTGGTCACCACGCCCGAGCGCGCGCTGAACGCCGCCGAGGCGGTCGACAAGGCGCGCGCGGATGGGGCGAAGCTCGGCAGCATGGCGGGCGTGCCGATCGGCATGAAGGACCTGTTCTGCACCGACGGGGTGGAGACGACGGCCGCCAGCGATATCCTGAAAGGCTTCCGCCCCCCTTACGAGTCCACCGTATCATCAAAACTCTGGGCGGCGGGCGCGGGAATGCTCGGAAAACTCAACATGGATCAGTTCGCCATGGGCTCGTCCAACGAGACCAGCGCGTTCGGCAATGTGGTCAGTCCATGGAAGCGCAACGACGGCGGCAACGCTTCGCTCTCGCCGGGCGGCAGTTCGGGCGGCAGCGCGGCGGCGGTGTCCGCGCGGCTGTGCCCGGCGGCGACCGGGACCGACACCGGCGGCTCGATCCGCCAGCCCGCCGCCTTCACCGGCATCACCGGGATCAAGCCGACCTACGGCCGCTGCTCGCGCTGGGGCGTGGTGGCGTTCGCCAGCTCGCTCGACCAGGCCGGGTCGATGGCGCGCGACGTACGCGATTGTGCGATCATGCTGGGTGCGATGGCCGGGTTCGACCCGAAGGATTCGACCTCGCTCGACGCGCCGGTGCCCGACTGGGATGCGGCCTTGTCCGGCGATCTCAAGGGCCTGCGCGTCGGTATCCCTAAGGAATATCGGGTCGAGGGCATGGACGGCGAGATCGACGGGCTGTGGCGGGAAGGCGCCGAGCGGCTGAAGGATGCGGGCGCGACGATCGTCGACATCTCGTTGCCGCACACCAAATACGCGTTGCCGGCTTACTACATCGTGGCGCCGGCCGAGGCCTCGTCCAACCTCGCGCGCTATGACGGCGTGCGCTACGGCCTGCGCGATCTGCCGGAAGGCGCGGATTTGCAGGAGATGTACGCCGCCACGCGTGCCGCCGGGTTCGGCGCCGAAGTGAAGCGGCGCATCATGATCGGCACCTATGTTCTCTCGGCGGGCTTCTACGACGCCTATTACACGCAGGCGAGCAAGGTGCGCACGCTGATCGCCCGCGACTTCGAGAATGCGTGGGCGGATTGCGACGTCATCCTCGCCCCCACCGCGCCGACCGCGGCGTTCGGACTGGGCGAACTGGTCGGCGATCCGCTCACCATGTATCTGAACGATGTGTTTGCGGTGCCCGCCTCGATGGCCGGGCTGCCCGCCAGCAGCGTGCCCGCGGGCCTCAACAAGCAGGGCCTGCCGCTGGGGCTCCAAATCATTGGCAAGCCGCTCGACGAGCAGACGGTGCTGAACGCCAGCCTGGCGCTGGAACAGCGCAGCGGATTTACGGCGCGGCCGGAGGATTGGTGGTGAGCGCCGTGGTCGCCGGCTAGCCGATGTCAACGCGAGGCTATTCCAGTTCGTCTCCCTCAATCGGCGGCATGCCGCCCTTTCGACCCATCACCCGTTCGAACGTCTGATAATCGGCGCGCTTGCTCCGATCTTCGAAGAAGTCGATCGTTTCGAGCACCGAAAGTTTTTCTGCGACCGCCGTTGCCATGAACTGATTCATGCTGATTCCATCTCGCTCCGCCCAGCGCGCGACCGCGTCCTTGATGGAACGGGGAAGCCTCAACTGATATGCTGCGGCCTTGCTCATCTCACCTTCTCCAATGCTACGCGCGGTAACCAACAACCGAGCCGGAATTTCGCAGGCGCAGTCCCAAAATCGCGCCTATTGAATGTTACGATGGCATCTGCTCCGGAATTCAGAGCGGTTTCCATCACCATCTCGTCGCCCGGATCTCTCACCAACGGTCGATAGGCATAATTGATACGGGTCCATTCGCTAAGATCAACGATGACGTCCAGGATCGATTGGACCTCCGCCGCGGACAAACCGCCAGCATCGAGATGTTCCTGTTTCATGGCGATCGCTTCATATTCCAGGACCAACGGAACGCTGATGACCGGTCGATATTTTTTCTGCGTAGCCAAGCGCAGCAGTTCCGCCGATGCGCCATGCGGGCTCCTCAGCGCTGCGATCACGACGTCGGTGTCCAGCACAAGTTTCATATCACCGATGATATGTACGTATTGACGGTATGGCAAGGCTTTGGCAACGAGCGTAGAAGCGCGAGCGACACTAGCAAAGAGAGTAAAATGACGCAGACGGATTACCGCATCCACGGCGAAACCGGGCAATGGGAGGTCGTGATCGGCCTCGAGGTCCATGCCCAGATCACCAGCGCGTCGAAACTCTTCTCCGGCGCGGCGACCGAGTTCGGTTCGGAGCCGAACACGCAGGTCAGCCTGGTCGATGCCGCGATGCCGGGCATGCTGCCTGTACTCAACGGCGAATGCGTGAAGCAGGCGGTGCGCACCGGCATGGCGATGGGCGCGCGGATCAACAAATATTCGCGCTTCGACCGCAAGAATTATTTCTACGCCGATCTGCCGCAGGGCTATCAGATTTCGCAGCTCTACCATCCCATTGTGGGCGAGGGCGAAGTGGTGGTGACGCTGGACGAGAAGGACCCGGACAGCGCGCAGAAGACCATCGGGGTCGAGCGCATCCATATCGAGCAGGATGCCGGCAAGCTGCTGCACGACCGGCACCCGACCATGTCCTATGTCGATCTCAACCGCTGCGGCGTTGCGCTGATGGAGATCGTGTCCAAGCCAGATATGCGTTCGCCCCAGGAAGCGGGCGCTTATGTGCGCAAGCTCAGAAGCCTCCTGCGCTATGTCGGCTCTTGCGACGGCAATATGGAGCAGGGCTCGATGCGCGCCGACGTCAATGTCAGCGTTCGAAAGCCGGGCGATGAATTCGGCACGCGCACGGAAACCAAGAACGTCAACTCGATCCGCTTCATCCAGCAGGTGGTCGAGGTCGAGGCGCGGCGTCAGGTCGATCTGATCGAGGATGGCGGCAGCGTGGTGCAGGAAACGCGGCTGTTCGATGCGGCGCGCGGCAAGACCCGCTCGATGCGGTCCAAGGAAGACGCGCACGACTATCGCTACTTCCCCGATCCCGACCTGCTGCCGCTGGAACTGGACGATGCGTTCCTGAAGGATTGCGAGGCCTCGCTGCCCGAACTGCCCGACGCCAAGCGCGCGCGCTACGAAAGCGAGCTCGGGCTTAGCGCTTACAACGCGGCGGTGCTGACGGCGGAGGTGGAGACCTATCGCGGTTTCGAGGAGCTGCTGTCGGTGACCGCGCTGAGGCTCGGCAAGTCCGAAAAAGACATCGCCACCACCGTCTCGAACTGGGCGCTGTCGACCGCGCCGGGCGTGCGCAACGGGATGGGCGAGGAGGCCGATCCGGCGTTCGACACGCCCGAAGCCAACGCGGCGATCATCCAGATGCAGGCCGCGGGCGATATCTCCGGCGGGCAGGCCAAGGAAATCTACGAAATCCTGCTCAGGACCGGCCGCGAGCCGGCGGAGATCGCCGAGACCGAGGGTCTGAAGCAGACCAGCGACAGCGGCGCGATCGAGGCGGAAATCGACGCGATCCTCGCCGCCAATCCGGACGAGGTGGAACAGTATCGCGGCGGCAAGGACCGTCTGTTCGGCTTCTTCGTCGGCCAGACGATGAAGGCGATGAAGGGCCAGGCCAACCCGCAGGTGGTGAACGAATTGCTCAAGTCCAAACTGGGCTGATATGGCCGGGGGGCGCCCAGCCAGGCCGGCACCGACACCGCCGCGCCGCCACAAGGCGCCCGCCGCCTTCGCTTCATCGGCCCCGGCATCGTCGCGGCCGCCACCGGGGTGGGCGCGGGCGATCTGGTCGCTACCCTCGTCGCGGGCACGCGCTTCGGTTACGCGCTGCTCTGGGCCGCCGTGATCGGCTGCCTCGTCAAGATCGCGCTGGCCGAGGGTACCGCGCGCTATCACCTCGTCACCGGCCGCACCATCTTCCAAGGCTGGCAAAGCCTCGGACGGTGGACCAGCGTCTATTTCGGCGCGTACATCCTGGTCTGGGGCCTGCTCTACGGCGCCACCGCGATGAGCGCGACCGCGCTGCCGCTGACCGCGATGTTCCCGTTCCTGTCCTTGCGCATCTGGGCCGTCATCGCCGGGATGGCCGGCCTGATCTTCGTCTGGTTCAACCGGTATCAGGCGTTCGAGAACGTCATGAAATTGCTCGTCGCGGTGATGTTCGTCGTCATGGTGGGCCTCGCCATCCTGGTCGTGCCCGATCTCGGGGCGATCGCCGACGGGCTGATCCCGCGCATTCCGGGCGGTTCGCTATTCTACACGCTCGGATTGATCGGCGGAGTGGGCGGTACCATCACCACGGCCGCTTACGGATACTGGGTGAACGCCAAGGGCTGGCGCGGCCCGGTCTGGCTGCCGATGATGCGGCTCGACAACAACACCGCCTATGTCGCCACCGGCATCTTCGTCGTCGCCATGCTGATCGTCGGCGCGCAGCTGCTCTACAGCGCGAACATCACGCTGGGTTCTGGCGACGAGGGGCTGCTCGGCCTGTCGGACGTGCTGGCGGCGCGCTTCGGCCGGCCGATCGCGGTCGCCTTCCTCGTCGGTTTCGCCGCCAGCGCGGGCTCCTCGCTGCTCGGCGTGTGGCAAGGGGTGAGCCTGATGTTCTCGGACTTCGTGCACCAGTTGCAGGGCGCCGGGGAGCGCCCCGAATACGCCGAACGCAGCCGGCCGTTCCGTGCCTATCTGCTGTGGCTGACCTTTCCGCCGATGCTGTTGCTGCTGTTCGACAAGCCGTTCTTCCTGGTGATCCTCTACAGCGCGTTCGGCGCGTTCTTCATGCCGTTCCTGGCGATCACGCTGATCCTGCTCCTCAACCGGCAGGATATTGCGCCCAGGCACCGCAATGGTTGGCTCGCCAACGGCGTGCTCGGCATCGCGGCAGCGCTGTTCATTGCGCTGTGCGGGCAGCAATTGTGGGAGCTGGTGGGTTGAACCGACGGCATGCAAGGCGCTTCATTCGTGGCGCAGGCCCTCAGCAATGCGAGAAACCGGGAGCCACACTCACCGCGACCCTTGGCTCCCGATCGATCAGCCCTGTGTGTCGACGCCCTTGGCGAACTCCTCGAAATTCTTGACGAAGACCTCGCGCAGTTCCTGCTCGGCGGCTTCGGTTTCGTCGGTCGTTTTGGGCGGGAAACTGGACAGGCCGTTGCCGCCGCGTCCCTTGATCATCTTCGTTTCGTTTTTGCCGTCGCGGAAATCCTTGAAAATGAAACGATTGTTGAGCGAGCGTCCGTAGATTGCCTTTTTCGTGTAGAAATTCTGCGTAACGAGCAATTCCATATAGCATGGTGCTACCGACGAACTCAGGCGCGTGGCCGCCTTGGTGGTGATCTTGCGGTCCGAAATCGGCTCTTCGTAGATGATTTGCGCGGGCGGCAGTTTCAGCGAGCCGAGCAAGTCGGCCGATTGCAACGCCTCGACCTGCAGGCGCGGTCCCAGCGCTTCCTTCAGATATTCGGCTTCGCTGATATTGCGATCCTTGTTCACCGCTCCGTCGGCGATGGCCCCGACAATGCCCAAGCCGGACAGCCAGCCGGTCGTCGAAGCCTGCCCTTCGGTGGACGGAAACACATGCAGTTCGCAACCGGAAGGAACCGCTTCGGTCGGGACCGCAACGCTGTCATCCTGGGCGCTCGCCGGAACCGCGGCGCCGAGAAGCGCGATGGCACTGGTGGTCACGGCAATGGTCAAAAACGTCTTCATGTCTGCACTCCTGATTTGGGATTGGCCTGTTTGGATTACTGCCTGTTTGTAAAATCAGTTCGACGCAGGCGACGGCTGCGCGGGCGCGTTCACCGGCAGCAGTTCAGCGCCTGATGGCTCGGCAGCCGATGGTGCCGGCTGTGTGGACGCATGGTCAGGTGCCTGCCCGGCCGCAATCGCGGGCGTGACGGCGGCGGACGCGGCGGGGGTGAACACGATATCCTCGCCTGTCCGGGCCTTGAGCTCACGGCCTAGCGGGATGACGCCGCGCTTACCCGTGATGAAGCCGGAAAAAACGCCGACGGCGAGCCATGTCGCCACGGTCGCGCCGTTGTTGTTGGCGCCTTCCTCGCGGTAGCGACCGTCCAGCGCGATCTTTTTGCCTTCGATATCGAGGTGGCGTAGCGCGATGCCGAGAATGCCGGGCTTGCCGAATCCGCCTTTGTTCGTGGCGAAAGTGACCTCGCCGGTTCCGCGCGTGCCTTGGGGAACCACGATCGTACCGTCCTGCACCACGTCGTGCAGAACGGTGACGGAAAACATATCGCCTTTGCTGGCATCGGCGGTTGTCAGTTCCTGGTCGAGCATAACGAGGACGGGTGTGTGTGCCGGCAGCACGGCGGTCGCCGCGAGCACGTCCGGCGCGGCCTCGGGCGTGGTCTTGGCGTAGGCGATCGCCTCGTCCCAATCCGCCGCCATTATATCCTGCGCCGCCGCGCTAAACGGCAAGGCGATACACGACAGGGCCAGCGCGCCGCGCACAGCCAAACATATCGACGTCATTCTTGATTCCCCCAAATCCATTTCCCCAAACGGACGATTTGATTTGTTAAATCGAGCCGTCTGGTTTGCAAGACTTATTATCGGGAGGACCGATCACGGGAGGAGGTGACCTTGGCTTGCGTTGAAAGCGCTGATCAACATTATCGGCCGCATCCTCAAGCCATCGGCTGGCCCGGCGCAGGAGTGGTCGGCGGCGTTTGCGGGGATGGCACATCGATATCGGGCGCGGGCGGACTTACCTCGGGCGGGGGCGCTGTCGGCTCGCCCGGATCGGGTGCGCCGGGCGTCTCCGGCGGCGCGGTGGGCGGTGAAGGAGGTTGCCCCGGCACCGGTTGACCCGGCGTTTCGGGCCTGGGCGGCGTGGGCGCGGGATCGGGCTGAGGTTCGCTGGGCGGGATCGGCGGTTCGACGGGCATGAAATTCTCCTTCTCTGCAGGCAAACCCTTCAAAGCCGGGTTGGCTCCCCCACATGGCTTGCCCCGCCGCTTTTATCACGCTAGACGCGCGGGCTTCGGCCCGGGCCGCGCGGGCGTGGCGGAATTGGTAGACGCGCTTGGTTTAGGTCCAAGTATCGAAAGATGTGGGGGTTCGAGTCCCTTCGCCCGCACCAGACCGCAACGCAATGCGCCCACCAGCCGTTGGGACAACAGGAATTTGAGAGTGCGAACCGGCATGTGTCGGCAGCGCCGGACCCGGATACGGCCAACTTAATACGGAAAGAGCATAAGTTCATCATGCAGAGCAAAGAGACGCTGAACCAAGGCCTGAAGCGCGCCTACACCATCACGATTCCCGCCAAGGAGATCGAGGCGCGGGTCGACCGCGAGGTGAAGAAAATCGCACCGCAGGTCCGTATGCCCGGCTTCCGCCCCGGCAAGGTGCCCGCCAATCTGGTGCGCAAGATGCATGGGCCGGCGCTGATGCAGGACGCGCTCAACGCTTCGATCCAGGACGGCATCCAGCAGACGATCAGCGACAACAAACTGCGCCCCGCGATCCAGCCCGACGTCGCGCTGCAGGATGATTATCAGGTCGGCAACGACGCCAAGCTCGACATGAGCCTGGAAGTGCTGCCAGATGTCGATGCCCCGTCGGTCGAGGGCATTTCGCTAGAGCGCCTGAGCGCCCAGCCCACCGATGCCGAGATCGATGAAGCGCTCGGACGGCTGGCGGAGAACCAGAAGAATTTCGAGCCCGGCGCCAAGACCTACCAAGCCAAGAGCGGCGATCTCGTGATCATCGATTTCGAGGGCAAGGTGGACGGCGTGCCGTTCGACGGCGGCAAGGGCGAGGCGATGGCCGTGGAAATCGGCTCGGGCCAGCTCATCCCGGGCTTCGAGGACCAGCTCGTCGGCGTAAAGGCGAATGACGAAAAGGTGCTGAACGTCACCTTCCCGGCCGACTACGGTTCCAAGGACCTGGCCGGCCAGGACGCGACCTTCGACATCGTCGTGGCCGAGGTGCGCAAGCCGGCCGCGGTCGCGATCAGCGATGATTTCGCCAAGTCGCTCGGCCTCGAGAGCGAGGAACAGCTGCGCGGCCTGATCAAGGGGCAGCTCGAGCAGGAATTGAACGGGCTCACCCGCACGCATATGAAGCGCCAGCTGCTCGACCAGCTCGCCGGCGCGCATGATTTCGACGTGCCGCCCTCGATGGTGGAAGCCGAGTTCGACCAGATCTGGCAGCAGCTTCAGGCCGAAGCCGCCAAGGAAGAGGATAGCGAGGCCGCGCTCAAGGAGATGGAAGACGAGAAAGAGGATTATCGCGATATCGCGGTGCGCCGCGTCCGCCTCGGCCTGCTGCTCTCCGCGATCGGCCAGGAGAACGGCGTCGACGTCTCGCAGAACGAGATGAACATGCTGATCCAGCAGGCCGCCCAGCGCTATCCGCAGGAGCAGCGCCAGCAGTTCATGCAATATATGCGTGAAGACCAGATGGCTGCCGCCCAGCTGCGCGCGCCGCTATATGAGGACAAGGTCGTCGACTTCCTGTTCGACAAGGCCGAAGTGAGCGAGCGCACCGTGACTCGCGACGAGATCGAGGCGGCGATTGAGGCGGAGCCGGAAAAGGTCGAGGCGAAAAAGGCTCCGGCGAAGAAGAAGGCACCGGCCAAGGAGGCGGCCGCCAAAAAGGATGCAGCGAAGCCCAAGCCCGCTGCCGAAAAGGCTCCGGCCAAGAAAGCCGCCGCCAAAAAGCCCGCCGCCAAGAGCGACGCCGCCAAGAAGGACGAGAGCGAGGCTCCCGCCAAGGCTGCGCCGGTGAAAAAGACTCCGGCCAAGAAGGCGCCGGCCGCCAAGACCGCGGCCGCGAAACCGTCGGCAAAGTCTGCGGAGGCAAAGGCGCCCGCCGCGGCCAAGAAGCCGGCTGCCAAGAAAGCGCCGGCCAAGAAATAGGGGGAGAGGCCTGCGTCTTTCTCCAGCCCAATAATTCGGCGATTATGTATTTTGCAAACCCTGTCGGATGGAAATTCAGAACGGCATGGCTCCGCCTTTCTTTGCATCTCAGGCCTCATGGCGATCCCGCCCGAGACCCCAGCTTTCGCTGGGGTGACGGAAAAATGGCGCTGGGGTGACGAAAAATGAAACGGGTTTGCAAGGTATATAATCGCCAATAAGTCAGCGTCATCCCGGACTTGATCCGGGATCCAGAGCCCAGCGGCAGTGCCATCTCGCCCTGGATTCCGGGTCAAGCCCGGAATGATGTGCTTTTTGTTGGTCTCGCGAAGGCCAGCCACCATGTCGGCAGTATTCGCCTGTTCGTCCCCATCATGCTTACCGCCCTTGACGCATCGCGCCCGGCATCCGATCTATGCTGCATCCCGAAATCATCCCCAGCAGCCACGGAATATTTATGCACGATCCTATTACCGATGCCATGATCCCCGTCGTCATCGAACAGTCCAACCGGGGCGAGCGGAGCTGGGATATCTTCTCCCGCCTGCTGCGCGAACGGATCATTTTCGTGACCGGCCAGGTCGAGGATAACATGGCCTCGGTCATTACCGCGCAGCTGCTGTTCCTCGAATCGGACAATCCGAAGAAGGACATCTGGATGTACGTCAACTCGCCCGGCGGGGTGGTGACGGCCGGCATGGCGATCCACGATACCATGCAGTATATCCGGCCCAAGGTAGGCACAGTGTGCATCGGCCAAGCCGCATCGATGGGCAGCTTCCTGCTCGCGGCGGGCGAGCCGGGCATGCGCGTGGCGCTGTCGAACGCGCGTGTGATGGTGCACCAGCCTTCGGGCGGCGCGCAGGGCATGGCGTCCGATATCGAGATCCAGGCCAAGGAAATCCTGCGCATCCGCCGCCGGATGAACGATCTCTACGCCAAATATACCGGCAAGCCGATCGACGAGATCGAAAAGGCGATGGACCGCGACACCTTCCTCGAGGCGGACGAGGCCAAGGCCTTCGGGATCGTCGACGAAGTCTTCGAGAAGCGCCCGGCGACGCCGGACAGCGACGCGGGCAAATGATCGTATATGCGGGCTGATCCGATCGTCCCCGCATGCGGATAATATTAATCGGGCGGCGCTAAGGGACATGCTTATTGTCCTTGCGCGCGCCCGGACCGGCGATAGGATGCATGCCTCCCGGTCAACGCGATGCGCCTCTCGGGCGGAAAGAGTATTTAGGGAAATGACCAAATTGAGCGGCTCCGATTCGAAGAACACGCTGTACTGCAGCTTCTGCGGCAAATCGCAGCATGAGGTGCGCAAGCTGATCGCGGGACCCACCGTGTTCATCTGCGACGAATGCGTCGAGCTGTGCAACGATATCATCCGCGAGGAGACCAAGGGCGGGCTCGTCGGCAAGAAGGAGGGCGAGGTGCCCACGCCGCAGGAAATCTGCAGCGTGCTCGACGATTACGTCATCGGCCAGGCGCGCGCCAAGCGCGTGCTCTCGGTCGCGGTGCACAATCACTACAAGCGCCTGAACCACGCCGCCAAGAACCCGGAGATCGAGCTCGCCAAGTCGAACATCCTGCTCGTCGGCCCGACCGGCTGCGGCAAGACGCTGCTCGCGCAGACATTGGCCAAGACCTTCGACGTGCCGTTCACCATGGCCGATGCAACCACGCTGACCGAGGCCGGCTATGTCGGCGAGGATGTCGAGAATATCATCCTCAAGCTGCTGCAGGCGTCCGATTATAACGTCGAAAAGGCGCAGCGCGGCATCGTTTACATCGACGAGATCGACAAGATCACGCGTAAGACCGAAAACCCCTCG
The DNA here is from genome assembly GCF_965218915.1 of Novosphingopyxis sp. Classification (GTDB taxonomy): domain Bacteria; phylum Pseudomonadota; class Alphaproteobacteria; order Sphingomonadales; family Sphingomonadaceae; genus Novosphingopyxis. The sequence goes on along the minus strand of NZ_OZ244708.1, from coordinate 2,232,537 downwards.
ATCACCCGCGACGTGTCGGGCGAGGGCGTGCAGCAGGCGCTCTTGAAGCTGATGGAGGGCACCACCGCCAGCGTGCCGCCGCAGGGCGGGCGCAAGCATCCGCAGCAGGAATTCCTGCAGGTCGACACCACCAACATCCTGTTCATCTGCGGCGGCGCGTTCGCGGGGCTGGAAAAGATCATCGGCAACCGCATGGAGGGCAAGTCGATGGGCTTCGGCGCGCACGTCGCCGATCCGGACGAGCGGCGTACTGGTGAAGTTCTGGCCAAGCTGGAGCCGGAAGATCTGCTGAAGTTCGGGCTGATCCCCGAATTCGTCGGCCGCCTGCCGGTCACCGCGACGCTGGAGGATCTCGATATTCCCGCGCTCGTCCAGATCCTGTCCGAGCCGAAGAACGCGCTGGTGAAGCAGTATCGCAAGCTGTTCGACATGGAAGACGTCGATATCAGCTTCACCGACGATGCCTTGCAAGCGATCGCCAAGAAGGCGATCGAGCGCAAGACCGGCGCGCGCGGGCTGCGCTCGATCCTGGAGGCGATCCTGCTCGACACGATGTTCGACCTGCCGTCGATGGACGGGGTCAGCGAAATCGTGGTCGACAAGGACGTGGCCGAGGGCCGCAAGGAGCCGGTTCGCGTGTTCGCCGAATCGAGCAAGGCGAAAAAGGAAAACGCGGCCTGACGATTGCGTTGCTTTTGAGCAACGCTTCCGGCCAAAAGCGCTAACAAGCGGAAATCGCAAATCGCCCGATGAGCCCGGTAAGCCAGCCTTACCGGGCTCTTTACGTTTCTGCATCCGACTGACCCCAAACGGCAAGCGGGCCGTCACAAAGCTGAAAAAAACCATCGCCAAGGCGCCCTCACGCGCTGGAACGGGCATATCGATCGCACCCGGGCCACGGAGTTTTCTTACGAACGAAGGGGTACCCCATGAACTGCAAGACCTATCTCGCTGCCGGCGTGGCGAGCTTCACTCTGGCCTTGGTGCTCGGTGCGCCAGCCTATGCACAATCCGCTGGTTCGACCGACTTCGATAATGGTGAGATCGTGGTGACCGGCTCGCGCGCCGGTGACGGTGTGGGCGGTGTGGTCATACCCGATTCGCCAAAGGCCAAAGTGGAACTGACCGATGAACTCATTCAACGCCAGCGTCCGGGTCAAGCGATTAACGACGTCATCAACCTCGTTCCGGGCGTCAGCTTTACCAACAACGATCCCTTCGGGTCGCTGGGCGGCAACTTTACGATCCGCGGCTTCGACAGTTCACGCATTTCGCAGACGGTTGACGGCATCCCGCTTAACGATTCGGGCAATTATGCCCTGTATTCGAACCAGCAGCCCGATCTGGAGACGCTCGAATCGGTCAGCGTGAACCTGGGTTCGACCGACGTCGACAGCCCGACGGCTTCGGCCGTCGGCGGCACGGTCAACCTCCGTACGCGTGTCCCGGGCGATGAACTTGGTGCATTGGCGAGCGTCAGCTACGGCAACATCATCGCGCGCGGAAATTCGAAGGACCGTCCCTACACCCGCGTGTTCGGTATGATCGATACCGGCGATTTCACCGGCATCGGCACCAAGCTCTTTCTGTCGGCTTCCAAGGCGGACAACGAGAGCACCTTCTCCAATTATGGCGGCGTCGACAAGCAGCAGTATAATGGACGGCTGTATCAGGAACTGGGCGGCGACCAGTTTGTATCGGTTGCGTTCAACTACAACCAGAACCGCAACAATTTCAACGGATCGCCACTGAGCTCGACCAACTATCCCATCACGCCAGACAGGCGTTTCTACGAAATCAATTACCCCTGTACGACGACCGCGCCAACGGCTGGTGTTGCTGATTTCACCAACAGCTGCGGGAATGATTTCGAACGCCGCTTCAACCCGTCGAATACCGGCAACATCCGTGGCAGCATCCTGCTTCATCCGATCGACAGGATGACGCTGACGATCGAGCCGAGTTTTCAGTATGTAAAAGCCAATGGCGGCGGCACGAGCACGGGCTTCGAGCGTGCCAACAGGGATGGTTTGACCGGTGTTCTTTTCGGTTCCGAGCAGACGTCAGCAGATTTTAATAACCCGCCGCGCAGTTCCAGCTTTTACTATTTCGGCGATGTGGATTTGAATGGAGACGGTGATACCCTTGATCAGGTCACCATCCTTTCTCCCAGCCACACCCAGACGCGTCGCTACGGCGTCATCGCCAATCTGGCCTATGATTTCACCGACACCCAGCGCGTTCGTCTCAGCTACACCTTTGATCGTGCGCGTCACCGTCAGACGGGTACCGCTGGCTTCATCTACGGCAATGGCAACCCGTATGACGTCTTTCCGATCAACGATCCGATCCTCGACGAAAACGGGATCCCTTCGCAGAAGCGCAATCGTTTGTCTTACGCCACGCTCAATCAGGTTTCTGCCGAGTATCGCGGCAAGTTCCTGCAGGATCGCCTGACTGTTCTGCTCGGAGCGCGTTTGCCGTTCTTCCAGCGTGAACTGAACCAATATTGCTTCACCACCGGCGCTACCGGCAATGTTGATTGCCTGAATGGCGTGAGCCAGGCAGTCTACGCCGCGAATCGTCCCTACAATTATAACACGACGACCGGCGTCGCCAGCGGCGCCCTGCCGCCGACTTCGCGCGATTTCAAATATGACAAATTTCTCCCGAACGTCGGCTTTACTTTTGAATTTGCCAACAACTTTACGTTCGCGGCGAATTATGCGAAAAATCTTTCGGTTCCGGGCACCGATGACCTTTATGGAGCGATTTATTTCCCCGAAGGCGTAGCGGGATCGCGTCCAGTCGCCGAGACATCAGACTCGTTCGATCTTGGCTTCCGTTACACAACATCGAGTGTACAGGCAGCAATCCTTCCCTGGTACACCAGCTACAAAAACCGCCTGTCGACTGCCTATGACGTTGCCGCCGATCGCACGGTGACCACAAACTTGGGCGAGGTCGAGAAGTTCGGTGTGGATGGCAGCATCTCTTTCAAGCCATTCAACCCACTGCTGCTCTATGTGTTCGGTTCCTATATCGACTCGAACATCAAGAACGACGTGCAGACGGGTGCGAATACCTTCCTCGACACCGCCGGCAATGTGGAGCGGCTCGATCCCTCCTATCTGCTGGGCGCGCGCGCGCAGCTGAACCTGGGGCCGGTCGAACTGGGCGGTCAGGTCAAGCGCACCGGTCGCCGCTATCTGGACGATACAAATACGGTCGCGCTGCCGGGCTTTACGGTGGTCGACCTGGACGTTCGGTACAGCCTGGCCGATGCCGGTCTGGAGGGCACCTATTTCCAGGCGAACCTTACCAACCTGCTCGACGAGGTTTATATCGGCTCGATCACGGGCGGTCTGAATACCACTTCGGCCTTCGCCAATATCGGCTCGCCGCGCGCGTTTAGCGTGTCGATGATCGTCGGCTTCTGATCGTTCGACCGATCTGAAAAAAGGGCGCGGGGGGGCAACTCCCGCGCCCTTTTTCATGCGCGCGCGTTTGCGTGCGGCGGCTTAGTTCTCGTCCAGATAGCGCTCGGTTACCGCGCCATCCAGCTGGCGCACCCGCATGCCGTCCAGCATGCCGAGCGGAAACAGCCGGGCGTTGATTCCCATGCGCGCCCGTGCCGGATCGAGAGGATACCAATGTGATACGCAGCCGCAAATGCGGCAGCGGTGGAAGCGGATCGAGCGGTCGTCCCATTCGTAGATTTCGGTGCTGCCGTCCTGCGGCAGGACGACCTCGGCCGGGTCGTAATAGGCCCATAATACGCCATAGCGGCGGCAGATCGAGCAGTTGCAGTCGGTTACCGTCTCGGGCGGGCGCGGCACGGTAAGCGTCACCTGGCCGCAATGACAGCTGGCCTCGATTGGTCCGGCCACGCTCATTTATAGATGCAACTGTCGAGCCGATCGCGCTTCACCACGCCGATGCGCCGGGCGATGCTGTTGCCATAGCGGCGCACGAAGCCCGACGGGCTGACCACGGATCGTTGCTTGGGCAGCGGCAAAGCGGCGGCGATGCGCGCGGCCTCGCTCGGCGTCAGCGCGCTGGCGTCCTTGTGGAAATAGCGCTGCGCCCCGGCCTCGGCCCCATAAGTCCCGATGCCGGTCTCGGCGAGGTTGAGATAGACCTCCATGATCCGGTGCTTGCCCCAGATATTCTCGATCAAAAAGGTGAACCAGGCCTCCAGACCTTTTCGGAAATAGCCGCCGCCCTGCCACAGGAACGCGTTCTTGGCGGTCTGCTGGCTGATCGTCGAGCCGCCGCGGATGCGGCCGCCCTTCGCGTTGCGCTTCATCGCCTGTTCGATCGCCTCGGTATCGAAGCCGTTATGCTCGCAGAACTTGCCATCTTCCGCGCCGATCACCGCGCGCACCAGATTGGGCGAGATGTTGGACAGCGGCTCCCAATCCTTGGTGATGCTGTGCTCGTCCATCGCCATGGTGATCGTGAAGGGCGGCGGTACGACCGCGTAGAGCAGCACCCAGGCGACCGACAGGATCACAAAGGCGAGGGCAAGCTTGAACAGCCATTTGATGACACGGACGATGAGGGAGGCTCCCGGGATTATTTATAATTGGCGTCATCCCGGACATGGGCACCCATCAAAGTAGTACTTTGATGGGGCCCGCTTGATCCGGGATCCAGGGCGGTATGGAACTGCCGCTGGGCCCTGGATCCCGGGTCAGGCCCGGGATGACGTTTGTCTTGAATACGGGGATGGAGCCTACAGGCGCGAAACCCAAGAAAAAACCGGCCCGCCGCTATGGCAGACCGGTTTTTGTATTTTGCTTCGCGATGCGCGCTCAGGCCAGGGCGGGCAACAGCCTCTTCTCGCCGGCTATGCGCAACATCGCCTTTTGCACTTTCTCGAACGCGCGGACCTCGATCTGGCGGACGCGTTCGCGGCTGACATTATAAACCTGGCTGAGTTGCTCCAGCGTTTGCGGGTTTTCGGTCAGACGCCGTTCGGTCAGGATATGCTTCTCGCGGTCGTTGAGGCCTTCCATCGATTCCAGCAGCATGTCGTGGCGGACATCGGCCTCCTGCGCATCGGCCACCACCTTGTCCTGCAGCGGCTGATCGTCGGTCAGCCAATCCTGCCACTGGCCATCGCCATCCTCGCGCATCGGCACGTTGAGCGACGCGTCGCCGCCCATCGCCATGCGCCGGTTCATCGAGTGAACCTCGTCCTCGGTGACGCCCAGATCGGTCGCGATCTTGTTGACGTCCTCGGGCCGCAGATCGCCGTCCTCGAACGCCTGCAGCTGGTTTTTCATCCGGCGCAGGTTGAAGAACAGCTTCTTCTGCGCGGCGGTGGTGCCGATCTTCACGAGGCTCCACGAGCGCAGGATATATTCCTGGATCGAGGCGCGGATCCACCACATTGCATAGGTGGCGAGGCGAAAGCCGCGTTCGGAGTCGAATTTCTTCACGCCCTGCATCAGGCCGATATTGCCTTCGCTGATCAGTTCGCTGACCGGCAGGCCATAGCCGCGATAGCCCATCGCGATCTTCGCCACGAGACGCAGATGCGAGGTGACGAGCTGTGCCGCGGCATCGCTGTCCTGATGCTCGGCATAGCGCCGGGCGAGCATATATTCCTGCTCGGGCTTCAGGATCGGGAATTTGCGGATCTCGCTGAGATAGCGATTCAGGCTGTTTTCCCCCCCAAGGGCAGGGACGACCGCCTTTTTCTTGCTGATAGTAGCCATGATTCTTCAGTCCTTCGATGTCCCCTTCGACAGCCTCATCAAGCACTGCGGAGCGAACGGTTTCTCTTTGATACCCTTTATACGCGAAGCGCCCTGAACAGTTCCTGCATATCGCTTGGAATCGGGCTCTCGAACCGCAGTTTTTGCGCGGTTATCGGATGGATAAAGCCCAGCACCGCGGCGTGCAAGGCCTGCCGCGAAAAGGCTTTCCTCTCCGCCGCCATGCTTTTCTTGGGGCGCCGGCCGTAGAGCGGATCGCCGATCAGCGGGTGGCCGATATGCGCCATATGCACGCGCACCTGATGCGTGCGGCCGGTCTCCAGTGTGCAATCGACCAGCGCGGCGCTCCGCAAGCCCTGCCGTACGGCATAATGCGTCACCGCTTCCTTGCCCTGTCCCGGTTCGACCACCGCCATTTTCTTGCGGTCAGTGGGCGCGCGGCCGAGCGGGGCGTCGACCTTGCCCGCCAGCGGCATCGGCACGCCATCGGTGATCGCCAGATAATGCCGGTCGATATCATGCGCCTTGAACAGGGCGGCGAGCCCGCGATGCGCGAGATCGGACTTGGCCGCGACCATCAGGCCGGAGGTGTCCTTGTCGATCCGGTGGACGATGCCCGGCCGCTTCTCCCCGCCGATGCCCGACAGCGATCCGGCGCAGTGGAACAGCAGCGCGTTGACCAACGTGCCGCCGGGATGGCCGGGGGCGGGGTGAACGACGAGCCCGGCGGGTTTGTCGATCACGATCAGATGCGCGTCCTCGAACACGACATCGAGCGGGATATTCTCGGGCTGCAGATCGATCGGCACCGGCGGCGGCAGGTCGAGCGTGAAGACCATGCCTTCATATTTGCGGCTCGATCCGGCGGCAACCGTGCGCCCGTCGATTTGCAGCCGCCCTTCGGCGATCAGCGCCTTGACCCGCTCGCGCGACAGATCGGTCGCGGTCTCGGCGATCGCCGCGTCGAGCCGACCGGGCGGCACCGTCCCTTCGATCCTGTTGTTTTCCTCGGCCATCGTGCAAGGCGGTGCGCGATGACGATCCGGATGGCAAGCGATGCGGCGGCGCTGATATTAGCCGAGGCCAGCCGAGCAGCCCCGCGCGAATGTTGCGGGCTGCTGCTGGGCCAGAATCGAGATGGCATGTGGGCTCATATCGCGCAGGCGCGCCCGGCCGTGAACGTTGCGGCCGACCCCTCTCGCCATTTCGAGATCGATCCTGCCGCCTTGATCGCTGCCGAACGCGATGCGCGGGAAGGGGGCGCGGCGCTCATCGGCTATTATCACTCGCATCCCAACGGCCTGGCCGAACCGTCTGCCACCGACCGCGAAATGGCTCACCCCGACGGGCGCGTATGGCTGATTGCCGCAGACGGTTCGCTCCGTGCCTTCCGTGCGCCGGATCGCCCGGGTGGCACTTTCCGTCCGATCATGCTGGAGATCGACGCGCCCGGACTTGCGTAGCGCGAGGCGACCGGCCATGTCCCGCGCAAGCCTGAATCTGGAGCGAATATGCCCGAAGCACAAGAAGACCAAGTCGACCTCGCCGCGCTGCTCTGTTCGCGGCTGTGCCATGATCTGCTGAGCCCGGTGGGCGCGATGAACAACGGGCTGGAACTGCTCGCCGACGAGACCGACCCGATGATGCGCGAGCGCTGCATCGATCTGCTGGGCGATAGCGCGGCGGCTGCGGCGAACAAGCTGAAATTCTTCCGTCTGGCCTTCGGCGCGGCGGGCGGCTTCGGCCCCACGGTCGATCCGACCGATGCCAAGGCGGTGGCGACCGCGCTGGTCGAGGACGCGCGCACCGAGCTGGCATGGGAGGTGCCCGAGGGCCCGCTGCCCAAGGCCGCGGTAAAGATCCTGCTCAACCTGATCCTGATCGCGCGCGAGGCGCTGGTGCGCGGCGGCACGCTGTTCGTCGGGGCCGAGAGCCGCACGGGCGAGACCGAGATGGTGGTGCGTGCCGACGGGCCGAAACTGGTGCTCGACGAGCAGGTGCGCAAGGCGCTGGCGGGCGATCTCGATCCCGCCCAGATCGATTCGCGCACCGCGGCCGCGCACATGGTGGAGAGGCTGGCCAAACGCGGCGGCGGCATGGTGCAGATCGCTGGCGGCCGGGACGAGCCACTGCTGATGGGCGCGCTGATCAAATCGAATTGATGGATAGCGTCCGCTTCGTTAATCGAACAGGGCTAAGCGGTTCTTAACCATGTCGGCTCTAAGCCGGTCCGGAAATCACCGGGCGGACCCATGGACGAACTACTCGAAGACTTCATCGCCGAAACGCGCGACACGCTGCAGGCTATCGAGGGCGAGCTGATCGCCTGGGAGCGCGATCCGGGCGACCGGGACTTGCTCGACGGCATTTTTCGCTTCGTGCACACGGTGAAGGGCAGCTGCGGGTTTCTCGATCTGCCGCGCCTGACCCGGCTCAGCCACGCCGCCGAAGATGCGCTCGATGCGGTGCGCCAGGGCGCACTGGAACCCTCGTCGGCGCTGGTCTCGGCGGTGCTCGCCATTGTCGACCGGATCGCGATAGTGACCGATGCGCTGGAAACCGACGAGGCGGTGTTCGACGATGACGAATTGTTGGTGTGCGCGCTCAGAAGCGTGTGTGAAGATCATGCGTCGATCGAAGTCATTGCATCGGAAGCGGACGCCGAGCCGCGCGAACGGCGCAGCGAGCTTCGTTCCGGATCGTCGCGCAGCCGCTCGGTGCGGCTGTCGCTCGACCTGCTCGATCATCTGATGAGCGGTGTGTCCGACATGGTGCTGGCGCGCAATGAAATGGCCCGGCGTCTGCGCGATTCCGGTACGACCGTGGAGATTGATCAGTTATTCTCCCGGCTGTCTTCCAGCATCGCCGGAATGCGCGATTCGATCGGCTTGGTGCGACTGCAGCCGATCGACCGGTTGTTCGTGAGTTTTCCGCGCCTGGTTCGCGATATCGCCCAGGATCTGCACAAGGATATCGTGCTGGAAATCGAGGGCGGCGACGTCGAGATCGACCGCGAGATGATCGAATTCGTGCGCGATCCGCTCACCCATATTCTGCGCAACGCCGCCGATCACGGGATCGAGAATGCCGAAGAGCGCGCCGCGGCGGGCAAACCCCCGCGCGCCGTAATCCGGCTGTCGGCTCAGCAGGCGGGCAACCAGATCGTGATCGAGGTGGTCGATGACGGGCGCGGCATCGATCTCCAGCGGCTGGTCGCCAAGGCGGTTGCAAAGGGGGTTACCACCGCTGAGAATCTGGCGCGGATGAGCCGCCGCGAGAAGCTCGACCTGATCTTCGCACCAGGCCTTTCCACTGCGCCGGAGGTTACCGATCTTTCGGGACGCGGCGTGGGCATGGATATCGTCTATCACAGCATCGAACAGATGGGCGGCAGCATCGAACTGCGCAACGATCCCGGGCAGGGACTCGCGGTGCTGCTGCGCCTCCCACTGACGCTCAGCATCATGGCCGGTCTCACCATCCGTACCGGCAATATGCTGTTCGCGGTCCCGCGCAGCGCGGTGGTCGAAATCTTGAGCTTGCGCAGCGGACAGTTGCGTATCGACGCGACTGGGGGCGCAGAGATCGCCGCGATCCGCGGCGCACGCATGGCCTATGTCCGGCTTGCCCGCGTGCTCGGGCTCGATGATGAGGAGCCGCAGACGGTAATCGTCGTGCGGCCCGCCGCCGGGCGGCGCTATGCGCTGGGCGTGGCGGCAGTCGTCGACCACGAGGAACTAGTGGTCAAGCCCGCCCCGCCGCTGCTGATGGCTAGCGGACTCTATGCCGGACTGTCGCTGCCCGACAGCGGCCGACCGATCATGCTGCTCGACGCCGCGGGAATAGCCGAAGCGGCAAAGGCTCCGGACCGGTTCGAGGAGGCCAGCCAATCTGCGGCTCATGGGATGTCCAAATCTGTGGCCCGCGCGCTCCTGTTCCAATGCCTGACCGGCGTGCGCAAGGCGATCCGGCTGTCGGTGCTCGACCGGATGGAGGAAGTCCCGTCCTCAGCGGTTCGCGATTGCGGCGGCGCGGTGCGGCTTGCCTACAAGGGCCGCAACGGCGTTGTACTCGGACACCGCGGCGAAGCCACTGGCGCAACCACCAAGTTGCTGCGCCTCACCGACGGGCGCCAGGACGTCTATCTTGCGGTCGAGGACATGCTCGACATCATCGACCTTAGGAAAATTCTTCCGGCGGTCGGTGACGATATGATCGAGGGCGTGATCGAGCATGATGGCGAGCAGATCGAGTTGATTGACGCTCATGCCGCTCTGGCCCAGGGCGCGGCGCTGGTCGGTTCGTTCGGCTACGACGACGCACCATTATGTTTCCTCGAGCGCGACGAAAGCGGCTGGATGACCAATGTCTTGCAGCCTTTGCTCGAGGCGGCGGGATATCGCGTCAGCAATGATCCCAACGATCGGGCCACCGCCGTGGCGCAGCTCCTGACGTCCAAGGGCGCCGCAGAGAGCGACGATCCCGCACGCGCTATCTATCTGCATGATGCACCCGGACATCACGGCGAAGATACACTTTACCGATACGACCGGCGCGCGATCCTGGCCGCGCTAGAAGCGAAGCGAATTGCGGGCGCGAATGCCATGCCCGGCGCAGCATCCGGCAGGGAGCAGGCGGCATGAACAATCTTTATCTCGTGGCGCGCATTGCGGGCACCGACGTCGCCATCCCCACGCGCGAAGTCGAATCGGTGGTTTCGGTGGGAGAGATCGTGCCGGTTCCGGCAGCGGCCAAGCGGATCGCAGGTCTGTTCGCCTTGCGCAGCCGTGTCGTCACCATGATCGATGGAGCCTGGACGGTGAGCGGTGAGCGCACCGATATTCAACCTGGCGCGATCGCCATCGTCACCGCGATCGGCGGGCATATCTACGGTTTCGTGGCCGAGCGGGTGGAAGACGTTCTGACCATCGAACCGGATCGGATCATGGATGCAGGAGGCATCGCCCTAGGCTGGAGCGACGTCGCGACCGGTGTCGCCACCATGGACGAACGCGCACTGCTGATCGTCTCGCTCGAACATTTCATCAATGCGCCGGGCCGGCTCGCTGCATGATTTAACGCCACGCTAACTCCTTCGGGTTAGGCCAGGGCATCCGTTTCGTTGGAGTGTTCGCGTCATGAAATCCTGCCTCGTCGTCGATGACAGCAAAGTGATCCGCAAGGTCGCCCGCCACATTCTCGAATCGCTGGACTTTCAGGTCGCGGAAGCGGTCGACGGTTCCGACGCGATCGAGCAGTGCCGCGCTACCGAGCCGGATGTGGTCCTGCTAGACTGGAACATGCCGGTCATGGGCGGCATGGATTTCCTGCGCGCGCTGAGGTCAGAGGGGAAGAAAGCCAAGGTCATTTTCTGCACCACCGAAAACGGCATTCCGCAGATCGAGGCGGCCATCGCCGCAGGCGCGGACGAATTCGTTATGAAGCCGTTCGACCGCGAGATGCTGCATAGCAAGCTGCAGATGGTCGGAGTCGCCTGACGCCGATGGCCAGCGCGGCTTTCTTACCCGCGGCATCGGCGTCCGCGGTACGGCTACTGGTGGTCGACGACAGCCTGGTGGTGCGCTCTGTGTTTCAACGCATCCTCGAGCGCCAGCCCAATTTCGAGGTAGCGGGCACCTGCGCGTCGGTCGACGAAGCGCTGCGCTTCCTGGACCGGCAGACGATCGACATCGTGTTGCTCGATATCGAAATGCCGGGCCGCAGCGGTCTGGATGCGCTGCCCGAGATTATCGATCGCGCGGATGGCGCGGCGGTGATCGTCATTTCCTCGCTGGTTGCCCAGAATGGCCCGCGCAATTTTGAAGCGCTTTCGCTGGGCGCTTGCGACACCTTGGTCAAACCGGGCGGGGCAGGTCACAGCAGCAATTTCGCCGAATCGCTGGTGGAGAAAATCGGCGTGATCGCCAACCAGCGCGCCAAACGGCCCGAATCGGCCACGCCGCGCCCCGCGCCGCCAGTGCATGGCGGGCAGGCCATGCGCCCCGCCTGCATCGCCATCGGCGCATCGACCGGCGGCATCTTGGCGATCCAGCAATTTCTGGCCGCGCTGCCCGGTGAAATCGATTGCCCGATTCTCATCACCCAGCATTTGCCATCCAATTTCATCCCCTATTTCGCCGGGCAGCTCGCCGGGCGCGTCACGCGTACGGTTGAAATTGGCCAGCCAGGAATGTTCATGCAGCAAAACCATATCTATATCGCGCGCGGCGAAGGCCATATCGGCTGCACGCGTAGCGGGAGCGGCACACGCGTCACCCGAATCGAAGGCGAGTTCGCCGCGCGTTATGTCCCTGCGGTGGACCCGATGATCAGCGCGGTCGCTCAGGCGTTCGGGCGTGCCGCCGTCGGCGTGGTGCTGAGCGGCATGGGCGTCGATGGGCTCGCCGGAGCGCGCGACATGCGCGCTTTTGGCGGCACGATGATCGTCCAGGACCACGACAGCTCGGTGGTGTGGGGCATGCCTGGCGGGATCGCCAAGGCGGGCTTGGCGGACGCCATCATGCGGCCCGGCGACATGGGACCTTATCTGCGCGAGAGGAGCTTGGCGGTATGAACGACGCTCCGCCAGAACGCACCTTCCGCTATCTCGCCGACCTGCTCGAGCGTCACAGCGGCCAGGAATTGTCACCGACCCGGTACTGGCGGGTGGAAACCGTGCTGAAGCCGGTCATGCGCGCGCACGCCCTAGCCGATCTTCCGGCGCTCGTCTGGGCGCTCTCGGCCGGATCGAACCGTGTGCTCGAGCGCCAGACGATCGAAGCGATGCTCAACAACGAAACCAGCTTCTTTCGCGATCAGGCGTCCTTTGCCCTGCTCACCGGTCCGGCACTGACGGCTTTGCGCGAGGCGCGGTCGGCCACGCGCCGCCTGCGCATCTGGTCGGCGGCCTGCTCGACCGGGCAGGAAGCCTATTCGCTCGCCATGACCCTGTCGGACGACCGCGCCAACTGGCAGGGCTGGACGATCGAAATCGTCGGCAGCGACATTTCCCACAGCGTGGTCGAGCGCGCCCGCGAAGGCCGCTATTCGCAATTCGAGATTCAACGCGGCATGCCGATCGCTCTCATGCTGCGCTATTTCGCCCGCGACGGCGATGACTGGGTGGCCAGGGACAATTTGCGGTCGATGGTGATATTCCGTCAGCAGAACCTGCTGGAGCCGCTGCGCATGGCGAGCGATTTCGACATCGTCCTGTGCCGCAACATGATCATGTATTTACAGCAGGAGCACCGTCCGGCGGTGTTCGACCAGCTGGCGCGCAGCATGCGCGGCGACGGCCTGCTGATGCTCGGCGCGGCTGAAACGGTGATCGGTCAAACCGACCGTTTTCGCGCCAGCCGCGACTATCGCGGTCTCTATGAATGCGCCACCATGCGATCGGAGCGTTCGGCCGCCTGAACCCTGACTGGCTGGCGTTGCTAGGCAAATTCGCCGAAGCGTTATATGGCGATGGCCATGCTTTGGAAGCCATCGCCCAATTTCAATGAACGCGCGTTGCCGATCAGCATGTTGGTGCTGCACTATACCGGGATGAAGGATGCGGACCTCGCGATCGAGCGGATGACAAGCGCGGACGGCGGCGTCTCGGCGCATTATTGCATTACCGAAGCGGGCGAGATCATCCAGATGGTACGCGAGGAAGACCGCGCCTGGCACGCCGGCAAGAGCTATTGGTGCCAGATCACCGACGTCAACAGCGCGAGTATCGGCATTGAGCTGGTCAATCCCGGTCATGAATGGGGCTATCGTCCATTTCCCGAAGCGCAGATGGAAGCGCTGGTTCCGCTTGTTTCGGAGCTTGTCCAGCTCTACCATATCGATGCCTGCCATGTGGTCGGTCACAGCGATATCGCACCCGCGCGCAAGGAGGATCCGGGCGAATTGTTCGACTGGGAGCGACTGGCGAAGCTGGGGCTAGCCATGCCGCGGCCTGAACGGGCGCATATCGATCCGAGCTGGACCGACGCGAGTTTTTTTCTTGCCCTCAATCGCTACGGTTATGATGTGACCGACGCTCCCGCCGCGATCCGCGCGTTCGAGCGGCGCTTCCGTCCGGAGCGTATTACCGGTATGCCAGACGGGCAGCTGCGCGCGATGCTGCTGGCTTTGCTCTTGGAACGCGGGCCCGAAGAGGTTATCGGGTAACGCGTCAGGGGGCCGGGCAATCGCGGGCCGCATCGTCCTTCGGGATGGTTCGGCGCGAGGAAAGTCCGGGCTCCACGGATAACGGTGCCGGATAACGTCCGGCGGGTCCTGAGCTTGTCGAAGGATCAAGGGACAGTGCAACAGAAAGCAGGTCGCGCACCCTTCGGGGCCGTGACAGTGAAAGGGTGCGGCAAGAGCGCACCGCGCGCGCCGGCAACGGCCGCGGCACGGCAAACCCCACCGGGAGCAAGACCGAATAGGGGTGGCACAGGGCCTCAAAGCCCGCTTTTTCCGGAAGGCCGCCCGGGTTGGTCGCTCGAGCGGCGGAGCAATCCGCCGCCTAGAGGAATGATTGCCCAGCCGCTCGCGAGAGCGGCGGACAAAACCCGGCTTACAGGCCCCCTGACATTATTCGATCGGTGCGCTTTACGGTTCGCGACCGAGATCGCGCATGGAATTTCACAGCGCGCGCGCCTAACTTGGAACGAGATGGCAAAAGCAAGACGTTCGAACGACTGGGGTTTCCCCCGCTGGCGGGGTTATAATGAAGGCCGCGAGGCCGAGGCGGTGCGTCTGTGCGACCGGGTAGGCTGTGAGGAGAAGGGCGATTGCCCCGCGCCAAAATCGCCCAACAGTCCGGAGCGCTGGTATTTCTGCCCCGTCCATGCAGGAGAGTATAATCGCAATTGGGATTATTTCGCCGGGCTCAGCGAGGAAGAGGCGGAGCGGCGCGCGCGTGACGAAAAGCGTGATGCCGGCGGCTATCGGGAATCGGCGCATTACGCTTGGGCCGGTCCTGGCGACGGCAGCCGTAGCCGCGACGAGATGCACGCGCTTGATGTGCTCGGCCTCGAGGCGGATGCGGATTTCGATGTCGCGAAGAAGGCGTGGCGGGAACTCGCCAAGCGCACTCATCCCGATATGAAGCCCGGCGACATTGCGGCTGCCAAAGAGTTTCAGGCGGGGCAGGCGGCTTTCGAAGTGCTCAAAGCTGCCGAAGAACGAAAGCAGTGGCAGCCGGGATGACGGTTGGATTGATTGGCTCACCCCCTCAAACGTAGCGCATTGCGGTTTCCTTGATGAGGGCGATCATGTTGGGGATGCCTTGCGTGCGGTTGCTGCTGAGCTGATTTTTGAGGTCGAACGGCACCAGCGCGTCCTCGATATCGGCTCCAGCAACATCTTTCGGCCTGCCGTCCTGCACCGTCTTCAGCACAAGCGCGATGATACCCTTGGTGATCGCGGCGTTGCTGTCGGCCAGGAAATGCAGGTGGCCGTCGTCGCGCCTGGTCGGATAGACCCACACCGCCGCCGAACAGCCGCGCACCAGCGTTGCGTCCGTCTTCAGCGCATCGGGCATCGGTTCGAGCGCGCGGCCGAGCTCGATGAGAAGGCGGTAGCGGTCGTCGGGGTCGAGGAATTCATATTCCTCGGCGATGTCGGAAAGGCTGCGGTCGGTCATGATCGGCGCTTAGCAGCTGGGCAGGGGGATATGAAAGCGCCGCAATACCCTGCATATGTCCTAGAAGAAAATTTCAAATCCGTTCGTCCTGAGCTTGTCGAAGGACTGCACTGTCTTTTATGGCAGACCCCGCGAAAGGAGGAGGACAGGGTTTCGACGGACTCAGCCCGAACGGAGATTGGGGAGGCTGTCCCATCAGGCCAAACAGACTTGTTCTTCGTCACCCCAGCGAAAGCTGGGGTCTCGGGCCTGATGGCCATGACGCCCGAGATGCCAGCTTCCGTTGGCATGACGAACAAATATTCGACGGAAATCATGCCGGAATGAAATCTCTTGTTCGAAACGGCCCTTGTTCGAAACGGATAGATGCTGAAATTGAAGTTCGGGATTAAACCCTCAGAGCTCAATGCCGCTGGCGATCGCTTCCAGCTTGCGGACGCGCTCTTTCAAATCCGCGACTTCGATCCGCGCGCTGCCGCTGGGCAAGGGTCGGTCGTGCAGGGCGCCGGCGCCGATCTCGGCATGCTTGAGCTGAAGCCAGTCGCGCCAGCCGCGTAAGCCGATCAGCGCGACGGTAAGCAGGGCGGCAAAGGCGAAACCCGCGATCATCAGGACAGTGGTCGGATCGGTCGGCATGACGGTCTCCTGTCGGTCTCGCGCGCTCAGCGGTCGCGCAGTTTTTCGATCTCGCGGTCCAGTTCGCGGGGGCCGCGTTCATCGGTGATGACGCGCTCCAGGACGGCGATGCGATCCTTGAGCTGCTTGACTTCACTACGCAGGCGATCGGCTTCCGGGTCGTGAAACCGGATATCCTTGCCTTTTTCGTCTTCGTAAATGCCGTGCTGGGCTTTGAAGCGCGCCCGCAGAACGCCGGCGATGGCGCAGATCAGGACGATCGCGACGACCATGGAGAAAGGATTGTTGAACATCGGGTCGGTTTCCTTTTCTGATGCGTGTCGGTCAGTTGGCCGGCCCGCGCAGGCTTTCGATTTCGTGACTCAGGCGGTGGCTGTCGTCGGTGACGATGCGCTCGACATTGGCGAGCCTGTCCTTGACCGCGCCGAGTTCGGCCTTGAGCTGGGCATTTTCCTGGCTGATCAGCTTGACCCGCTCGACGACTTCTTCGTTTTTGCGCGGGTAGAGAGCCTTACCCCAGCCGTTTTCAAGCGGATAGCCGTTCTTTACCTTGAGCCAAGTGGTGAAGACCCAGCTGCCCATCGAGGCGATTATGGCGATTATGGCGATCGTGACATAACCTGCGCTATTAAATAGTTCCATTCTCGTAGCTCCCGTGACTTTTCAGATTAGGATTTTCGGCAATCAGCGCAGGCTCTCGATTTCATCGGCGAGGCGCGTGTTCTTGCTCGTGTAATAGACTTCCATGTCGGCCAGGCGGCGGTCGACGTCGCGGAAGCGCGAGCGAACCTCGCGGGCGGTGCGGGTCGGCGACTGGCGCACGCCCTGCCAGAATTTTTTGTCGTTTTGATCGACATAAAGATCGATCGGCTTTTTTGGTGCGGCCCAGGCGGCGGCGATATAGGCGATCAGTGTCCAAGGGAAGCCGCCGGCGAGCGTCAGGATTATCGCGGCAATGCGGACCCAGACCACATCGACGCCGGTATAGTCCGTAATTCCCGCGCAGACGCCTTTCCATTTGGCATTCTGCTTGTCGAGATAGAATTTGGTGTGCGTGCCGGCCATGTCAGCGGTTCCTTTCCAGCGAGCGAATATTTTCCAGGGTCAGGCGCTGCTCGTCCTGCTCGAGGCGGGTGGGGCGCCAGTCGGGATTGTCGGCGGCGATGATGCGTTCGATCGTTTCGATGCGCTCCTCGAAGCGGCGGGCCATGTCGTACATGTCGCCGAGCAGTTTCTCATCGTCATTGGTCAGCGTGGCCGAGGTTTTCCATTTCGTGACATAATGAAAGATTAGCCACGGGAGCCCGAGAAACAGCACGGCAATTGCGAAAAAGCCGGTCATAATTCCTGCAACGTCTTCCATCGGCTCAGCCCTCCTTCTTCATGGCTTGCTTCATTGCCGCCAGTTCGTCGTCGACCTGGTCGCTGGTTTCCAGCGCGGCGATCTCGTCTCCCAGCGACTGCGGGCGTTTGTCACCCAGGCTGAGTGCGTCGGCGCGGCCCTGCGCTTCGTCCACGCGGCGTTCGAGAATATCGAAGCGTGAGAAGGCATCTTTGACCTTTTCGCCATTATACATGGAACGCAGGCGAACTTGATTCTCCGCGCTTTCCAAGCGGGTCATGATGTTGTTCTGACGACCGCGGGCATCCTGCAGCTTGTTCTGCAGATTCTGGATGTCCTGCTCGGACGCCTTCAGCGCATCCTCCAGCACATTGGTCTCGGCGCGTAGCTGTTCGGCCATGTCGCTGGCCTTGCGTTTTTCGACGAGCGCGGCCTTGGCCAGGTCCTCGCGGTCTTTCGATAGCGCGAGCTGCGCCTTCTCGGTCCAGTCCCGCTGCAGCGTGTCGAGCTTGTCGATATGACGGCGCAGTTCCTTCTGATCGGCGATCGTGCGCGCGGCAGAGGCGCGAACCTCGACCAGCGTCTCTTCCATTTCGAGGATGATCATGCGGATCATCTTGGCCGGATCCTCCGACCGGTCGAGGATTTCGGTGACGTTGGCGGCGACGATGTCGCGGGTGCGGGAGAAGATACTCATGAAGGACACTCCATTGTTACTGTTGCGGGCGGGGGCGCGCGTCGGGGCGCTTAGGCCAGATAGCTGACGGTCGGCCCACCAGCCTGGGTCGGGCCGGCGGCCGCCATCAACGACGGGTCGAGCGCGTTCAGCAGGATAACCGAGAGAAGCAGCATGATTGCCATGGCTCCGGCTGCGAGCTGCTGGGACTTGCGATGGCGCATGGGACGCTCCGGGTATGAGTTTGTTTTCCATTTGCCATCTGCTTAGCGAAAACTGTGCCAATCGCCGAAAACGCAGCTTTTCCGAGGCTTTTCGGGAAAGCCGCGAGCACGATGTTAGGTTTTTGTTGCGGCATGTTGGTGAAATATGCCAATGTTTGGGTATGGAGCGCGACAATCAATTTATCGGTCAGTCTGGGGCCTTCCTCGATGCGGTCGAGCGTGCCTCGAAGGCTGCCGAACTCAACCGACCGGTGCTGGTGATCGGCGAGCGCGGTACCGGCAAAGAGTTGATCGCCGAGCGACTTCACCGCCTAAGCCCTCGTTGGGGCGGACCGCTGATCACGATGAACTGCGCCGCGCTGCCCGAAACGCTGATCGAGGCCGAGTTGTTCGGCCATGAACAGGGCGCCTTTACCGGCGCGACGCGCGCGCGCGCGGGCCGGTTCGAAGAGGCCGATGGCGGCACCTTGTTTCTCGACGAGTTGGGCACGCTGTCGATGGCGGCGCAGGAACGTCTGCTGCGCGCGGTGGAATATGGCGAGGTGACGCGGATCGGAGCCTCGCGGCCGGCCAAGGTCGACGTGCGCATAGTTGCGGCGACCAATGCCCATCTGCCCGCGATGGTCGAGCAGAATCGCTTTCGTGCCGATCTGCTCGATCGACTGAGCTTCGAGGTGGTGACGCTGCCGCCGCTACGCGCGCGCGAAGGCGATATCGCGGTGCTTTCCGATTATTTCGGGCGTCGTATGGCCGCCGAAATAGGATGGGAGAGCTGGCCCGGATTTGGTCGGCTCGCAAGCGAGGCCCTTGAGCGTCACCCTTGGCCCGGCAATGTGCGCGAGCTCCGTAATGTGATCGAACGCGCAATCTATCGCTGGTCGGAGAAGGACGGCGCGATTGATCACATCATTTTCGATCCGTTTGTCTCGCCATGGCGGCCGAACCCGGAACAGGCCGCGGCGGAGGGCAGGGCGCGCAAGGACTTGGTCGACAGCGTGGCCGAACCCGCCAAGGAGGCGCTCGGCACCGATTTCGAGACGATCGACGATCTGAAAGCCGCGACCGAGGCGTATGAACGCACGATCGTCGAACATGCGCTGGCGAGGCATCGCTACAATCAGCGGCAGACGGCCAAGGCGCTCGGCCTCAGCTACGATCAGCTGCGCCACTGCATCAAGAAGCACGACCTGACAACGTGATGCGGGAGGTAATATGCGTGATGTCGTTCTCCGGCAAAGGCCGGAGTCCAGCACCGAACGTCACCCGATGGACCCCGGCCTTCGCGGGGGAACGCGTTGATCCAGCCGTTCCTTAATCCTTATTCGCCGAACACCCGCGCGAAAATCGTGTCGATCTGCTTGAAATGATAATCGAGATCGAACCGCTCCTCGATCTCTGCGTGGGTCAGCTTCGCGGTGACATCCGGATCGGCCTTGAGCAGATCGAGCAGCCGCTTCTCGCCGCCCGAGTCCCACACCTGCATCGCGTTGCGCTGGACGATCCGGTACGCAGCTTCGCGGCTGATCCCTGCCTGCGTCAGCGCCAGCAGCACGCGCTGCGAGTGAACCAGCCCACCCATCTTGTCGAGATTGGCCTGCATCCGCTCCGGATAGACCAGCAGCTTTTCCACGACCCCGGTCAGCCGCGCCAGCGCGAAATCGAGCGTGATCGTGGCGTCCGGCCCGATATAACGCTCGACCGAGCTGTGCGAGATATCGCGCTCATGCCACAGCGCGACATTCTCCATCGCGGGCAGCGCATAGCCGCGCACCATGCGCGCCAGCCCGGTGAGGTTTTCGGTCAGCACCGGGTTGCGCTTGTGCGGCATCGCGCTCGACCCCTTCTGGCCGAGCGAGAAAAATTCCTCCGCCTCCAGCACCTCGGTGCGTTGCAGATGGCGCACCTCGGTCGCCAGCCGCTCGACCGAGCTGGCGATGACGGCGAGCGTGGCGAAATACATGGCATGGCGATCGCGCGGGATCACCTGCGTGGATACCGGCTCGACGCTCAGCCCCATCTTTTCGGCGACATGCTCTTCCACGCGCGGATCAATATTGGCGAATGTGCCGACCGCGCCCGAGATCGCGCAGGTCGCGATCTCTGCGCGCGCCGCTTTCAGTCGTTTGCGACCGCGGTCGAACTCGGCATAGGCCTGCGCCAGCTTCATGCCGAAGGTCAGCGGCTCGGCATGAATGCCGTGACTGCGCCCGATGGTGGGGGTGAACTTATGCTCCATCGCGCGGCGCTTCAGCGCGGCGAGCAGCGCATCCATGTCTTCCAAGAGCAAGTCGGTGGCGCGCGCCAGTTGCACCGCCAGGCAGGTGTCGAGAACGTCCGAGCTGGTCATGCCCTGATGCATGAAGCGTGCCTCGGGTCCGACATGTTCGGCCACATTGGTCAGGAACGCGATCACGTCATGCTTTACCTCGGCCTCGATCGCGTCGATTCGTTCCACCTCGAACGCGCCCTTGTCCCAGATTGCCTGCGCGGCCTCCTTCGGCACCACGCCAAGCTCGGCCAGCGCGTCGGTGGCGTGGGCCTCGATCTCGAACCAGATGCGGAATTTCGCCTCCGGCTCCCAGATGGCGGTCATGGCGGGGCGGGCGTAACGGGGGACCATGGCGAATTAGCCTCTATGGCAAGTTTCGGAAGTTTGGCCGCGCCGCTAGCAGAGCGCGCGCGGGGCGGCAATCTGGCTCACCGAATCCGGTTCGGGCAAAAGCCATTTCGCGAAAGCTCCCGAGAATAGGAAATAAATGCCACCGCGACCATTTTGCCGTAAATCTGAAACGGGTCGGAGTTCAAGCGAACATCCGGAGCGACCAACAGGAAAGGCCGAGGAACTGGATCGGTAGCCTGCGGTTCCCCCGCCGCAAAGCGCGCAAAAAGCGCCTTTGAAGGAGAATGATCATGTTGAAACTTGTCATCACCGCCAGTGCTCTGGCGCTTTGTATGCCGGCGCTGGCGCAGGAGGCCGGAACGGACACGCAAACCGATCCGGCTACCCAGGAAACCGCCCCTGATGGCGACCTGACCACGCCGCCGGAAGATTTGGCGGACGATGCGACTATGGATGAAACCTTGACCGACGAAACCACCACCGATCAGACGACCGCTGCGCAGACTACGCCGTCCAAACCCATCGATAAAAGCGAGAGCGATGATCCGGAAGCGGCCACGCCTCCTTCCACCATGGATGATGATGAGGCGACGACTGAAGATCCAGGCACGAACGATCCCGGCGCGGTCGATCAGTTCGTCGAACAGCAATTTCCGTCCTATGACGGCGACAGCAGTGGCGAACTGAATAAGGACGAATTCGCAGCATGGCTGGCCCCGCTGCATCATGCCGAAATACCGGACGCCGATGAAGCGGCGGTAGCGGACTGGACCGGCAAGGCGTTCGCACAGGCCGATACCGACAAGAATGCCGGAGTTTCGAAGGACGAGCTGAAGGTTCTGCTCGCCGGTTGATCCGGCCGAAATCGAGCGGCCTTATCCACCCCTCTGGCCGAAGATGGAGCGCCGCCTTGTCCCCTCGAGGCGGCGCTTCGTTCATTTCGTCGGAGCGGAATCGGCTTCGCGCTAATAGCAATTGTAAGGCCTTCAGTAGGATGGCACATGGGGCCATGCTAACTCTTATCGTTACCGTAGTCGTTGTTTCTGCCGCCTTGCTGATCGGGGCTGCTTGGGGAATTTACGGTTCCTTGCACGCACATCTCGAGGGGTTTCTCATTGCGCTCGCGGGCGGGGCCCTGATCGTCTCCGTTGTGGCCGAGCTGATTCAGCCTGCGATCCAGCGCAGCACATTGCCTGTGGTTTTCCTCTCCGTAGCTGCGGGAGCGGGTATATATAGCCTGTGCGATTGGTGGATCGACAAGAAGATAGGCGAGGATAGTGGTGGCGGTTTGCTTGCTGCGATTACGTTGGATGGTATTCCTGAAAATATTGCGCTTGGAATTGCCTTGATCGGCGCCGGTTTCATGCAAATCGCTGCGCTGGCCGGGGCCATTTTTCTATCGAACCTGCCCGAAGCGGCTGGCGGAGCCAAGGAAATGGCCGCTGACGGACATGGCAAGGGCAAAGTCCTGGGACTGTGGGCGCTGACCGCCTTGCTGTTGTCAGTGGCGGCCATCGTCGGCAATTTGGCGCTGAGCCACGTATCAAAGCATTTGCTTGCCGCGATGCAGGGGTTTGCAGCGGGGGCTGTCGTTGCCTCGCTGGCGACAGCGGTATTTCCCAAGGCGTTCAAAGAGGATAATTACTGGACCGGAATTGCGGTCGCGATCGGCCTCGTTTTGGCGCTCGCGCTCGGCGAACTGGGCGGTTAGCAGCGGCGCGCATGCCCTAGATCAGCCCCTGGCCGCGCATGCTCGTATGGCCGTCCTTGCCGATGATCAGATGGTCGTGGACCTGAATGTTGAGCCGCTTGCCCGCCTCCAGAATGTCGCGGGTGAGGGCGATGTCGGCGCGGCTCGGCGTGGCGTCGCCGCTGGGATGGTTGTGGACCAGGATCAGCGCGGTGCTGCCCAGATCGAGCGCGCGGCGGATGATCTCGCGTGTGTAGACCGCGGCTTCGTCGATCGAACCTTCGCTGGCGAGCTCATCGCGGATCAGGCGGTTCTTGCCGTCGAGATGGAGCACGCGCACGCGCTCGGTCGCGCGGTGCGCCATGTCGGCGTGCAGATAATCGGACAGCGCCTGCCAGCTCGACAGGATCGGGCGGGTGCGCGCGGGCTCGCTGATCAGGCGCAAGGCGGCGGCCTGCACGATCTTGATCGCCGCGGTGCTGGTCTCTCCCATGCCCGGCTGCTTGGCGATCGCCTCCGCATCGGCCGATAGCAGCGCGGAAAAGCCGCCAAATTCCATGATCAGCGCTTTCGCCAGCGTCTTGGTATCGCGGCGCGGTATCGCCAGCGCGAGCAGATATTCGATCAGCTCGTGATCGCCGAGCGCCTCGCCGCCGCGCCTGAGCAGGCGTTCACGCAATCGTTCGCGATGACCCTTGCCATGATGCTCGTGGATTTCGCCCATGATTCGTATCCCCCCTTCACAAGGGATTAGCGCAAGCCATTATGATTGAAACCCCGCTTGCTTTGCC
Organism: Novosphingopyxis sp.; assembly: GCF_965218915.1. Lineage (GTDB taxonomy): Bacteria > Pseudomonadota > Alphaproteobacteria > Sphingomonadales > Sphingomonadaceae > Novosphingopyxis. Next base: position 2,209,204 of record NZ_OZ244708.1, on the reverse strand, counting down.
GCAAAGCCGGGCCCGTGGAAGTCGCGGACGAACCCATTCCCAAGCGCCGGCGTTTTCGGCGTCGCCATATTTTCTACGGCGCGCTTCTGTTGTTCGTCGTGCTGCTGTTGTTCGCCTGGATTCAACGCACCCAGATCGCCGACGGGTTCATCAAGGACGAGCTGGTCAAACGCGACGTGCGCGCCAGCTACCGGATCGCCAAGATCGGCTTCGAGACGCAGCGCATCGAGGATGTCGTGATCGGCGATCCGACGAAGCCGGACCTCACCGCCAATTGGGTGGAGGTCGACCTGGTGCCCAACGGCCTCGGCGCAAAAGTGGCGCGGGTGCGTGCCGATGGCGTGCGGCTTTACGGGCGGCTGACGGATCAGGGGCTGAGCTTCGGCCAGATCGACAAATTTCGCGATCCCACCAGCACGGCGCCCTTTGCGCTGCCCGAGATTTTCGCGACCCTGTCCGACGCGCGGGTGCGGCTGGCGACGCCTTATGGCAATGTCGGCATCAAGCTGGTGGGGCAGGGCGAGCTGGCGGACGGATTTGCGGGGCAGGTCGCCGCGGTCACCGACAATCTGCAGATCGGCGGCTGCAACGCGCGGCAATCGAGTTTTTTCGGAACTTTGGCGATCCAGAAGGGGCGCCCACATCTGACGGGGCCGCTGCGCAATGGCGGGCTTGGCTGTGATGGCTTCTCGCTCGCCGGGATGGAGCAGCAGCTCGATCTGACCTTGTCGGACACGCTCAAAAGCTGGACCGGCAGTAGCAATTTTACCGCCTATCGACTTGGCGCAAGCGGTTACAGCGCCGCCAATATGCGCGGATCGATCGATTTCTACGGCAATGCCGAGCGCAACCAGATCGGGCTCGATGTCGCGGCCAGCACGATCGGCGGCCCGGACATTGCGGCACGCAGCGCCAGTCTGAAGGGCGATCTGCGACTGCGGCAGACGGATCAGGGCATGCGCGCGTTGCTGACCGGCGAGCCTCGGCTCGGCGGGCTGCGGCTGCCTGCGAGTCTGCTCGATCCGCTTGACGGAGCCGCACGCGGTCTCGGCTCGACGCCGCTGAAGCCGGTTCTGGAAAAACTTGCCGGCGCCGGGCGTCAGGCGGTGCGTTCGATCGACCTGTCGGCTTCGCTGCAGGCGGCGGTCGGCGGGACGGGCGAGCAATATGCCATGCTTTCGGGGCTTCGTGCCGACGCGGCATCGGGGGCGATGGCCGTGCTGGTCGACGATTTGCGCGTTTCGAAGGATGCGCGGGGATGGCATCCCCGGCTGGACGGACAGATCCGGCTGGCGGGCGGCGGCCTGCCGCAGGCCGTGCTCGACCTTACGCCGTCGGGCAATGGCTATGCGGGGCGGCTCCAGCTGGCCGATTACGGCACGGACGATGCGCGGCTGTCGCTGCCCGAACTCGCCTTCCGGCCCGCCCCCGGCGGCACTGCGCTGGGCGGGCGCGCCACGATGACCGGGCCGCTGTTCGGCGGCTATGTCACCGGGCTCGATCTGCCGGTGCAGGGCTTATACTCCAATGCCGGGCGGCTGGCGCTGTGGAATGCCTGCCAGACCATCGGGTTCGAGGCGTTTCGCCTGTCGAGCCTGACGCTTGCGAGCGATCGGCTACGGGTCTGCCCGAAAAACGGATCGCTGCTGACGGTCGGCAATGGCGGCGCCAGGGCCGATGCCAGCGTGGTGGCACCCGATCTGGCAGGACGGCTGGGCGAAACGCCGATCACCATCGCCTCGGCCGCTGTCGACGTGACGCTCGCGGGCTTTGCCGCCGACGCGCTCGAGGTGCGGCTCGGCAAGCCCGAGAGTCGCACCATTTTCGATGCCGATCAGTTCAATGGGCGCTTCGGCAGCGCGGAGCTCAGCGGCACGCTCGCGGGTGGCTCGGGGCGCATCGGCAACGTGCCCTTGCTGCTGAGTGAAGCGGTGGGCGAATGGCGCCTCGAACAGGGCGTGTTCGATCTCACCGGGGGCTTGCGCGTCGACGATGCCGAGCTGGTCGACCGGTTCGAGCCGCTGACCGGCCGCGATGTCGCGCTGCGCTTCGCGGGCAACCGCATCACCGCCACCGGCGTGCTGGCCGAACCCGCGACCGGCACCAAGGTCGCCGATGTCGATCTGGTCCATGATTTCGCGGACGCATCGGGCCATGCCGATCTGACGGTGCGCGATCTTGCCTTCAACGACATATTGCAGCCTGATGCCTTGACGCGGCTGGCGCTGGGTGTCGTCGCCAATGTCTCTGGCAGCGTGTCGGGCGATGGCCATATCGACTGGACCGGCGATCGGGTGACCAGCACCGGCACGTTCACCACCAAGGGCCTCGATCTCGCCGCGCCCTTTGGCCCGGTCCAGACGCTGGCGGGCAGGATCCGCTTCGACGATCTGCTCGGCCTTGAAACCGCGCCGGGGCAAAAGATCGCGCTCGGTTCCGTCAATCCCGGCATCGAAGTTCTGGACGGCATATTGTCTTACCAGTTGCTGCCCGGCCAGCGGGTGCGGGTGGAGGGCGCGACCTGGCCGTTCGCGGGCGGCACGATCCATCTCGATCCCACCATCCTCGATCTGGGCGGAGATGCCGCCAAGACGCTGACGTTCGAGGTCACCGGCATGGACATCGCCATATTCATGGAGCGCTTCGGCTTCGAAAATCTGCAGGCCACCGGCGTGTTCGACGGCACCCTGCCGATGATCTTCGACCAGTCCGGCGGCCATATCGAGGGCGGGCGCCTGGTCTCGCGCGATGGCGGCGGCACGATCGCCTATGTCGGCGAGCTGACCTACAAGGACCTCTCCACCTATGCCAATCTGGCCTTCGACATGCTCAAGTCGATCCGCTACCGCGCGCTGACGATTGCGCTCGACGGGGATCTGGGCGGTGAAATGGTGACGCAGGTCAAATTTTCCGGTTTGCAGCAGGGCAAAGGGGCCAAGCGCAATTTCATCAGCCGCGCGATCGCCCAGCTGCCGATTCAGTTCAACGTGAACATCCGTGGGCCGTTCCTGCAGCTGATCAGCTCGGTGCGGAGTTATTACGATCCGACCTTGCTCATTAAGCAGAATTTGCCCAGCCTGATCGAACAGCAGCGCAATATCGATGAAATCCAGCAGCGGCTGCAGGATCAGTCCGATCCGGGTGGTCCGACGAATAGCGACAGCGAAGCGAATACCGGCGTTCAGCCCAGCGAAAGCGAGAATATGCCATGACGAAATGGACGAATTGCGGTCGGTTCGGATCGGTGCTGGCGCTGGCCTGCCCCTTATCCCTAGGGGGGTGTGTGTCGGTCGAGGCGCCGACCGAGCCGATCGTGATCGAGTTGAATATCAACATTCAGCAGGAAGTGGTTTACAGGCTGGACAGCGATGCCCAGGAACTGATCAAGAAAGAAGCGGAGATATTCTGATGTTTAAGCGAATGGCACTCATAGCGGCGACGGCAGCGGCCATTTCGCTGACTGCTACGGCCGTTCAGGCACAGCGCGATCCTGCTTACCAGCAGGCGCGTACGCAAGGTTTGATTGGTGAAAAGCCGGATGGTTATCTCGGGTTCGTTGTCGCGCCATCATCGGCGATCCGCGCGCTGGTCGAGGATCTCAACATCAAGCGCAAGGCGGCGTACACCAAGAGCGCGGCCGATGCCGGGTCGACCGTGGAACAGTTCGCCTTCACCACCGGTTGCCGCCTGATCCAACAAAGCTCGCCCGGCGAGAAATACCAGACCCCCGGTGGCCAGTGGGCCACCCGCAATGGCGGCGCCCCGACGCGCGATCCGCGCTGCCCATAATATTTCTTCGTCATTGCGAGCGTCAACGAAGCAATCCAGGGCCGTTGCGGCGCGGACATCGAAAGGGCAGCGCTGCATCGCCCCGGATTGCCGCGTCGCCGCGCTCCTCGCAATGACGTCGAACATCCGAGCGGGCTAGCATCCCGCCATAGGCGAGGCCGGGAAAAGGATGCCCATCTTCACCCTCACCCCGGTTGACTTGACCAGCCGCCTTTTCTAAACGGACCGCGCTCAGACAGATGGACTGTCGGCACGAGGCCCGCCGGTCACCGGCGGTCCTTTGTTTATGTGGCACAAGAATCGGTTCGGGAACGGATTTTGGCGGACGATCGCAGGCAGGACGGCGCGGACGATCTGGACCAGCGCATCAAGGATGCGCAGGACCGGCAGCGCCATGCCATGACGAATGAGGAAGGCCGCGCGGAAAGCCGCGGCTGGGCCGTGGGCATCGAGTTCATCGGCGCGGTCCTCGTTTCGGGCCTGATCGGCTTCGGCATCGACAAATGGCTGGACACCGGGCCGTGGGCGATGATCGTGTTGCTGATCCTGGGTTTCGCCGCCGGCACCCGCCGCGCGATGAAGACCAGTGCCTCGTTCGATTCCGATCCCGACACCGGCAACAGGAAGTAAGCGCCGTGGCCAATCCGATGGAACAGTTCGAGATCAAGGTGCTGCAGCCGATTCAGGCGAACGGCTATGATCTCAGCTTTACCAACAGCTCGCTGTGGATGCTCATCGCGCTCGCCGCGATCGCGATCTTCCTGTTCGTCGGCACCGCACGGCCACAACTGGTGCCCGGCCGCTGGCAGGCCGCGGTCGAATATATCTATGATTTCATCCGGAGCATGCTGGACGAGAATGTCGGCCCCAAGGGCCGCGCCTTCGCGCCGCTGATCTTCGCGGTGTTCGTGTTCGTGCTAGCCTGCAATATCCTGGGCCTGATCCCCTGGGTCGGCGCGTTTACGCCGACCAGCCATATCGCGGTGACGCTGGGCCTTGCGTTTCTGGTGTTCATCATTGTCTGCATCGTCGGTTTCTGGAAGCACGGCTTCAAGTTCCTCAGCCTGTTCTGGCCGAAGAACACCTTCTTCCCGCTGGCCGTGTTTGTGGGCCTGATCGAGTTTCTGAGCTTCCTCTCGCGTCCGTTCACGCTCGCCATTCGTCTGTTCGCGAACATGACCGCGGGCCATGTCCTGCTAAAGGTGTTCGGCACCTTTGTGGTGGCGCTCGGAAGTTTCGGCGCGCTCCCTTATGTGCTCGGCATCCTGCCGCTGGCGGTGAACGTGGCGCTGACCGCGCTCGAAATCCTGATCGCCGTCGTGCAGGCCTATGTCTTCGCGCTTCTCGCCTCGATCTATCTCAACGATGCGATCAACCTTCACTAATCGATCAAATAAATCTTACGAAAGGAATACGACATGGATCCTGAAGCAGCACGCGTAATCGGCGCTGGACTTGCGGCCATCGGTGCGGGCCTGGCGGCCATCGGCGTCGGCTCGATCTTCGGCCAGTATCTGAACAGCGCGCTCCGCAATCCGGAAGCCGATGCCAAGATGGGCGGACGCCTGATCTTCGGTTTCGCCGTGACCGAGGCGCTCGGCCTGATCGCCGCCGTCGTCGCGCTGGCGCTGGCCTTTTCCTGAGCCCGGCCGAACCGTAATAGGCTGACTGAGCGAACCCATGCCCCAGTTCGAATTCGACACCGTCCTGATCCCGCAGCTGTTCTGGCTGGGGATATTCTTCGCGATCCTGTATTTCGGGGTCGTGCGGTTGACGCTGCCGAAGCTGGGCCGGGTCATGGAGCATCGCGAGGATAAGGTGAACGGCGACATCGACGCCGCCGCCGCGGCCAAACAGTCCGCCGACCAGCTGGAAGCGGATTACAAGGCCGGTATCGCCAAGGCGCGTGACGATGCGCGCGTGGCGCTGGCTGATGCCAAGACCGAAGCCGGCCGCACCACCGAGGCGCGGCTCGCCGAAGCGACCAGGGCCAGCGATGTCGAGATCGAGGCCGCCGAGGGGCGGATCGCCGAAGCGCGCGCCGCGGCGATGCAGGAGATCGAGACGGTGGCCACCGAAAGCGCGGTCTCCATCGTCGATCGCATCACCGGCAAGGCCCCGCCCGAGGCCAAGGCGCGCGGCGCCGCCAAGGCCGCACTGGCGGGGGGCGCAAGCTGATGACCCATGCAGTGGTGGCGGAACAGGCCGTGGGCGGCACGAGCGCGGAAGTGCATGCGCCGGACGATCATGGCCCCTATCTGCTCGGTCTCAACGCAGAGGGCTGGGTCTATGTCGGCGTCAGTATTTTCATCGTTGTCGCGATTGTCTGGCTAAAGGCGCACAAGACGCTGACCGCCGGGCTCGACGCGCGCATCGCCGCGACGAGGCGGTCGCTCGACGATGCGGAGGCGATCCGCAAGGACGCCGAAGCGCTGCTCGCCGAGGCCAAACGCCAGCAGCAGGCGAGCGCGGGCGATGCCGCCGCGATCCTGGAACAGGCCCGGACCGAGGCCGCGCAGCTGATCGCCAAGGCGCAGAAGGATTCGCGCAATCTTGTCGCCCGGCGCGAACAGATGGCGAAGGACAAGATCGGCGCGGCCGAACGCAGCGCGGTCAGCGATCTGCGTGCCCGCGCCGCCGCCGCCGCCGCCATGGCCGCGCAGGAACTGATCGCCGACCAGCACAACGCCGCGGCCGACAAGCCGATGATCGACAACGCGATCAAGGCGCTGAACTGAGGCTCGCCGGAGCCCCTTTCGCAATTTTCCCGTCATCCCGGACTTGATCCGGGATCCAGGGCGAGATGGCCCTGCGGCTGGGCCCTGGATCCCGGGTCGAGCCCGGGATGACGATGCTATAGAGACTTCGTCGCCCGCTCCCGCTTCCCTAGCCGCCGCGCACCCCCTATCTTCCCCCCATGCCTCCACCTGAAAACAAAGCCGGGCGCCCGGATCAGCCCAATGCGCCGAGCCGGTTCAATGAGGAAAAATCCGCCTATACCGTGCGCGGGTCCGATCAGCCGGACCTGGAGGCGGGCGTGGCCGCGATCCGCAACGTGTGGAAGACGCTGCCGCAGCGCCCCGGCGTCTACCGCATGCACGATAGCGGCGGCGAGGTGCTCTATGTCGGCAAGGCGCGCAGCCTGAAATCGCGGGTGGTGAACTACACGCAATGGGCGCAGCTGCCCGCGCGGCTGCAGCGCATGGTCTCGCAAACCCGCGGCATGACGATCGTGACCACCGAGAGCGAGGCCGAGGCGCTGCTGCTCGAGGCGCAGCTGATCAAGCGCTACCGGCCACCTTATAATGTCCTGCTGCGCGACGACAAAAGCTTCCCCTATATTTTGCTGCGCCAGGACCACGCCTTCCCGCGCATCCAGAAGCATCGCGGCGCGCGCCGGGCGAAGGGTCAATATTACGGACCGTTCGCCAGCGCGGGCTCGGTCGGCCGCACGCTCAACGCGCTTCAAAAGATGTTTTTGCTCAGAAGCTGCACCGACAGCTTCTTCAACAACCGCTCGCGGCCGTGCCTGCTCTATCAGATCAACCGCTGCTCGGCGCCCTGCGTCGGCCGGATCGACGAGGCGGATTATGCCGAACTGGTCGGCGACGCGCAGGATTTCCTCGGCGGAAAATCGACCGGTGTGCAGGAGAAACTGGGCAAGCAGATGGAGCAGGCCGCGGAAAATCTCGATTTCGAGATGGCGGCGCTCTACCGCGACCGGCTGAAAGCGCTCACCTTTATACAAGGCAGCCAGGCGATCAGCGCGCAGGGCCTGTCTGACGCGGACATCTTCGCGCTGGCGAGCAAGGGTGGCCAGGTCTGCATCCAGGCCTTTTTCATTCGCGCGGGCCAGAATTGGGGCCATCGCAGCTTCTTTCCAGCCCATGTGAAGGATGTGCCCGATGAAGAGGTGCTGGCAAGTTTTCTGGCGCAATTCTACGAGGAAGTGCCGCCGTCGAAGCTGTTGCTGCTCGACCGCGAACTGGCGGAGCCCGAACTGTTTTGCGAGGCGCTGTCCGAACGCGCCGGGATCAGGGTGTCGATCACCGTGCCGCAGCGCGGCGATCGGCGCAAGATGATGGACCAGGCCTGCCGCAACGCGGTGGAGGCGCTCGACCGCAAGCTGGCCGAGGGCGCGAGCCAGACGAAGCTGCTCGCGGAGGTCGCCGAGCTGTTCGATCTGGACGGTCCGCCGGACCGGATCGAGGTCTACGACAACAGCCACATCCAGGGCACCAACGCGATCGGCGCGATGGTGGTCGCGGGGCCGGAGGGGTTCCGCAAGAACGCCTATCGCAAGTTCAACATCAAGCGTCCCGAGACCGCGCCGGGCGACGATTTCGCGATGATGCGCGAGGTGCTCGAACGCCGCTTCGCCCGCGCGCAGAAGGAAGACCCCGACCGCGAAAAAGGCGACTGGCCCGATCTGGTGCTGATCGACGGCGGGCGCGGACAGGTCTCCGCATCGATGGCGGCGCTGGAAGAACTGGGCATCGAGGATGTCGCGCTGGTCGGCGTGGCCAAGGGCCCGCATCACGGGCGCGACGGGCGCGAGGTGTTTCACATGCCAGACGGCCGCGATTTCACGCTGCCGCCCAACGGCGCCGCCATGTTCTACCTCCAGCGGCTGCGCGACGAGGCACACCGTTTCGCCATCGGCGCGCACCGCCAGAAACGCGCAAAATCGATGGGCACCAGCCCGCTCGACGAGGTGCCCGGCATCGGCCCGGCCCGCAAGCGCGCGCTGCTGATGCATTTCGGCACCGCCAAGGCGGTCAAGAGCGCCAGCCTCGACAACTTGAAACGTGCGCCCGGCGTCAACGACAGCGTGGCGCAGACGGTCTATGACTTTTTTCATGTGCGCTGACGGAAAATGACGCTACCATCGATGGTGGTTTTCTTGGTTGGGGGAATTTTAGATGGCCCTGTCGACGGCAGAACTGAGTTTGATCGAGCAACGCGTCACGAATGACGGGCCGAGTACAGGTGCGGCATACCTGCTCTGGTTTTTTCTGTGGTTCGTGAGCGCACATCGCTTCTATCTTGGACGCCCGGGTACCGCAGTTCTTCAAATCCTGTCCTATTTTATTGTTATCGGTTTTGTCTGGATACTCATCGATGCGTTTTTGATTCCTGGAATGATCCGAGAGAAACGAAACGAAATCAGGCAGCAGATTTCCTTGCAAATGGGTGGCGACCAAAGACTTGTCGGGACAGAGGGCGGTTTGCCCGCCTAGGCGAGGCGCTCTTTGTAAGTGAGCGGATGATTTGGTCTATGTCCGTTGACGGATGGCATCTTGAGGGGCCGCTGGCTTGAATGTCTATCGCCGGATTTCCCCTTTTGTCTTCCATCCCGGAGATTTGCGGCGGCCGCCCGGTGATCGACGGCACGAGAACGCGGGTGAGCGATATTCTCGATATTTTGGCTGGGGGAGCGAGCGAGCAGGATATCCTCGATGACTTCCCTTACGTCACCGCCGATGCTATCCGATCCTGCCTTGCATTCGCTGCGCGATCTACTGACCACTGCCGAATGAAATCGTAGATCCGGCTCCTCGAACGAGCTTGCGTCGTTGCAGTCTCAGTTTGACGAACGTTGGATAGCGTATATTTTGAATAGCATTCGTTCGTCATGCCAGCGAAAGCTGGCATCTCGGGCGTTCTTGCGTTCGGGCCCGAGACCCCAGCTTTCGCTGGGGTGACGAGCAAGTGGGACGACTTTGTGGCCGATGTAATTACCCTGTCGGAGGGCGGCTTGATATCGTAAGAGGCTCTCGAGAGGCTCAGGGCTATCGATTTGGGGGGCAGACTAGAATATGCCCCATCTCTCGACCCAGGCCATCGTCTGCTCCGTGCGCCATCATGGCGAGCACGGCGCGATCGCGCGGCTGTTCACGCCGGAGGGCGGGCTGATCGCGGGCTATGTGCGCGGCGGGCGGTCGCGGCGGGTGCGGCCGATCCTGATACCGTCGAACCTGGTGCAGGCGGAGTTCCGCGCGCGCACGCCGGAGCAACTCGCCGGGCTGACCGTGGAGCTGGTGGCCAGCCGCGCGCCGTGGCTCGGCGAGCCGCTCGCCGCCGCCGCGCTCGACTGGGCGACCACGCTGACCGCCGCGACCTTGCCCGAGGAGAACGTCTATCCGCGGCTTTACCTGGCGCTGTCGGCGCTGCTCGATGCGATCTGCCACGCACCCTCGGCGCGCGGCTGGGCGACGGCGATGGCGCGCTACGAGCTGCTGCTGCTCGCCGAATTGGGCTTCGGGCTCGACCTTTCGAGCTGCGCGGCGACCGGGGCGGCCGACGATCTGGCCTATGTCAGCCCGCGCAGCGCGCGCGCAGTGTCGCGCGCCGCGGGCGAGGGTTACAAGACGCGGCTGCTGCCCTTGCCGCGCTTCCTGATCGCCGACGAGCGACCCGACTGGCGCGATATTATCGATGGCTTCGCGCTCACCGGTTTCTTCCTGGAGCGCAGCCTGTTCGCCGAACGGCGCTCCGATATCATGGCCGGGCGTGAACAAATGATCGCGCGCATCCAGCGGATGCTTGATTGAGGCGCGCGGGCAGGGCAGGGAGGCGCCCATGATTCCGGGGGATATCCGACACGAGCATGCGATCGAACTGGCGGTCGTCCTGCCCACGTTCAACGAAGCGTCCAATGTCGACCGCGTGATCGCCACGCTGGGCCGCGTGCTGGAGGGCATCGTCTGGGAGGCGGTGTTCGTCGACGACAACAGCCCCGATCACACCGCGCAGATGCTGCGCGACCGATCGCGCGCGGACCGGCGCATCCGCGTGATCGAACGGCTCGGGCGGCGCGGGCTGAGCTCGGCCTGTATCGAGGGGATAATGGCCACCGGCGCACCCCTGGTCGCGGTGATGGACGCCGATCTGCAGCATGATGCAAACCTGTTGCCGCTGATGATGGCCAAGCTGCGCGAGGATGAAAAACTGGACCTCGTGGTCGGCTCGCGCTTCGTCGAGGGCGGCGGCACCGGCGACTGGGACGAGGCACGGCTCAGGAAATCGCAATTCGCCACGCGGATCGGCACGAAATTGCTGAACCTGACGCTCAGCGATCCGATGAGCGGTTTCTTCATGATTCGCTCCGAGCGTTTTCGCCGCGTCGCGCCCAAGCTGTCCGGCATCGGCTTCAAGATCCTGCTCGATATCGTCACCGTGGCACGCGAGCCGATGAGGATCGCCGAACTGCCTTACACTTTTTCGGTGCGCGAGGAGGGCGAAAGCAAGCTCGACCGGGTGGTGGCGTTCGAATATCTGCTGGCGTTGTACGACCGCCTGTTCGGCCGTATCCTGCCGGTGCGCTTCGCCCTGTTCGCGACGATCGGCGTGGTCGGCATCGCGGTGCATTTCGCGATCCTAACGAGCGTGTTCGGAGGGCTGAAGACTGGCTCCGTCGTTGCCCGCGACACGGCGTTCATCCTGTCGCAGGCCTGCGCGACGATCGGCGCGATGACGTTCAACTTCTTCCTCAACAACGCGCTGACCTATCGCGACAAGCGCCTTGCCGGTTTCGTGCCCATGCTGCGCGGGTGGATCAGTTTCTGCCTGTTCTGCAGCGTCGGCGCGGTCGCCAATGTCGGGATAGCCGCGTTTCTCTACGACGAATCCTATGTCGGCTTCACGCTGTCCGCGCTGGCGGGGATTCTGGTGGGCGCGGTGTGGAATTTCGCGCTGTCGAGCCGGTTCGTGTGGGGGCGGTACTAGACGCCTGCTCTGGCGCTTGCAGCCCATGCATTTGAAACGGCGGCTCCCCCGACGCGGAACGTCATCCCGGACTTGATCCGGGATCCAGGGCCCAGCAGCAGTGCCATCCCGCCCTGGATCCCGGGTCAAGCCCGGAATGACGCCGTTTTGGGAATGTAGTCGGGAACACCGCGCGTAGCGATGCGTCTTCCGCATCACCGCCAGCTTGGCAGCCACATCCAATGGTTGAACGCCTGCGACCCGCTCAACGGCATGGCCGATAGGATGGGGTAGAAATCGACGAACACCGCCAGCGCCGCGAACAGCAGGATGGCGGGCGCGACATATTTGCGGTCGCGCAGCCAGAGATAGTCGATCGTCGCCGCCAGCGCGATGATCAGGAAGAAACTGGGCACGAGATAATGGTGATAGAAGGTCACTTTCTTGGGCAGGACGATCCAGATTTCCACGCCAACGAGCCACAGGCCGGTCGGCACGAACAGCGCCCAGTTTTTCAGCTTCACGCCCATCATCACGCTCAGGATCAGCGCCGGCAGCCCCGCCCACATGACGATCGGATTGCCGAGCAGCAATACGCCGCGGATCGCACCCTCCGCCTGTTCGTAAAGATACCAGATCGGCCGCTCGTCGATGATCCACTGCCACCAGACGCTGGAATAGGGGTGCGGCGCCATGGTTCCGGACTGTCGCTTTGCCATCTGCCATTGATAGGATAGAATATCGGCAGGCGGCACCGCTTTGTCGGCGAAGAAGAACATCGGAATGAAGGTGGCGAGATAGACGATCGCGGGCAGCAGGCCCAAAAGCAGCCCCGCTTCCAGCAGCGAGACGCCGCGCACCGGCCCGGCGCTCCGGTCCATGAGCAGCGTCTTGAGGTTCCAGGCACGCCGGCCCAGCCCGCCCCCCCGCCACAGCAGGAAACCGACACCGATCGCCAGGCCATAGGGCGCTGCGGTCCATTTGCAGGCGATCGACAGACCGAGCATCGCGCCGGCCCATGCCAGCCGCTTCCGCGCGCCGCTGGTGGCCCGCACCGCGGCGGCGATCTGCCACAAGGCCAGCATCAGGAACGCCGCCATGAAAATGTCGAGCATGGCGATCCGCGACTGGATGAACAGCAGGTGCCCGGCGATCAAAAAGATGCCGGTCAGCACGGCGATGCGCGCGCTGCGGTACAGCTCCCATACGAACATCAGCGCGCCGAACAGCGCGATCCCGCCGAACAGGGCGCTCGGCAGGCGCCAGCCCCAGGCATCGTCGCCGAAGATCGTGATGCCGAGCGCGATCAGGCATTTGGCGAAAGGCGGATGTTCCTGGTTCAGCGGCGTGCTGAGATCGATCAGGTTGCGCGCGGCGGGCACATAATAGGTTTCGTCGAAAAACAGCGCATGGGGATGCTGGATATTGATGCAGAAGAAGACGATCGCGGCGATCCCAGCCAACGTGGCCCAACCCTGCGCGCTCAATCGCGCCGTCCAATGCCGTGACCCATGGTCTGAACGATCGGTCATGCCTGCATACTCCCTAAGCCCGCGCGATAGAAAATCGGCGCGGCAACGGCAAGCGCCCGCATTGACGCGGAGCCTGTGAATACGCAAAGCATGCGCCATGAAGAGACATAGCGGACAAGACCCGGAGATCACCCAAAACTGGCGGCCCGCCACGCGCGCCATTCGCGGCGGCACGGCGCGCAGCGAATGGGGCGAGACGTCCGAGGCGTTGTTCCTCACCTCCGGCTACAGCTATGATTGCGCCGGAGACGCCGCCGCGCGCTTCGCGGGCGAGCAGCAGGGCATGACCTATTCACGCCTGCAGAACCCCACGGTCGAAATGCTGGAACGGCGCATCGCGCTGCTGGACGGGGCCGAGGCCTGCCGGTCGATGGCCACCGGCATGGCGGCGATGACCGCGAGCCTGCTGTGCCAGCTCGAGGCGGGCGATCATGTGGTGGCGAGCCGCGCGCTGTTCGGCAGCTGCCGCTGGCTCACCGATACGCTGCTGCCCAAATTCGGGATCGCCACGACGGTGGTCGACGGCCGCGATCTCAAAAATTGGGAAGCGGCGATCCGGCCCGAGACCAAGGTGTTTTTCTTCGAAACTCCGGCCAATCCGACGATGGAAGTGCTCGATCTGAAAGCGATTTGCGGGCTCGCCCGGGCGCACGGCATTACCAGCGTGGTCGACAACGCGTTCGCCACGCCGGTGCTGCAGCGCCCGCTGGAACTCGGCGCGGACGTGGTCGCTTACAGCGCGACCAAGATGATGGACGGGCAGGGCCGCGTGATGGCGGGCGCGGTCTGCGGCAGCGAGGAATTTATCGAGGACACGCTCCTCAAATTCATCCGCAACACCGGGCCGACGCTCGCGCCGTTCAACGCCTGGGTGGTGCTGAAGGGTCTCGAAACGCTCGACCTGCGTATCCGCAGGCAGAGCGAGAACGCGCTGAAGGTTGCACAATTCCTCGAAGCGCGGGTCGAGCGCGTCAATTATCCCGGCCTCGCGTCCGATCCCTTTCACGATCTGGCGATGCGCCAGATGGAGCTGGCGGGGCCGATCCTGTCGCTGCATGTCGGCGGCGGGCGCGAACGCGCGCATGCGCTGCTCGACGCGCTGGAGCTGGTCGACATCAGCAACAACATCGGCGATTCACGCAGCCTGATGTGTCACCCCGCCAGCACCACCCATGCCAGCATGAGCGCCGAGGCGCGCGACGAGGTGGGCATCGGCGAGGACATGCTGCGGCTCAATGTCGGGCTGGAGGATGTCGCCGATGTGATCGACGATCTCGATCGCGCGCTGGGGGCCGCCGGGCTGTGATCGAGCGGATGTTTCCCTATCAGGAGACCAGCGACGGCATCACCGTGCGCGTTTCGGTCAGCTATCTCGAGGAACAGTCCAGCCCCGAGCATAATCGCTGGTTCTGGGCCTATCATATCCGCATCGAAAACCACCGCGCCGGGCCGGTGCAGCTGCTCACGCGCCATTGGGAGATTACCGACGGCATGGGCCTCGTCACGCCGGTCGAGGGCGCGGGCGTGGTCGGCGAACAGCCGATCATCCAGCCCGGCGGCGCGCATGACTATGTCAGCGGCTGCCCGCTGCCCACGCCCGACGGATCGATGCGCGGCCATTATATGATGGCGGGCGAGGGACCGGACCCGATCTTGGCGTTGGTCCCGATGTTCCCGCTGGAAGCCCCGGCGAGGGCACGGTGAGCGCTACCCGCCACCCCAATTCGTCATCCCGGCGAAAGCCGGGATCCAGGGCGGTTGCAGAGCAGCCGTCGCCCTGTGGGACCCTGGATTCCAGCTTTCGCTGGAATGACGGGGTGTGTGGAGGGTGTAGGGCAAACCCATGAAACGCACCCTGCTCCCGCTCAACGGCCTGCGCGTGCTCGATGCCGCCGCGCGTCACCTCAGCTTTACCCGCGCCGCCGACGAGCTGGCGGTGACGCCCGCCGCCGTCGGCCAGCAGATCCGCGCGCTGGAGGACACGCTCGGCGTCGTTTTGTTCCGCCGCACGCCCAAGGGTCTCGAGCTGACGCCGGAGGGCGCGCGCGGGCTCGATGCGCTGCGGGCGGGTTTCCTGCAGTTCGAGGACAGCGTGCGCGCGATGCGGCAGGGGCAGAGCTCCAAGCGGCTCACCATCGCCGCGCCGCGCGACATCAGCCGCTATTGGTTGCTCCCACGCCTCGCCGCCTATGCCGCAACCGATGGCGATTTCCGCTTCCAGCTGATCGCCGCCGACGAGCCGCTCGATTTCACCGAGGCCAATGTCGATCTCGCCCTGCGCTACGCCGCCGAGCCCGACGAAGCCGAAGGCGTGGCGCTGGGCAAGGCCGAGGCGGTGTGGGTCGGCGCTGGCGAGCGCATCTGCTGGGAAGGCGGCCATGGCGGCGACATCCGGCTGTCCGTCGCCGATGCGGGACTTGCGCTCGAAGCCGCGAAAAAGGGCCTCGGCCGCGCCCGCGTGCCGCGCCTGCTGGCAGAGGCGGCGGGCATGGACTGGACCGAAGCCGAGCCCGCGCGTCGCCGCTACTGGCTGCTCGCCCCGCTGCCGCAATGGCGCCAGGCCAAGGTCAAGGCGCTGGTCGCCGCGCTGACCGGCTAAGCAGGGCTATTCCGCCTCCGGATGCGCCAGCGCCAGCAGGCGGCTCATCAGCATGGTGAATTTTTGCTTGTCGATATCCTTGTCCGGATCGGTCCAGCCGCCGACCACCGCATAGCAATCCTCATTGGCGGTGCAGGCGAGCCAGGCGAAGTGCATTACGCCGGGCTCCGATCCGCCCTTGAAGCCGAGATAGTCCCAGCGGCCCGAGTCGGCGGCGCCGAGGCCGGGGTTCACCGCCATGATCTGCCGCGCGAGCGGCGCGTCCACCACGCGCAGATGATCGAGCAGCGCCACCACGTCATGCGGCGCGGCGGGCCATTCGATCTGCTCGACGAAGCGCGGCGCGCCGGCCAACTGGGTGATGTCGATATTGCCCAGCGTGAGCTTGCCCTGGTTCTGCGCCAATAGGTCGCGCTGCTGCGCCTCACTCGCCGCCATGAAGCGCGCGCGCAGATCGGCATTGCCGTCCATCTTGAGCGCGAACGCCTCGACCGTGCTCAGGAACGGCAGGATCGCCGCCGGATCGCTATGCCCGATCTTGGCGAGCCGGGCCTCGACCCGCTCGCGGCCCAGCACGTGCAGCAGCATGTCCGCCGCGCTGTTGTCGCTGATCGATATCATCTGCGTGGCCAGCGTGGCCAGCGTCACCGGCGATCCGGGCGGCCAGCTCTGCATGACGCCGCTCGGAAAGCTTTTGCGATCGAGCGTGACGACATCGGACCATTGCCGCTCGCCCGCCACGATCTCGTCGGCCAGTTCGGCTAGGATATAGAGTTTGAAGCTGGAGCCGAGGCCGAGCAGCTGAGACCCGTTGTAATCGGCCACCGTCACCGGCCCCTGGTCGGTCAGATGCGCGATGGTGAAGCCCTTGCGGCCGGGCAGCGCCGCGAACGCCGCCTTCACCGCCGCGATGCTGTCATTGTCGGTGCGAAAACCGGTGATAAGCAGGCCGATGACCTGGTTGGGCGCATCGGCGTTCACCGTCATGCGCACCTCGCCGATCGCTTTGTCGAATTTGAGATCGAACTGGCCCTGATAAGGCGTGCTCATCCGATACGCGCTCGCTTCGCCGGCCTGCCCCTGCTGCGCCACGATCTGCGCGCTGAGCGCCGCCATCTGCGCGCGCGGCACCTGCGCCAGGAAGCTCGGCGCGAAGAAATCCTCCATGTCGCCGGAGCCGTTGACGATCGCGGCCAACTCGCCCGCGCGTTGGGTAAAGGCGGGGCTGGGCTGCACGTCCTGAGCCTGGGCCGGCATGGCAAATCCGATCGTCAGCAGAGCGAAGACGTAGATAAATTTCACGGCGGCATCACGCATCGATCGCATCCTCTTCCAGACTGGCGGCATTTTCCTGGATGAAGGCGAAGCGCTCCTCGGGGCGCTTGCCCATCAGCCGGTCGACCAGCTGCGTCACGCCCGCGCGCTGCTCATATTCGGTGGGGAGCGTGATGCGGATCATCGAGCGGCTCTTGGGGTCCATCGTCGTCTCGCGCAGCTGCGACGGGTTCATCTCGCCGAGCCCCTTGAACCGGCCGACCTCGACCTTCTTGCCCTTGAAAACGCCCGCCTCGATCTCCTTGCGATGCGCGTCGTTGGCGGCATAAACGCTCGTGGAGCCACTGGTCAGCCGATAGAGCGGGGGCCGCGCGAGGAACAGATGCCCGTTCTTCACGATATCCGGCATTTCCTGGAAGAAAAACGTCATCAGCAATGTGGCGATATGCGCCCCGTCCACGTCCGCGTCGGTCATGATGACCACGCGTTCGTAGCGCAGATTGTCGGCATCGCAGTCCTTGCGCGTGCCGCAGCCCAGCGCCTGGATCAGATCGGCGATCTCCTGATTGGCGATGATCTTCGCCACCGTGGCCGAGGCGACGTTCAAAATCTTGCCGCGGATCGGCAGGATCGCCTGGGTCTTGCGGTCGCGCGCCTGCTTGGCCGATCCGCCCGCGCTGTCGCCCTCGACGATGAACAATTCGGTGCCGTCCGGCCCGGCCTCCGAGCAATCGGTGAGCTTGCCCGGCAGCCGCAGCTTGCGAGCCGACGTGGCGGTCTTGCGCTTCACCTCGCGCTCCGCCTTGCGCTTGAGCCGCTCCTCCATCTTTTCCTGGATGAAGCCGAGCAGCGCGCGCCCGCGCTCCATATGGTCGGCCAGGAAATGGTCGAAATGGTCGCGCACCGCGTTTTCGACCAGGCGTGCAGCTTCGGGCGAGGTCAGCCGGTCCTTGGTCTGCGACTGGAACTGCGGCTCGCGGATGAAGACGGACAGCATCAGCTCGCATCCGCCCATCACGTCGTCGGCGGTCAGCTGCGCCGCCTTTTTGTTCTGCGCCAGATCGGCAAAGGCGCGCAGGCCCTTGGTCAGCGCGGCGCGCAGCCCCTGCTCGTGCGTGCCGCCGGCATGGGTCGGGATGGTGTTGCAATACCAGTCGACCGAGCCTTCGGACCAGAGCGGCCAGGCGATCGCCCATTCGACGCGGCCCTGGCCATCGGGAAAATCCTGCTTGCCCGAGAAAAAGTCCGAGGTGGCGCACTCACGCCCCTGTAATTGCTCGGCAAGATGATCGGACAGTCCCCCGGGAAACTGAAATACCGCCTCCTCGGGCACGTCTTCGGAAGCGAGCGACGGCGCGCATTTCCAGCGGATCTCGACCCCGGCGTAGAGATAGGCCTTGGACCGGGCGAGCGTGAACAGCCGCTTGGGCTTAAACGCCGCGCCCTTGCCGAAAATTTCGACATCGGGCACGAAGCTGATCGCGGTGCCGCGCCGGTTGGGCGTGCCCCCGAGATTTTCCAGCCCCGTCTGCGGCGCGCCCCGCGAGAAAGTCTGTCGGTATAACGTCTTGTTACGCGCGACTTCTACCACGGTTTCCGAAGACAGCGCATTAACCACCGACACGCCCACACCGTGCAGGCCGCCCGAGGTGGCATAGGCCTTGTCCGAGAATTTGCCGCCCGAATGCAGCGTGGTGAGGATCACCTCCAGCGCGGACTGATCCGGATATTTGGGGTGCGGATCGACCGGAATACCGCGGCCATTGTCGGTGATGGTCAGACGATTGTCTTCGCCTAACTCGACCTCGATCCGGCTGGCATGCCCCGCCACCGCCTCGTCCATCGCATTGTCGAGCACCTCGGCCGCCAAATGGTGCAGCGCGCGCTCGTCGGTCCCGCCGATATACATGCCCGGCCGCCGCCGCACCGGCTCCAGCCCCTCGAGCACCTCGATCGAGCTGGCGTCATACCCGCCACTGTCGCTGCTGGTGCCCCCCGCGGCACCGAAAAGATCGTCGGCCATGGGGGCGGGTATAAGGGGAGCGGAGTCGCGCTGGCAAGCGGGGCGCGGCGGATATCCACAGATGTAGGGTGCATTGAGCCCTGGCGAAATGCACAACCGAGGCTACACTCAACCCATGCCGCGCTACCGCCGATGGTTCGTTCCGGGAGGAACCTACTTCTTCACCGTCAACCTGCTCCGCCGCGATTCCTGCTTCTTGGTCGAGCATATCGACAACCTGCGCGCCGCCTATCGCGATGCGGCAAGGCGCCAGCCCTTCGAAACCGTCGCCATCTGTGTCCTGCCGAACCACCTCCATTGCATCTGGACGTTGCCGGATGGGGACAGCGACTTCCCCGGCCGATGGCGGCGGATCAAGAGCGATTTTTCGCGCCGCCTCCCGCGAACGGCGGATTTGGCATCCGGTCGGCGGCGCGGCGAGCGCGGGATATGGCAGCGGCGCTATTGGGAGCATGTGATAACCGACGCAGACGATCTTGCCGCGCATGTCGATTATATCCACCATAACCCCGTCAAGCATGGGCTCGTCGCCGACATGGACGATTGGCCCTATTCGTCCTGGCGCCGGTGGAGGCGCGAGACGAAATCATGGGCGTCTCCGCCCGGATCGTTGCGCGGGGGCGAAACCGAGTGACGCGTGCATTTCGGCCAAGCCTCAATGCACCCTACTTTACTACACATGTATGTAACAATCGAGAGTTGACGGTTTTTCAATTCATCTCTATCTAATGCTAATGGCTATTGAGGTGAGAACGGCCTCCTCACACGCCACGCAAGTGGCAAAGTAGGCGAAAGCTGAAGGGATGCGGGAATTTGGCGCCCCGCCGATAGCTTCTGAAAGCCCCGCCCTCGCGGGGCTTTCTTGATTCTAGGTCGGCGTGATGAAACCCTTTCGCAAGCGCCGCTCCAGTTTGTTCCTGTCGATTGGATAGGTGCTGGCAACGATGTAGCGACCGGAATGGTCCACCCGGAGCTTGATCGCAACTAGGATGATTGCCCGCTCGCCGGAAATCTCACCGATCAATTCAAATCCGGAGGTTTGGCCTGGTGCTTGTCCTACATAATCGGGGTTGGCGACGATCTGGCCGACATAGCGGCGGCATAGCTCAAAATCCTCGGGATGCCGCGTGAGAGAGTGGGTTTGCGCGCGCACCGAGAAATGCGCGTTCGCCGCCACTAGGTTCAACCCTAACACTTTATTGATCTGGCCCACCGGCAATGGACCCAGGTCGAGCGCGACAATCTCTGGCTTTCCAACCTCGGCATCACTCATTGGACAGTCCTAGCGGGTCGCGGGATCGCTAGGGATGAGTGCGCCGGGATGAGCCCGAACGAGGTCCGCGATAGGGTCGGGAAGGATGAACCAGGTCGCGATCCCCCGGCTTTGCGGATTGCCGAGCCCCTGAAAGTTCTCGCCTTGGTCGCCGCCGTTCCAGCGGACGCCCATTGCTGGTTCACCGTCCCACAGCATCGTGGCGACGGCGTACTTGCCCTCGCCGCCGTCATGGATCACGTCGAGCTTCTCCACCCGCCCCTTGGGCGAGGTAACAAGCCGGGGGTCGATGTATGTCATATCGATATCTCCTATATGAACGCATGTATATATGTATGTAGGGAGGTCGTTAAGAGATATAACATTGTTTGCCTCCCGCGCCTCGGTCAGCCCAGTCAGCAGCCGCGCAGGGAACTACTATATTGGACTACGAAGATTTATTCCTGTTCGTCCACTTCTGCGTCGGGAGTGAACCCGCAGTTCTAGCGTGAGGGGATTGGTATTCGACGTCTCCGAACCCGGCTCCCTCTAAACATTTGCGGAGCAAACATGCGCGCGGGACGTCATAATGTTCTCAGAATGTTCTTTCCTACATCGGTCTTTTTCGGCATAGACTGGTGAATGAAACAGAACCCTGCACCCCCATCCGCCCCGATCGACTTCACCCCGGCCGCCTGCCGCGCGCGCCATGACGGCTGGACGCCGGAGCGACAGCGCGGTTTTATCGCCGCGCTGGAGCAGCGGCCGTCGGTATCCGACGCGGCCGCGCGCGTCGGCAAGAGCGCGCGCTCGGCCTACAAGCTGCGCAAGAAGGCGGGAGCGGAGAGCTTCGCCGATGCCTGGGATCGCGCGCTCGACGCCGCCCATGCCCGCCGCATCGCCGCTGCCAACATTCCGGATATTCTGGAAGGCAAGTTGGTGCCTTATTTCTACGGCGGTCTGCAGCGGGCCGAATATCGCGACTATGACATGAACCGCCTGTTCGAACGGCTGCGGCGCACCGAGCGCCTGCTGCAAAACCGCCTCGGCTCGTCGACGGTAAAGCACGGTTGAGCAGAATTACGAGGGTGCGTGGGTGTGACCACTGCGAACTTTCGGAATGCTGCAAATTGCGCGCAAAGCTGGCCCAAACTTCAAACGTCATCCCGGGCTTGACCCGGGATCCAGGACCCAGCGGCGGTTCCATCTCGCCCTGGATTGGCTCCGCCGAACTGCGTTTCCGGGTCGAGCCCGGAATGACGGTAAAAATGGGGACCGCTCAGCGCACCCGTGGGCCGCCGAAGGGCAGCGGGGGCGGGGGGCGGCGGGCGCCTCGGGGGAGCTGCGCCTGGTAGGCGCGGCCGCAATGTTCCACGCAGTAAGGGAAGCCCGGATTGACGTCCTGCCCGCAAAAATGGAAATCGGCCTCGCCCGGATGGCCCATCGGCCAGCGGCAGACGCGCTCGTTAAGCTCGAGCAGGCTGGTCTTGTCGGCGATTTCGGGGCTCGGCTTGGCCGGCACCAGCCGGCGCGGCGGCGCGGGCGGGATCGGCGGCTGCTGGTCGCCCGGGCCCTGGCGCATGAAACCGCCGGGGCCGATCGAGACGATCTTTTGCTGCGGTTTGCCATCGGCCTTGAGTTCTTCCGGTGCCGGCTTTTCCTCGGCTTCGGTCGTCTCGGTCTCGGGCTTCGCCGCTGGTTCGTCCTGGGCGGGCGCGTCGGTTTTGTCCGGCGCGGACTCGACGTTCTTCTCGGGTTCGTTCGCCTTGACCGGCGAGGGGCGCGCCTTGAGACCGAGGCGATGCGCCTTGCCGATCACCGCGTTGCGGCTGACCTCGCCCAGTTCCTCGGCGATCTGGCTGGCGGTGAGACCCTCTTCCCAGAGCTTCTTGAGCAAATCGATCCGTTCGTCGGTCCAGGCCATGAAAATCTTTCTCGTTGGTATCGGGCGGCGCGGGCGCGCGGCGGTTGCGGCGGGAAGCGGCAGGCGTTAGGCGATTGCCGCATGGCGTCCAACAGCGAATTTAGGAAACAGGCCGGTCCTTCGCAACCGGGCTTCGGCGTGCCGACCATATCCGGCGTCAACTGGGCGGGCCTGAAAACGCTCTACGTCAAGGAAGTGCGCCGCTTCATGCGCGTGCAACTGCAGACGGTGTGGGCGCCGGGCATCACCACGCTGCTCTATCTGATCATCTTCACGGTCGCGCTCGCGCGTGGAGGGCGCACCGCGCTAGGGCATCCGTTCGTCGACTTCCTGGCGCCGGGCCTCATCGTCATGGGCATGCTGCAGAACAGTTTCGCCAACGCCAGCTTCTCGCTGCTGGTCGGCAAGATCCAAGGCACGATCGTCGATTATCTGCTGCCGCCGCTCAGCTATGCCGAGCTGATGTTCGCGTTGATCGCCGGATCGGTGACGCGCGCCTGCGCGGTCGGCGGCGCGGTGTGGCTGGCGATGCTGCTGTGGCCGGGCGTCTCGGTGGCGGTGCGCGAGCCCTGGGCGGTGCTCTGGTTCGGCCTCAACGGCGCCACCTTCCTGGCGATCCTCGGCCTGTTCACCTCGATCTGGGCGGAAAAGTTCGATCATGCCGCGGCGGTCACCAATTTCGTGATCGCGCCGCTCGCGTTGCTCTCGGGCACCTTCTATTCGGTCGAGCGGCTGGCGCCCAGCTTCCAGGCGATCAGCCACGCCAACCCGTTCTTCTATATTATCTCGGGGTTTCGCTACGGCTTTCTCGGCGTGTCCGATTCGCCGGTGTCGATCGGAGCGCTGGTGGTGTTCGTGCTGAACCTGATCGCGGGGACCCTGGTCTATCTGTTGCTGCGTTCGGGCTGGAAAATCCGCAGTTGATGCGGCGTTGATCGGTACTGATGGAGCTCAGTTGCGCCGGTGCGCGGGGAGGGCGTATCTTTCGCCCGACCAGGCGGCGAAATACTGGCCGACCTCGGGGTGATCGACCGGGCCGCCATCATGATCGTCCAGCAGATTGCCCTGGCTGACATAGGCGATGTAGCTCGAATCCTCGTTCTCGGCGAACAGATGGTAGAAAGGTTGATCCCGCGGCGGGCGCAGTTTCTCCGGGATCGCCTCGTACCAGTCCTCGCTGTTGGAGAACTCGGCATCGACATCGAACACCACGCCGCGAAAGTCGAGGAAGCGGTGGCGCACGACGTCGCCGATGCCGAAGCGCGCTTGGCGAAAGGGGGGATTGCTGGTCATTGCGGATGTCATATCGGCGAAACGCACCGGAAATTCAACCGATCCGCTTGGCAAGCGCGGAGGACTGCGCTAGAGGCCGCGCCTTGCCGAACGGAGGCGGGGCTCACGCCCGGACCGATGCCTCCGTTCGCCTCGCGGAGAGGTGCCGGAGTGGTCGATCGGGGCAGTCTCGAAAACTGTTGTGCTCTTACGGGTACCGTGGGTTCGAATCCCACCCTCTCCGCCAATACTGCAATCTCTTAAAGTTCCGGAAAATCCAAAAAGCGTAGGGAATAAGCGCTTTTAGGCCTTGGCATTCTCTCTTCCGTTCTCTATATGTTTCACTGCATCTCCCGCATAGTGTGGAAAAGAATGTGCGGAAGGAGTTCCAGTTATGGGAAACCTGACTGCTGTGAAGCTGCGCAATCCCAAAACGGCGGGGCGATACTCGGACGGTGACGGATTAATCCTCATTCTCAACAAGTCCGGCAAGGCGAGCTGGATTGTGCGGGTCCAATCAGCTGGTCGCCGCCGAGACATTGGGATTGGACCATATCCGGGTGTCACTAAGTGAGGCCCGGCAAACGACGGTCGAAATCCGACGACAGTCAAAGGCCGGGATTGACGTCGTCGCCGAGCGTAAAAAGGAAAAGGGCATCATTCCGACATTCCGGGATGCCGCCAACTTCGTGTATTTCGAACATAAGGCGGCCTGGAAGAACGGTAAGCATCAAGCGCAATGGATTTCGATACTGCAAACCTATGTCTTCCCGTTCATTGGCGACAAGCTGGTTTCGGAGATCGAAGGGCCGGCAATCAGGGATGTCCTGGCACCTATTTGGCTGGAGAAGCCCGAAACCGCACGTCGGGTGCGTCAACGCATCGGCGTGGTGCTCGACTGGTCCTATGCCAAGGGTTTCAGGAGCACGGAAGCGCCCATGCGGTCGCTTGCACGCGGATTGCCTCGCCAACCCAAAAAGTCAGCTCACTTCGCGGCAATGCGCTATGCAGATATTCCAACTTTCCTAGTGAATCTCCGAGAGCGCCATACGGTTGGTCGATTGGCGCTAGAATTTCTGATCCTCAATGCGTCACGGTCAGGTGAAGTTCGAGGCGCACGGTGGTCGGAAGTCGATCTGAGGTCAAAGGTTTGGACGCTTCCAGCTTCACGGATGAAAATGGAGCGCGAGCATGCCGTCCCACTACCGCCCAAGCACACGATGTTCTGGATCGGGCGCAGGGCTTTCGCTGCGAAGCGGACGATCTGATCTTTCCTGGCCGACAGCGCATGTCGTCGATGTCCGATATGACATTGCTCAAAATGTTACGGGATATGGAAATCGGCGTGACGGTTCATGGGTTTCGTTCGTCCTTTCGCGACTGGGTTGCCGAAAAAACAAACTATCAGGGAGAGGTAGCAGAAGCGGCTTTAGCGCATGCGATATCGGACAAGGTCGAAGCGGCATATCTGCGCACTTCCTTTTTTGATAAGCGAAAAAACCGAACGATCACTTTCCAGCGTGCCAGCACGGACTGGACATAACCCGGCGTTTCCTTGTTGCCGGGGATGCCTTTGGCACGCGCCACCGCGCCAGGTCCAGCATTATAGGCGGCCAAAGCCAAATGGATGGCGCCGAATTTGTCGAGCATTTCGCGAAGATAACGTGCGCCGCCGTCGATACTGGCTCCGGGATCGTGGCGATTGGAAACGCCCAGGTAGCGCGCGGTGGCGGGCATGAGTTGCGCGAGGCCCGCGGCGCCCGCCGGACTGATGGCCATCGGGCTAAACCGCGATTCCTGCCAGATGAGCGCGCGCAGGAGCCCGGACGGCAGGGCGTAGCGCAATTCCGCTTCACGGATGCTCGCTGCGTAGATGGCTTCGCGAAACGATGAGTTGTTACTCTGCCGTGAAAGGGGCGACCCAGTGGTCGAGCGAGTGAAAGTCTCTGCTAAATCACCGAACGCCACCGCTCGATCCGATGGTGTTGCAACCTCGTGCTCGAACAGCTGAAATTCTGACTTCTCCCCGTCGACATCGACCGCATCATCGGCGCCAGCATCGCGGACCGATTATGCCGGGGCGGCACTGGACAGAAGCGCGGCGAATAGGCCTTCCCGCGGAGGGTTCGAGAACGACGTCGCCCGGTTCAATTCCGCATGCCTTCGCCATCAACCAAGCCAGTATGGGCGTGGAAAATTGCTGAAATCTGTTCTGCTCTTCGCTGCGCACATGGCGCGGCGGTAGCGCCGCGTGAAGCCAGTCGAGACGCGCTTCGACTTCGAAAAACCACGTGTCCGGAAATCGCGAAGCTGCCCAGCGGAAGACCTGTATCGCTTCCGCCTTCCGATCGGCGCGTAGGAACTTGTAGCCAAGCGAGTTGAAAGATGATTCGCTTAGGTCATATTCGCCACGCCGAGCGTCGAGGCCGTCATATGCGGCAATCATCGATATCTGATTTGGAATAATTCTCATTTTAGGCTAAAGGCGGTCCAATTGAGCGCTGTCACTGGGGTGGCGGGCGCCAAGAGAAAACGTGGGCAACGGGGAATGGATAAATGAGCAATAATCACCGCCCTTTGAAATATGTGCTGGCATTCATTCTGTTTGTGCCACTTGCCGGCAATGTTGCGGCTAAGCCCCCGGAAAATTTTGACGAGCGGATTGAGGACGTTCGGCAGACGGCGGGCGTGCCCGGCATGGCTGTTGCAATTGTGGAGCAGGGTGAAGTTACGCTGGTAAAAGGGTATGGCACGCGAAAGCTGGGCGGCGAAAAGCCGGTCGATGACGGAACGCTGTTCCTGACCGGCTCAACCGGCAAGGCGGTAACGGTGGCGGGGTTGGCTTTGCTGGTGGATCAGGGCCGGATCGGCTGGGATGACAAGGTGATCGACCATATGCCGTGGTTCCGGATGTACGATCCCTATGTCACACGCGAGATGACAGTCCGTGATTTGCTTGTTCATCGCAGCGGTTTAGGGCTGGGCGCGGGTGATCTATTGTTCGTTCCGCGAACGAACTTGACGCGTAAGGAAGCGGTGCAGCGCCTAGCCTATATTAAGCCCGAGACCAGTTTTCGATACGGCTATGCCTATGACAACATTCTCTACATGGTGGCCGGACAGCTGATCGAGGAAGTGACCGGACAGACTTGGGAAGACTATATCGCAGAGCATATTTTCGCCAAGGCGGAGATGAATGACAGCACCGCTGCCAGCGAGCCACGCTTTGCGTCGGAAAACCGAGCGTTTCCGCATGCGCGGCTTGATGGCGGTCTGCGCGGGGCGGGTAAGCAGGAGATGCTTGATGAACGCGATGAGCTGGGCCGGACGGCGGCGCCTGCTGGCGGCCTTGCGATTAGCGCCCGCGACATGGCTACGTGGCTGCAGATCCAGCTGGCGCATGGCAAGATGCCGAATGGCGAGCGCTTGTTCAGCGAGGCGGCATCAAGAGAAATGTGGAAGCCAGTGGTGCTACAACCGATTGGCGAGCCGCACCCGTTACTGGCGGCGACCAAGCCCAATTTCGATGCGTATGCATTGGGTTGGGATGTGAGCGATTATCGCGGTGTAAAGATCTTATCCCATGGCGGCGCAGTGTTCGGGTTCAAGACCGTCGTGGCCATGATCCCCGACAAGGATGTCGGTTTTGCAATCATGATAAATTCTGAAGACGGGCAAGTTCTGCGCGGTATGATGTTTGAACTAATTGATCACTATTTGGGCGCGCCAAAGGCGGGCTGGCCGGAAAAATGGGAGGCGGTCCGGACGGAACTGGTCGAAAGAGGCCTCGCCATGCAGCAAATGGAGCAGGCAGCTCCTGCGGAAGTCGGACCATCCCGGACCTTGGATATCTATGTCGGGGAGTATGTCGATCCTTGGTACGGCAAGATTATTGTTGGACGCGATGCGAAAGGTCTGACGATTGATTTCGCCTCTACCCCGCGTATGAATGGACGGCTTGAGCATTATCAATATGACAGCTTTGTCACCCGCTTGACCGACAAGGCGATTGAGCCTGCCTACGTGACATTCTCGCTTGATGTCGATGGAGCCGTCGATCGCGTGACAATGAAAGCTGCCTCACCGATTGCGGACTTTAGTTATGATTATGATGATCTGTTGTTCACGCCGGTTGGGCCAAGTAGATAGTACTCAGGCCCACCCCTTATGAAAGAAAATTTTTGATGTCGGGATTACTATCCCTCGGTGTTTCCACCGAGACATACCCTTATCGTGAGCCGTTTCGCATCTCGGGTCATCTATTTACCGAAACCGAAGTCGTTCTGGTAACATTATCGGATGGTGAGAATATCGGCCGTGGCGAGGCTGCGGGCGCTTATTATCTAGGCGACGACACAACAAAAATGCTCGCCGATATCGAACAGGTGAGAGCGGCGATTGAGGCAGGTGCGACGCGCGACACATTGCAACAGCTCCTTGCGCATGGCGGGGCCCGCAACGCGATTGATTGCGCATATTGGGAACTGGAAGCAAAGGCTAGCGGAGTGCCGGTATGGGAGATCGCGGGGCTATCTGAGGCGCCCCATGCGCTTCTAACGACGATTACCTTGGGCGCGCAAGAACCTGACGTGATGGCGAACAAAGCAGCGACGCTGACTGATTTTAAGGCCCTCAAGCTTAAACTGACGGGCGATGGCGGCGTAGATTTCGCGCGCGTTGTCGCCGTTCGAACCGCGCGCCCGGACTGCTGGATCGGTGTCGACGCCAATCAGGGCTATGAAATCGGTAGCCTCACCGAGCTGGTCGATGTGCTGCTCGAGAATGACATTAAGCTGTTGGAACAGCCGCTGGCGCGGGGGCGGGAACGCGATCTGGACGGGTTCGAGAGACGAATCCCCTTCGCCGCAGATGAGAGCGCCCTTTCGCTTACCGATGTGGAGGGGCTGGTAGGCCGATTTGATGTAATCAATATCAAGCTCGACAAGTGCGGCGGTCTTACCGAAGGGCTTGCGATTGCCCGGCGCGCCAAAGAATTGGGTCTGAATGTTATGGTTGGAAACATGATGGGCAGCAGCCTGTCGATGGCCCCGTCATTCATTCTCGGGCAGCTGTGTGATGTGGTAGATCTCGACGGTCCGACCTTTCTCCGGAAGGATCGCTCCCCCGCAGTAGAATATTCAGATGGCCATATCTGGTGCCCGAGTGAATTGTGGGGATTGCGCGCAGCATAGAGCCTCGCTGCGCAGTGGGTTGAGCCCACCGCAAATGCCAAGAAATCCTTTGACATTTTTCTTATAAGGCAACTAATGTCCTAATCAGGATAAATATGAGAGGCTTTGTAATGGGCAAGCAAGCAAGACTGAGTCGGCGGTCATTTGTGGCAGGCGCCGGCAGCGCAGCGTTGGCATTCCCCATGCTCAACTCCGGTTATTATAGTCTCAGCGCTGCAAGTCCGCGCAAATATTCGACACGCGCCATGGACATCGTGGGCGAGGCGCTTGTGATCGATATGCTGGCCCCGTTGCACATGGATTTCTCACCTGATGCCAATACCAGGCCGCCGAGTGCACAGGCAATTGCAGATTACAAAGCCAGCGGGATAACCGGATTTCACAACTCATTCGGTCTGGGAGGGCCGGAGGCGTTTACCAATGCGCTTGCCTATTTTGCCAACTGGCAAGGTTATGCAGGCCGTAGCCCCGATGTTTTTGCCCTGATCGGAACAATGGCCGAACTGGAACATGCAAAGGCAACCGGCCGGATCGGCGTCATCATGGGAGTGCAAAATGCCGATCATTTCCGTACTGCGTCGGACGTCAAAACCTTCTACGATGTAGGGCAGCGCTGCTCGCAGCTTACTTATAACAGCCAAAACTTGCTGGGATCGGGAAGCACAGAACGTGTTGATGGCGGCGTTAGCGATTATGGCGTTGAAATCATTAAAGCGATGAACGAGGTCGGCATGCTGGTGGACGTATCGCATAGCGGCGACCAGACAACGCTTGATGCCGTGGAACTATCTCCTGTCCCGATCGCATTCACGCATAGTAACTGCCGTGCCATTTCCGGTCATGCGCGGAGCAAGACCGATGAAGCGATCAAGGCACTTGGTGATAAAGGTGGGGTCATGGGGATTGCTGGCGTACGTCAATTTGTCAGTAAGACCGACCCCACCAATATAAGCAATATCGCGGATCATATTGATCATGTCGTAAAACTGACCTCAATTGAGCACGTTGGAATCGGGTCCGATTCCGATCTATACGGTTATGACGACATGAAACCCGAGCAAAACGCAATGCTGCGGGCGGCATATAAAGGCAGCTATGCCTTCCGAGACAAGATTGACGTCGATGGTTTCGACCATCCGCTCAAAATGTTCGATCTCACAGAGGAGTTGCTGCGGCGTAATTATTCTGCAGAAAATATAAAGGCTGTACTCGGCGGTAATTTCCAGCGCCTGCTGCGCAATACGTGGAAATAAAATCGGCACTGCCTCTCATTTGAGGAATTATTATAATGAATGCCCCATCCTCAATCTCGCATCAATCAGTCTCTACACTGCCGCTGCCCTACCTGGTGTTTCTTGGGGATACGACCGAACCGGGCTATGCCAAGACCGCCTTCGGCTTGCGCGATTGGGCTCGTGAGGAATGTGTGGGTCAATATGCCTGTGCGGAAGACGCGGTCAGTGTCGGTCTGCCATCAATGACCCCGACCCAGGCAAAAGCAGCAGGCGCACGGTCGCTTGTGATCGGCGTGGCCAATCCCGGCGGCGTCATTCCCGCAAGTTGGATACCGGCACTGGTGGAGGCGTTGGATGCCGGACTTAGCATCGTCAGCGGGCTGCATGCGCGTTTGAAAGATGTTTCGGCATTGCGGGAGGCGGCGTCAAGGTCCGGGCAAAAACTGATTGATGTTCGGATACCGCCTGCGAATATTCCCGTTGGAACAGGCCGTAAGCGGAGCGGCAAGCGGCTGCTGACGGTTGGCACCGATTGTGCGCTGGGGAAAAAATATGCCGCCCTTTCTATTGCGCAGGCCTTTGCCGAGCGCGGTATCGACGCTGATTTTCGCGCCACGGGCCAAACCGGAATTATGATTGCCGGCGGCGGAGTGCCCATGGATGCTGTGATTTCCGATTTCGAGGCGGGCGCAGCGGAAATACTCAGTCCAGACGCGGCGGATAACCACTGGGATATCATCGAGGGGCAGGGGTCTCTTTATCACCCCGCTTATGCTGGTGTGTCTCTCGGTCTTTTGCACGGCAGTCAGCCGGACGTATTTGTCGTCTGCCACCAACCGGGACGCAAAACTGTTCTCGGCCTGCCCAATTTCGCGCTACCGACTATCGAAGAGGTGATTGACCTCAATCTCGCATTAGGCAAGCGCACCAACCCGGAGATTCGTTGTGGTGGCATTGCGATGAACACTGCGGCCTTTTCACTTGAGGATGCCGAGGACCTGATGGGGAGGGAAAGCAAGCGCCTTGGCCTGCCGGTGGCCGACCCCATACGTAAAGGACGGGCCTTCGATGCGTTGATTGCTTCTTGCCTGAGTGAAAAATAATGACGACCGGGGCAGACGGCGCAAAAGCAACTTTTTTCCAGCGTTTTCTCCTTCCCGGTTTCGCCTTCAAGGGTTTTGTAATCGGCGGCGGCTATGCCACCGGACGTGAGCTTGCGGAATTTTTCCTGGTCAGCGGCCCATGGGGCGGCTTGGCAGGAATGCTTATGGCAATGGTTCTCTGGAGCCTCATCTGTGCCGCAACTTTTGCCTTCGCTCAGACATTCAAAGCGTTTGATTATCGCAGTTTTTTCGCGGCGCTGTTGGGGCCGGGCTGGGTTATCTTTGAAATCGCCTATGTGCTCTTCATCATTCTCGTCGTCGCAGTATTTGGCGCGGCGGCCGGTGAGATCGGCGCGGTAATGTTCGGCTTTCCCGTCATTGTGGGAACGCTCGCGCTCGCGCTCGCGATTATCGCGGCCACCGCGCTCGGCAATGAGTCGGTTGAAAGGCTATTCAAATATGCCACTCCATTTATTTACCTGGTCTACGCCGTCTTCATGGTGCTCGCCTTCACGAGTTTTGGGGATCAGATAGCAGAGCATTTCGCTATACCTGCGCCTACTGACGGTTGGGCGCTGGGCGGTCTTACCTATGCCAGTTACAATGTCGTGGGCGCTGTGGTTATTTTGCCGCTTTTGCGCCATCTTAGCAGCCGACGCGATGCAGTGGTGGCGGGGCTTGCTGCCGGACCGCTTGCGATGTGGCCAGCGATCGTGTTCTTTGCCTGTATGATTGCGTTTTACCCGGGTATTGAAGCAGAGACGCTTCCGTCCAATTTCATGCTGGAAAAGCTGAACAGTCCGCTGTTCCAGCTCGCTTTTCAATTCATGATATTTACAGCGCTTCTAGAAAGTGGTGTTGGCGCGATCCATTCGATCAACGAACGCGTCGATCATGTGCTTAAGGCCCGGCGCAACACGACTCTCAGCTCCGGTACCCGTATCGGGATTGCAGCAGTGATTTTGGTGGGCTGTATTTTTGTGGCTGATCGCTTCGGTCTGATTGCTCTTATCGCCAGCGGCTATACCGCGCTCGCCTATATATTCATCGGAGTGTATATTCTGCCATTGATGACGCTCGGCATCGTGAAACTCTATCAACATGCGGCCACGCCAACGGTCGAAGTGTAACGGACAATGCGGCCTGAGAACAGCTGTCCGGGTTGTCCAAGGATCAGGAATGATTGTTATCGCAAACGACAGGCACACGGATGTACGCAGGGTTGGTTTATCGGCATGAACGTAAAATTAGCGAGGGATTCAACATGAGAAAATCACTTCTGATCTGCCTTCTCCTTGCCGGTTGCAGCACCCCGCAGGCTCTGCCTTCTAAGCCCGGAAATTTGCATAGCAACTTTCTCGTGCTCGATACCCATCTTGACGTCCCGTTGC
This sequence comes from Novosphingopyxis sp., assembly GCF_965218915.1. GTDB lineage: Bacteria > Pseudomonadota > Alphaproteobacteria > Sphingomonadales > Sphingomonadaceae > Novosphingopyxis. The sequence goes on along the minus strand of NZ_OZ244708.1, from coordinate 2,176,910 downwards.
ATTTCGGACGCGAGGGGTGGAGTTTTGGCGATGCCCATACGCTCGAAAATGACATTGTTCAGGTTGATATCCCGCGCATGGCTGCAGGCAACCTCGATGGCGGGTTCTTTGCTATCTATACGGCGCAGGGGCCATTGACCGAGCAGGGTTATGCCGACGCCCGCGATTTCGCGTTTGGCCGGTCGGACGAGATTGACGCGATGCTGGCGCAGAACGCAGACAGAATTCTGCCTGCCCGAACGGCCGCGGATGCACGTCGCATCAATGCGGCGGGCAAGCTGATTGCTTTCAAGAGCATGGAAAACAGCTATCCGCTGGGCAATGATCTGGGTCTTTTGCAGGAGTTCTATAAACGCGGCGTACGGATGGCGGGGCCAGTGCATTCATCCAATAACCAGTTTGCCGATTCCTCGGGCGATAGCCCGAATTGGAACGGCCTCAGCCCGCTCGGGCGCGAATGGGTAAAGGAGATAAACCGTCTGGGTATGGTCATAGATGGCAGTCATGCTTCTGACGCTGCGTTTGACCAGATGGTTGCGCTGTCAAAAACGCCGCTCATCCTTACGCACACGAGCCCCAAGGCGCTTTCCGATCTTCCACGCAATCTCGATGACGCGCGTATCCGCAAACTTGCGGCCTCGGGCGGCGCCATCTGTGTTTCGACAATTTATCTGTCGCCGATGAATCTACCGCCCGCAAAAGCCAAGCTGTTTGGTACACTGGAAGAGATAAATACGCTGTCACCTGCCGAGCAGGCGCAGTTCGTCAAGGATTGGAATGCGATGGAAAAAACCGAGCCGCTTTGGGCGGTGGACTTTGAAAAATATATGACGGCAGTACTTCACGTCATCAAAGTCGCGGGCGTCGATCATACGTGTTTTGGCGGAGACTGGGACGGAGGTGGCGGCTTCAAAGGATTTGCGGACATCACTGCACTGCCAAAGGTCACAGAGAGGCTCAAGAAGGCGGGGTATTCCAACATTGACATAGAGAAAATGTGGAGCGGCAATATTCTGAGGATACTCGAAGCTGCGAACGTCGCGCGGGAGAAATAGCCGGGCGCTGAACCGGGCAAAAGCAATCGCGTACAAGAACGGGCTCTCAACATGAGTTGAAAGCCCGTTCTTATTGAATTTGGCTGAGGCGGGAAGCCGTTCGGCCGCACCTCAACCTATATATGTCAATAATTGACGGTCATGGCGACAAGCCCAAATTTGAACGCGACATAGAGCACCATCAGCGTAGCAAGGAAGATGAGTGTGTTCCAAAGTTTCGCCGTCCAGCGTCTGCCGTCGCGCCAAGTCAGCCATGCATTCCAGCCGGCTACAATAGCTGCACCGATGAACGCGATGAGCCCTATGATCTGAAGCAACCAGAACCAGATATCAAAGGAGTCATTGGTATTATCTAGGTCACCTAACAGCACTGCGATTGCGATCACCCAGCCGATCAACACCGCTAAAACAAGACCAGCAAAAACGCGTGTTAAGCGATATGCAGTTCTGGTTTTGCCGGTGACAGCCATCGGGGCTGCATATTTTCGGCGAACGAGCGCCGCAACCGGCCACAATATGAATGTCAGGAAGAGTATGCCAAGGCTTATATATAGGATTGGCAAAAGCCAGCCGGAGGAAATGCCGATTGGAACACGGTCGAAGACCATGAATGGTGACATTTGATCCATGCTCCAGCGTACGACTTTGCCATCCTTGACCACGGCAGCAATCCGGTCTTCGCTATTTTGATCCCGCCAGACATAGGGCGCGATTTCGGTCCATTGCCGGGGTGCGCCGCCTTTGCCCAGCAGACTGGGAATCACCAATTTGCCTTTGGGGTCGACCGACACCGTTGCTTGACCCAACAGGCCGACGGCACGCATAAAGCTCGATTCTGTTCGGCGGCTGTTTTGCCAGAGACCGGCCATCATCTGGGCATGCTTTTTAGCGGTTTCAGCATCGACTTTGCCATCCTTGGGCGTGCCGGGAAAATAGCGGTCGGCAAAATCCTCGAAGACGGAGTTACGCAATGTGCCCACCGCGCCCAGCCTGCCGCCACCGTTGAAGGACACATAAAATCCCACGCCTTCCTTCATGAACAGATGAAGCGAGGTGTGAAACCCTTGCAAGTCACCCAGATGTCCAATCACCTGCCGTCCGTTGGTGTTCGTCTCGAAAAAGCCCAGCTCCATTCGGTTGAGGGGGGGGACTATTTCAAGCGGCGTATTGTGCATTAGTTCGGCCGTCTCAGCTGTCAGAATGCGGTTTCCGTCCAGCTCGCCGCCCTGGAGATGAGCCAGCATGAAGCGGGCCATATCGGTTCCAGTTGAGGACAGCGATCCGGCAGGGAAGGGGCCGACAATCTCGAATTCGATCGGTTTTTCAGAGGCACGGCTGTAACCGGTGGCCATCTGACTTTTCAAATTATCGGGCAGCGGCTGGCGAAACGTGGAGTGGTCCATACCTAGCGGCGTGAAGATATTTCGATCCACATAATCGGTGAACGGCGTGCCCGATGTACGTTGGACGATATAGCCAGCCAAGGTGGTTCCCCAGTTGGAATAGGCCGGAGTGGTGCCTGCTTTAAAAATCCGTTCTGGCACCCGCTTTTTCAGATAATCACCTAGCGGCTGCAGCTTTGTCGGATCAGTAGTAATGAGATATTTCGCGGTCTCTTCAAAACCGGCCGTGTGCGTCATCAACTCTCGCATTGTCACAGGCTCTCCACCACGCGGTGGGATCTTAAAATCAAGATAGGTGTTCACATCGGCATCAAGATCAATTTTACCTCGTTCGACTTGCTGCATCACGGCGGTCCAGGTCACGAGTTTGGAGACGGAACCCGGCCGGAAAAGAGTTTGATCGGGAATGACCGGCGTGCGCTTCTCGACATTGGCGTAGCCATAGCCGCGTGCCGTCAGGATTTTTCCATCCTTGACCACTGTTACAACGGCACCGGGAATATCGCCGCTACCCAAGGCATAAGGCATATAGCCGTCGAGCCACGCATCGAGATCGCTCTTGGTGAGGCTCGCACCCTCTCGATTTGAAGGCGTTGTCTGGCCCAGATCCCCAGTCGTCTCTGCTACTGTGGGTGTGAGCGGTGTCGGCGGAGCCATAACATCCTGCCCCAGCAGGATATTGCCAAACAGTGCAGCAAAACCCAAAATCACAGATTTGTACAAAACCATGTTGCCCTCCTTCAAACCAGCATCCGATGTTCAAACCACCGTGTATCAATTTTTGGATACTATCCTAATTAGAAAACCGGTCAAGTTTGCTAGTTTTCTCGTGTTAACGCTGCCAAAGGGGGAGAGAATCATAAAGGAGGCATCCAATATGAAAAACGATTGCCAATCAGGATGGTCAGTGGAATTATGCGTAAGATCGGACGGACGATAAAGTCTGCCGCTTGAGGAGAAGCAGGATGAGGTTTCAGGATTATCGTCTGCTGTGGCGTGGCCCCGGCAAGCTCTTCTCCCGTGCTGCATTGGGGCTTGCGTTACTCACTGGATCGCTTGCGCCGCAGTTGGCTGCAAAAACCCCTCCGCCTGCTACCGAGCAGGCCGATGCAGACGCGTATGTTAGCGAAGACGTCATGATTCAGATGCGGGACGGGGTGAAGCTCCACGCGCAAGTCTGGCGCCCTGCCGAACAAACGACGGATTTGCCGATCATCATGTCGCGCTCCCCTTACGGGTTCAGCAAGGAGGGTATTGCCGGCGCGCTCAAGAAGGACGGTTCTTACGGCCTGCTTGCAGCCGATAAATTTATTTTTGTTTTTCAGGATATTCGCGGGCGGTTCGGATCAGAGGGCGAGTATGTCACGCTGCGCCCCAAGAAAACGACGGTCGATGGGATCGACGAATCAACCGACACTTATGACACTATCGATTGGCTTATCGAAAACTTGCCCGGGAATAACGGCAAGGCAGGGGTGACAGGGGTATCCTATGGTGGCTGGACTGCAGCGATTGCCACCATTGACCCGCATCCAGCGCTGAAAGCTGTATCGACGCAGGCATCTCCCGAGGACATGTTTATCGGTGACGATTTTTCACATAATGGCGCGTTTCGGCTGGATTATGCCTGGTCATGGGTAACCGCACTCGAATCCGACGGCAAGACAATGCAACCGTTCGAATTCGGAACGCAGGATGCATATGATTGGTATCTGGCGCAGACTGATCTCGCCACACTGGATGAGCAGCATTTGGGGCGCAAAGTGCCTAGCTGGCAGAATTTCGTCGAGCATCCAGCCTATGACAAATATTGGAAACGCTCGCGGACATCACACATGATGATGCCAAAGGTTGCCGTGCCCAATCTGATCGTCGCGGGCTGGTATGATCAGGAAGATTTCTACGGCCCGCTGGAAATTTACAAAAATCAGGAAAGGGGCGACACATTGGGATTGAACTATCTGGTCGTTGGCCCGTGGAACCACGGTGGCTGGCGGCGAGAAGGATCAAATTACGGCCCTTTCGAGCTCGGCTCCGCAACCGGAGATTATTTCCGCGCACAGGTGGAATTGCCGTGGTTCCGCCATTGGCTCAAAGGCGAAGGAAATTTCGATCAGCCGGAAGCGCTCGTTTTCCAGACCGGCAGCAATGAGTGGCAAAGGCTTGCCTCATGGCCGGCCAAAATCACAGCAACAGGACAGCCCGCGACCCGTAATCTTTATTTGCGCGCGGGCGGCAAATTATCTTTTGAACCACCGCAGGCAGACGAGGCACCGTACGCGACGTTCGTTTCCGATCCAACCAATCCGGTGCCCTATCGGCAGCGCGCCGAGATGAAACCATTCATGACGGAGGGTTCAACGTGGTCAACGTGGTTGGCGGATGATCAGGCACCCTTTGCCAGCCGCAATGACGTGCTTTCCTGGGAGAGCGAGCCACTAACCGCTGATGTCACGATTTCCGGCAATGTCGCGGCAAAGCTATTTGCCAGTACGACCGGGAGCGATGCAGACTGGGTGGTGAAACTGCTGGATGTGTATCCCACCGATGAGCAAACGCCCGCAGAATTGCGCGGCCGACAAAGAATGATTGCCAATGACGTGTTTCGGGGGCGTTTTCGTCAGAGCTATGAAAATCCGGAGCCGTTGCAACCGGGCGCGGTGCTCGATTACGACATTGATCTTCATTACGCGTCTCACGTCTTCAAGAAGGGGCACAAGATCGCGGTGCAGGTGCAGAGTAGCTGGTTTCCGCTGATAAACCGAAATCCGCAAAGCTGGGTTGCCAATATATTCCACGCACGACCTGAGGATTACCGAGTGCAGACACATAGCATATATCACACACCGCAAAATGCTTCTGCAGTTACTGTCATGGTGGCAGAATAGGTAAATAGTATGCGCGGGAACAGGAGAAAAATCAGCTTATGAAAATCAGGACCATATTCGCGGTGGCGCTATGGACGGCTCCGATCATGGCTGCCTTTCCAACTGCAGCAGTGGCACAGGATTATTCGAAATATACCGACGAGGCGTTGAAGGCGGAGCTTGCAACCTATGCCGATGGGCAGCTTGCGGTGCTTGTACCGATGCGCGACGGAGTGGGTCTTTCAACCAATATCTACACACCGAAAAAAGGCAAAGGGCCGTTTCCGGTGATCTTGTGGAAGACGCCCTATAGCGAACACGATATCAAGGGTGGAACGTTGCGCTATGCTATAATGGCAGTAAAGCACGGCTATGTTTTCGTCGTCCAAAGCGAACGCGGTCGCTATTTTTCCGAAGGCGAATATGAGATTTTGGGGAAGCCGCAAAGTGATGGCTATGATACGCTGACGTGGCTCTCCGAGCAGCAATGGTCGACCGGCAGCGTCGGCACGCTTGGCTGCTCGTCGTCTGCGGAATGGCAGCTCGCGCTGGCGGGGATGGACCACCCAGCGCATAAGGCGATGGTGCCGATGGCGTCGGGCGCAGGCATTGGCAAAGTCGGCCGCTTTCAGGAGCAGGGGAATTGGTACACAGGCGGCGTGCCACGCAGCTTATTCACGCCTTGGCTTTATGGGGTCGATAACCCGCTGCGCGCTCAGCTACCGTCGGGACTCGACCAGAAAACCCGCGCGCGGATCGCCTCTTATAACGATCTGAACGCGTCCAAACCAAAAGTTGATTGGTCCAAGCAGATTGCGCATTTGCCGGTCGCCGACATTATGAAGGATCTTGGCGAACCCGAGGGCACTTTTGAGCAACTTATTTCACGTACACCAAATGATCCTGCTTGGCGTGATGGCGGACTTTACCATGAGGATATGGGTTGGGGCGTTCCGGCTTTGTGGTTCAATTCCTGGTATGATGTGTCAATTGGCCCCAATATGGAATTGTTCAATCATGCGCGTAAGGCGGGCAAAGACAAGGAAACACGAGATAATCAATATGCCGTAATTGCTCCGAGCGTGCATTGCGCTTATAACAAGCTCGGCCCAGACAGTGTGATCGGCAGCCGCGAGATGGGTGATACCAGCTTTGACATCGATGGTGCGATATTCGGCTGGTTCGACCGCTGGCTGAAAGGCGACAAACAGGCATTTTCTGCTGAAACCCCTCATGTGCGATATTTCAACATGGGCGAGAATGCGTGGAAGTCGGCAGAGCAATGGCCGCCCGCAAACGCCACTAATATACGCTTTTATCTCAGCAGTGAAGGCAACGCCAACAGCCTCTACGGCGATGGCAAACTGAGCATGGCTATGCCCGGTACAGATGAGCAGGCGGACAAATATCGCTACGATCCGCTTAACCCTGTTCAGACCATTGGCGGAGGTGACTGCTGTAATGGAGGAATAGTTATTCCAGGACCGGCTGATCAGCGTACCATAGAGGCCCGCAACGATGTGCTTGTTTACACCAGCGATCCTTTGGAAATGCCGCTGGACGTTGCCGGTTTTGTCGATGCGGTGCTGAATGTGTCGTCTAGCGCCAAGGATACCGATTTCGCGGTGAAACTGGTCGATGTTGCTCCCGATGGGACGGCGTGGATTATCGGCGATACCATACAGCGCGCGCGATATCGTGAGGGTTTTGACAAGCAGGTGATGATGGAGCCCGGCACGGTTTATACGATCCACCCGACGCCGATGACCACCAGCATCCGATTCGGAAAAGGCCACCGCATCCGCATCGAAATCACCTCGTCCAATTTCCCGAAATTTATGCGTAACCTCAACAGCGGCGGCGCTAATGAAAATGAAAGCGTCGCGCTTGTTGCCGACAACAGCATTCACCACGATACCGCAAATCTGTCCTATATCGACTTGCCTGTGGTCGAATAGGTAATCGAAGCGAGGCTGGCGCTAGCTGCGTTGACCATTTTCGAAGGGAAACTACGTTCCGTGTCAGGTGCCCAAGAACCCGTTGCTCAAGCGTCCAGAGGTTTTCCGATAGTACGGGTACGCGAGAACTTTCCGGCGCTTGCTACGCGCGACGATGGACAAACGCGCGTCTATTTCGACGCGCCCGGCGGAACGCAAATCTGCCGACAGTCTATTGCGCGAATGATAGAGCATTTGGAGACCGGTACGGCCAATTCGGGCGGTGTTTTTCAGACCTCGCGTGATACCGATGCGCTGAGTGTCGCCGCGCATCAAGCAATGGCTGACCTTCTGAATGCCGAAGCCGGAGAAATTGCTTTCGGGCCGAATATGACCTCACTCACACTGGCATTGTCGCGCGCAATTGCGCGAGCATGGCAGCCCGGGGATGAGATCATCTTGTCGCGGCTGGACCATGACGCGAACGTGACGCCGTGGAAGCTGGCTGCGCGGGATCGCAGAATTACAGTCCAATGGCTGGATTTTGATCCGCAAGACGGCCAACTGTGCCTCGACATGCTGCCAAGCCTTTTGTCCAGGCGCACACGCCTAGTCGCGGTCGCCTGCGCGAGCAATGTATTGGGAACGCTCAGTAACGTGGAGCAAATCGCGAAGATTGTCCGTGCGCAGTCTGATGCGCTGATATTTGTCGATGCCGTGCAGTCAGTGCCGCATATTGTCACAGATGTGGAGGCGCTGGGTGCTGACTTTTTGGCCTGCTCGCCGTATAAGTCTTTTGGCCCACATCAGGGTGTGCTGTGGGGCCGCCGCGAATTGTTGGAAAACTTGGCCGTCTATAAACTGCGTCCCTCGCCCGATGAACCGGCCGCGGCGAAATTGGAAACTGGTACCCCATCGTTCGAAGCACAGGCCGGTGTGCTGGGCATGATCGAATATCTCGAATGGGTCGGCGGCGAAGTATCGGATGCCAAACCTGCAGACCGGCGAACCGCCCTGAAATACGCAATGAACGCGTGCCTCGCCTATGAACATGCGCTGGGCGAAAGGCTGCTCGACGGTTTGCGGAAGCAAAATAAGGTCCGGCTCTATGGCCCTCCTTCCATGCAAGATCGTGTGCCAACTTTCGCTTTCACGATCGAGGGATATGAACCAAAAGCTGTCGCGCAATTTCTCGCTAAGCAGGGCGTCCACGCTTGGGCGGGCCATTTTTACGGGGTCGAGCCAGTCTCACGCCTCCGACTGATGGAACGGGGCGGTCTCGTTCGGGTGGGCTTGTGTCACTATAATACGGCTGACGAGGTGGATCGGTTTATCGAGTTGATGGCGGGCTTGTCCGGTTGATTGAGCGGCAAAGCATCGCCCCCCATTTTCTTGAAATCCGGGTGCCTGGATTGGTAGCGGTTCGAAAACAGACCCCCGATCAAGTCAGAGGCCTGTTTCCAATCAGAACGAGAAACCGACAGTCGCACCGAATGTCCGCGGACGGATACTGGATGCAGTTGCCAATGGTATGCCTTGGCCACCGATCGCAACTGGAACAGAGAAGGGCGTCGTTCCGTAAGTAGCGGTTGTTAATCCATATTGATCGGTCAGATTTTTCACAAACGCGCTAATTAAGATCCTGTCAAAGTTTATCCCGGCTCGAAGATCCACAACCGGATACCCATCTAGCTCGAGACGGCGACCAAAAGCTGCGCGATATCCAGGAGAGAAGCCAGCAAACTGATCGCTTACGAGACGAACATTGCCGCCGACAAATGCGTCCACCGATCCGGATAACGCCCATTCATAATCTGCCGACACATTCGCGCTCCATTCAGGCGCATAAGGTAAGCGGTCGCCTGCAAGCCCACCGGTAAGATTTGTTCCGCCCGCTACGGGTGTCGTGTCTTCCAAAAGTTTTGCTATATTATAAGCCACATTGGCAATAAAGCTTAAGCCCGCCACCGGCTGAATTGTAGCAGTAATTTCCGCACCATAACTCTCTGCTTTTCTGCCGTTACTATTAACACCGACTGGCCCCGCATCGGTATCGACAGTCGTGAGAATCTGTATGTCTTTCCAGTCGAGATAATAGATCGATGCGTCGATGCCAAACGTCCGGTCATTCGTTTCCCCGCGAAAACCGGCTTCATAACTGATGAGGGTATCGGCGTCGAACTCGCTAGGAAAACCTGGAGGAGGGTTGACAGGAATAAAGTTAGGTCCGCCGGGACGATACCCTTTCGCAACCCGAGCATAAATCGATGCTCGATCATTAAGTTCGAAACGAGGTGACACCGACCAAGTAAATACGTTTTCGGAAGAATTTCCAGATACTGGGGAGCCGGTGCCAAATTGAATGACAGATTGAACCGAGTCCTGCTTGTTGTGACTATAACGTCCGCCTGCAGTGATATCGAACCGCTCTCCCAAATGAACTGTCCCGCTAACAAAGCCGGCTATTTCTTCGTAATTCGCGTCGATCATGGCCGTCACAAACTTGTCGAATGTAAAAGGGCCAAAGGTTGCAGGCGTAGGAATAAACTGTTGCGTAGCTAAACTAAAAGGCAAAAACTCTTGATCAAGTAACGTGCTCTCGTCAGTATAATAACCCCCAATTTGCCATTCAAAAATATCTGAATCGGGAGAAGCCAATCGCAACTCTTGCGTAAACTTTTTAACGCTTATGTTATTTTTGTAACCTAGACCGACGGTCCCAGGGGCAGTCGGCGCGTATATTGCATTCGTAAGATCTCGCGCCGCATTCGTGCTGGCATCACTCAAATCTATACGATCCTGTGTTGAGTAACTAGTGACCGAGATAGCTTCGGCAAATCCAAAATTATAACTGATCGTGCCGCTATAGAGCCTGTATTTAAGATCATTTGTCTCGGCAATGCGGCTGTAGCTTGTCCGGTCTTGTCGAATACCAGTTATAGGATTTACGGGTTTGAGTGACACCGGGTCGACATTGAAGCTAGATGACGACCCTGTGCTCAAATTTTGCAATATTCCGAGTAACCGGATCGAAAAGTCGTCACTGGGCTCGAAAAGCACAGACGCACGTCCGCCGTAGCTTTCGGAGTCATCTACATTGTTAGCATTACGGCCGATAGTGTTCACATGGCCCGCATTTTTTCGATAGAAGCCACTAGCTCTAAAAGCCAACATGTCGGAAATCGGAATATTGACAACCGCATTGCCAGAATAACCCGTTCCGCCGCCTTTAGTATCTTCGATACCAGTTTGTCCGCGGAGCTCGAAATCTCTGGTTGAGGGCTTTACCGTAACAAACTTAAGAACACCTCCCAGTGAATTCGATCCATATAATGTGCCCTGTGGGCCACGCAGTACTTCGACACGCGCTACATCAAATGTATCAAAATCGCCTGCAAGAGTACCAGCGTTTGACAGACTGCCGCTTGCTCCAAACGGTATATCATCAACATAGACAGACACGGTAGAACCAGGCGAACCCGTATTGATCCCACGCAGGATGAGCCGGGTTTCGCCGGGAGTATCTTGCGTTATATTTAAACCCGGAACGAGCTGCGCATAATCCTGAAAACTCGTCGCCTGCTGACGCTCAAGCGTTTCACCTCCGACAACCGAAATCGATTGCGGAATTTCCAATAAAGTCTGTTCGCGACGCTGGGCGGTAACGACGATAGTGTTATTGTCCTCGCGTTCGATCACATCTTCGTCTGAACCTGCCGCTTGCGCAAACGCAGCGGACACGGGCATCAAAGTCACCGTAAGTGCGGCGATGCTCGCGCCTGATGTGAGTGTTGCGAACTCTTTCAAAAACCTGCAGCTCATTTCCAACTCCCCAGTTGATATCCGATTATCTCTTTTTCGGCGATCTAATGTCATCGTCGTGGATGCGCATTCAGGATTTGCCGCCAATTCTCATAATAGGACACTTTTCTCATATTGTCATTCTTTGCATAGCATCAGGCAAGGTGCAACATTAAAATGAACTCAATCCGCCGTGCCGTTTGTTTCGTTCGATATCGCGACCGCCCCGCGCTTCATCGTTCCTTGCGCGATTGGTTTTCCGTCCGACAATATCGTTAAGCTGGCCGCCCCGTTCGCAAACGGATCGACCTGTTCAGCGATGATGGTTATCGCGCTTATTGTCCCGCCATCAATAGCTGCGACTCCTGTGATACTCGCCCATTTGTCAGTGATCTGCAGAATGCTCGGGACGATGGTGAGAGCCCCGTGAGGCAAGCCGCCGATATGTATCGAGCCATCGGGGCGATTTGATCCAGCGTCTTGTCGCAGTTGGATGTCCGCAGTGACCCCCGCTGTGCCAATCTGACCGTTGACCGTAATGCTGCGATCCACGCCAACATTCATCGATCGCGCTGGTTCATGGGGCGAACGAAACAGGGATTTTCCTGGTGTTTCTATACTGAGCATACCGCCATTTAGGGCTACTCTGCCGTTGACGATAACGGACATGATGCCGGTTGAAGGCAGAAATGGCTCGGCCATGGTAGCGCGGTCAATTACTGTGCCGGGATCAAAAACGGTCACATCGGCGATCATCCCGGGCAAAAGATATCCTCGCTCGGTCAGGCCAACCATCGCCGCAGGCAATGCCGTCATCTTACGCACCGCCTCGCCCCAGTTGACCAGTCTTTTCTCCCGCACATAGCTGCCGAGAAATTTGGGGTAGGAACCCCAGTTGCGCGGATGGCCGGTAAATGACGTCGTTGCACCGCAGTCGCAGGAGATTGCGGTTAGCGGATGGCTGACAAGCGCCTCCTGATCCTGTTCAGTTCCAAACCGAAGCAGCACCCTGCGTTCACCCTGTTCGAGCAAACGCATGATAGCCTCACCGGGCGACACGCCGCCCATTTCCTTGATAACATCGCTCAGTTCGCGGCGCATTTCCGAAAGATAAACACCGCCTGCGCCGCCCCAGCGTTTTTCAAGCTGGTCGTTTGTTTCGGCATCGATACGTTCTCGCGCGGCGGGGTCTTTGAAACGTGCGAGCATGGCATCTTCACCGCCCTCCTGCGCCCATGCGGGAATGGTCAGCTGCTCCAGACTCGTTGAACCGAAAGTGTAAGGATAGGCATCCATGCCAACGTCTAGTCCGCGCTTCGCTCCATCCGTTGCAAGCGCAAGAGCCGCATTCGCTTTGCCTTGATCCCTGCCTTGCAATTTCATATGAGTTATGATGGGCATCAGCCCAGACTTCTCGCCAATTTCTATTGTTTCGCGCATTCCAGCCATCGAGCTGTAGCCATTGCCGGGATAGACTCGCTCATGATTGGTAAAGCCTGTGCGCCACAGGGCACCCGCTTTGGCTACGGCGATTACTTCATCGGTATCGGCCCAGAAACCGGGTTTATAGTCGAGACCTGCCGATAATCCGAAAGCGCCTTTTGCCATGGCTTCCGTTACCAGCCCCTGCATACGCTCGATTTCAGCAGGAGAGGCACGGCGGTCGTTGGAGCCGACTACTTCGTCCCAGATCGAGTTGAAGCCAATATAGGCACCGTAGTTGAGACCCAGGGGGACGCTGATTTGCTCCACAAAATCGAGCGGGCCTCCGCCATCGGGGTTGGTGATTGCAGTGGTGATGCCTTGCGTGAGCAAGTTAACGGGAAAGCGATATGCCTCTGGTGCACTATGATCGTGGATGCTGATGAAGCCCGGCGTCACATAAAGTCCGTCAGCACTAATTTCCGTGGCGGCAATTTGTTGGGAAAGGTCGCCCACAGCCATAACGCGGTCCCCAATAATTCCAACATCGGCAATGCTCCCCTCACTGCCCGTTCCGTCAATCACAGTGCCTCCGCGAATGATTAGGTCATAGTCAGGAGATGAAACTTGTGCATGAGCAACAGCGGGCGAAATTAGCCCAAGCAGCAAAAAGGCGATCAACTTGAAGAAACTACTATTCATTGTACTTTCCGATCCAGGCACATTTTAGAGACTACAGCATGACAGCCCTGGCCGTTTCGGCGACATGACTTCGGCTGTGATGCCCCATTCTATTAGCAATTTTGGCAAAGCTGCGCGGGTAATCAGGGCTTCAGTTACAACACTCATCGCGGGGGCTGTTTGCAATCCGCAACCACCCTGACCGGTTAGCCAGAAAAACCCTTCCACATCAGGCGCAAACCCGGCAACCGGTACGCGGTCGCGCGTGAAAGTGCGCAGGCCCGACCAGCTATGGCGAATTCGCCCGATCTTGATCGAGGTATAGAGTTCGACTTTGGCGGCGGCGAGGGCAGTGTCATAATCTTCGGGCCGGACGTCTGCGGGTTCGCTGGGCACTTCATCGACTGGCGACGCCAACAATAGTCCGCCTTGCGGTAGCATGTAAAAGTCATCGACGGCGGTCTTTGTAAACGGCCATTCGCGGTAATTGCTGTCACGAGGAGCTTCGAAGGCGATTATCGTACGTCTAAACGACCTGTGGTTCAGGGGTGTAACGCCCGCCATCCTGGCTATCTCATCACACCAGGCACCTGCGGCATTTATCAATATGGGTGCAGCGAATTGGCCACCGGTTGCGGTCGCAACGAGCCAGCGACCCGCTTGACGCGATATGGTCGTAACCCTTGCATCGGTGATCGACTGGCCCCCATGCTTCTTGATTTGCGCCCGATAATTCTGCTGCAACGCTTCGCTGTCGAGCTGCCTTGCGCTTCGATCGATCAGGCCAGCGATGATAGCCTTGTCGCCGCACTTTAGTACAGGCACCAACTTGCTGGTTGCATCCGCATCGAGAAATTCTAGCCGGTCGCTATAAGGTCCCATCTCTTCCCCGAGCGAAGTTAGCCTCTTTATCATTTCGGAAGTGGCGACGAATAAAGTCGCCGACGGAACCGAGAGGCCCACGCCGTGATGATCGCCATGTTCGAAGTGAGGTCGGCTAAATGCGGTCAGACCGCGGACAACGTGATCGCCGATACCAAAATGATAGTAGGTCGCACTGCGTCCGCTCGAATGATAACCGAATGCGCTTTCGGCTTCGAGCAAAGTTGTCCGCCCGTGCAGCGCGAGCCGCGCTGCCGACGAAACGCCGGCAATACCGCCACCTATGATCAGGAAATCCGAACTTATCAGGGCTTAGGCCTCGCCTCCTCTGATTTTCTCTCATCCGTCTTTCCGGCATCGAGATGGTTCCAATGCAGGATGGCGTTGAAACCAAGGAAATAGCTGCCTTGGGTTTGAGCGCGCCAGAACGGTTTTAACGCATAGAGAACCATGTGACCGTCGCCTGCTGCTACGTCGACAACCAGCGCCTTACCGTCAAGCGCCTCGCCGCCGCTTAGCAGGCCACTTAACAGAATGTTGTCGGCTTTTGCCGGAAATTCCATCACGACGCGCGGACGCGGGACGGTTGTGGCCGTTGGCGGGGCATCGGGTTGTTTTGTGCCTTCCGTTTGCAGTGGAAGCGCAGTCTCTGCCTCAGTCAACGATTCCGTGCTTGAGTCTTCAAACGGAAGAATAGTGGCGGGGGCAATATTTGGCGTGACATTCTGGCTTACGCCTGCGCCCGGGCCGTTCGGGTCGAAATAGCTGTTCCCGCCCGCGCGAGTATTGTCACTCACAACGAGTAGCGGAGTCGCCGAAAAGTAGATCGGTATCTCTTTTCTGTCATATCCATAAGCGAGCGGGCTACTTTGGTCGGCAAACTCGCCGCGCAAGATTGCACCTTGCGTATAGAGTGTGGATGGAGGGTCAGATACCGTCACGCCCGGCGCGCTGCCGAAGCTGGCAAGAAGTTCCACCGTCGAACCGTCGCCGATCAGCGTTCCGCCATCGCGAACAAACTGTTCGAGTGCGGCGAGACCATCAGCCCCCAATCCGCCTCGAATGTCGTCGGCGGAATCGAGCACGCCCAGATTGGGTGTCAGTTCCGATTTCCGGTAGGGGATAGGTTCCCCGCTAGTTATAGGAACACCAATGATCTGGTCGCGCGCGGTACCGCCTACATTCGGGTAGACTATTACATCATATTTTTCGCGCAAATTGCCCTGCCGCGCCACAGTATCGGCGAAATAGGTGTAAGGTACATCGAACTGGTCAAAGCCGATCCGCCACCATCCTTCGTCCTGAGTATAGAGCCACGAATGCATGTAGCCGATCCTCGGCGCGATCAGCTCATGCATTGCTACCTTTGGCACTGACCTTGTTGCTTCGCCAACCAGACCCAGTTCAGTGAGCAGGCTTTTCACCTCCGCGCGGTCAGCAGACGGCAGGATAAAGGTGCCGGCTTCATAGTGCTTCCCGTTCACGTCAAACGCGGCCTCGGCCGCTAGCATCTGCACGCCCTCAAGCCGAAAGCGCAGCGAAATAAGAGCATTGTCACCGCTGTGATTGATCAGGATCACCGACCCCTCACCCGTAATACCCGATGGCGGAGCAACGTCTGCTGCCAGCAAGGTCATGCGCTCATCCAGAACTGCCGGATCCTTAACCGGCAGCAGGCGCACGCCGCGCATATATTGCATAGTCCAGCCCGTGTCGTCGTAAGGGCGCGGGTTGGTGGGAAGATAAGTTTGTACAGCGAAATACATATTGGCTAACGTGCGGTATGGCTGATCCGCACGAATAACATAGTCGCCCTCGGCAACCGCGATTCCTCCAGCGGTAAAGGCGGCGTCAGCGCGGCTGACTTCAATGCCCTGTTTGCGCAAATCGTTGAGCATCGTTGCAACATTTCCCGGCGCGCGCTGCTGTGCAGGGATGACCCAAGCGTTAGTCTCTCCGGTGCGTCCTACGTCGATAGACTGACGATTTTTAACCCAGTAATTTTCCAGATATAACTGCCTGTCGGTGGCGACCCGATGAAGCGCAAAGAGCAGGCCTGATTGAGATATGTTGACGCTGTTGCGCGGGCTCCAGTTTATTTCGGGAAGCGGTGGGTTGGGCCGAAACCACTCGCGGCTTGTCTGGGACGCATCGACTTTGTGAGCCGGACGCAGATCCGGGCCATAGGCTTCGACTTCATAGAAACGTCCCAGTGAGTTGTGTGTGTTGGCAATCCAGAAGAGATAATTGGGAACCCATCCGTCGTAAAAACCATAAGTCCAAACCCCCGGTACTTTGCGCTTTGCCATCTCGGTAAGTTCGACCTGAGCGATCTGCCACCATTCCTGGGTCTGCAGCGGGCTAAGTGACGGGTTATACGGTCCGGTACCGGTCGAAACATAGAGGTAAGACCGCGCTTCATGAAGATCATGGAAAACGGTCGGATGCCAATCAAGCACGCCGCGCGTAATATGTTGTGTCAGCTTAAGTGCCTGGCCCATTCCGTCGCGGTTATTGTCATGCGCGACATATTGACCCCAATACATATTTGGCGGGCGGACTTTGCCAGTCTTCTTGCCGTAGTAATAATTATCGACGATCTTCTCGCGCCCATCAACCTCAACCACCGGCGTGATAAATGTGATGACGTTTTTACGGATCGTATCGATGAACGGCGTGTCCTCGATCGCCAGCCGATAGGCGAGTTCAATCAGCATTTCCGGGCCGCCGGTTTCAGATGAGTGGATGCCGCTTGTGATCCAGTAGATTGGCTTGCCGTCCTGAATAATCGCGCGCGCTTGCTCCTCAGTAGTCCGGCGCGGATCTCCAAGCGCAGCAAGATCGGCTTTCCGGGCATCCAGGTTCGCCATTACCGTCTCGTCGGCAACGGCAAGGACAATTAGGTTTCTTCCCTCCTCGCTGATCCCAAGGTTTATCAGCTTAACGCGCGGAGAGGTGCGCGCCAGTTCGGCGTAATAGCGCTCGATGTCCGACGCGTATGTTAGCTCGCCGGGCGTGCCGGGGATTCGCCCGAAAAATTCGAGCGGGGAGGGAACCGTGTCGGACCTAGGCATATGATCGACCAACTCGGTTGAAATTCGCTCGTCCGCCAGATATTCAGCGATCAGCTTCGTATAATCTGCATCCTGTAGTTGCTCATCAGCCCCCTCCTGCGCGATAACATTGTCTTGCGCTGCGGCAGGAACAAAACTTGCCGACGCGTAAATAATTGCCAATACGGCCGGAAGCGCTCTCGTCATTTTTTTTCCTCTACCTCGCGATCAAAGCGATCCGGGCCTAGGTCGAGCGAGACGACATCGCCTGCGGGGCCGATTGTGAAACCGATCGGCGTTTCGCCAAAAACACTCAGGATGCTCTTGCTTGTCCAGCGTGCCTTGAAAAGATTGGCGCTGTCCGGTGTCAGCGTCGCTTCGGCAGTGGGGCGTTTGAGGTACAGCGCGCCGTTTTTCATCGCCACATCTACATTGCCGTAGAGTTCGCTAGTGTAAGTGCCCGCATAGGCTGCAAGCGGCAAGGTTGGCGGTAATGGCGGCTTCGCCGAAGCAGCCGCGCGCTGGTCACTCTCCGCTTTTGCGGTATCGGCTTCTGCTTTCATCTTCGCGCTCCAATCGGTACTTTCACCGCCGAGGAACGTATCGTAAATTCGCAATTCTATGGCCGTAACCAACTCATGAGGCAGCATATTAGTGAGCACCACTATGCCCAATTTTTCTTCGGGCATCATGGCAACGCCGGCACGCATACCGTCAACGGCGCCGCCATGTTCAACCAGCTTTTTGCCGCGATAATCGTGGATCATCCAGCCTAAGCCATATTCGCTGAAGTCGCCTTCCATGGGTCTACCGGTCAGAATCGTCTGGCCCGAATGTGTTTCATCTATCGCTGCTTTGGAGATCAGCTCTTTGCCCTCATAGGTGCCGTCGTTCAGCTGCATGCGAACCCACTGCGCCATATCGCGCGCGGAGGCATTGATCGAACCTGCGCCGCCGACATTATCGACATTGCGGTAAGGGAAGGTGACCAATTTGTCATCGACCATGCCATGCGGACTGGCGACGTTCTGCATGCCCTTCAGCTTGGTGATGCTGGTGCTGGACCGCGTCATGTTGAGCGGGGTGAATAATCGCGTAGTGACAAAGTCGTCCCAGCTGGTGCCCGTCACCGCCGGAACAATTTCCCCTGCTACGGTGAACATCTCGTTGGCATACAGAAATCTGTCTCGGAAACCGGACAGGTTTTTCTGAAAACGCATATGGCTAATAATCTCGTCGCGATCAAAGCCTGATCCGGTCCAAAGCCAGCCATAACCACTTTTAAAACCGGTGCGGTGTGCCAATAAGTCTCGAACAGTCGCGTGATTTGTAACGTAAGGATCGCTCAATTCAAATGCGGGCATATAATCATGCACGACGCCGTCCCACGCGATCTTCTTCTCGTCGACCAGCATCGCCAGCGTCGCGCCGGTAAACGCCTTGGATGCAGAGCCGATTGCGAAGACGGTATCGGGGTCAATTTTGCCAGGCTTGCCGATTTCACGAACGCCGAAACCTTTGGCGTAAACAATCTTGTCATCTTTTACGATGACCACAGCGGCTCCAGGGACCTGCCATTCAGCGCGTGCCTTTTCGATATAGGCATCCAATTCGGCGAGCGACGGGCTCTGCGCGTCAGATGGTTGTGTCGTAGCTTCGTCGGTCGTTTGGCCAGCAGCCTGCGGTATTTGCAGAACCAGTGCCGCCGAAAACGCGCCCAATGAGAGAAGCCCCATCCGAAACTTTGAAGTCATAACGCCTTCTTCCTCATATTTTAGACCGATCTGTGCTGTGCAATGCACCTAATGTCCTAGTCGTGACATATTATCCTGATTGGAGCAATGTCAAACTCGCACTGGTAAAAGGCTGAGTGCGTTGTAGGTCGCACTTGATGTGCCAGTGCGAGATGCTACGCAGGCGGCTCGCCGCACTTCCTACTGGTCGCTTGGCAAATAGGTGATATACGCTGTCAACTACGTGCCAGAATTTTCAGCGATTTTTGCCTGCCGAGGCTTTAAGCCTTGCGTGGTTTGCTCAAAACTTTTTATCGCTGAATTAGAAACACATCGTCCTTGTAAGGTGCCCATGCCCATTTCCGATACCACTCTCGGTTCAATCCTACGAAATCTCCGTCACACCAATGACTGGACGCTCAAGCAGATGAGCGCCAAATGCGGTATACCGCTTTCGACCTTGTCCAAGGTCGAGCATGATCGCCTTACGTTGACCTATGATAAGCTGTTGCAGGTCAGTCAGCGGCTTGGCCTGCGAATGTCTGAACTTTTTGCCGAAGACCGCGAGACTGAACGGCCTTCCGTTATGGCGCGGCGCAGTGTCGGAGATATTGAACATTCGGTACGCGTGGAAACGCCTAATTATGACTATTATTACCTTTGCACGGAATTGCGTCAAAAACGAATGATCCCCGTCATCACGAAAATAAGAGCAAAAAGCGCACAGGAATTCGGGTCACTCGTTCAGCATGAGGGTGAAGAATATATTTATGTGCTCAAAGGGCAGGTAATCGTTCATACTGAATTTTATGATCCTGTGACATTGGAAGAAGGCCAGTCGATTTATATCGACGCCAAAATGGGCCACGCCTATCTTGCCGCCGATAGCTGTGAGGTGGCTGAAGTACTTGGCATAATGTCCAGCCCCGACGACGAGCTGATGAAGTCGCTACTTTCAATTCACGAAGAGCAGAAAAAGCTGCAAAAGAACTAGCCCGAGACAGGCAAGGTTTTACGGCCAGTTAAGGGCGGTTCTGTGCATATATATTCGTTTTGGGCATACGTATGGTTAGCGTGCGTGCTCCGCCTTTCTGCCCGATCAACGCCTCCAGACCGATAGCACCGGCTGCTGCCGAGACGATCGAAACACTCCCATCTTTATTGATTTCAGTGGCAATCGAGCCTTCGATAAAACCGGCCTTGATCCACTTCGTGCCATCGCGATCAGTTATGGCAATCGTGCCGATCCCGGGACTGTTATATCGGGCTGCCAGATTTGCGAGCACACTGGCATCGCCTGGAAGCGTCAGTTCCGAGCGTCGGTTTGCCGTTTGCGCGGAGATGCGTTGAGCAATCACGGCAATTTCATCCGCAGCTTCGAGTTTTCGGTCATACAGGATTTCCAGCAAGCGGCGGAAAAACGGATCGACCATCATCGCGCCGTTATCAACATTTGTCAAAATAACTGACCAACATTTGCATCGGGCAAAACAAAGAAATTGCTACGATAGCCAAGCAAAGTGCCGCCGTGGGTCACCACGGTAACGCCCGAAGAGATCTTTTCGAAGAGCCCCATGCCATACCAGCTATTCTCGCCCACCGGCACGCCGCGTTTGCGGCGTTCAAGCAGATTTTTCTCGCTGACAATTCGCTTACCGTTGGGGGCCAGGCCCTCCGACAGCTCAAGCTGGACCGTCGATAATTACCACCGTCCATGTCGCATCTTTTCTCAATGCCAGCGCGCTTATCGCCATCTTTTCCGTGGGCGATGTTTCGTAAATAACGTTGACGCGTTCGCCCCAGCCTCATCGGCAGGGCCGGGCGTAATCAACCGCATTTCGTGTTCGGGAGGGTCGGGTTGGTAGACGGACCATGTCTTCGCCGCGGCTGCCCTTGCGTCGGTCGCGACCCCGATGTCCACCACCGCTACGCTGAGATTTTTCCTCCGAGTCAAAAACCACCGCCGGCCCTTGCGCGCGCGCTGTCCATTCGTCGGGCTGGGAATACACCACGCCCGAAGAAGTTACTTATGCATAAACAGGAGCGTGCGTCACCAAGGCCGCGGCGGCGCCTAGCAGGCCAATTGCCAGTAAATTCAATCCGGACTTTTTTGCTGAAGTATTTCATCTGATCTCTCCTCCGTCATCGTGCTCCGCGATCACGAGCGCCATTTTTTACAACAGCTATGAACTGGCCATCAGGTGTCGATGTCCCAGGGAATCTAGCACAATTATCTATTCAGGACAGCCGGGCTGGCTTGGAGAACCGTATGCCGGTATAGATGAATCTTGTTGGCCAAACGGCGGCCATCCTGGCCGCGTGACCGACGTAGCGATGAGCAAAAGACCTCGCCGGAGTCACGGCCTCCCTTTCAAGGAGTAGGTGGCTTCAGGCGCCATGAAAGCGAGAAGGCGCTGGCGCATCTGCTAAAAACTTGCCCGAACCGGCTCGTGACTTGGGGCACGCAGCGTTTCTAAGCGGCTACCGGGGTATTTGGCAGCGAGACGAGTGCGGGAGTGAAGCCGACAACCGACCTGACGACCCTGCACGCCAGGGTTGGCGACCAGTCGCCGGTCACTGAACTTTTGCCAGGTGCGCTTCGCTAAGCGGGGCTGGTTTTCCAGCGCGCAAAACGATGATCGATCATCACTTTGCCAGTGTTCTACCGGGAAAAGAAACCGTCGATCAACTGGCGTTACGTCGTATTTGACAAGGCAGACCAACCATGCCAGTTCGCTAATTAGAGAAAATTCGCTATTCAGAGAATGAACGGGACATACGCAATGGCTTGGCAAACTTCTACCACAATGAAAATGGGAGTTTTTGTTGCTGTACTAATTTGCGCTCTTCCCTCCGCGGGAGCGGCGCAGATTCTCGCTCCGCAAGCCGAGCCCGGTAGTTCACAGACTGATACGAAAATAGAAACTGCCGTCGATGAAGTAGCTCAAAAAGCGCTTTTGGATAAAGAGGCCCCGGGGTTGGCAATCGCGGTATCTCGTAATGGAAGACTTCAATTCCTTCGTGCCTACGGTTCGGCCGATTTGGAAAATGACGTAGCTGTTACTCCAAACACCGTTTTCGAAATCGGATCGATCACTAAGGAATTCACGGCGACGGCAATCTTACTTCTCGCGGAGCGAGGAAAATTGGAGCTCGATGACTCGATCGAGGCCTATTTTCCAAAATTTCCGCGAAGCAACGAAGTCACGATTCGCCAGCTGTTAAATCATACCTCGGGTATTCGAAATTTTACAAATTCGCCGGGTTTTCTCGAAACGATTGCCGTCAAGGAAAACTCATCAGAAGAGATGCTCTCTTTTATTGTCGGCGACGGTGACGCCTTCGATTTCGATCCTGGCACTGCTTTTAGCTACAGTAATTCTGGCTATTACATGCTTGGTTTGATTGTAGAAGAAGTGTCAGGAAGTTCGTATGAAACATTTTTAGCGCAGAACATTCTGATCCCTCAAAATTTCGACGATCTAAAAGTCGAGGACCTTACCGAAATTCTACCTCATCGTTCGGAAGGTTATGATAAAGATGAAGCCAGCGTTTTCGGCTTCAAGAACGCAAATTACATTTCTATGAGCGCAGCCGGTGCCGCGGGGGCGATGCGTTCAACAGCTGGTGATTTAGCTCGATGGCATGACCTCTTGCTAGCCGGCAAGATACTTAATGCCAATTCGCTCAATCTCATGCTGACCCCTGGAAGACTCGCCGATGGAACATTGCCATCGAAACAGGACGGCGCTCCGGCTTCGCCTGGGGTGGGCTACGGGTTTGGAATCATCATGGGTGATTTTGGCGGACACCGGACGATCGGTCATGGGGGAGGAATTTTCGGCTTTAACGCAAACGTGACAAGCTTTCCTGATCAAAATGTTACCATCGTTTTGCTGACCAACAGCAGCACAGGGACTCTCAATATTAAAGCCCCTCTCTACGAAGCGATTTTAGCAAACATGTCGGCTCCGACAGAACGTTGAGTCGACGTGGATAAAAGGCAAATGAAGAACCGTAAGCCGTTGTCGCTGCATATTCCCATGCCGGAGAATCGGCCTGGGGACGAAGCGGACTTTTCCAGACTGGTGATACCCGCCGCTGGCGAAGTTGATCGACCTGAAACATCTGCGCATGAAAGCGATTTGCGCGAGTTTCCATATACTCTGATCAGGGTCCTCGACGAGACGCACCGGGCTGTTGGGCCTTGGGCTCCGCGCATCGATGCTGAGCAGATGCGCGAGGGACTGCGAGCGATGATGTTGTCGCGGTCGTTCGACGACCGTCTTTTCCGCGCTCATCGGCAAGGCAAAACAAGCTTTTATATGAAGTCGACAGGAGAAGAAGCGACCACTGCAGCGCCATCAATGGTGCTTGAACGTGACGACATGGCGTTCACCACCTATCGCGCTCTTCCATGGCTGATGGCGCGAAAATATCCGCTCATCGATCTGGTCAATCAGATATTTTCCAACGCCGAAGATCCTCTCAAGGGGCGGCAACTGCCCATTCTTTATTCCGCGAAGGAGTACGGGTTCTACTCACTGTCGGGCAATGTTGGCAGTCGCATTGGACATGCCGTCGGCTGGGCTATGGCATCGGCTTATACCGGTGATGACAAGATTGCGATCGGCTATGTCGGGGAGGGCACTACAGCAGAAGGTGATTTTCACGAAGCGCTGACGTTTGCCGCAGTTTATCACGCGCCGGTAATTTTGTGCGTCAACAACAACCAATGGGCCATCTCATCATTTTCCGGGATAGCCGGTGCTGACGAAACAACATTTGCTGCAAAGGCCTTGGCCTATGGGATTCCTGGATTACGGGTGGACGGCAATGACTTTCTCGCCGTTTGGGCGGTGACCGAATGGGCGGCCGAGCGTGCGCGCGCAAACCTGGGCGCGACGTTGATCGAGTTTTACACCTATCGCGCAGAAGGTCATTCGACGTCGGATGATCCGACTAAATATCGGCCTAGGGAAGAACCAACATTGTGGCCGTTAGGCGACCCCGTTGAACGTTTGCGTTCGCACTTAGTCGCAATGGGTGAGTGGGACGACCAACGAGACGAAGCATTGCGTTCAGAGCTTTCAGAACAGGTCAAAACGGCGGTCAAAAAAGCGGAGGCTATTGGCACATTGGGAAAATCCAAGCCTCCCTTGGCTGAAATGTTCGAAGGCGTATTTGCGGAACATGATTGGCGCATAGCTGAGCAACTCAAAGAACTGGAACTCTGAGTAATGACTCAGATGAATATGATCGAAGCGCTGAACTCCGCAATGGATAATCAGCTTGAATTTGATCCAAAGGCACTAATCTTCGGAGAAGATGCCGGGTATTTTGGTGGTGTATTCAGAGTAACCGCAGGCTTGCAGGAAAAATACGGGCCACGCCGCTGCTTTGATACTCCTATTGCGGAGGGTGGTATCATTGCAGTTGCCATCGGCATGGGAGCTTATGGGCTCAGGCCGATCGCCGAAATTCAGTTCGCAGATTATATTCTGCCAGCGTATGACCAACTCGTCTCTGAAGCTGCGCGTTTGCGCTATCGCTCGAGCGGAGAATTTACCGCGCCGATAACAGTTCGTTCGCCATATGGCGGGGGCATTTTTGGCGGTCAGACTCATAGTCAGTCACCTGAAGCGATCTTCGCTCATATTACTGGGTTAAAAACTGTCATTCCGTCAAATCCCTATGATGCCAAGGGGCTGTTAATTGCATCTATGGATTGTGACGATCCTGTGATTTTTCTCGAACCCAAGCGGCTTTATAACGGTCCTTTCGATGGTCGTCACGAAGAAGCCGTTGGTAACTGGAATGGACATCCAATGGCGCAAGTGCCGACCGAGCGCTATACGGTGCCATTGGGAAAAGCTGAGATCACACGCTCAGGTTCGGATGTTACAGTGCTTGCCTATGGAACGATGGTCCATGTGGCGTTGGCGGGCATCGCGGATAGCGGCATCGATGCTGAACTCATAGACCTACGTTCTATCGTTCCTCTCGACATAGACACTATTGTCCGGTCGGTTAAAAAAACTGGATATTGCGTGATATTACATGAGGCGTCTCGCTTCGGTGGGTTTGGCGCAGAACTTTCGGCATTGATCCAGGAACGATGTTTTTTTCATCTTGAGGCGCCGGTGGAGCGGGTCGCCGGTTGGGATGCCCCATATCCCCATGCGTTCGAGTGGGATTATTTCCCTGGTCCGGCAAGGTTGGCAAAGGCACTTCACAAAGTGGTGAACAGCTGATGGCACAGTATATATTTCGGCTGCCTGATGTCGGCGAGGGGATTGCTGAGGCGGAGATCGCGGCTTGGCATGTGGCTATCGGCGACGTGGTCGGGGAGGACCAGCTCGTTGCTGAACTGATGACGGACAAGGCAACCATCGAGATGGAATCGCCGGTGGCCGGGGCGGTGGTAGAATTGGCTGGCGAACCTGGTGAATCGCTTGCAATTGGGAGTCCGCTTTTCATTCTTGAAACAGAGTCAGGCAGCGAAGCACATACGACTGCCAGCGGCAATAACCATTTCGAACGGCCATCCGATGACAATCTTTGGGCAGATTCTGGTTCGGGATTCGAAGGTGTTGACGATCCAGCGGTGATTAAAAATACTGGTGTGCCGGACGAAAATTTGGCAGTTTTTGATCGCAATCAAAAGCGCGTTTTAGCCTCTCCAGCGGTACGCGCGCGGGCCCAGGGCCTTCATATTGACTTGGCGGACGTTAAATTTCGCGGAGATCGAATTCGCCACGCCGATTTGGATTCCTACCTCAAATATAAGGGCGGCTCTGGCTTCCAAGCACCAGCTGCGGTGACCCGGCCGGATGAGCAGGTTAAGATTATTGGCATGCGCCGGTCTATTGCTGACAACATGTCCGAAGCAAAACGGCATATTCCGCATTTTACATATGTCGAAGAGGTCGATGTAACCGCTGCAGAAACAGTGCGCACACAGTTGAACAGTGCGCGCGGCGCAAAACCGAAAATCACCTTTTTACCTCTGATGATAACGGCCATTTGCAAGGCGATTCCGTCCTTTCCGATGATAAACGCCCGCTATGACGATGATGCGGGAATCGTTACGCGAATTGGAACCATCGATTTGGGAATGGCCACCCAGACCAATGCTGGCCTGATGGTTCCTGTGATCCGTAGCGCTGAGCAGCGTAATATCTGGCAGTTAGCACAGGAGATTATCGAACTGGCTGACGGGGCGAGATTTGGAAACCTTCGTTCGGATCAGATGAGCGGCGGAACACTAACTCTAACGTCGCTTGGTCCACTTGGCGGAATTGCAACGACACCTATTATAAATCGTCCGGAGGTGGCCATAATCGGTCCAAACCGGATTTTTGAGCGGCCCGTACTGGATGATGATAGGCTTTATTCGGCCAAGTTGATGAATATTTCGATCAGCTGTGATCACAGGGTGATCGATGGCTGGGACGCCGCAAGCTTTATTCAATTAGTAAAAAAGTATTTAGAGAAGCCGGCTCTTCTTTTTACGTCGAATGATGAAAACGAAAGGCAACCCCGTGATGCTTAAGGACCCCACTAAAGTTGGAAAAATCTGGTTCGACGGCAAGATGGTTGATGCCGCTGACGCCAATGTCCACTTTTTAGCGCATAGCCTTCAATATGCTGGCACGGTTTTTGAAGGAGAAAGATCTTACGGGGGGCAGCTTTTCAAGCTGCGTAAACACACTGAACGTCTTTTCAGCGGCGCGGACGTTCTTGGTTTTTCCATTCCATTTTCAATGGATGTAATCGACCGAGCCTGTCAGCAGGTATTAAAAACCAATGGGCTTGTTGATGGATATGTTCGTCCGGCTGCATGGCGCGGATCAGATAAGGTCGGTCTGTCGCCGATAGGAGCGTCAGTGCATGTGGCTATCGCCGCGTGGGACTGGCCGAGCTATTTTTCGCCTGGGAAAAAAATGGAAGGTATTCGGCTTACCCATTCGCATTGGCGCCGGCCCGACCCTCAAACCGCTCCCACCCAGGCTAAGGCCTCCGGTCTTTATCAAATTTGTACAATGTCGAAGCAAATCGCTGAAGAACAAGGATTCGATGATGCACTCATGCTCGATTACCGCGGGTTGGTAGCCGAGGCCACCGGGGCAAATATCTTTTTTGTCATAAATGGCAAACTTCACACTCCGATCGCAGACTGCTTTCTGAATGGTATTACCAGGCAAACAGTAATTGATATCGCTGGCCTGCGCAATATTGAAGTCATTGAACGTAAGATAATGCCCGATGAAATCGCCACAGCAGATGAAGCGTTTCTGACAGGGACGGCTGCTGAAATAACGCCCATAGGATCAATCGGCGACATCTATCTGAAACCGGGACGGGTATGCCAGCAATTTATCTCGGACTATTCCGAACTGACGTCCGGACGCTCTGAATCGCTGAAAGTATAAGTGATGAACGATAATTTCGATTTCGGCCTGAGCGAGATGGCCGAGCAGATTCGCGAGACGGTACGCCGTTTCGCCGACGAGCAGATCGCGCCGATCGCCGCCCGGGTGGATCGCGAGGACTGGTTTCCAAAGGATGAGCTGTGGAAGGCGATGGGCGATCTCGGCCTGCACGGCATCACCGTCAGCGAGGAGGACGGCGGGCTCGGGCTCGGCTATCTCGAACATGTCATCGCGGTCGAGGAAATCAGCCGGGCCAGCGCCTCGATCGGGCTCAGCTATGGCGCGCATTCCAACCTGTGCATCAACCAGATCGCGCGCTGGGCAAGCCCCGAGCAGAAGGCGAAATATCTCCCCGGTCTGATCTCGGGCGAGCATGTCGGTAGCCTGGCGATGAGCGAAGCCAATGCCGGCTCCGACGTGGTTTCGATGAAGCTGAAAGCGGACGCGGTGCAGGGCGGCTACCTGCTGAACGGCACCAAATTCTGGATCACCAATGCGCCCTATGCCGCAACGCTGGTGGTCTATGCCAAGACCGATCCGAACGCGGGCTCAAAGGGCATCACCGCGTTCCTGATCGAGCAGGACATGGAAGGTTTCTCGATCGGCCAGAAGATCGAAAAGGTCGGCATGCGCGGCTCGCCGACCGCCGAACTGGTGTTCGACGACTGCCACGTCCCTGAAGAGAACGTCATGGGCCCGGTCGGCGGCGGCGTGGGCGTGCTGATGAGCGGGCTCGATTACGAGCGGGTGGTGCTGTCCGGCCCGCAGCTCGGCGTGATGCAGGCCTGCCTCGACACCGTCATCCCCTATGTCCGCGAGCGCGAGCAGTTCGGGAGGCCGATCGGCGCGTTCCAGCTGATGCAGGCCAAGGTCGCCGACATGTATGTCGCGCTGAACTCGGCGCGCGCCTATGTCTATGCCGTCGCGCGGGCTTGCGACAACGGCAGGACCACACGTTTCGATGCGGCCGGCGCGATCCTGCTCGCCAGCGAAAACGCCATGAAGGTGGCGCTGGAGGCGGTGCAGGCGCTGGGCGGCGCGGGCTACACCACCGATTGGCCGGTCGAGCGCTACATGCGCGATGCCAAGCTGCTCGACATCGGCGCGGGCACGAACGAAATCCGCCGCATGCTGATCGGCCGCGAACTGATCGGCGCGGGAGCATGAGCGCACCGGTGCTGACCAGCGCGATCGACCGCGATGGCGCGGCCTATGGCGCGAACGCCGCGCACAACCGCGCTCTGGTCGAGGATTTGCGCAAAGCCGTCGCCACGGCGGCCAAGGGCGGGTCCGAAGGCAGCCGTCGGCGCCATGTGGATCGCGGCAAACTGCTGCCACGCGAGCGGGTGGAACGGCTGCTCGACCCCGGCTCGCCGTTTCTGGAGATCGGCCAGCTTGCCGCGGGCGGCATGTACGGCAAGGACGATATTCCCGGCGCCGGGCTGATCGCGGGCATCGGCCGCGTTTCGGGCCGTCAGGTCATGATCGTCTGCAACGACGCAACGGTGAAGGGCGGCACCTATTATCCGATGACGGTGAAGAAGCATCTGCGCGCGCAGGAGATCGCCGAGGAAAACCGGCTCCCGTGCGTCTACCTCGTCGACAGCGGCGGCGCGAACCTGCCGCACCAGGCCGAGGTGTTTCCAGACCGCGACCATTTCGGGCGCATCTTCTTCAACCAGGCGCGGATGAGCAGCCAGGGCATCCCGCAGATCGCCTGCGTGATGGGCAGCTGCACCGCGGGCGGCGCCTATGTCCCCGCCATGGCCGACGAAAGCGTGATCGTGCGCGAACAGGGCACCATCTTCCTGGGCGGGCCTCCCTTGGTGAAGGCCGCGACCGGCGAGGTCATCAGCGCCGAGGATCTGGGCGGCGGCGACCTGCACGGGCGCAAATCCGGCGTGGTCGACCATGTCGCCGAGAACGACGGGCATGCGCTGACCATCGTGCGCGATATCGTCTCCACCCTGCCGCAGGACCGCTTGCCGGACGTCAACACGGCCGCCCCGCGCCCCCCCAAGTTCGACGCCGAAGATCTCTACGGCATCGTGCCGCGGGACGTGCGCCAGCCCTATGACGTGCACGAGATCATCGCGCGGCTGGTGGACGGCAGCGAGTTCCAGGAGTTCAAATCGCTCTACGGCGAGACGCTGGTGTGCGGTTTCGCGCATATCTGGGGCATGCCGGTCGCGATCCTGGCGAACAACGGCATCCTGTTCAGCGAAAGCGCGGTCAAGGGCGCGCATTTCATCGAGCTTGCCTGCCAGCGGCGCATCCCGCTGCTGTTCCTGCAGAATATCAGCGGCTTCATGGTCGGCGGCAAATACGAGGCGGAGGGCATCGCCAAGCACGGCGCCAAGCTCGTCACCGCGGTGGCCACCGCGAGCGTGCCCAAGGTGACCGTGCTGATCGGCGGCAGCTTCGGCGCGGGCAATTACGGCATGAGCGGCCGCGCCTACTCCCCGCGCTTCCTGTTCAGCTGGCCGAACAGCCGGATCAGCGTGATGGGCGGCGAACAGGCGGCGAGCGTGCTGGCGACGGTCCACCGCGACGCGGACGACTGGAGCGAGGAGGAAACCGAAGCGTTCAAGGCCCCGATCCGCGACAAATATGAAGAAGAGGGCAATCCCTATTACGCCACCGCCCGCGGCTGGGACGACGGCATCGTCGACCCCGCGCAGACCCGCGACGTGCTGGGCCTGGCGTTGGCGGCATGCCTGAACGCGCCGGTGCCGGAGCGGGCGCGGTTCGGCGTGTTCCGGATGTGATGATGAGGCCAATAAGGCGAGTTAGCCAACTAAGGACCAAAGACTGCGGCGCTGCTTGCTTAGCGATGTTGGCCCGCGTGACGTACTCTCGCGCATATCAGACCCTTTACGGAACTGAGAAATGTCGTGCGACTACTAAGGAGGACATACGCCATGCACTCAACGAACTTGGTTATGATATCCCAAAAAAGAGGCAAAGCCATTTTGGCCGCTCGGCAGGGCAACTGAATTTGAGGAGTGATGCATTAGTTTACTGCAATTATCGACCTGCTGCGGATGAAGCACATTGGATGGTTTGGGATTCATCGCGAAAACGACTAATCGATCCACTCAAAAAACCTTATAAGCATCCTAGGGTGCATTCATATCTCATCCTTACAAAATTGGCGAAGGGCAAGAAGCGTCAGTGATCCAGTTTAGGATAGTAGCCAACCGGAACGTGCGCCCCTCCCAAATCCTCCCCGGAACGGGGAGGGGGACCGCTCGGCGTAGCCGAGGGGTGGAGGGGCCGGGGCCTCTCCTGATGGAGCAAATGTTTCGGCCCCTCCGTCACGCCTTCGGCGCGCCACCTCCCCGTTCCGGGGAGGATTTGATTTGACCGTTTCGGGAGAGGATTTGGGGAAAGCGAAGCATCGGACCGTCGGCGCTCCCGACGAGACCATCCGGTGGGCGCGGCAACTGCGGCGCGAGATGAGCTTGCCCGAAGTGCTGCTGTGGCGGCAGCTGAAGCAGCGGCCCGGCGGGTTCAAGTTCCGCAAGCAGGTGCCCGCCCATCCCTATGTCCTCGACTTCGCCTGCCTTTCCGCGCGGCTGGCGATCGAGATCGACGGGGCGGCGCATGATCGCGGAGATCGGCCGGAGCGCGACGCGCGACGCGACGCGATGTTGGCGGCGCGCGGCTACCGGACATTGCGCATCGCGGCGCGCGATGTGCTGCGTGATCTGGAGGCGGTGGTGAAGCATATCGTGGCGCATTGCGAAGAGTGGAGCAGAGACGATGAGATATGAGCACCCCCAAATCCTCCCCGGAACGGGGAGGTGGCAGCCCGCAGGGCTGACGGAGGGGCCGGGAGGTTCGCATCCGAACGCACCGTCCCGGCCCCTCCACCACCGCTTCGCGGCGGTCCCCCTCCCCGTGCCGGGGAGGATTTGATGCTTGAATCCCTCCTCATCGCCAATCGCGGCGAGATCGCCTGCCGGATCATCCGCAGTGCGCGGAAGCTCGGTATTCGCACGGTCGCGGTCTATTCGGATGCCGACCGCAACGCGCTGCATGTGCGCTCGGCCGACGAAGCCGTGCCTATCGGCCCCTCGCCAGCCAACGAGAGCTATCTCGTCGGCGACAAGATCATCGCGGCGGCCAAGGAAAGCGGCGCGGAGGCAATCCATCCGGGCTATGGCTTCCTCTCCGAGAACGCGGATTTCGCGCAGGCCGTGCTGGACGCGGGCCTGATCTGGGTCGGGCCGAAGCCGGATTCGATCCGCAAGATGGGCCTGAAGGACGCGGCCAAGACGCTGATGGACGCGGCCGGGGTGCCGACCACGCCGGGCTATATCGGCGACAATCAGGAGGCATCTTTTCTGGCGGAGCGCGCCGCCGAGATCGGCTATCCCGTGCTGATCAAGGCGGTCGCGGGCGGCGGCGGCAAGGGGATGCGCAAGGTTGAGGCGGCAGACCAATTCAACGACTCCCTGCAGTCCGCGCAGCGCGAGGCCAAGGCGGCGTTCGCCAACGACATCGTGCTCATCGAAAAATGGGTCGAGAGCCCGCGCCATATCGAGGTGCAGGTGTTCGGCGACAGCCATGGCAACGTCGTCCACCTGTTCGAGCGCGATTGCTCGCTCCAGCGGCGGCATCAAAAGGTGATCGAGGAAGCCCCCGCACCGGGCATGGACGAGGCGACGAGAGCGGCCGTGTGCGATGCGGCGGTCCGGGCCGCGCGAGCGGTGGATTACGAGGGCGCGGGCACGATCGAGTTCATCGCCGACGGCTCCGATGGCCTGCGTAGCGATCGGATATGGTTCATGGAAATGAACACGCGGCTGCAGGTCGAGCATCCGGTGACCGAGGAGATCACCGGCGTCGATCTGGTCGAATGGCAGTTGCGCGTGGCCTCGGGCGAGCCGCTGCCGATGCGGCAGGACGAGCTCAGCATCACCGGCCACGCGATCGAGGCCCGGCTCTATGCCGAGGACCCGGCGAGCGGGTTCCTGCCGAGCACGGGGCGGCTGGAGCTGTTCGATCTGGACGACAGCGGACGGGTCGAAACGGGGGTCGAGACGGGCGCGGACATCTCGCCCTTTTACGATCCGATGATCGCCAAAATGATCGTCCATGCCGAGACCCGCGAGGAAGCACGGGCGGGGCTGCGCGACATGATCGCGGGCAGCGCGGTGTGGCCGGTCAAGAGCAATGCCGGATTTCTGGTGCGCGCGCTCGACCATCCGGACTTCGTCGCGGCCGATCTCGACACCGGGCTGATCGCGCGCGCGGGCGACGACCTGATGCCCGGCGGCGCGCCTTCCGACGAAGAACTCGGTGAGCAGGCGAACGCGCTGCTGCAGCTCACCGATATGCCGGGCTTCCGGCTCAATGCCCCGCCCAAGGCGGCCGCCTGGTTCCTGCTCGACGGTGAGCCGGTGGAGTTGCCCGTGGGCGCGAACGCGAGCGGCGAGGTCGCGGACGAACTGCTGATCGCCGAGGAAGGCCAGGTCTGGCGGCTGTCGCCCTGGCGCGTCGAAGGCTCGGGCGCAGCCACCGCCGGAGACGGCGCGATCCTCGCGCCCATGCCCGGCAAGATCATCGCGGTCGGCGTGGCCGAGGGCGACCGCGTCAAGGCGGGCGACAGGCTCGTCACGCTGGAAGCGATGAAGATGGAACACAGCCTCACCGCGCCGTTCGACGGCACCGTCACCGCGCTGAAAGCCAGCGAGGGCGCGCAGGTGCAGAAGGACGCGGCGCTGGTGGTGGTGGTCGAAAAAACTTGAAAATCAAAGAGCAATATCCTTCTCAGCACTTCGAAGATCACATAACAATCTCCTTTCCTCAAAATTTTGGCGATTATGTACCTTGCAAACCCGTTTCATTTGTTCGTCACCCCAGCGAAAGCTGGGGTCTCGCGCGGGATCGCCATGAGGCCTGAGATGCCAGCTTTCGCTGGCATGACGTACAAAGAAAGGCGGAGCTATGCCGTTCTAAGTTTCCATCCGGCAGGGTTTGCAAAGCACATAATCGCCAAAATTTTGGGTTTCAGTTTTTAAATATTTTGCCTCTGAGGGAGCGCAGTATGTTTCAAAATGTTGCAAGCTGTATGCAGTTCAATCTGAGCATAGCTATACCAAACTGGCTGCGTTTGATTGAACTGAATTATTTGTCGCATAAAATAGCTCGCTAGATGTATTTGAGCAGGTTTACTTCGTAAGTTTACGGCAGTGCGACACGCTCATCTTGTCGTGCCGCGAACGCGGCCTTTCTCGAATAACGGTGTGGGGAAGGCTGTAGGGAAGGGCGGTCGAAAAGATAATCTAATGTAGCAATTACAAACGTTTAATGGGAAAGCAGATCGGACACCCTCTCCGCCAGCTAATCTTAAGCCATTGAGATAAAGGGATAATATCCAGGGAACGGCCGCCTTTCCGCGCTATTTCGTCTTGTGTGAGCGACCGCGGAAAGCGTCAGGCGGGCGTGAAGTACGCTTCGGCCTGATCGGTCCAGCCCGGCGGCAGCCGATCCAATGCCAGTCTTCAATGATATGCTTAGCAGGTCCGCAAGCCACCGCTCGGCAGTGCAACTACCTCCCATATTATCCGCGCCAAATCCCCCGTCACTCCGCCCGAAATGGCAGCACGCCGTCATATTGCGCCAGCGGCGGGGCGCCCGGCACCGTTTGTCCCGCGCGCAGCAAAAAGATGTGTTTCACGATCTCGGCCTGCTGCTCCAGCCCATATTGCTGCAGCCGCCAGCCGGGTTTCAGGCTGTAATCATAGCGGCAGAAAAAGTGGCGTTTCAGCGGCAGGAAGATGCCGGACTGATATTGCCAGACATGCGTCATCTCGTGGATGAACAGGCCTTGGCGGTAGAGCGACGTAGCGCAGAAATCCGCGCAGAACAGATCGTCCTTGGGGTTGAACCACAGGTGCCCGTCGGGCGCCATGGTCACGCGTTTGGGCTGGAAGGGAAACCATTTGCGGTTGTGGACGCGGACCTTTCCGTAATCGATCGCGGCGCCGAATATGCCGGCGCATAGATCGCGCTCGCTCGGCGTCAGCGCGCGGCCGGAAGGATGGGGGCCGAACAAGGACGCGGGTTCAGTTGCTCGCCGTGGTCGCGGCGGGCATCGGCGCGCTGTTGGCGGCGGAGGCGCCGCCCATGTCCATGCCTTCCATGTCACCGTCATCGCCTCCGGCCCGTGCGATCGGAACCGTCACCGGAAGCCGGTCGCCATTGCCGAAGACGAAGGTGACGTCGATCTCGTTCAGCCGCCGCGCGGGCAGGTTGATGCCGTACAGCATCACATGCTTACCGCCGGGGCGGAACTCCACATCGGTGTCTGCCGGGATCGGCACGCGCAGCAGCGGCTTCATGCGAGTGATGCCGGTCCGGGGGTCGCGCACGCTTTCGTGCATCGAGGTTTGCACCGCTCCCGGGCTGAACACGTCCTCCAGCGTGGTCGCCTTCGGCCCGCCATGGATGGTGAAATAGAGCGCCGACGGATTCTTCGCGATCGGGTTCAGCTTGACCACTGGGTCACGGATATCGAGCACCGGCCCCTGGCCGCAAGATGACAGTGCGATAAGGCCGAACAGCGGGGCGGAAGCG
The DNA here is from genome assembly GCF_965218915.1 of Novosphingopyxis sp. Taxonomy (GTDB): domain Bacteria; phylum Pseudomonadota; class Alphaproteobacteria; order Sphingomonadales; family Sphingomonadaceae; genus Novosphingopyxis. Next base: position 2,142,054 of record NZ_OZ244708.1, on the reverse strand, counting down.
GCGAAAAGGCGGAGGCGCGGCATGATTTCCTTTAGGGTTTGGTGCGTTTCGGGACGGTCCGATTTGTCATGGAACCTAATGCCCCCACCGTCTTGTGCCAAGCGATTTGGCACCTATATCGCCTCTCATAATCGGATTGGTTCGATGCCGTAACGGGTCGGGCCGCCAAACCACCACTGTCGACATTTCGAGGATAAAAATGGCAAAAGTAATCGGTATTGATCTGGGCACGACGAACAGCTGCGTTGCCGTAATGGACGGCGGCAAGCCCAAGGTGATCGAGAATGCGGAAGGCGCGCGCACCACGCCGTCGATCGTGGCGTTCGCCAAGGACAACGAGCGCCTGATCGGCCAGCCGGCCAAGCGCCAGGCGGTCACCAACCCGGACAAGACGCTGTTCGCGATCAAGCGCCTGATCGGCCGCCGGTTCGACGATCCCACGACCAAGAAAGATATGGAACTCGTCCCCTACAACATCGTCAAGGGTCAGAACGGCGACGCCTGGGTCGAGGCGGGCGGCGAGAAGTACAGCCCTTCCCAGATTTCCGCCTTCATCCTGCAAAAGATGAAGGAAACCGCCGAAAGCTATCTCGGCGAGACGGTGACGCAGGCCGTCATCACGGTCCCGGCCTATTTCAACGACGCCCAGCGCCAGGCGACCAAGGACGCCGGCAAGATCGCCGGGCTCGAGGTGCTGCGCATCATCAACGAGCCGACCGCGGCCGCGCTCGCTTACGGGCTCGACAAGGAAGACAACAAGACCATCGCGGTCTATGACCTTGGCGGCGGCACGTTCGACATCTCGATCCTGGAAGTCGGCGACGGCGTGTTCGAGGTGAAGTCGACCAACGGCGATACCTTTTTGGGCGGCGAGGATTTCGATTCCAAGGTCGTCGAATATCTCGCCGACGAGTTCAAAAAGGCCGAAGGCATCGATCTGCGCGGCGACAAGCTGGCGCTGCAGCGGCTCAAGGAGGCCGCCGAAAAGGCGAAGATCGAGCTGAGCTCGGCGCAGACGACCGAGGTCAACCTGCCGTTCATCACCGCCGATCAGAACGGGCCGAAGCATCTGGTAAAAACGATCACCCGCGCGGACCTCGAAAAGATGGTCGAGGAACTGATCCAGCGCACGCTCGATCCGTGTAAGAAGGCGCTGAAGGATGCCGGTGTCGAAAAGAGCGCCATCGACGAAATCGTGATGGTCGGCGGCATGACCCGCATGCCCAAGGTGCGCAAGGTGGTCGAGGATTTCTTCGGCAAGGAATCGCACACCGGCGTGAACCCGGACGAAGTCGTCGCCATGGGCGCGGCGATCCAGGCGGGCGTGCTGCAGGGCGACGTCAAGGACGTGCTGCTGCTCGACGTGACGCCGCTGTCGCTCGGCATCGAGACGCTGGGCGGTGTGTTCACCCGCATGATCGACCGCAATACCACGATCCCGACCAAGAAGAGCCAGACCTATTCCACCGCCGACGACAACCAGAACGCGGTGACGATCCGGGTCTTCCAGGGCGAGCGCGAGATGGCGGCCGACAACAAGCTGCTAGGCCAGTTCGATCTGGTCGGTATCCCGCCCGCGCCGCGCGGCGTGCCGCAGATCGAGGTGACGTTCGACATCGACGCCAACGGCATCGTCAACGTCTCGGCCAAGGACAAGGGCACCGGCAAGGAGCAGCAGATCAAGATCCAGGCATCGGGCGGCCTGTCTGATTCGGACATTGACCAGATGGTCCAGGATGCGGAAAAGTTCGCCGACGAGGACAAGCAGCGCCGCGAGGAGGCCGAGGCGAAGAACAACGCCGAGAGCCTGGTGCATTCGACCGAGAAGCAGCTCGAGGAGCATGGCGACAAGGTCGAGGCATCCCTCAAGACCGAGATCGAGGCCGCGCTGGCCGAGACAAAAACGGCGATCGAGGGCGGCGATCCCGAGGCGATGAAGACCAAGTCCGAAGCGCTGGCGCAGGCCGCGATGAAGATGGGTCAGGCGATCTACGAGCAGCAGCAGGCCGAGGGCGGCAGCGACGCCGGAGCGGGCGCTGCCACAGGCGATGTCGCGGGCGGCCCCGGATCGGGGTCCGGGGCAGGCGACGAGGATGTCGTCGATGCGGAATTCTCCGAGGTCGACGAAGATACCAAGGGGTAAAATCCCTTCCCCCTCTCCCCTCCAGGGGAGAGGGCCGGGGAGAGGGGAAGGAGAGATGGCCAGCGATCGTTTCGATCGGAACGCACGGTCCCTCTCCCAACCTTCTCCCCTGAAGGGGAGAGGGCTATCATGACCACCACCGTCGATTATTACGAGCAGCTCGGCGTGTCGAAAAGCGCTGACGGCGCAACCATCAAATCCGCCTATCGCAGGCTCGCCATGGAACATCATCCCGACCGCAATCCGGGCGATGCACAGGCCGAAACGCGGTTCAAGGCGTGCGGCGAGGCCTATGAGTGCCTCAAGGATCCGCAAAAGCGCGCGGCCTATGACCGCTATGGCCATGAGGCCTATATCAACGCGGCGCAGGGCGGCGGACGCGGCGGCGCGGGCGCGCAGGGCTTTGGCGATTTCGCCGATATCTTCGAGAGCATGTTCGGCGATGCCTTTGCGGGCGGCGGGCGACAGCGGCGCGGGCCTGCGCGCGGCGCGGACCTGCGCTACGATATCGAGATCAGCCTCGAGGAAGCCTATCACGGCAAGCAGAGCGACGTCGCGATCGAGGTTTCCGAACATTGCGGCGATTGCGCGGGATCGGGCGCCGCGCCCGGCACCGAGCTGCGCGCCTGCAATCTGTGCGGCGGCCACGGCAAGGTGCGCGCGCAACAAGGCTTTTTCGTGGTCGAGCGGACCTGCCCCAATTGCCAAGGGCGCGGCCAGGTGATCGAAAGCCCGTGCAAGAGCTGCCGGGGCGAGGGGAGGGTGGACGTTTCCAAACAGCTCGACGTCACGATCCCGCCGGGCGTCGACAACGGCACGCGCATCCGCCTGTCGGGCAAGGGCGAGGCCGGCCCGAACGGCGCGGCGCATGGCGATCTCTACATCTTCGTCCATGTCCGCGAGCACGCCATCTTCAGCCGCGAGGGTACGACCCTGTTCGCACGTGTGCCGGTCAGCTTCACCACGGCTTCTCTGGGCGGATCGATCGAACTGCCCGGGCTGGACGGAGAGGAGCACAGCATCCGTATTCCGGACGGCATCCAGTCGGGCAAGCAATTGCGCAAACGCGGCGCGGGGATGCCGGTGCTGCAGGGCCGGGGCTTCGGCGACTTGGTGGTCGAGATCGCGGTCGAGACGCCGACCAGGCTGTCCGCGCGTCAGAAAGACATCCTGCGTGAGTTCCGCGAGACCGAGACCGGCGACGAATGCCCCGAAGCCCAGGGTTTCTTCGGCAAGATCAGGACGATGTTCGCGGAGTGAGTTTTTTACCCTTAGGCGCGAAGAAATAGGTGTTGTATCGATTGCAAGCCCGTCATTATAATCGTCAAAGAAAAAACCGTCATCCCGGACATGGGCATCCATCAAAGTATTACTTTGATGGGATCCGCTTGATCCGGGATCCAGGGTCCGGCGGCTGTGTCATATCGCCTTGGATTCCGGGTCAAGCCCGGAATGACGTTCGATTTTTTGGGGTCGAAGCACTGTCTTCGACGACTAGCGCTGCGGCCCTCCACCACTGATTTTGTCGGCCGTCCCCCCCCCCCCCCCCCCCCGGACGAGGGGGATTTACGAAATCCCCTCGATCTCGTTCCGCAGCTGTTCGATCAGCGGCCGCACGCGCTCCAGCCGCTCCTCCTCCTCACCCAATACAGCCATGAACGCACGTTTCTTGAACATGACCACCTCATCCGCGTCCGGCCGATCCGCCACCGGCACCGAGGACAGCACGATGTCGATCAGGCGCTCGGCGCTGTCCAGCCGTCCCCACAGATAGTCGTTTTCGCGATAGGCGCGGCTGAAAAAGGCGCCGAATAGATTGAACTCGATGCCCTTCAGCTTGGCCAGCGTGCCACCTTCACGCAGCGTCAGGGCGTCGTCCGGCGCGATCCGATCGACCTTGATCGGATCGAATTCGCCCAGCCCCTCGCCCTCGAGCAGCGGCAGCGTGGCGATGTCGAGCAGGGGGAAGCCGAGATAGGCGAGCAGCATGGTGCGCCGCGCCTCGGGCGGTAGCTGCTCCAGCCCCTTGATAAACAGTGTTTCCACCTGCTCGTCGGTCTTCGCCAGGTCCCGCCGCGTGGCGATCTCGTCGAGCAGCCGCGCCGGATTCTTGTCCGCCTCCTTGGCGACCTCGCCAAAATCCTCGCCCAGGAAATCGGCGGTCTCGCGCTCCAGATAAAGCGCCAGACCCTCGAAGATCGCGCTCTCCATCGCCTCAAGCTCGTCGCGTCCAATCAGCCGCGCCATCTCCACCTCTTCGCTGAAATGGCGCGCGAGATAGCGCATCCGGCGCACGCGAAAGCGCAGGTCGTGGTCGCGGAAGAAGGCGATCGCGTCCGGGTTGGCGCTCATCCCCTTGGCGTCGGCCATATGACCGAGACCGCGCGCGTCGAGTTCGCGCTGCAATGCGGCGCGCACATCGGAGAAGAAGCCTGGGTCCTTGTCCGGACAGGTGCGCTTCAGCGTCCCGACGATATTGTCGATAATGCCGCTGAGCTTCAGATAGCCATAGGCGGCATAGCTGTATCCGGCGGCATTGGCGGCCTTCTGCTGGGCTCGGTCGCGCCAGCTGGCGAGGCGGCGCGGGGTGGGGCGCGAGAGCAGAAAGGTGCGTCCGAACATCGCTTCGACCGAGCGTTCGGTCTCCGCGCGCAGATTGCGGGTGATCGCCCGCATCCGCTCGATCCGTTCAGAGCGGCGCTCGATCGCTTCCAGGCTGTCGCGCACCGGCTGCTCGCGCGGGATGCTCGAGCTTGCCCCGAGGATGGTGGTGAACCAGCCCGGCACGCGCGACTGCCGTTCTTCCGGCGTTTGCGCGGTGCGCCGGAAATTGACGATCGGTACGTCGGGGATCGGATCGATATAGACGAACCGCCGGTCGACCTCGCGCCGGGCGGGGCGGTTGCGCAGCGCGCCCGCGGCCTGAGCGAACGGGGCGTTGGCGAGCACCGAGCCGTCGATCAGCGGTGTGTCCTCGGCGCGGCCCGCGGCGAACTGCTTGGGCAATATGCGCTCGAGAAACGCGTCGCGGCCGGGCCAGCCGAGGCCGCGCTCTTCCAGCACGTCGTCGAGTTCGCGCACGGTGAACGGCGGGAAGGCGCCGGGAAAGCTGGCGGTGGCGCGCGCTGCGAAGATCAGCTCGGCGGACGGCCCCAGACTGCGGTCGCGCCCCTTGCGGCTGTTGAAACCGATGGTCAGGCGATGCTCGGTCTCGGTTACCTCGTCCGGACTGTTGATCTTGAGCTGCTCGCGATGCCCGTAGAAATCGGTCACGGTCACGAACAGGTCGAGCGGCTGGCTGAGCGGCAGCAGGCGCGGACCCGCCGGAGCGGCGCCCATCGCCTCGCAGGCGTCGAACAGCAACCGCGTGAACTCGTGCCCGCCGAAGGGCGGGGCGAACCAGCGCGCGCGCACGAAGCGCGAGAGCTTGTCGGCGATCTCGGCGCGGGCTTCGGCGGACACGGTTTTCTCGATCGCCACCGCCTTCTTGCGCAGCAGCGCCCAGGCGAGCGGCTCGGCCCAGATCTTGCTGAAACGGTTCACCGGCCGCGCGTCCTGCGACAGCAGCCGGTCGACGTCCGCGACTTCGAGCCACATGTCGGTGAGCGGATCGAGCGAGCGTCCGGTGACGATCGCCTCGGCGAAGAAGATGCCGTTGATTCCGCCCGCACTGGACCCGGCGACGATGTCGCACATCACGCGCAGCCGCAGCGCGGCCTTGTCCTCGATCACCTTCAGCAGATCGAGATAGACGTGCTCGATCCCATCGACCTCTTCGCTGCCGTCGATATGCGCCCGGCTGGCGCGTAGCAGCCGCCAGACCTCCTTCAGACTGCCGTGCATATAGACGGCCAGGCTGACGCCGCCATAGCAGATGAGGGCCAGCCGGAGTTCCTTCTCGCGCATGGCGGCGGCTTAGGCAATGCGGGGAAGGGGGGCAACCGTGGAGGGGGGATGACGACAACTGAAAATTGGTTGCGTATAGGGTTTCAGTTTGAATTCGCAGGACCTTCTCCCGCCCGGGGCGGGAGAAGGATACGCAGTCTTGCTCCGTGAGGAGCTAGACGCAATTGGATGAGGGTGGGCGGCGCGTCAGCGCCATCGACGGGTCGGCGCTGCCGGGGCGGCCCTCACCGCTGCGACTAGGTCGCCGCTTCCCGCCGACCAAGTCTCCCTCTCCCGCAAGCGGGAGAGGGATGGCTTCGATCAGAGACACTATCCGGCCGCAACAAACGCTGGCGTTCCCGATCCGTTCTGGCTACCACCACCGCCATGGCCAAACCGAAGAAACACTATGTCTGCAACGCCTGCGGCTCGGTCAGCCCGCGATGGCAGGGGCAGTGTCCGGACTGCAAGGAATGGAACAGCCTGGTCGAGGATGCCGGCGAGACGGTGTTCGCGCAAAAACATGATCTGCATCGCGGGGGGCGGCGGGTCGAGCTGTCGCCGCTCGACAGCGACGTGCCGCTGCCGCCGCGCCGATCGACCGGGATCGCCGAGTTCGATCTGGCGCTGGGCGGCGGGATCGTGACGGGGTCGGCGATCTTGCTGGGCGGCGATCCGGGGATCGGAAAGTCGACGCTGCTGCTGCAGGCCGCGGCCAAGCTGGCGCACGAAGGGCTTTCGGTGGCATATATCTCGGGTGAGGAAGCGTCCGATCAGGTGCGGTTGCGGGCACGTCGGCTGGGGCTTGGCAAGGCGCCGGTGATGCTCGCCGCGGCTACCTCGGTGCGCGATATCCTGACCACGCTCGGGGGGGGCGAGCCGCCCGCGCTGCTGATCATCGATTCGATCCAGACGATGCATTCGGACCTGATCGAGGGCGCGCCCGGCACGGTCAGCCAGGTCCGCGCCAGCGCGCAGGAGCTGATCCGCTTCGCCAAGACGCGCGGCACCGCGCTGTTCCTGGTCGGCCATGTCACCAAGGACGGCAGCATCGCCGGGCCGCGCGTCTTGGAACATATGGTCGACTGCGTGCTGAGCTTCGAGGGCGAGCGCAGCCACCAGTACCGCATCCTGCGCGCGATCAAGAACCGCTTCGGCGGCACCGACGAGATCGGCGTGTTCGCGATGGCGGAGGAGGGGCTGAGCGAGGTCGCCAACCCCTCGGCGCTGTTCCTGACCGACCGCAGCGAGGCGCTCACCGGCGCGACCGTCTTTCCCGCGCTGGAGGGCACGCGTCCGGTGCTGGTCGAGATCCAGGCGCTGACGGTGCGATTGTCCTCCGGCGCTACGCCGCGGCGCTCGGTGGTCGGCTGGGACGGCGGGCGGCTGGCGATGATCCTGGCGGTGCTGGAGGCGCGCTGCGGCCTCAGCTTTTCCACCGCCGAGGTGTATCTCAACGTCGCCGGGGGTTACCGCGTTTCCGACCCGGCGGCCGATCTGGCGGTGGCGGCGGCGCTCGTCTCCGCGCTGTCCGAGCGGCCGCTGCCCGGCGGCGCGGTGCTGTTCGGCGAGGTGTCGCTGTCGGGCGAAATCCGCCCCGTGGCGCACGGCGCGCTGCGGCTGCGCGAAGCGGCCAAGCTGGGGTTCGGCCAGGCGCTGGTGCCCGCCTCGCTCAAGGAGAAGGGCGACGGGCTGAAGCTGACTGGCTTCGCCACGCTGGGCAGGCTGGTGGAGCATATGCTGGGGGGCGAATGAGCGGCCGCTTTACCCTCTCCCGCTTGCGGAAGAGGAGCGAGACTTGGCGGCTTGCTGCCTAGTCGCAGCGGTGAGGGCACCCCACAAACTCGTTTGTGGGGACCCGGGGTGAGGGCACCCCACAAACTCGTTTGTGGGGACCCGGGGTGAGGGCACCGCACACACTCGTTTGTGGGGACCCGGGTGAGGGCTGTTGCGCAGAAAGTTGCTCCGTCGCTGGCGCTGTCGCGCCACCCACCCTCATCCCCCCGCTTCCGCGGGGGCAGGCAACTTCGCCCCGGATTAAATCGGGGGCTGCGTATCCTTCTTCCGCCCGGGCGGGAGAAGGTAGATATATCGCACCCGCTTCCCCCGCCCCCGAAAATCGCCTAACCCGCCGCCCATGACGGCATTCGACATCATCGTCCTCGTCCTGCTCGGCGGCGGCGCCATTCTGGGGTTCGTGCGCGGGTTCGTGCAGGAGGTGCTCTCGCTGATCGCCTGGGCCATGATCGTACTCGCGGTGCGCTTCCTGCACGCACCGCTGACCGCGTTTCTGACCGAGCCGATCGGGACCGAGGCCGGCGCCGCGACCTTGGCTTTCGTCGCCATCGTGATCGTCATCTACGCCGGCGGCAAGGCGATCGCGCGGTGGACCGGTTCGCATATGCGAAAGAGCGTGCTGGGGCCGGTCGACCGCGTGCTCGGCTTCGGTTTCGGCGCGGTGAAGGGGCTGATCCTGGCGGCGCTCTTGTTCCTGTTCATCATGTTCCTGTTCGAGGCGATGATGGGTGCAGGCGCGAAGCGGCCCGATTGGCTCACCGGGTCGCGCACCTATCCGCTGATGAACGCGGCCGCGCAGGGCTTGAGCGATTTCCTGCCGCGCCCGGACGCGCCTTCCGGGGGAGAAACGGCGGCGGAAGAGCGTTCGTGAGCGCGGCGACGCTCTATAATCGCGACATCCTGCGGCTCGCCGCTTCGCTGGAGGATGGCGAGCCGCTCGCGCCGCCCGCCGGCCATGCCGAGCGCCGCTCGCCGACCTGCGGGAGCCGGGTGACGCTGTGGGTGACACGCGGCGCGGATGGGCGGATCGCCCAGATCAGCGCCGATATCGCCTCCTGCGCGCTCGGCCAGGCCTCGGCCGCGATCCTGCTGCGCGCGGCCGAGGGACGGCAAGCCGGCGCGATCGCCGAGGCGAGACAGGCGATGGCGGCCTATCTGTCGGGTGCGGGCGGGGAGCCCCCGTTCGCCGATGCCACCCTGTTCGGCCCGGCCCGCGATTATCCGGCGCGCCACCCGGCGATCCTGCTGCCCTATGACGCGCTGCTGGCCGCGCTCGCCGATGGGGAGGACGCGGCGTGAACGAGCAGCATGTGGCGACTGATGCGATGCTGAACGGCGTGTTCCTGCTAGGCGCCGCGCTCGTCTTCGTGCTGCTGTTCCGCCGGCTGGGGCTGGGCGCGGTGCTCGGCTATCTGGTCGGCGGCATGCTGATCGGGCCGCAGGCGCTGGGGCTGGTCGGCGATCCCGATCTGATCCTGAGCTTCGCCGAGATCGGCATCATCCTGCTGCTGTTCCTGGTCGGGCTGGAGCTGTCGCCGAGCCGGCTGTGGCGCATGCGGCGCGACATCTTCGTCCTGGGATCGGCGCAGGTCGTCTTGTGCGGGCTCGCCCTGTTCGGGCTGATCCTCTGGATCATGGGCTTCACCTGGCAGGCGGCGCTGGTGATCGGCCTGCCGCTGGGGCTGAGTTCCACCGCGCAGGTGTTGCCGCTGCTGCAATCGCAAGGCCGGCTCAAGACCGAATTCGGGAGCAAGAGCTTCTCGATCCTGCTGTTCCAGGATCTGTCGATCGTGCCGCTCCTCACCATCGTCGCCGCGCTTTCGCGCGCGCCGGCGGAGGCGGGCACGCCGCAGGGCCTGCAACTGGTGCTGAACGCGGGCATCGGTATCGCCGCGCTCGTCCTGGCGGGCAAGTTCGTGCTGAACCCGGTGCTCGCGCTGGTCGGCCGCGTGTCCGAGCGCGAGCTGTTCGTGGTCGCCGGGCTGTTCGCGGTCTGCGCCAGCGCCGCGCTGATGGAATGGCTCGGCCTGTCGCCCGCGCTGGGCGCGTTCGTCGCCGGCGTGATGCTGGCCGAATCGCCTTATCGGCACGAGCTGGAGGCGGACGTCGATCCGTTCCGCTCGATCCTGCTCGGCCTGTTCTTCCTCGCGGTCGGCATGATGCTCGATCTGTCGGTGGTCGCGGCCAATCCGCTGCTGATCATCGGGCTCGCGGCGATGCTGGTGGCGGTGAAGGCGGCGGTGATCTTCGGCCTTGCGCGCCTGTTCGGCCTCGCCAACGCGCCCGCCTTCATCATGGCGCTGCTCTTGAGCCAGGGCGGCGAGTTCGGTTTCGTGCTGTTCAGCGAGGCGGAGCGCGCGCTGCTGATCGATCCGGCCGCCTCCAGCCTGTTCGGCGCGGTGGTCACGCTGTCGATGGCGACGACGCCGTTCCTGATGCTGATCGCGCGGCGGTTGGCCAAGCGCCGGACCACGAACGAGAGCAAGCTCGACGATCCGGAAAGCTCGCCGGTCACCTCGGTCATCGTCGTCGGCCATGGCCGCTTCGGCCAGACCGCCTCGCAGATCGTCCAGGCGGCGGGGCGCGAGGTGACGCTGATCGATATCGAGCCCGATCAGATCGACCTGTCGGGCGAGTTCGGGCGCAAGGTGTTCTACGGCGACGGCACGCGCGTCGATCTGCTGCGGCGCGCCGGCGCGGCCGAGGCGAGCGCGATCCTGTTCTGCATGGACGACCGCGATTTCGACGCCGACGCGCTGGTGCCGATCCGGGAGACCTTTCCCAAGACGAAGCTGTTCGTGCGCGCGTTCGACCGGCGCCAGTCGCTGGCGCTGCAGCCGAGCGGCGTGACGATCCGGCGCGAGGTGCTCGAAAGCTCGATCTGCCTGGCGCGCGACGCGCTGGAAGCGATGGACTGCGACGCGGCCAAGATCGACCGCGTGATCGAAGAATATCGTCGCCGCGATCTCGAGCGCATGCGTGTCCAGCGCGAAAGCGGCGATCTGCACGCGGGATCGAACCTCAGCTTCGGCGGCGAGGATTCGGACGATTTCGATCCGCGGGCGGAGGGGTCGGACACTGGCTGAATTCCGACCCTGGGATCATAACCAAAGCCAAGGCGAATCAATAACCGTCATTGCGAGCCGCAGGCGAAACAATCCAGACCGGTTACAGCGCTACACCGCTCTGGATTGCCGCGTCGCCCGACGGCTCCTCGCAATGACGGTTAAAAACCTTTATCGTAGGTAGTTTTTTACTGAACCGCTTTCCTACATCGCTAGCCAATGCTATACAACCCATATGGTTCAAACAATCGCCTCGTCCAAGCTTTTCACTCCGCCCGCGAAGGGCGGAAACTTTATCTCCCTGGACAGTGTGAAGCAGTGTGAAGTTAGCCGCGCCGGCGCTCCCGATCAAGGAACGCGGACACGTCGTCCAGCGCCACGTCATGTGCCAGCCAGGCCCGCCCGATCCCGCGCGCGAGCAGGAAGGGCAGGGCGCCGCCGGTCATCTTTTTGTCGTGCCGCATGTGCGCGGTGAGCGCCGCGCCGTTCGCGTCCACTCCGGCTTGGACGAGCGTGGTGGGCAAGCCGCTGGCCGCGAGCAGCGTCGCCGCGCGCTCGGCCTCGGCAGCGTCGCATTCGCCGCGCCGCGCCGAGTATCGAAACGCAAGCGCCATGCCCGCGGCCACCGCCTCGCCGTGGAGCAAGCGCTCCGAAAACCCGGTCTCGGCTTCCAGCGCGTGGCCAAAGGTATGGCCGAGATTGAGCAGCGCGCGCACGCCGGTCGTCTCGCGCTCGTCCGCCGCGACGATGCGGGCCTTGGCGCGGACCGAGCGCTCGATCGCCTCGGCCCGCACGGCCGGTTCGCCGGCGAAAAAGGCGGCGCGGTTCGCCTCGCACCAGGTGAAGAACGCCGGATCGTCGATCAGGCCGTACTTCACCACCTCGGCCCAGCCCGCGCGCAGCTGGCGCGCGGGCAAGGTGGCGAGCACCTCCGGATCGATCAGCACGAAAGCGGGCTGGTGGAAGAGGCCGACGAGATTCTTGCCCGCCGGCGTGTTGATCGCGGTCTTGCCACCGACGCTGCTGTCGACCTGGGCGAGCAGCGTGGTGGGGAGCTGCACGAAACCGCAGCCGCGCTTGACGATGCCGGCGGCGAACCCGGTGAGATCGCCGACCACGCCGCCGCCCAGCGCCAGCACATGGCCGCCGCGCTCGGCGCCACGGTCGAGCAGCCAGCCGGTCAGCCGTTCGAGCCAGTCCCAGCTTTTGGCCTGCTCGCCCTGCGGAACGACGAAGGCGTCCAGTGCGATCCCGGCGCCCGCCAGCTGCTCCCGCAGCGGCGCCAGCCAATGCGCGGCGACGCCTTCGTCGGTCACCGCCAGCAGCCGGTCGGCGCGGGCGAAGCGCGCCAGATGCTGGTCGCTTCGCCGGAACGCGCCGGGCTCGATCAGGATATCATAGGATGCCGCCGCCAGCTCCACGGTCACGCGGGTCATGCCTTCAGCGCCTTCAATATGGCGGCGACGGTGCGATCGTGAGGGCCGTCGTCGCTCTGGATACGCAACGCCGCCTCGGCGTAGAAGGCGCGGCGCCGCGCCATCAGTTCGGTGAGCACTTCCACCGGATCGCGGCCGCGCAGCAGCGGCCGGGTGTCGCGCCGACCGACCCGTTCGACCAGCGTCTCGATCGGTGCGTCGAGCCAGATCGAGATGGCCCGATCGAGGATCAGCGCGCGCGTTGCCGCATCGCAGAACGCGCCGCCGCCGGTGGCGATCACGGTGCGGTCGCCGTCCATCAGCCGCGCGATCACGCGCCGTTCGCCATCGCGAAAATAGGCCTCGCCATAACGTTCGAAAATCTCGGAAACGCTCATATTGGCGGCAAGCTCGATCTCGTCGTCGGCATCGATGAATTCATAGCCGAGTCGCAGCGCGAGCCGTCGTCCGATGGTCGATTTGCCCACGCCCATCATGCCGACGAGCACGATCGAGCGGCGTTCGGCGCGCTGGGCGGCATCGGATCGAGAGACATTTTTCGAAAGCATTGCGGCCCCGGCTATAGATCGGCTAGGCGCGGGGCAAAGCTTTTTGGGATGATCCATGCAATATCGTAGCAGGCGCGAACGGGCCGAAGGCCGGGCTAAACTCATGGGAATATTGGCGGTGCTGGTCGTGATCGGCCTGCTCGCCTGGTTCTGGTCGATGGGCGGCGCGGAGCCGGTGACGACGATCACCGAGCCCGTCACGCCCGCGCGGCAAGTCGGCTGAGGCGTGCGCAAGGCGGCGTTATGGACGGCATTGGCCGCGGCGACGAGCGTATCCGTGCTGATGGCATCGACAATGCCCGCGCTGGGCCAGCAGCAGGGACCGGAATCGCTGCTCCCGCCGGGTTTCGGCTCGCCGCCGCCGCCACCGCCGCCCGCGCCTGCCCCGACAGCGGGAACGCCAGTGCCCGCGCCGCCCGCAGATCCGGGCGCTTCGCCACCGCCGCCGCCATCCTCTCCGATACCGTCGCCCGACTTTGGTCCCACGACCGTCGTGCCGCCCGAGTCCGCGCCGACCGATGACGACGAGGTCGATCCCGACGATCTCGAAATTCGCTACGACGTACCGCCGGCGCAGCGCCGCTCGCTCGATCAGATCGGTTTTCTCGGCGTGGAAGAGGGCGGACTTCCCGCCAACGCCTTTGGCCGGACCGGCGGCGCGTTTCTCGATGGACTGGTGAAACGCACGCGCGGGCCGCTGATCTCGCGCTGGGGCACGATCATGGCACGCCGCGCGCTGGTCAGCCGCACCGATACACCGCGCAACGTGAACGGCGCCGACTGGGCCGCCTCGCGCGCCTGGCTGCTGCTGCGCATGGGCGAAACGGTTGGGGCGCGCACGCTGGTCGAACAGGTCGACAGCGCCGCCTATACCGATCGGCTCTATCAAATAGCGATGCCGGTATTCATGGCGTCGGCCGATCCGGCGGGATTGTGCCCGGTCGCCGATGCGGCGGCGCGGGCGCTCAGGAGCAACGATTGGCGTACCGCCCGCGCGATCTGCTCCGGGTTGTCGGGCGAGCAGGCGCGCGCGCGCGCGCTGCTCACCGAGGTGCGTTATCACGGCTGGGCCAGCGGGATCGACTATCTGCTCGCGCAGAAGATCATCGGCGCGGGCTTCAACGGGCGGCGCGCGGTCACCATAGAATGGAACGATGTGCAGGGCCTCAATGCCTGGCGCTATGGGCTTGCCGTCGCGACCGGGGTCGAGCCGCCCGCGAACAAGTATGACGGCTATGGCCGCCAAGTGAGCGGCTGGCGCGTGCTCTCGGCGGCGCTGCCGATCGCCTCGCGCATCCAGGCGTCCGATCATGCCGCGGCGCTGGGCACGATCAGCAATGCCGCGATGGTCGATCTGTACAGCCAGGCCTATGATGACAGCGATGTCGGCGACGATATCGCGGCGCGGGTCTCGCGGCTTGAGAGCGCTTATGCCGGCAGGGACGAGAACGCGCGGATCGCGGCGCTGCGCGACATCTGGGACCGCGGCGAGGGCGATGTCGGCTATTCGATGCTGGTGCTGACCGCGCGCGCGGCGGCGCTGATGCGTCCAGCCGACGATCTGTCCGGCGATGCCGACCATCTCATCGCGGCGATGATGACCGCCGGGCTCGACATCCAGGCGGCGCGGTGGCGCGATGTGGTGGACGAGGGCAGCCTCGGCTGGGCGCTGCTGGCCGTGGGCGCGCCGCGAGCGCTGTTTGACGCGGACGCCGGGGCGATCGAAAGCTTCGGCAGAGCGAACGACAGCCGCGACAACGTGAAAGCCAAACTGCTGGCCGCCGGCTTGGCCGGATTGGGCCGCCTTCCCGCGGATGAGATGAGCGACGCCGACGGTCGGCTCGGAACCGCTTTCGGCCGCGCCAACAACTGGACGCGGGCGATCGACGCGGCGGCGCGGCGCGGCGAGCCGGGCACGGTCTCGCTGCTCGCCGCGGCCGGGCTGCAGGGGTCGAGCTGGACCGAAATGCCCGCCTTTCAGCTCTATCATATCGTCCGGGCCTTGCGCGAAACGGGGATGGAGGCCGAGGCGCGCATGATCGCCGCCGAAGCCGTCACGCGTGCCTGACGAAAGTCCCGGGCCCGAAGGAGCGGACCGAGCGACGATCGATGCCTTTCTGGCGATGCTCGCGGCCGAGCGCGGGCTCTCCACCAACAGCATCGCGGCCTATGGCAACGATCTGCGGCAGGCGTCCAAACTGCTTGGCGGAGGGCTGGCGGGGGCCGACGAGGCGAAGCTCGGCACGTTGGCGGGCGCATGGCGCACGCTGGCCGCGTCTAGCGTGGCCCGCAAATGCTCGGCATTGCGCCATTTTTTCGGCTTCTTACAGGACGAGGGGCTGCGTGAAGACAATCCGTCCGCCGCCTTGCCCAAACCGACGCTCCGCCGTCCCTTGCCCAAATTGCTGGACATGAACGAAATCGACCGACTGTTCGCGGTGGCGGAGAGGGCGGCGAATCGGTCCGATGCGCCGGACACCGCCGTGCGCGATCTGGCGCTGCTCGAACTGCTTTACGGATCGGGCATGCGCGCCACCGAGCTGGTATCGCTGCCGCGCCGCGCGGTCGTCTCCGACCAACCTTTTCTGATCCTGAAGGGCAAGGGCGGCAAGGAGCGGCTGGTGCCGCTGTCCGACCGGGCGCGCCTCGTTGCGGGGCACTGGCGCGAGCGAGTCGACGCCGGACAACCCTGGCTGTTCCCTTCGCGTACCGGCCATATCTCGCGCATCCGGCTGTTCCAGATCGTGCGCGCGCTGGCGGGCGGGGCGGGGATCGATCCGGCGCGGGTCAGCCCGCATGTGCTGCGGCACGCCTTCGCCACGCATCTGCTCGCGGGCGGCGCGGACCTGCGCGCGTTGCAGACGATGCTCGGTCATGCCGATATATCGACCACGCAGATCTATACCCATGTCGAGGCGAGCCGGCTCGTCGCGCTGGTCAACGAACGCCACCCTCTGGCTCGGCGCGGATAAAACCGCTCGACATCGATGCGCTAACAGGTCGCTGCAAGGGAATGTTTCTGACTGTAGCTTGGATGTGTTTTTCAAATCAATCGATCGGCTCCCGCCCCGCGCCAGATTGACCCCTTCACTGTCAGCGACTAACCGCCAGCCATGACGAGTTATCTGGAATTCGAAAAGCCGATCGCCGAGCTGGAAACGCGCATCGCCGCGCTCAGGGACAGTGCGAGCGACGGCGAGATCGACATCGACGCCGAAGTCGCCAAGTTGCACGACAAGATCGACCGGCAGCTGCGCGCCGTCTACGGCAAGCTGACGCCGTGGCAGAAGACGATGGTCGCGCGGCATCCCGAGCGCCCGCATTTCAAGCATTATGTCGCCGGACTGTTCGACGAGTTCGTGCCGCTGGCGGGCGACCGCGCATTCGCCGACGATCAGGCGATCCAGGGCGGCTTCGCGCGGAAGGGCGATATGCGCGTGATGGTGATCGGCCATGAAAAGGGCGACGACACCCAGTCGCGGCTCAAGCATAATTTCGGCATGGGCAAGCCGGAGGGCTATCGCAAGGCGATCCGCCTGATGGCCCTGGCCGAGCGCTTCGGCCTGCCGGTGGTCACGCTGATCGATACCGCGGGCGCCTTTCCGGGCATCCAGGCCGAGGAGCGCGGGCAGGCGGAGGCGATCGCGCGCTCGACCGAACATTGCCTGCGTCTGGGCGTGCCGCTGGTCGCCGCGATCCTGGGCGAAGGCGGATCGGGCGGCGCGGTGGCGCTGTCTGCCGCCGACCGCGTGCTGATGATGGAGCATGCGGTCTATTCGGTGATCTCGCCCGAAGGTTGCGCATCGATCCTGTGGCGCACCGCCGACAAGGCCGACGAGGCCGCCGCGGCGATGCGCATCACCGCTGCCGACCTGAAGGAACTCGGCGTGGTCGACGAGGTCATCGACGAGCCGCTCGGCGGCGCGCACCGTGATCATGGCGAGACGATCGAAAATATCGGCAAGGCGCTGTTCGGCGCGCTGGACATGCTGGATGGCACCAGGCCGTTCGATCTGCGCGAGCGGCGGCAGGAAAAATATCTGCGCATGGGAATGGTTTGATTGGTTCCCCGCCCCTTTAGGGGAGGGGTTAGGGGTGGGGAGTATCCTCAGGCACAGCGCCCGCTCGAAAACCCCACCCCCGGCCCCTCCCCTGAAGGGGAGGGGAGTAGCCATTCCGTTTCGGTAAGGGAACGTTTTCGCGCGCCATGCCGTTTCTCCTTTTACTAGACATCAGAGGAGGAAAACGATGCGTTTTTATCGTGCGATCTTGGCGAGCGGAGCCACGGCTCTGGCTCTGACATCCTGCACCAGCACCGGCTATGGCGATCCCATCACCGCCGGGGACACCGTTACCGCCCAGCCGGTAACGCCGCAGGCGCGCCAGCAGGGCCAAGCGGCCTATGGAGAAATCGTCAAGGAATTCGGTGGACTCTATGCCGAGGGGAACGAAGCCGGCTATGTGACCGCGGTCGGCCGCAAGATCGCGGTGCAATCGGGTCTGGCGAACAGCGAGAGTGCCTATACTGTCTCGTTGCTCAATTCGCCGGTAAACAACGCTTTCGCGACGCCAGGCGGCTATGTCTATATCACGCGCCAGCTGGTCGCGCTGGCCAATGACGAAGCGGAGATGGCGGGCGTGCTCGGCCATGAAGTCGGCCATGTCGCCGCCAATCATGCCGGTGATAGGAAGAGCGCGCAGACCAAGGCTGGCTTGGCAGGCGTACTCGGTCAGGTGCTTGGAGGATTTCTTGGTAATAATGGTGGTATTCTCGGCTCGCTTGGCGGCGCGATCCAGAAATATGCTCCTGCAGCGGCGCAGTTCTACACGCTGAGCTATTCGCGCGGGCAGGAGGAAGAGGCCGACGATCTGGGCGTCCGCTATCTCTCGCAGGCCGGGTACGATCCGGTGGCGCTGTCCGACATGCTCGCCTCGCTCGCCGCGCAAACGGCAATCGACCAGCGCGCCGCCGGGCAGGACGCGCGCTCGGTGCCTGAATGGGCCAGCACGCATCCCGATCCCGCGCGGCGTGTCGTGCGTTCGCGGCAGGTGGCGCAAACCTATGCCCCCGGCGGCATCCGCAACCGCGACCAGCATCTCGCCGCGATCGACGGCATTCTCTATGGCGACGATCCGCATCAGGGCGTGATTGAAGGCCGAACATTCCTGCATCCAGACCTGGGCCTGCGCTTCTCGGTACCGCAGGGCTATGGCATGTCGAACAGCGCCAATGCGGTGTCGATCCAGGGGCAGAACGGTCAGGCGCAGTTCGCCACGGCCTCGTTCAACGGCGATCTGCAAAGCTATATCGCCACTGCCCTGCGCTCGGTCGCGGGCGATACGCAGCTGCAGGCGGGCCAGCTTCAGCGCACGACGGTGAACGGCATACCGGCCGCCTATCAGACCGCGCGGGCGGCCACGCAGAACGGGCAGGTCGACGTCACCGTCTTCGCCTATCAGTTCTCCGGAACGCAGGCCTATCACTTCGTCACGCTGACGCCGGCTGGCAGCAATCCGTTCGGGCCCATGTTCCAGAGCCTGTCGCGTCTCAGCGCCGCCGATGCCGCGCAGATCAAGCCGCGCCGGATCGACGTCGTGACCGCGCAAAGCGGCGATACGGCGACCAGCCTGGCCCGGCGCATGGCCTATGACAATCTGCAAACCGAACGGTTCATGGCGCTCAACGGCCTGGCCGGCAATGCAGGGCTTCAGGCCGGGCAGCGTTACAAGATCGTGACTTATTGAGCGCACATGAAAAAGGCGGCGGCATCTGCATGCCGCCGCCAGCGATGTTCAGTCGGGCATTCAGTCGGCTATCAGATGCCGCCCTTCTTGTTGCCAGCTTCGATCTTGTTGCTCACACCGTTAAAGGTGTTGGTCAGATTGCCACCAAGCGCGCTCATGGCGGCAATGGCGGCGACCGCGATGAGCGCGGCGATCAAGCCATACTCGATGGCGGTGGCACCTTCTTCGTTGCGGAAAATCCTAAGAATCTTTTGCATATTTGGTCTCCTTGCACTTGCGCTTCAATCACCCCGTCGAACCGCGAATTCAAATTGGTTCAACTTCGGTCAAATTAGGTCCAATTCGCTTAAAAAGGATTAATCCCACCAAGTTATCATTTCGCGGTTGCGACAACTTTGTTGGCTACGCCGTTCCACATGCCGACCGTTTCACCGGCCATCGACGCCACGGCTCCCATAATCGCGACGAATATGAGCGCGGCGATCAATCCATATTCGATTGCGGTCGCGCCATCTTCACTGCGGGCGATGCGTTTAAGCATTTGGGCCATTAGCGAATTCCCGCATCACGGTTTGTAACGTCTGGCGGCGCTTCTGGCAGGGCGCGGTAAAGAAGGTCTTAAAACCGATGACAACCGTGATAAATTTTCCGACAGTGTTGCCCGTGGTGGCCGGCGCGCTGATCGATGGCGATGGCCGCATCCTGCTTCAGAAACGGCCCGAAAACCGTTCCCATGGCGGGTTGTGGGAGTTTCCCGGCGGCAAGATCGAGCATGGCGAGCGCGCATCGGCGGCGCTGGTGCGCGAGCTGGCCGAGGAGCTGGGCGTCGCGGTGGATCCCGAGCATCTCTCGGAGATCGGTTTTGCCGACGCATCGCTGGGGACCAGGAACCTGCTGCTTATGCTCTACGCCTGCCCGCGCTGGGCTGGCATGCCGCTGGCATGCGAAGCGGGCGCACAGATCGCCTGGTTTGTTCCGGATATGCTCGCAACGCTCGACATGCCGCCCGCCGACCGGCGGCTGTGCGACGCGCTAACGCGGTTTCTCGTCGTCCGGCCGTAATGCCTCGGCCAGCGAGACCGTGCCGCTGCCGCGGCGGGCCGGCTTGGCCTGACTCGGTGCGGGCGCCCAGCCGCTGAGCGATATCAACTCCAGCCGCTCGGACACCTTGCCGTCGGCCTCGGCCACCGCCGCCCAGCTTTCCAGCAGCCGCGTGAAACCGCTCTTGCCGAGGCCCGCGCGGGGCCCGGCGAGAGCGTTGCCAGTGCCAGCCTCACGAATGTCGCGCACCAGCCGCATCGGATCGGAATAGCGCAAGGTAAGCCGGTCGCCGTCCGCCACCGGCATGGCGAAACCCGCGCGCGCCAGCAGGTCGCCGGCCGAGCGCACGTCGATCTGCGGATGAATATGCGCCGCGGTGCGCGGGCCGTCTGCGGCGATCATGCAGCGTTTGAGCCGGATGAGGCTGCCCGCTCCGAACATCGACCCCAGGAATAGTCCGTCGGGTCGCAGCGAACGGCGAATCTGGATGAGCGCGCCGGTCAAATCGTTGACGCTGTCGAGCGTGCCTGCGGACAGGATCAGATCGAACGAACCGGGATCGAAGGGCAGCCTATCCTCTTCGCACAGCACTGCGTCCAGAGCCGACTCGGCCTCGCTGAGCGCCGCCACCTTCACTTTTGCACCTGCGGGAAGCTGCAGCGCGCCTTGAAAACGCGCGAGCGGCCCGATGAGCAGAATATCGCTAAAATCGCGCGCCACCGCCGACAGCCGCTCGGCCAGATCCTCTGCCATCCATTGCAGGAAGACGGAGGGCTGACCGGCGGAGCGGGCGCGCAAGTGCCGGCGGCGGGCACGATCGAAGAGCTGGGGCATGTCTGACATGCACCGTCTCTTGCCGTGCCGGGCTGGGCGGGACAAGATGCGCGTCATGACGATCTGGCCAGCCCCCTTGCGCTATGCCGTGGACTTCGCGTTGCCGCCGCGCTGTCCGGGATGCGGCTGCGTACAGGCAAGCGCCGACGCCTTCTGCCAGTCCTGCTGGGCGCAGATCGTCTTCCTCGCCGCGCCGTGGTGCAGCCTGTGCGGCCTGCCGTTCGAGCATGAAGTGCCAGGTGAACCCTTATGCGGCGCCTGCCTCGCCGATCCGCCGCGCTACGACCTGTTGCGCTCGGCGGTGTCCTATGGCGGGCTGTCGGCCGATCTGGTGCTGAAGCTGAAATATTCGCGCGGCCTCGGCGCGGCGCGGATGATGGCCGGTCATATGGCGCGGCTGCTGCCCGACCCGCCTAAGGACTTGCTGGTCACGCCGGTGCCGCTGCACTGGACGCGGCTGTTTGCGCGTACCTACAATCAATCGGTGCTGATCGGGGCGGCGCTGGCCAGGCGGCTCGACCGGCCCTTCCATCCGGCGCTGCTCCGCCGCACGCGGCGCACGCCGCCCTTGCGCGGGCTGGGCGCCAAGGCGCGCGCGCGGGCGGTGCAGGGCGCCTTTGCACTGAGCGAGCGTCAGCGCGAGCGGGTGGAAGGCCGGGCGCTGCTCCTGGTCGACGATGTCCACACCAGCGGTGCCACCAGCGCAGCCTGCGCGGCTCTCCTGAAACGCAGGGGCGCGCGTTGGGTGGGCGTGGTAGCGTGGGCTCGCGTGCTGTGATCGCGGCGGGCGGGGACCGGCGGACGGAAATATCTGCGCTCGCCTTATAAATCTGCTAAGACTGCCGGTTATGAAAACAGTCGAAATCTATACCAAGTTCACCTGCGGCTTCTGTTACCGGGCCAAGGCGCTCCTGAAAGGCAAAGGCGTGGCCTTCGAGGAATATGACATCAGCATGGGCGGCCCGAAGCGCGAGGAAATGCTGGAGCGTTCGGGCGGCGGCCGCACCGTGCCGCAGATATTCATCGGCGGCGCGCATATCGGCGGCAGCGACGATCTCGCCGCGCTCGAGCGCGAGGGCAGGTTGGATGCGATGCTGGTGGACTGATGCGGCTCGCGCTGTTCCAGATGACCAGCGGCATCGACGCCGCGAGCAATGGCGACGCGATCGCCGCGGCGATGGATGTGGCGGCAGACGGAGGGGCGGACGCGCTTCTGACGCCTGAAATGTCGCTGCTGCTCGACCGCGACCGGGAGCGCGCCGCTGTGCGAGCGGAGGCCGATTATCCCGAGATCGCCGTCCTGCGAAAGAACGCGCGCGAACTCAATCTGTGGCTCCATCTCGGTTTGCCTGTGAAGCAGGGCGACAAGCGCCGCAACCGCACACTGGTGATTGCGCCGAACGGTGAGATCGCGGCGCGATACGACAAGATTCACTTGTTCGACGTCGATCTCGCCACCGGAGAAAGCTGGCGCGAATCGCGCGTTTACGAGGGCGGCGACGCGCCGGTGCTGGTAGAAATGGACGAGCAGGAGGTGGGGCTCTCGATCTGCTACGACATTCGTTTTCCCGCGCTTTACCGCACGCTGGCGGAGGCTGGCGCCGGGCTGCTGACGATACCGGCAGCCTTTACCGTCCCCACCGGCCGCGCACACTGGCACGTCCTGGCCCGGGCCCGCGCGATCGAGACCGGCTGCTTCGTTGCCGCACCCGCGCAGGTTGGCCGCCATGAGGACGGCCGCGAGACCTTTGGCCACAGCGTCGTGATCGATCCCTGGGGCCGGACGCTGCTCGATATGGAACAGGGCCGCGGCGTCGGCTTTGCGGACATCGACTTCGCAGCCGTGGCGCGCGCGCGCGTGCAAGTTCCCGCGCTGGCCAACGCCCGACCGATTCCCTCGCCGGTTCGCCGCGGCATGGCTGCGCAAGCGAATTGACCGCCCGCGGCGCCCACCCTAAAAAGCGCCCGACGCGCCCGTAGCTCAGCAGGATAGAGCATCAGATTCCTAATCTGGAGGCCACAGGTTCGAATCCTGTCGGGCGCGCCATGAATTGATGGAATTTGCGCAGGCCAGCCCAGGCAAGGATGACCGATCCGATCGCGATCGCCATGCCTTATCGATAGTCCCTTAAATGCCGATGCCGACCGCACACAACGAATAGTAATTGATGGTGAGCCCTGCTGGGTTCGAACCAGCGACCTACTGATTAAAAGTCAGTTGCTCTACCGACTGAGCTAAGGGCCCCACCGCCCGGTGCCCTATAAAGGGTGTCGTCTGCGGTCAAGCGGCTTGGGCGCGGCGCGGCGTTGCGCGAGTTGGCGGAGGGTCCGGCCGGTCACCGGGTCTCGCCATGCGGGAGCGATGGCTGCGGCCGGCTCTATCACGAAGGCGCGCTGGCGAAAGGCGGGGTGGGGGATGTCCAGTCCTAGCGACTCGAACCGCCCGCCCGACCAGAGGACGATGTCCAGATCGAGCACCCGTTCCCCCCAGCGCCGACCCGGGCGACGTCCGAAGGCGCGCTCGATCCGCTTCAGTTCGGCCAGCATCCGCGGCGGATTCCGCTCGCTACGCAGCAGGGCCGCGGCATTGGCGAAGCGACGGCGCGAGGGGCCGAGCGGGACCGTCTCGACGATGGGCGAAACCGCCAGCACGCGGCATGTCCGCTCAATCTCGGCAATAGCGGCGCTCAGGACGGCGACGGGTTTTCGCTTGCGGCGGTCGCGGCGGTTCGAGCCGAGCGCGATCAGATAGCGATGCTTCGCGGGTTCGCCCAAAATCCACCCTCCGAACTGCCGCCTGCCAACAAGGGCTGGCATGGCGCGCACGCGGTCGATAGGCAAGCGGCCATGACCGATCTGAGCACCGACCCCCGGCCTGTCGAAATGCCGCTCGCCGCGACCGAACCGCCGCATGACTGTCAGCTTTGTCCGCGCTTGGTTGCGCTGCGAGAGCAACTGCGCGCCGAACATCCGGACTGGTGGAACGCACCGGTCCCGGCCTGGGGCGATCCGGCGGCGTGGCTCGCGATCATCGGGCTGGCTCCGGGAAAGCATGGCGCGAACCGCACCGGGCGGCCGTTCACCGGCGACTATGCCGGAGACCTGCTGTTCGAAACGCTGACCAGAATGAAGCTTGCGCATGGCCGTTACGATTCGCGCGTTGACGACGGCTTCGCGCTGGACGGGGCGATCATCATCAACGCGGTCAAATGCCTGCCGCCCCAGAACAAGCCTATGCCTGCAGAAATCAACCAGTGCCGGGCATTCCTTTCCGCGCAGGAGGCCGAATTGCCAAATGCGCGGATTTTCGTCGCTCTGGGACGCATCGCGCATGACAGCTTCGTGCGCCACACTGGCGGGCGGCTGGTCGATTTTCCGTTCGGCCACAACGCTCGTCACGAACTGCCGGACGGGCGCATACTGATCGATAGCTATCACTGCTCGCGCTATAATACGAACACCGGGCGGCTCACCGCTCCAATGTTCGAGGATGTGTTCCGGCAGGCGATCAAACTCCACGACGCGCGGTAGCAGGCTTCCTTCCGAGCAACGCCGGCGCAATATTTTCGTCCTTCTAAACGACAACCCAAACCCTTGTATCGTAACGGGTCATGTACGTCCGAGAGCGGCTGAATTATGACGGCTTCATTGCCATTCGACGCTTTTCGCTTGCAACTGGGCGCGCTTATCGCGAAGTTGCGCGCCGATCGAGCGGTTCGTCCGCGATCAACTAGGGAGAATATAATGCGTAAATTAGTTCTGGCCACCGCTCTGCTGAGCTCGGCCACCTTGATGACCGCCTGTCAGAGCAAGGAAGCCGACGCCGTCGAAGACAACGCCGAAATGCAGGCCGATGCGATCGACGATCAGGCCGACATGGCCACGACCGACGCTCAGGAAGAGATGCTCGAGAACAAGGCCGACCGGGTCGAGGAAATGGGCGAAGAAAAAGCCAATGCGATGGACGACAATGGCGAGATCGCTCCGAGCGAGACCGGCATCGGCGACACGCAGTAAGCCGTAAAGCTTTGAATCGGGAAGCGGCCTCGGAGCGATCCGGGGCCGTTTTTCGTCGGGGCTATCGATCATCGGCCAGCCGCCCGTAGAGATCGGGGCGCCGGTCGCGGAAGAAGCCCATGCCGGCGCGGTGCCGGGCCGCGGCTTCCAGATCGACTTCGCGCAGCAGCACGCCGCTTTCCTCGCCATCGAAGCGTTCCACCAGTTCGCCCCATTCGTCGGTGATGAAGCTGTGGCCGTAGAACGCCTGGCCGTCCTCCACGCCGATACGGTTGGCGGCGATCACCGGCAGGCAGTTCGACACGCTGTGGCCCTGCATCGCGCGGCGCCACATGTGGCGGGTGTCGAGCGTGGCGTCATGGGGCTCGGAGCCGATCGCGGTGGGATAGAACAGCAGCTCGGCCCCCATCAGCGCCATCGCCCGCGCGCATTCGGGATACCACTGGTCCCAGCAGACGCCGACGCCGATGCGCGCGCCCAACAGATCCCAGACCTTGAAGCCGGTGTTGCCCGGGCGGAAGTAGAATTTCTCCTCGTAGCCCGGCCCGTCGGGGATGTGCGCCTTGCGGTAGACGCCCATCAGCTCGCCATCGGGTCCGATCATGGCCAGGCTGTTATAGTGATGCGGGCCATCACGTTCGAAGAAGCTGGTCGGGATCGCGACCTCGAGCGCCGCCGCCAGCTTCTGCATCGCCAGCACGCAAGGGTGCTCGTAGACGGGCCGGGCCTGCGCGAAGATCGCCTCGTCTTCCACCTTGCAGAAGTACGGCCCCTCGAACAGCTCGGGCGGCAGCACGATCTGCGCGCCGCGCCCGGCTGCCTGTTCGACCAGATCGCTCACGGCGGCGATGTTGGTGCCGGTGTCGGCATCCAGCGCGAGCTGGAGGGCGGCGACCTTGATCCGGGTCATGGATCGCTATTCCCCCTTGGCCAGCGCGAAGTCCACGCTCACCGTGACGGTGCTGGTGGTGGTGCCGGGCCGCACCGGGGGGGCGGCGCTTTGCTCCATTTGCGGCGAGACCGGACGCGCCACCGGCGGCGGCGCATAGGGGATCGGCCCGTCCTGCAGCGCGCCGTCGCGGATCGCGAGCACGCGGGCGATCTCGAGACCCGCCGCCCCGGCATAGGCCTGCGCGCGCGCTCGCGCGGCTTGGTAGGCGTTGGTGTAGGCGCTCATGCTCGCCGCTTCCGGATCGGACAGGCGCAAGTCCGGGCCGGAGAGCAGGTTCGCGCCGGCCCCCGTGGCCGCCCCCACCACGTCGCTCGCCTTGTCGATGGCGCGCACGCGTACCTCTACGCTGTTGTTCGCCTCGAACCGGCCCTCCTGTTTGCCGTAGCCGATGCGGTTCACGCTGATGGTCTGCGTGCGGATGTCCTTTTCGGCAACGCCTTCGGCCTCGAGCGCGGCGACCAGCTTCTCCATCGCCTGAGCATTGGCCTCGTTCGCGGCGCGGGCGCTATCCCGGATGGTCTGCACGCCGGCGGTAAAGCGCGCTTCGTCCGGTCGGTTCTCGGCGCGCCCGGTGGCCGCGACGGTGAGCAGCGTCTCGTCATGATCGACGCCGCGTGGGTCGGGCGCACGGTCGGCGCAACCGGCGAGCAGTAGCGCGAAAAAAAATGCGGCGGGGAGCCCGCCCAGCTTCACACACTTCACACTGTCCAGAGGAAGTTTTTTTGCGGGGCCGAAAGGGCGAGCGGTGCAGGAAAACAAGTGGGGAAATATTATGGTCATGTCCGGTCTCTTAGCCTATATGGTACGCTGTAGGACAGCGAAAAACGCGGTGGATTTGAAAGACCGCATTGTGCCACTTCCCATTCGTTCGTCAGGCCAGCGAAAGCCGGCATCTCTGGCGTCATGCAAACCGGCCCGAGACCCCAGCTTTCGCTGGGGGCGACGAGAAAAAAGGGAGCGGGTTTGCAATCTATAGGGGGGATCCCGGTGAGGGGATGCGCAAAGCTAGTCCCATCGATGGCGTTGGCGCGCCACCCGCCCCCGCCCTTATCCACGAAGCGAACGATGCTCGGCCCACCACCGGATGATCGCTACCATCACAGAATGCTTGAATTGGCCGATGGCCGCGGACCCCAATCCGCATCACGCGCGTTCAACCAGGATCAGCATATCGGAACGCGCCATGACCCGTGACGGCCTCGTCGCCCTGACATCCCCCGCGCTGACGGCCACGGTTTCGCCGCATGGCGCGGAATTGCAATCGATCGCCGACGCCGAGGGCAGATCGCTGCTGTGGGACGGCGATCCGCATATCTGGAAAGGCCGCGCGCCGATCCTGTTTCCGGTCATCGGACTGCTGCACGACGACGGCTATCGGCTGGACGACCGGCGCTACGCCATGCCCAAACACGGCTTCGCGCGCGATGCCGACTTCGCCGCCGAGCAGAGCGCGCCGGACAGCGCCGTGCTGACGCTGACCGACAGTCCCGAGACATTCGCGCGCTACCCGTTCCGCTTCACGCTGGCGATCCGTTTCGCGCTGGAGGGCGCAGCGCTGCGGATCACCGCGACGATCGCCAATCGCGGTGACGATCCAATGCCTTTTTCCTTCGGCTTCCATCCCGCATTCCGCTGGCCGCTGCCCTATGGCGCGCCGCGCGACGGCCACCGCATCCGCTTCGCCGCGCCGGAGGGCGTGCCCCTGCGCCGGATCGATGGCGACGGGTTCCTGACGCCGGTGTTGCACGACAGCCTGATCCGGGATCGTATATTGATGCTGCACGACGAGCAGTTCGTCGACGACGCGATGATCTTCGAAGGCATCGCCAGCCGGTCGGTGCGCTACGGCGTGCCCGGCCACCCGGCGCTCGACATCGCCTTTCCGGACATGTCCACGCTCGGCGTCTGGACCAAACCGGGCGCGGGTTATGTCTGCATCGAACCCTGGGCGGGGATTTCCGAGCCCGAAGGCTGGGACGGCGATTTGCGCGACAAACCCGGCAGCCGGCGGCTCGCCCCCGGCGATGCGCGCCGCTTCGGCATGACCATCGCCCTCAAAGAGGATTTCGATGAGGCATGAACCGCCGGGCGCACCCAGCCATTTCACCGGCACCGCGTTCGATATCGACGGGGGCCTGTTCTCCCGCCCGCCAAAGGAGACCTCTATGAACGAACCCGACTTGCCAGGTACCGCCCAGATCGATTTCGCCGTCGAGGCGATCGAGCCGATCCGACTGAACGCGAGCGGCGATCTGGCCGGCCGCGATCTGATGAGCCCGTTCGTCTGGCGGCTCGAGACGGGCGGGCTCGGCCTGCTGGTGCGCGCCGTGCCGCGCGCTGGGGAGCCCGCCAGCGACACCGGCGCGATCTGGTATGGGACCAGCAGCGATGGGCTGACATTCGCGATGGACGAGCAGCCGGTGATCGCGCCCGGCCCCGGTCCGCTCGACATCGGCGGATGCGAGGATCCCACCGTGGTGCTCTCCCAGGGCGGTTTTCTGGTCTATTATACCGGTGTCGACGCGAGTATGGCCTCGGGCCAGATGCTCTACGCTTCGGGGCCGGACGTCCATTCGATGGAGAAGAAGGGCATCGCGCTCGCCTCCTCCAAGACGCAGGGCAATACCAAGGAGGCCACGGTCGAGCTGACCGAGGCGGGAAAATGGACGCTGTTCTACGAATATGCCCGCGATCAGGCCTCGCTGATCGGGCTGGCGCGGGGCGATGGGCCGGCCGGCCCCTGGCACGAGCAACCGCAGCCCTTCGCCCCGCGCCCCGACGGCTGGGACAGCTGGCACCTGTCGACCGGGCCGATGCTGCATAACGGGGCCGGCGGGCCGGTGATGTTCTACAACGGCGCGACGCGCGACGCGCGCTGGCGGATCGGCTGGATCGCGTTCGACAAGGACTGCACGCGGGTGGTCGATCGCTGCATCGAGCCGCTGATCGTGCCGCCGCCGCAGCAGGACCGCAGCGCCTCGGACATCGCTTTCGCCGCATCGGTGGTCGAAGCCGGGGACGTCGCGCATCTCTACTATTCGCTGGCCGACCGCATGCTCGAGCGCGCGGTGATTCGGCGCTTCGGTTAGGGTCAGGATCCTGGACGAGCGGCCGCCGCGCCCGCGTCAGCCGCGCTTGCGAAACAGCAGCGTCATGCGGTCGCTCTCGCCGATGGCCGTATATTTCGCCTTGTCCCGGTCTTTCAGCGCATAGCTGGGCGGCAGCGTCCAGACGCCATCGGGATAATCCGCGTCGTCCCTGGGGTTGGCGTTGACCTCGCTCGTGCCGACCAGGTCGAAGCCGAGCGCCTCGACATAATCGACCACGTCCTGCTGGCGCAGATAGCCGTGATTGCCGTCGGCATAATTGGCGGTCGCGTCCGCCTTGGCGCGGTGCTGGACGATGCCGAGCATGCCGCCGGGCTTCAGCATGGAGCGGATCGCCTTCAGCTCGTTGTCGGCGACGTTCCAGCGCATCAGGTTGTGCATCATGCGCATCACGATCACACGGTCGAACGTGCCCAGATCGGCCTCGGGTATCCGGTCGGTGGAATAGGCGGTGAGTTGGCTTTCCGGAATGTTGGGGCGGGCTTCTTCTGCGGGGTAGGCGGCCGGCTGCGCGCGCATGCGCGCCTTGGCGTCGTCATCGAACGGCAGCGTATCGGGCGCGAAGAACAGGCCGACATATTGCCCGCCGTCCGCCAGATAGGGTGCGAGCACGCGGGTGTACCAGCCGCCGCCCGGCGCGTAGTCGGCCACCTTCATGCCCGGCTCGACGCGCATGAAGGCGATCGTCTCGGCGGGGTGGCGATAGCGGTCGCGCTGCGCGTCCTCGGCCCGGGCGTCGTCGGCGAGTACTGCGGCGAGCCTGGCCTGCGCCGCGTCCGAGATGCCGGGTATGGCATCGCCCGTTCCCATTTCGGGCATGGCGTCCTGGGCGGTGACGGCGGCGAACGGCGTGGCGGCCAGCGCGGCGGCGATAATCAGGCGTTTCATGTCGGCATTCTCCCTTGGAGCATCGTTCTGTCTATCGTGTTGGCGGCTATAGCGCGGGAAGCTGCTGACTGCAGCAATGGAATGACCCGCCGCCGCGAATGATCCCGCGCGCGTCGATGCCGGCGGCTTCGCGGTCCGGAAACAGATCGCCGATCGCGCGCACGGCGGCGGCGTCGTTCGGGCGGCCATAGGTCGGCACCGCGACGGCCGCGTTGCCGATGTAGAAATTCATGTAGCTGGCGGGCACGACCGCCCCGTCCTGCTCGAACCGGCCGGGCGAGGGCAGGGGTGCGATGTCCAGCCCGAAGGCGCGGGCGCGGGCGGCGGCGGCGGCATAGACTTGCGCGTTGGGATCGCCGCTTCCCGCCGGTTCGGGCAACGCGAGCACACCGGGCGCGACGAAGCGCGCGAGATTGTCGACATGCCCGTCGGTATGGTCGTTTTCGAGGCCTTGGCCGAGCCACAGCAGCCGGTCGATGCCGAGATCGCTCGCCAGCCAGCGCTCGATATCCGCCCGCAGCGCGCCCGGATTGCGGTTGGGGTTGCCGAGACACTGCGCGGTGGTGGCGGCGAGGCCGGTGCCGTCCCCGTCGATCGCGCCGCCTTCCAATATCCAGTCGTTGCGGTCGAGCGGCAACCCGGCGCGCCCGGCCAGCGTCTCCGCCACCGCTTCGTCGCCCGCCATCACATATTTGCCGCCCCAGCCGTTGAACCCGAAGCCCCGCGCGCGTCGCGCGCTGCCGTTGGCGACGATGATCGGGCCGGTGTCGCGCAGCCAGATATCGCCGAACGGAACGACCGAAACGGTCACGCCGGAACCGACGAGCTTGCTCGCCGTCTCCGCGTCGCCCTCAGTGCGCGCGATCAGCTCGACCCGCTCGCCCGCGCCGCCCGCATGCACGGCGTCGGCGAAGGCGGCGACGTTTCGCTGCGCTTCGGCAAGGCCTACGGGCCATTCCTCGGGGTCGCCGGGGAAGCCGATCCACACCGCCTCATGCGGTGCCCATTCGGGCGGGGGGCGGAAGGGATGGGGCATTCGACTGTGCTCCTGCGAAGGCAGGAGCCCATCGGGAAAGGGCGCCTGCTGAGCTCCTGCCTGCGCAGGAGCACAACCTCTCAATATCGACCGGTGTTATTGTCCCGCCCGCTGGTCCGCCGTTTCGTCGCGGATCGCCCTGAACTCGTCGCCGGGTTTCCAGTTCGGCCAGTCGCCGGTCATCGCCAGTTCGCGGCCGATGCGGTAATAGAGCCTGAGGTCGCTCATCACGCCGGTCCAGTCCCAACCCGGATCATATTCGTCCTTGGGGCCGTGATAGCGGTTCTCGATATAGTCCTCGGCTGCCGCCGCGCCCGCCGCGCGCCCGCCGTCCACCAGGTCCTCGCCGCTTTCGAAATAGGCCATCGGCACGCCCTGCTTGGCCAGGCTGAAATGGTCGGAGCGGTAATAGAAGCCCTTCTCCGGCGTCGGCTCGCGCTCGGGCGTGCGCCCCTCGATCCGCGCGGCGGCGTTCAGATAGTCGTCCAGATCGCTCTTGCCCAGGCCGATCACGGTGAGGTTCTTCGCTGGACCCGCCAGCGACAGCGCGTCCATGTTCACGCCGCCCGCCGTCCTGGCCAGCGGATAGATCGGATGGTCTGCATAATATTGCGACCCGAGCAGGCCGGATTCCTCGGCGGTGACGTTGAGGAAGACGATCGAGCGATCGGGCGCGCCCGCTTTCACCTGCGCCTCGGCCAGCGCGACGAGCGCCGCGCTGCCGGTGGCGTTGTCGACCGCGCCGTTGCAGATGTCGTCGCCGTCGGGCGCGGGCTTGCAGATGCCAAGATGATCCCAGTGGGCGGTGTAGAGCACATATTCGTCCGGCCGCCTGGCGCCCGGCAGAACGGCGACGATGTTGTTCGACAGCTTGCGGCTGAAATCGTTCTGGAACGACAGCGATGCGGTTTCGCCCAGCGGCACGGCCTTGAAGCCCTTCTTCCGCGCGGCCTGCATCAGCGCGTTCATATCCTTGCCGGCGGCTGCGAAGATCCGCTCGGCCACCGGCTTCTGGACCCAGCCGTTGATCATCGTCTGGTCCGCGCCCTTGTCATTGGACTGGGCGAGATATTGCGGGCCGGTCCAGCTCGATTCGACCACGTTCCAGCCATAGGCGGCGGGCGCGGTGTCGTGGACGATCAGCGCCGCGGCCGCGCCCTGCCGCGCCGCCTCCTCATATTTGTACGTCCAGCGGCCGTAATAGGTCATCGCCCGCCCGCCGAACGGACCGTCCAGGCTCTGCGTCCCGAAGTCGGGATCGTTGACCAGGATGACTACGGTCTTGCCCTTCACGTCGATCCCGGCATAGTCGTTCCAGCCGCGCTCGGGCGCGTTCACGCCATAGCCGACGAACACCAGCTCGCTGTCCTTGAGGTCGATCGAGGGGGTCTCGCGATAGGTCACCGCCACGAAGTCATCGCCGTTCCGGAAGCTGAGCGCCTGTTTGCCGCCGCCGATGGTGAGCGGCGAGAAGTCCCTGGCGGTGATCTCGACCAGCGGCACCTCCTGGAACCAGCTGCCTTCATTGCCGGGCTTCAGCCCAGCCTGCTGGAAGCGCTGGACCATCAGCGCCTTGGTCTTCTCCTCGCCGATCGTGCCCGGTGCGCGGCCCTGGAACGCATCGGACGAAAGCTCGCGCGTCACATCCTTCATCGTCTGTTCGGACAGCTGGGGCGGCGCGATTGCGGTCGCATCGCTCACCATCGTGTCCGCCATCCCATCGCCGGTCGGCGCGCGGCCGGTGAGCTGGTCCAGGCTCTGCGTCGCGGCATCCGGCACATGGGTACAGGCGGCGAGCGTCAGCGCGGACAAGGCGGCGGCGGACAGAAGGGACGTTTTCATGGTGGGCGAGTTCCTCTCGGGGGAGTCTGGCGATACCGGGCAATCTGGCAGAGCGCCGGGCCGGGGGCAAGCCGCGCGCCGCGCGCATGACCCAGCCTTGTTGCAAGGCCAGCCAGGCGGGCTTATGCGCGGGGGCCGTTCGTGCAGCCGCCGGAAAGCCCGCTTTGAAACTCGTCATCCAGATCCCCTGTTACAATGAGGAAGAGGCGCTGCCCGCGGCGCTGGCCGATCTCCCGCGTGAACTGGAAGGCGTGGACGTGGTCGAATGGCTGATCGTCAACGACGGCAGCAGCGACCGGACGGTCGCGGTGGCCAAGGCGCACGGCGTCGATCATATCGTCGACCTGCCGGTGAACATGGGGCTGGCCCACGGCTTCATGGCGGGGCTGGCGCGGGCGGTGGCGGAGGGCGCGGACATCATCGTCAACACCGACGCCGACAACCAGTACGACGCGTCCTCGATCCCAGACCTGATCCGCCC
Organism: Novosphingopyxis sp.; assembly: GCF_965218915.1. Taxonomy (GTDB): domain Bacteria; phylum Pseudomonadota; class Alphaproteobacteria; order Sphingomonadales; family Sphingomonadaceae; genus Novosphingopyxis. The sequence goes on along the minus strand of NZ_OZ244708.1, from coordinate 2,109,237 downwards.
GATCCTGGAGCGGCGCGCCGAGTTCGTGATCGGCGACCGGCCGATCCGCACCATCGCCCATTTCAGCTGGACCAAGCGGATGCTGCAGCGCATGGGCAGCGCGGTGGTGAAGCGCGTCTCGGGCACCGCGATCGGCGACGCGCCGAGCGGTTTCCGCGCGCTGACCCGCGACGCGGCGATGCGGATCAACATCTTCGACGGCTATACCTATACGCTGGAATCGATCATCCAGGCGGGCCGATCGAACATCCGCATCACTTCGGTGCCCGTCGGCGTGAACGGCGAGACGCGGCCATCGCGGCTGGTCCGCTCGATCCCGAACTACGTCATGCGCTCGACCGCGTCGATCCTGCGCACCTATTTCATCTACCAGCCGCTGAGCGCCTTCTTCGCGCTGTCGCTGCCCGCGCTGCTGCTGGGCCTGTGGCTGATCGGGCGCTGGACCTGGCTGACCTATGCGGTGCCGGACGGCCGCGTCCATCTGCCGAGCCTGGTCGCCGCGGCGATCCTGCTGCTGGTCTCGGCCTTGCTGTGGATCGGCGGGCTGATCGGCGAGCTGCTGAAGATCAATCGGCGGCTGCTCGAGGATATCCAATACGCCCAGCGCCGCGCGCAGCGCCGGCTGGTCGAGCCCCACGCTTCTCCGTCCGATGCCTGAGCTGTTGGCCGCGCCGTTCCCGCGCGATGCGCTGGCGGCCCGCGCGCTCGCCGAAATCCCCAAGCTCCTGACGCTGCAGGACCGCACGCCGGCCAGCGCCACCTACGGCTGCTTCGACCGCGCCTACTGGCATTACCGTATCATGGATTTCCCGTGCGGGATGAGCCAGGAGTTCGCCTATCCGCTGGCGCTGGCCCATAGCCTCGACATGCCGGGCAACCGCTGGTTCGGCGATCCGGCGATGCGCGAATGGGCCATCGCGGGGGTGCGCTACGCTGCGCGCTCGGCGCATCCCGACGGGAGCTGCGACGACTATTACCCCTATGAGCGCGCCGCCGGGGCCGCCGCCTTTTCGCTCTACGCCGCGCTGCATACGGCGGCGTTGCTCGGGGTGGACGACGATGCCGAGGTCGATGCGTTTCTGATCCGGCGCATGGCCTGGCTCGCCGGGCACAAGGAGAGCGGGCGGCTGTCCAACCACGAGGCGCTGATCGCCTGCTGCCTCGCCATGATGGGCGAGCGTTTCGGCCGCGAGCGTTGGGACGCCGCGCTGCGCGAGCGCTCGGCGCGGCTGCTGAGCTGGCAACACGCGGAGGGTTGGTTCGACGAATATGGCGGCGCCGATCCGGGCTATCTCTCGCTTACCATCGGCCTGCTCGCGGAGACCGACCGGCTGCGGCCCGATCTGGGCCTGCGCGACCCATGCGCCCGCGCGATCGGGTTCATCGCGCGGTTCGTCCATCCGGACGGCAGCGTGGGCGGCGAGTATGCCAGCCGCGGCACGCGCAACTTCTTCCCCCACGGCTTCGAGATCGCGGGCGCGTGGAGCGGGCGGGCGCGGGCGATCAACGACCGCGCGCTGCGCCCGCTGATCGAGGATCGTCAGCCCTGCTATGGCGACGACCATATCGTCGGCCACCACGTCTGGAGCTGGATGCGGGCGTGGGCCGAGTGGGGCGAGGACCGACCCGGCGCGCCGGCGTTGCCGGAGGGGCGCCGGCATTTCGAAGGCGCGGCGCTGCTGTGCGATCATCGGCCGGGCGCGCATCTCTATGCCGGGCTGTCGCGCGGGGCCGCGTTCAAGCTGTTCGACGACGCGGCGCTGCTCCGGTCCGACACCGGGCCGACCTTGCGGACACGGGGGGGCCGTATCGCGGTCACTCATCTGGACGGCAGCGCGGCGACCGAACTCGGCGCGGATCGCATCGTGGTCGAGGGCCGGATGGCCTGGGCCAAGGCGGCGCGGCTGACCCCGTTCAGATTGGTCGTGCTGCGCATGCTGATGATCACCATCGGACGCTTCTTCCCCGACCTGGTCCGCCGCATGCTGCAGGCGGTGCTGGTGACGGGCCGCAAGGATGCGCCCTTCGCCTTCAGGCGCGTGCTGGAGTGGAACGGCCGCGGCTGGACGGTGCGCGACGAGCTGCGCGCCGAGCGGGGCTGGGGCGACGTTGCCCGGATCGGCGTCGGCGGCTTCCAGACCTCGACCGCCACGATCATGGCGCGCGTCTGGAGCCCGGAGCAGGACCAGCCCTGGATCGACTGGAGCGACCGGCTCGCCGGGCTGGCCGACGACGCGGCGCTGGTGGTCGAGCGCGATCTGGGCGCAAGGCCATGAAGCGGCTCGCCGCGCTCGCCGTCAGCCTGGCGGTGCTGGCGTTCATCTGGTGGCGCGTCGATCTCGCCGCCATCGCCGCCGCCGCGCGCGCCGCCGATCCGGGCTGGCTGATCGCCGGGCTGGCGCTGGTCGTCCCGCTGACACTGATCACCGCCTGGCGCTTCCGCCTGCTCGCGCGCGGCGCGATCGGCGGCGGCGAGGCGGTGCGGCTGATCCTTTCGGCATCGACGCTGAACCTCGTTCTGCCGAGCAAGCTGGGCGACATCGCCAAGGCCTGGGCGCTCGGCCGGCGCCACGATGTGGGCGGCGAGCGGGCGCTGTCGATCGTCGTGTTCGAGAAGCTGCTCGACCTGGCGAGCCTCTTGTTCTGGGCGGTCCCCGCGCTGCTGTGGGTCGGCGGGCGGCAGCCGCTCTACCGGCTCGCCGCGCTGGCGGTGGCGGGCCTGCTGGCGCTGCTCGTGCTGCTGCTCGCGCCGGGCGGCATCGGGGTGCGCGCGCTCGGCCTGATCGCGCGCTTCGCCCCCGGCGCGATCGGCGCGCGGGCGGCGAGCTTCGGCGAGGAGTGGGGCGGGGCGGTGCGCTGGTTCTGGGCGCAGCGGCGCAGCGCCGGCATCGTCGCGGTGTCGCTCGGCCTGTGGCTGCTGCACCTCGTCCAGTTCTGGCTGTTCGCCCGCGCGCTCGGCCCGGCGATCCCGCTGCTCGACAACGTCGCCTTTGCAACGCTGGCGATCCTCGCCGGCCTCGTGCCGCTGACCATGGCCGGGATCGGCACGCGCGACGCGGCGATCGTCTTCTTCTACGGCCCGTTCCTCGGCGCGGGGGCGGCGGCGGTGCTCGGCGTGCTGGCGACCTGCCGCTACCTCATCCCGGCGCTCTGCGGCCTGCCGTTCCTCAGCGACTACTGGCGCCGCGCGCGCTCGGTCGAGGCCGGCGGATGAGGCGCGCCTGGCAGGGGCGGCGGGACGGGAGCGCATGGGGCATCGCCTTCGCCGCGCTCGCGCTCGTCCTCGCAGCTGCCAGCCTCTACCGGCAGCTGGTCCTGCCCGGCACGCTCGCCGCTTCGCCCTGGCTGATCCCCGACGATGCCCGGCAGTTCCTCGCCTGGACCGCGCGGATCGCCGATCCCGGCGCCATGCGCGGCGACCTGATCGCCGGCTACTGGCAGGCGGTGAGCCCGCCGCCTTATCGCTGGCTCTTCGAGGGCGCGGGCGCGCTCGGCCTGCCGACACTGACCGTGGCCCACGCGTTGCCGCCGCTGCTGCTCCTGCTCGGCGCCTGGCCGCTGTGGCGGCTGGCGCGGGCGCTGACGGCCGATCCGATGGCGGCGTTCCTCGCCGCCGGCGCCGTGCTGCCCGTCATCGCCATGGGCGACGCGCTCGTCTCGGCGACGCCGCGCGGCTTCGCGCCGCCGCTGCTGCTCCTGTTCCTCTGGGGCCTGGCCGAGCGCCGCGCCGCGCCGATGGCGCTCGCCCTGCTGCCGCTCGCCGGCGTCTACCCCGCGCCCGCCGTCGCCGCCTTCGGCATGCTCGGGCTCTCCCTGTTGCGCCCGTGGCCGCGCCTGTTCGACTGGCCGCGTCTGCCCACCCTGTTGCTCTGCGCCGTCGCCGTCGTCATCGGCATCGCGCCGTTCCTGCTCTCGGCGCGGGGCTACGGCCCGGCGATCGGCTGGCCCGGCGCGCTGTCGCTGCCCGCCATGGCGCTCCCGGACGGTCGGTCGAGCATCGTCGGTCCGGACGGGCGGGTCGCCTGGCTGTGCTCGGACCGCATCGGCTTCGCGCCGACCTTTCTCGATTGCGCCGGCCCGGCGGACCCGGCCGCTTGGCTGCTCTACGCGCTCGTCCTCGGTCCCGCGCTCCTCCTCTTGTGGCTGTGGCGGCGCGAGCGGCGGACCGGCACGCCTTCGCCCTGGCGCCCGACGCCGCTCTACGCGCTGGCGCTCGGCGCGGCGCTGGTCTGCTACGCCATCGCCGCCGCGCTCGCCTTCGAGCTGCACCTGCCGAGCCGCTACAGCCAGCGTCTCCTGGAGATCACCGCGCCGCTGGCGCTCGCCCATCTCGTCGGCCTCGCGCTGGTCCGGCTGGCCGGGAGCGGACGGCGAACGCTCGCCGTCCTGCTCGCCCCGGTCCTCCCGCTCGCGGCGCTGGTCGGCGCCGTCCTCGGCATGCCGCGTCCCGTGGCCCCGGCCGATCCCGGCCTGCCGCGCGCCGTCGCCGCGCTGCCGGACGATGCGCTGCTCGCCGGACCCTCGGACGCGCTCGCCGCCGTTCCCGCGCTCGCCGGGCGCCGCGTGCTGGCGACGGCCGAGCACGCCATCCCCTACCAGCTCGGCTATTACCGCCCGGTGGCGCGTCGCCTGGCCGACACGCTGGACGAAGTTTCGACGGACGATCCGGCGGCGCTCGCCCGCTTCGTGCGACGCTACGGCGTCACCCACCTCGTCGTCGACCGCGCGTTCCTCGCCGCGGGGGCGCTGCCGCCGGCGCTCGCCCGGACGCTTCCGGCCGAGACCGCTCTAGCCGCGCGCCGCCTCGCCCATGCCCGCTCGCTGGTTCAGCGGCGGGCGGACGCCTGCGCGATCTACGCCGGCCCGGCGGCGCTGCTGCTCGACGCCGCCTGCCTGACGGCGCCGGGCCGGGCGGGCCGGAGCCCGATCAGCGCGAGTAGAACTCGACGACCAGATTGGGTTCCATCTTCACCGGATAGGGCACCTCGTCGAGCGTCGGCACGCGCACGAAGCTGACCTTGTCGTTGCCGTCGGCCGACACGTAATCGGGCACGTCGCGTTCGGCGAGGCCCTGCGCCTCGATCACCAGCGCCATCTCCTTCGCCTTGGCGCCCAGGCTGATCTCGTCATTCAACGCGATCTGGCGGCTGGCGATGTTGCACTTCACGCCGTTCACCCGGACGTGGCCGTGGCTGACCAGCTGGCGCGCGGCGAAGATGGTCGGCGCGAACTTGGCGCGGTACACCACCATGTCCAGTCGGCGCTCGAGCAGGCCGATCAGGTTCTGGCCGGTATCGCCCTTCATGTTGCTCGCCTCGGTATAGGCGCGCTTGAACTGCTTCTCGGTCACGTCGCCATAATAGCCCTTGAGCTTCTGCTTGGCGCGCAGCTGGATGCCGTAATCGCTGAGCTTGCCCTTGCGGCGCTGGCCGTGCTGGCCGGGGCCGTATTCGCGGCGGTTGACCGGGGATTTGGGCCGGCCCCAGATGTTCTCGCCCATGCGGCGGTCGAGTTTGTACTTCGATGCTTTGCGCTTCGACATGGCATGTCTCCAATTTGCGTCACGTTGGTCCCGGTCTCGCACCGCCCAGCCGATATGCTGGACGCGGCCACCGCTTCACCGGGGTGCGGGGCCAATCGCGAAGCGAGGCAGTTAGGCCGCGAAGCCCTACAAGTCAACCGCTCGACATCGCCCGCCGGGATGCTAGACGCACCGCCATGAGCAAGCCCGCGCCCGAGCCGACCACCGACCCGACCGACTGCACCACCATGGCCGAGGTGCGCGCCGGCGTCGACGCGGTCGACCGCGCGCTGATCGATCTGCTCGCGCGGCGCTTCGGGTACATGGACGCCGCCGCGCGGATCAAGCCGGAACGCGGCGCGGTGCGCGACGAGGCGCGCAAGGCCGCGGTCATCGCCGCCGCCGCCGCCCGCGCCGCCGCGCTGGGCCTGCCCGAGGGCGCGATCGCCGCGCTGTGGGACCGGCTGGTCGAAACCTCCATCGCCTACGAGTTCGACCGCTTCGACGAGCGCGGGTGAGCAACCTCCCGTAGACAAGAAGCGCTGTTGCTCGTCACCCCAGCGAAGGCGATTATGTACCTTGCAAACCCGTTTCATTTGTTCGTCACCCCAGCGAAAGCTGGGGTCTCGGGCGGGATCGCCATGAGGCTTGAGATGCCAGCTTTCGCTGGCATGACGTACAAAGCTTTCGCTGGCATGACGAACGATGCGGGCGGGTAGCAATCGATACCGACTTGTTCGACGGGCTCGGCACTATGGGCTTGCGGCAGACAGCAGCTCACGAGCATCACCGCTTTTCCCGCTCCAGCCGGCTCAGCACGCCGCGCATGGTGCGGACCTGACCGCTGTTCCACGCGGGCTGGGTGAGCAGCGTGCGCAGCATCAACCGGGTCCGGGGCGCGCGGTCCGGCGGTTCGAAATAGCCGCGCGCGTCCAGCATCGCGTCGAGCTGCGCGATCATCCCGTCCAGCTCCTCCTGGGGGGCGGGCGGCGCGTCCTCCACCCGGGTCGGCTGGGCCAGCGCGGCGTCGTGCCGGGACCACTCGTAAGCCGTCAGGATCACCGCCTGGGCCAGGTTGAGCGAGCCGAACGCGGGGTTGACCGGCACGGTCACGATCGTGCGGGCGAGGGCCAGATCCTCGGTGCCCAGCCCCGATCGCTCGGGTCCGAACAGGATCGCCGTCCCGCCCGCCTCGCGCCCCCACGCGCGCGCCGCCTCCTCCGGCGTCAGCACCGGCTTGGTGACGCCGCGCCGCCGCACCGTGGTGGCGTAGACATGCGCGCGGTCGGCCACCGCCTCGGCCACCGTATCGAACAGCCGCGCGCGCTCCAGCACCAGGTCCGCGCCGCTCGCCGCCGGCCCGGCCGAGGGATTGGGCCAGCCGTCGCGCGGCGCCACCAGCCTGAGGTCGGTGAGCCCGAAGTTGAGCATCGCGCGCGCCGCCTTGCCGATGTTCTCGCCCAGCTGCGGGCGGACCAGCACGATGGCGGGGGCGGCGGGGCGGGGCGGGGCGTTGTCGGTCATCGGGGGCGTCATGTCTTCCTTTCACCTTCTCCCGCCCGGGCGGGAGAAGGATACGCAGCCTTGCCAGTCCTGAGCTTGTCGAAGGACCGGCTAGGCGAAGTTGGATGAGGGTGGGTGGCGCGAAGCGCCATCGACGGCGCAGCGCTGCAACGGCAGCCCTCACCGGGATCCCCACAAAGTGATACTTTGCGGGGTGCCCTCACCGCTGCGACTAGGGAGCAAGCTCCCAAGTCTCGCTCCTCTCCCGCAGGCGGGAGAGGGAAGTCGTCTTCTCCCGCCCCGGCGGGAGAAGGGCTCTTGGCTACAGCTGCCCGCGCACGGCGCCCTTGGGATAGTCGGCCGTGTGCACGTTGACGTAGAAGCCCGAGGGATCGGCGATGATCGCCGCGGCGACCGCCTTGTCGACGCCCAGGCACTTGCTGATCGCGCCGTTCACCGGCGCCTCCAGCGGCACCACCACCGGTCCGTCCACGCCGCGCGCGCCCTTGTGGATGTGGGCGGCGTTCGGGCGGCTGATATTCTGCACGGTGAGATCGTAACAGACCTGGTTGGTGGTCGCGTCGGCGGTGATCTTGGCGGTGCCGGTGCCGTCCGGATCGCCGGGGCCGGGCACCTCCTGCTGGCCGACCAGCGCGGTGGTGTAGCTCTCGCCGACGGTGCCGGCGAGCGTGGCACATCCCGCCAAGGCGGTCGCCGTGCCGATGATGCCGAGAGCGAACGCTCCTTTGAGGGTTGGCGCTCCGCCTGTGATCTGTGACATGCCGTTATCTCCTGATCCCGACCGGCCGCAAACGCCGGTGGTTACGGGAGTGAAATGGTCGGCCGCCCCGCCGGTTCCGCCCTCTTGCGCTTGGCGGCGGCGCGTCGCATGGACCGGCGGGACGGGAAGCGGCCGCGCCCGGCGGGCGCGAACGGCGGGGGCGCATCCCGCACGGAGGGCACATGAGCGGGTTCGACATCATCTTCAACATCTTCACGCTGCTGCTCGGCCTGGCCGTGGCCGAGGTGCTGGGCGGGCTCGCCGGCCTCCTGAAGCTGCGCGCGCGGGCCAAAGCGGGCGTCGATCCGGTCGCCGGCGCCACCCGCATCGGCTGGCTCGTCCCGCTGCTCGCGCTCGTCGTGCTCGCCCACCAGACCGGCTTCTGGCTCGACATGTTCGAACTGCGCGATTCGCTGCCGTTCAACATGCTCACCGTGATCGGCGTGCTCGCCGTGGTCGGCTACTATTATCTCGTCTCGGCCATGCTGTTTCCGGACGATCCCGCCGCCTGGCCGGACTACGACGCCTATTTCCGCGCCCATCGCCGCTTCGTCACCGGCAGCGTCATCCTCATTGCCGTGATCAGCGACCTCGCCTTCACGCTGCTGATCGACGGCCCCGCCGCCGCGCCCGGCCCGGCCTGGGCCGAGACGGTCGTGGAAATCGCCTCCAATCTCGGCCTCGCCGCGCTGATCGCGCTGTTCTTCGTGCGTGCCGAGCGCTGGCACCTGCCGCTGCTCCTCCTGATCCTCGCCGACTTCCTCGTCGAGACCGCGCTCAGCCCGATCGTCCCCTATGGCTGAGCGCCGCGCCGCGCCGCGCCGCTTCGTACGGTTCAGCTTCACACGCTTCACACTGTCCAGGGGAAGATTTTCGGGAGCGAGATTTACGGCATCTGTCTCCTTCGAACCAAGGACGCCTTCCGGAATGGTTTTCCCCGGATATTCATTCGTCATGCCAGCGAAAGCCGGCATCTCGGGCGTTATGGCTGATTCGCCCGAGACCCCAGCTTGCGCTGGGGCGGCGGGGAATGAGTTTACCTGGTTCGAAGGGACAGCCTTCGAATCTTCGGGGATTGGAGCATTAGAATCTTCCATCCTTTCGCCGCGGGGGAAGCATGGTTCCTCGATTTCCTCCCGATCCAGCCCGAACGCCGCGCGGCGCTGCGCCTCGGCGAGCGCGCGGTGCGCTTGCTCCTCCTCCTCCTCCTCCTCTTCGGGGGCGAGCGCCGCCATTTCCTCCTCGCTCAGCGTGCGGCGGTAATGGCGGTCGCCCCATTCGCCCTCCTCGATACCGTCATAATCGGCGGGCGGGGGATAGTCGGTCCACCATTCGGCGCCGGATTCCCAGATCAGGTGCGGATTCTCGTCCCACTCGTCGTTCGCTTCGGCCGCGCGCGCCGCCGCGTCCGCGCGTGCCGCTTCTGCCTCCCGCGCCAGCGCCGCGGCCGGCGTCTCCAGCAGGTCGCCGGCGTCCGCGCCCGCCTCGATCCGGTCGAGCAGATCGTCGAACCGCTCCGCCCCGAGCGCCGCCGCGGGGGTATCCGCGCGCTTGTCGAGCCGTCCGAGCAGCGCCAGCAGCAGCCGCCCGTCGAAGCGGGTGCGCGTGTCGATCGCCTCGCCATGATAATAGATCGGATCGGCCGTGCCGTTGATCGCCTTGTGCTGCAGATCGTCCTCGGCCAGCTCGCGCGCCTGCACCAGCGCGCCTTCCCAGGCGAGCGCGAACGCCGGGTCGCGCCGTCTGAGATTATACGCCCCCTCCCGGCTCATCGAGACATAGGCCGCCGCGTCCCTGACGTTCCCGCAGCGCGCCAGCGCCTCCAGGAACTGACGTTTGGACGAGGGCGTCCAGCCGTCAAGCCGCCGTTTGCGGGGCGAAAGCTCGTCTGTCGACATGGGGGTTAGGGCCGGCTGCCCGGCGGGCAAAAGGCATGTCGCCGATCCGGCGACGGGGCTGGCGGCCGGAGCGGGCACCGCGCCGGGCGGCACATCGGCAAGGCTCGTTTCGACATGATCGGGAGCGTGCATGATTGGTCCTCCTTATTCTGGTGGACCGACCACATAATACATAAGGGGGTATGTAGGACAGAGTTAAATATGTTGGGTTCCGGATTTACCGGGCATGATCGCGGACGGACGTTCCCGCCGCCGTTGAGAGTTAATCTGCGAAAAAACCTTTCCTGTCCCAAGTAAAATAGTCTTGTTATACTACTGATATATATTGAGAAATAAGCTTTGTGTCCCAGTATTTCCATAGTAAAATCCGTTACTTGACCGTCGGCTTGCCATGGCGACCGGTATTTTACGCAGTCGAACGGAACTAAAACCACAAACCCCGGTTGGAAGCACCGTTACACAGGAGAAACGAACATGGCGGAAATTCCGGTAGAAAAGAAATCGGGCGGCATCCCCTGGTGGGTATGGCTGATCCTGGCGTTGCTGATCGCGGCGCTGATCTGGTGGTTCGTGGCCAATGCCAACGATCGGGACGGCGACGTAGCGGATACCGACGTCGTCGCCGAGCAGCCGATGGACGACAGCCGCATGGTCGATACCACGCCGACGGATGCGAACGGTTCGATGACTGCAAGCGGCGATACGATTACCTCGATGGCAACGCTGACCGGCGCGGGCGCCGGCGCGATGTCCGGCATGGTCGGCCGCCAGGTTTCGCTTCAGGGCGTGCCGGTCGAATCGCTGGAAGGCGACATGGCCTTTTATATCGGCGACAGCCCGGCCAATCGCACGCTGGTGGTGTTCGACGAGACGCCCGACGTGCCGAAGGAGAAGCGGACCGTCGTGAAGGCCGGATCGCGGGTCACGTTCGACGGCATGGTGCGCGCCGCGGGCGACGTGCCCGCCGACGTCAAGGTCACGATGCCGCAGGGCACCGACGCCTATGTCTATGCGAACAAGGTCGACGTGGTGAGCTGATCCACGACCATCGAAATCGAAAGGAAAATAGCGTGGCTGAAGACATTTTCGTACATGACGACCGCTTCGAACAGCTGGATCATCTGACGGACTGGAAATTGGAGCATGAATCGCAGGATATCCGGGGCCGGCCGCTGGTCATGCCGAACGGCGAGCGGATCGGCGTGATCGACCATCTGCTGGTGGACACGGGAGCGAAGCGCGTTGCCGCGGTGCGGCTGGAAGACGATCGCTGTTGCGCCGTGGAGCGGCTGGAAATCGCGGACGACCGGGTGATCTACCATCCCGGAAGCGCGACCGTCCCGGCGAGCCGCTATGACGAGGAATCCTGGCGCTATCAAATGTAGGACGCGCAGTCCGATCCGAAAGCCGCTCGCCCGCATCGATGGGGCGGGCGGCGTTTTTTTTTTGGCGATTATGTGCTTTGCACACCCGTTTCATTTTTTCGTCACCCCAGCGAAAGCTGGGGTCTCGGGCGGGATCGCCATGAGGCCTGAGATGCCAGCTTTCGCTGGCATGACGTACAAAGAAAGGCGGAGCTGTGCCGTTCTTGAATTTCCATCCGACAGGGTTTGGAAAGCACAGAATCGCTTTTTTTGTTCAAACGGAAACATGACAGGCAAGCCAGGGACCGGCGGATCTGAGGCGCGCAGAGGCGCGGATCGACGGGTGGGTCGGTAAGGTCCCTCATCTCCTCGGCTGGGGTCGGGACCTACAATCGGGCAACGATGATAGGTCAAATCCTCGTCGCCGAGCCGATAGCGCAGCGTGGTGCCGTCGGGATCGATCGTCAGCCGGTCGGTTCGCTCCACGCTAGACTCGTTGCGGGTGACCAGCAGGCGCACCGCGATCGCCGCGTCGCCGCGCCGCATGACCGACAGCGGTTCGCCACTGGCGTGGACGAACTGGATTTCCGACGCGCCGACGATGATCCGCCCCAGCCGCGATTCCTCGGCGGACCCGGCGCGGCAGTCCGCCGGAGTCATCGCCCAGCGGCCGCGAAACGGCTCTGAAATCACCGGCTCGGCGCGCGGCTCCGCAGCGTTAACGCCACCTATCGAACCATCGTCGATCGGGGAGGGAGAGCCCGGCACCCTTTCGACCGGTCCGGTCGAGCGCGGCGCGGAATCGGGTTCCGGCGCGGCATCGCAGCCGCTCAGCAGCGCCATCGTCAGCAATAGGATCGGGCGATAGCGCATCTTCATGCCGTGCATATCTTCCGCCTCCGATCCGCTCGAATGGCGACTTCCCATGAAGCCCATCCTTGGATGATATCCCCGTCTGGTTACGATGGGTCCGTGAACATTGCTACTCTCGTTATTGCGCCCTGCGCTCGCGATGACGAAGCACGGGAATGAAATGGGAACGCCAATTCCGACCGATCGGCGCTCCGATGTCATCGCCAAAGCCGCGCGAACCGTCTATCGCCGAGCGACGGAAAAGGAGACCGGCCCATGGGAATCGTCGAACTGCTCAGCCTGGCCGCCAGCGTCAGCCTGCTGTCGGGGTGGCGGCTCTATCTCACCGTGTTCGCCACGGGGGTCGCCATGCGCACCGGCTGGATCGCCTTGCCCGACCATCTGGAATTCCTCACCGCACTCGCCAACCCCTGGGTAATCGGCATCGCCGCGCTCGGTGCGATCGCCGAATTCCTGGCCGACAAGGTCGCTTTCGTCGACAGCGTCTGGGACGCGGTGCACAGCGTCGTCCGCCCGCTCGGCGGCGCGCTGCTGGCGATGGCCGTGGTCGATACGGGCGACCCCGCCTGGCAGATCGTCGCCTTCCTCGCCGGCGGCGGTGCGGCTTTCGCCGGCCATGCCGCCAAGGCCACCACCCGCGCCGCGGTGAACGTCAGCCCCGAACCGTTCAGCAACGTCGCCGTCTCGACCGGCGAAGATATCGCCGCGGGCGGGCTGCTGCTGCTGATGTTCGCCAATCCGGTGGCGGCGGCGATCATCGCGCTGCTGCTGCTCGGCCTTACCATCTGGGCGCTGGTCGCGCTGCGCCGCTGGCTGCGCCGCGTCCTTGGACGAAAACAGGGGGCGACCATCCGGCCGCCCCCTGTTTAAGTTTCACGCTCGCGCGGTTCAGAACTGGATGCCGATCCCGCCGTTCACGCCCGCATAGCCCCGAGTGTCGAGGCTGGCACCGACGCGCACCACGCCGTCGCCTTCGCCGAATGTGCTGGAAGCGCCGAGCGCGACGGCGGATTCGCCGCGATAATGGCCTACGCCCATGCTGATCATGGCCTTGCCCGGCGTGAACGCCTGCGGCAATCCGGCCACCGCCAGCGCTCCGGCGGTGCCGGCCGACAGATCCTCCCGCAGCTCGCCGAGATCGAAATCGAGCTCCGCGAAGCGCGTGTCGGTGTAGAGCTTGGCCTCGGACAGGCTGGAATCGAGACCGCGCTGCAATTGCCCCAGGTTCACCGCATCGGTCGAGCGAACCGCTTCGGCGACGTTGCCGAGCCGGACCGGACCGTCCGTGGCGCCCGCGAGGCGGGTGCTGTTGGTCCGCACCGGACTGGGCAACGTGGGATCGCCGTCGCTGACATATTCCACCGCCTGCGGCCCGATATCGCCGACCCGGTCCTGCAGATCGGCGATTTCGGCGCTGTTGAACGTCACGCGGCCGTCGAGATCGGTGATCGCCGCCCCGTTGTCCGCCACCGCGCCCTCGGTCGCCGTCACGCGTCCGTCCAGACCATCGATCGCGTCCATATTGGATGCCAGCGCGCCTTCGGTCGCCGTCACGCGATCATCCAGCCCGTCGATCGCGCCAGTGTTGGCCGCTACCGCGCCTTCGGTCGCCGTCACGCGGCCATCGAGACCGGCGATCGCGCCGGTATTGGCGGTGACGCGACCATCCAGTCCGTCGATCGCGTCGCTATTGGCCGTCACGCGCCCGTCCAGCCCGGCGATCGCGGCGGTGTTGCCCGCCACCGCCTGGTTGGTGTCGAACAGCTGCGAGCCGTTGACCGCCTCGGTGGAGTCCGCGGTCACCGCGCCGTCGGCGACATTGCCGATCGTGGTGCCGTCGGCCCCGCCCAAAGCAATGCTGGCCAGGCTCGCATCGTCATATTGCACGGCCAGCGCGTCCAGCGCGGCGAGATCGTCGGCGACGCCCTGCACTTGCCCAACCGTGGCGGCATCGCTGACGGCGGTACCGGGCGCGACATTGGTGATCTGCCGCGCCGCGCCGGGCGCGCCGACCGAGAACTCGCCCGCCGAATCCTGCGGTCCGTCCAGCCCGAGCGCGGCATAGCCCGCCTGCGGTCCGCGGTCCGCCGTCGAGCCGGCGCCCAGCGCCACGCTGTTGGGCGCGGTCACGCCCGCCCCGCTGCCGATCGCAATGCTGGCGGTCGCCCCCGGCGCGGCGGTCGCGCCGTTGCCGAACGCGATCGCGTCGATATCGGCGGCCACGGCGCCGTTGCCGTTCGCGCCCAGACCGCTGATCCGGTTGCCGCCGATGGCGATGCCGCCTTCCGCGTCGAGCGCGAAGCTGTCCGCGCTGGCGTTGCAAGCGTCGGTGGGCGCGACGAGGTTGCCGTCGCTGTCGATCACCTGGAGGGTGACCGGTTCGCCCGCCGCGGCATTGGCGAGCAGCCCGGCGACGTCGATGTCCAGCGGCAGCGGGCCCGGCAAGCCTGGAAGCGGAGCCGGTCCGATCAGACCGTTGATAGCGGCCTGCAACGGATCGACCGTGCCTTCCACCACCGGGCCGAGAATGCCGGTTACCACCGAGGGCGGCAGGCTGACGCCTGAACATAGGCCGACCACCGGTTCGGCTTGCGCCTGCGCGGCGGTGGGAAAGGCCAAGGCCGCGGTCAACGCGGCGGCCGACGCACAACTCAACGTCTTGATCGCACGCGATCTGTCGAAATTTTTCATTACGGAACTCCTGAACACGCCACTCACGAATAGTAGCGCGATCAAGTATCCAGCCTTAGGAATAACCGACAATAACGATATATAGTTTATGAAAACAGAGATGACGGAAAGGAAGATCGTATATTTATGAACGATCGTTCACAGTGCTTGTGCCAAAAGTCGGAGACGCGTTGCAACTTTTACGTACCTTGCACACGCGTTTCATTTGTTCGTCACCCCAGCGAAAGCTGGGGTCTCGGGCGGGATCGCCATGAAGCCTGAGATGCCAGCTTTCGCTGGCATGACGAACAAAGCTGGCATGATGAACAAAGCTGGCATGACGTACAAAGCCGGCATGACGAACAAAGCCGGCATGACGTACAAAGAAAGGCGCAGCTACGCCGTTTCTGAATTTCCATCCGACTGGGTTAGCAAAAGTACATAACCGCCTATTGCTTGGCGGGCATGGCGTCGCTCATATCCATCTGGCCGTCCTCGACCTTGTCGCCGATGTCGTCGGCCTGCGATTCCATCTGGTCGGCCTTGTCCTGCATCTGCTCGCCCTCGGCCTGCATCATCGGATCGTTCATCTCGTCGCCCTTGGCTTCCATGGCATCGCCCTGGGCGTCTAGCGTATCGGCGCGGTCGTCGACCGCGTCTTCGACCTTATCCTCGGCTTCGCGCGCGCAGGCGCTGAGGGAAAGGGAGGTGAGGCTGAGTGCCAAAAGAATCTTTTTCATGGTTGGTCGTCCTGTTGCTTGATCCGAAACTGGTTCGGCTTGTCCCACTTTAGCCGCGCCGTAGGTAAACTCAGCTTGAAGCGATGACAATGCATATTCGGCTGAAACGTCCCGACTGACTTCGACTGGTCGGAACGCATCAGCACGGGCGGCAACGCTTAGCTGGCGGCACATTCCACATATAGCTTGGCCTCGCCGTCCGCGCCGCGCCGCGTGCGCAGGCGACCGTCGGGCTGGAGCGCGAGATAGAGCGTGTAGCGGTCCACGCCCTCGCCGATGGTCTCGGCCAGGCCGATCGCCGCATAGCGTCCGTCGGTCTCGACGCGCTGCACATCGCCGGACGTTTCGAAAAAACCGATGCGGTCCGCCGAGATATGGACCGCGTAAAAATCGGTCTGCGCATCGCAATCCTCGCGTTTGAGCGCCCAGTCGCCATGATAGCGCGCCGGGATGCTGCTGCCGATATTCCCGGACGCGGCGGTGGTCGCGGAAGTCGCGGGGACCGTCGCCGGACTTGCGGCCGTCGGAGAAGCGCTGCCGACGTGCGGGCTGTTCTCCATCGCAGGATCCGCCTGATCCATGGACGCTGCGCCGCCGCCGGCTCGGCTCGTCGCCATCGCATCATCGGCGGCGCTGGCATCCGGCGCATCGGCGGCCCCCTGCCGGCCCGAGCAGGCGGCGAGGAGGATGGAGGAGCAGGCGAGCAGAGCTTTCATGCCGGTCGAACCGACCGCCTCCGGCCGGGTTCCGAAGTTTCCGGCAAGGCTAGGGCGCGCGCACCGTTGCGCAACCGCCACCCAGGCCCAATCTAGCGTTCGTCACCGGCATCTCCCGCCTTGCCCTTATAGAACAAATCTGGAACAGACGTCTCCCATGAGCCTTACCCATATTTCCGTGCGCGGCGCGCGCGAGCACAACCTCAAGGGCGTCGACGTCGATCTGCCGCGCGACCGGCTGATCGTCATCACCGGCCTGTCGGGCTCCGGCAAGAGCTCGCTGGCGTTCGACACCATCTATGCCGAGGGGCAGCGGCGCTATGTGGAGAGCCTCTCCGCCTATGCGCGCCAGTTCCTGGAGATGATGCAGAAGCCCGATGTCGAGCATATCGACGGCCTCTCCCCCGCCATCTCGATCGAGCAGAAGACGACGAGCCGGAACCCGCGCTCGACCGTCGCCACCGTCACCGAGATCTACGATTACATGCGCCTGCTCTGGGCGCGGGTCGGCGTGCCCTACAGCCCCGCCACCGGCGAGCCGATCGCCGCGCAGACGGTCAGCCAGATGGTCGACCGCGTGATGGCGCTGAAGGAAGGCACGCGCTTCTACCTGCTCGCCCCGGTGGTGCGCGGGCGCAAGGGCGAATATCGCAAGGAGCTGCTGGAATGGCGCAAGGCCGGCTTTACGCGGGTGCGCGTGGACGGCGAATTCCACGAGATCGAGGAAGCGCCGGCGCTCGACAAGAAATACAAGCACGATATCGAGGTGGTGGTCGACCGGCTGGTGGTGCGAAACGGCCAGGAGGCGCGGCTGGCGGATTCGTTCGAGACCGCGCTGCGATTGGCCGAGGGGCTGGCCTATGTGGACTTGGCGGATGGGACCGTGGAGGAGGCGCTTCTCCAGTCCCCCCCCCCTTCGGGGGAGGGGCCGTCCGGCAAACCCAAGGCTCTTGCCCCTCTCCCAACCCTCTCCCCTGAAGGAGAGAGGGCTAGTGGCATGAAAGGCACCGGCGTGCCCGACAACCGCATCGTGTTCTCCGAAAAATTCGCCTGCCCCGTCAGCGGCTTCACCATCCCGGAGATCGAGCCGCGATTGTTCAGCTTCAACGCGCCGCAGGGCGCCTGCCCCGCCTGCGATGGCCTGGGCGAGCGGCAGGAGTTCGATCCGCAGCTGGTGGTGCCCAACGAGCTGCTGACGCTCAAGAAGGGCGCGGTGGTGCCCTGGGCCAAGTCCAACCCGCCCAGCCCCTATTATATGCAGGTGCTGGGCAGCCTCGCCGCGGCCTATGATTTCGATCTCGAGACGCCGTGGCAGGATTTGGGCGACGAGGCGCAAGCCGTCATTCTCCAGGGGACCAAGGGCAAAAAGGTCAAGCTCACCTTTAAAGATGGCCGCAAGCAATATAGCGTCGAAAAGCCGTTCGAGGGCGTGATCGGCAACCTCAACCGCCGCCTGATCCAGACCGAAAGCGCCTGGATGCGCGAGGAGCTCAGCAAGTTCCAGACAGCGCAGCCCTGCGAGACCTGCCACGGCGCGCGCCTGCGGCCCGAGCCGCTGGCGGTGAAGATCGCGGGCGAGGATATCAGCATCTCCACCCGCCGCTCCGTGGTCGACGCGCTGGAGTGGTTTTCCGCGCTCGATCAGCATCTTACCGCGCAGCAAAGCCAGATCGCCAAGGCCATCCTCAAGGAGATCGTCGAGCGCCTCGGCTTCCTCAACAATGTCGGGCTCGACTATCTCAACCTCGACCGAACGTCGGGGACGCTGTCGGGCGGCGAGAGCCAGCGCATCCGTCTCGCCAGCCAGATCGGCAGCGGCCTGTCGGGCGTGCTCTACGTCCTCGACGAGCCCTCGATCGGCCTGCACCAGCGCGACAACGACCGGCTGCTCGAAACGCTGAAACGCCTCCGCGATCTCGGCAACACCGTCATCGTCGTCGAGCATGACGAGGACGCGATCCGCACGGCGGACTATGTCGTCGACATGGGGCCGGGCGCGGGCGTGCATGGCGGCGAGGTGGTCGCGCGCGGCACGCTGAAGGATATCCTGAAGGCCAAGGGTTCGCTCACCGCGGACTATCTGACGGGCAAGCGCGAAATCGAGATCCCGAAGAAGCGCCGCAAAGGCAACGGCAAGAAACTCACCCTCCACGGCGCCACCGCCAACAATCTGAAGGACGTCACCGCGTCTATCCCGCTCGGCACGTTCACCTGCATCACCGGCGTCTCCGGCTCGGGCAAGTCCAGCTTCACCATCGACACGCTCTACGCCAGCGCCGCGCGCACGCTCAACGGCGCGCGCGTGATCGCCGGCCCGCATCAAAAGGTCACCGGTCTGCAGCATCTCGACAAGGTCATCGACATCGACCAGTCGCCGATCGGCCGCACCCCGCGCTCCAACCCCGCCACCTATACCGGCGCTTTCACCAACATCCGCGACTGGTTCGCGAACCTGCCCGAAAGCAAGGCGCGCGGCTATGCGCCGGGCCGCTTCAGCTTCAACGTCAAGGGCGGCCGGTGCGAGGCGTGCAAGGGCGACGGCGTCATCAAGATCGAGATGCACTTCCTGCCGGACGTGTACGTGGAATGCGAGGTGTGCCACGGCAAACGCTACAACCGCGAGACGCTGGAGGTGAAGTTCAAGGGCCACAGCATCGCCGACGTGCTCGACATGACGGTGGAAGACGCGGTCGAATTCTTCAAGGCCGTCCCCCCGATCCGCGAGCGCATGGCCATGCTGTTCGAGGTCGGCCTGGGCTATATCAAGGTCGGCCAGCAGGCGACCACCCTGTCCGGCGGCGAGGCGCAGCGCGTCAAGCTCGCCAAGGAACTCGCCCGCCGCAGCACCGGCCAGACGCTCTACATCCTCGACGAACCCACCACCGGGCTACATTTCGAGGATGTCCGCAAGCTATTGGAAGTGCTCCACCGCCTGGTCGAACAGGGCAACAGCGTGGTCGTGATCGAGCACAATCTGGACGTCATCAAGACCGCCGACTGGATCATCGACATGGGCCCGCTCGGCGGCGTCAACGGCGGCGAGGTGGTCGCCGAAGGCGCGCCGGAGCAGGTGGCCAAGGAGGAGGGGAGTTTCACGGGGGCGTATCTGGAGGCGATGCTGGGGAGATGAGCATCTATCGGCCAGAGTTCGAGGCGGCCCTGCGCTTGTTCGCCCGCATCAGTGAGGCGATGGCAATGCGGGGCCTGTCCCGGCCGGTGCTGGTTGGTGGCGCGGCGGTCGAATTCTATTCCGCCAGTGCGATGATGACCGGGGACTTCGATCTCTGTTCGCCCATACAGGTCGAACTGGAAGAAGAAATGCAGCGCCACGGATTCGTCCGGCCATCGGGTCCGGGCAAACTCACGCGCGGCTGGATACACCCCAATCTAAAACTTGGCTTTGAGATCGTCGGCTCCGTTCCAATGGACGGCAATATCGCCAAAGACCGGTTGGCACTGGTCGACTATTTCGCAGTCGGTGATGCATTCGTGATCGTTTCGGTCGAAGATTTGATTGCCGATCGCATGGGCCAATATACTTCCGGCACTGCGGCGGATCGACTGGATCAGGCACGCGCCCTATTTGCGCTTCATCCGGAACTCGATCTGGACTATCTTGATAGACGTATCCACGAAGAAACGATGGGCGATCATGGCATCGAAGCTCTCCAGAAACGATGAAAGCTGGCCCGGTCGACGCATCGATTTCGTGCGTTTTGCGGAGAATCTCGCGCGCCGACGCGCCGAGACCGGCATCACCGATCTGCCGCGCAACAGCGGAAAAAACCGCACCGCCAGCAAGCGCGCCCTGCTGAAAGCGATCAAGGATATCGGCGGGCGCTGGTGAACGGCGGCACTCTGCCCCGCCCGGCCTGGGACCAGGCGGTGACTCTGTTCGGCCAGCATGGCGCGAACGAAATGGTGTACCTCGTCGGCCTGTACTGCATGGTCTCGATAACGCTGAACGGGTTTGCGGTGGGGGTGCCCAAAGACGCGTGACGAAGTTAAGACCCGGTGGCGCTATCCGCTCATCATGAAATGTATCTTTGAAAAAACGAATAAAGTTCGCTGTGTGCGAGTTTCACTTGACCTCGCGCGAATATAGCCCTAATGAGGATGCGGCGCTTGATGAAAGCAACACGCCGCTGAACTTGGGGGGAGCAATCCCCTGTGGGACCGAAAGGTCCTCATACTTATCAGCAAGGTAGGGGCCCCCTCTCCGGAGACCGCCCACGCCCGCGATAAGGGCGCCCGGTGCGGCCGGGCGCTAAGGTTTGGGGGGATGGGACTTCTCAAGTTGTGCTCCGACGTTTGTGCGGTGCCGTAAGCAATTCTGCGAACGGTGAACACAAGGAGCAATATTATGTCAGAGACTGACACATCGAGTGCTGAGAAGGAACGAGCTTTAGGAAAGCCAGAAACAGAGCCGGTTCGTCGGCGGTTGATGGTTCCCAAAGTGTTTAAGGCGGTTATTTCGGGGGCAGTTTTCTGCTTTCGTCTCTATCGGCTTGGCGCAAAGTTTTGGGATATTTGGAGCTAATCCCCCTTTAATCTTTCCATTTGGAAGGAGAAAAAGGATGTATAGCCGAGCACTAAAATTGATGCGTCAATATCATCGCTTAAATCAAAAAGAGTTATCGAAACTGATAGATATCTCACCATCTTATGTCAGCGAATTAGAAAACGGTCGTAAAGATCCGAGTTTAGATATTTTAACGCGATATTCTTCTGAATTTGGAATTCCGCTTTCGTCGATTTTATTTTTTGCAGAGCGTTCAAGTGGTGATCGCATTGAGGGTGCAAGGGCATTTGTTGCCGATAAAACCCTAAAAATGCTTGAATGGATTGCTGAAGAATCTGAGGTAAATGATGAAAGTCATCAAAAAAGAGCGCTTACCCCTTGAGAGGTGTCATCTCTATCGGATTGGTTCGCCCAACATTCTTGCTCAAAGAATTGGATGGAAAAGAGAAAAGCTCGAAAAGTTAGCTAAGAGTGCCCAATATCGCGTATTTCGCTTGAAAGGGTCATCCCGAATGGTGGAGGAGCCACCTCCTCCACTGCAAGCGCTACATCGTCAAATGCATCGGTACTTAATGCGTGTGGAAACACCTGACTATCTACATTCACACGTTAAGGGACGGTCCTATGTGAGCAATGCACGTGCTCACGTAGGATCGTTTTCGATGATAAAGATCGATGTGAAGAAGTTTTTTCCTTCAGTTGAACAAGGACGTGTCGCCCAGTTTTTTAGGGAGGACTTGAAGTGCGCACCCGATGTTGCCGGGTTATTGGCTAATCTTCTATGTCATCGCGGGCGTTTGCCAACTGGCAGTGCGTCTAGTCCTATAATATCTTATTATGCTCATCGAAGAATGTTTGATGAAATTCAGGATATTGCAGTTAGAAACAGTCTAACGATGACTTGCTATGTTGATGATATAACCCTTTCGGGCTCGAATGCGTCACTTAAGTGTTTGCACGAGATTAGAAAAGTTATTATGCGGAATGGCTTGCGAGCCCATAAAGCAAAGTTTTTTGTAGGTACAACGGCGAAGCCGGTTACAGGAATTATGGTAACGATGCGCGGTCTAGAGCTGCCGTTCAGCCGATGGAAAAATATTAAGTCGGATTTAGCAGCAATCAATAGGTCCTCACGCAGAGAAGAGCGTTTGAGATTGTATCCGAAGCTTGTTTCTCGTTTGTACGAAGCAGCTCAAATAGACCCGAGGTGCCGTCGCATGGCAGAATTGCAGCATGCTCGTTGGAAGGCAGAATTGAAAAATACTTCGATAGCAGCCTAAAAAGCTTTTTTGGGGCATATCAAACCCAACAACATTCGCTCTGTCCTACAACCCCTCTCATGCATTATATGGTCGGTCCGCTGAACAATCGGAGGACCGAATCATGCTTCCCGTCGAACCCGTTCCGTTGCCTTCCGGCGCGCCGCTCACACAAGGTGCGCCAGGAACCTCGCTGCCTGCGTGCGCAGACTCCGCGCCTCCGGAGGACGCCGGATCGGTGCCCTGCCGCCTCCCAGCCAGCCAACCGGTCCAAAACACCGTTTTGGACCGAACACCGGAGGCGAAGCGTGGGGTTCTGGCGGCGCTCGCGCTGTGCGGGGATGGGCGCGGGGCGGGGTCCGGTGGCGCGGTGTGCCGGGAGGGGGCGGATATTCTCCCCTGGACTGTGTGAAGCGTGTGAAGCTGGCGCGCGCGTCAGCTCCCCATGAAGGCGCTGGCGGGCAGTTTGCCGTGCAGCCAGTGGACGATGCGATCGCCCTGCTCGGACGGATAGCCGGGGGCCAGCCCCGCGACCTTGCGGCCATGATCGAACGGCTCCGCGCCGTAGCGGCCCTTGGCGAACAGCCGGCCGTTTACGCAACCGCTCCCGCATCCCCCGCGTTGGCCCCGCATCCACCCAAGACGAAAGCCCCTCCCGATGACCGATACGAACGTGCGCCTGCCCCTCATCCCGCCCGCCCGGCTGACCGACGCGCAGCGCCCGCTGTACGAGGACATGAAGGCGGGCATCGCGTCCGATTTCAACGCGTTCCAGACGATGGTGCGGGACGGGCCGGACGAGGGCGCGCTGATCGGCCCGTGGAACCCGTGGCTGCACGAACCGGCGATCGGCCGCGCGATCTGGGACCTGACCGAGGCGATGACCGCGCAGGCCAGCCTTCCCGAGCCGGTGCGGCAGGTGGTGATCCTGGTGGTCGGCGCGCAGTTCGATGCCGCGTACGAGCTTTACGCCCATATCGCGGTGGCCGAGAAGGAGGGCATGGACGATGCCCGGCTCGCTTCCTTGTGCAGCGGCATCAAGCCCGCGGACCTCTCGGCCGAGGAGAGCGCCGGCTACGACGTGGCCTATGCGCTGGTGAACGGCGGCACCCTGCCGCGCCCGGCCTGGGACCAGGCGGTGACGCTGTTCGGCCCGCGCGGGGCGAACGAGCTGGTGTATCTGGTGGGCCTCTACTGCATGGTCTCGATGACGCTCAACGGGTTTGCCGTCGGGGTGCCTGAGGACGCATGAGCGCGTTCGGCCGCAGAGGTATTTCGGCCGGGTTGGTTCGCGGGCGGGCGGCGTTGGCTGAGGCTGATCCCGCAGCGCTCCACCGGCAAGACCCACAGCCGTTGGTGCCGAGCGTGTCGAAGGCGATGATGTACCTCACAAACTATCTCTTGTTCGTCACTCCAGCGAAAGCTGGGGTCTCGGGCCGGATGGCTTTGCCGAACAAGGGGAGGGTATCTCTGGAACTTTCGGCACGTCGGGTTTGCCACAGACCCAATCGCCTTTGCCGAGGCTCGCGTTCAGCGTCCCGCCGCCATCGCCGGGTCCTTCCAGCTGCCGCTGGTCTGATATTCCCGTTTCACCCGGCTGTCGGGCAGACCCGCCGCGGCAAAGGCCCGCTCGCCGCCGCGCGCCTTGGCGGCGGGGGCGTAATCCGGCGCGGCGTAGACCTGCGATGCGGGCGCGGCCGGGTTGCTGCCCGCCGGGGCACTGGCCGAAGCGTGGCTGCCCGCCTGCAACTCGGCCTGCACGCGCGCGGCGGCATATTCGCGTTCATAGGCCATCTGCAGCTGGACCGGATCGGGGAACGCGCCGTCCGGGGTCGGGCGCGGCAGGCGGGCCTTGGGGCCGGGCAAGGGTTCGCCGCCGGCATAGGCGCGGAAAAAGGCATCCGCAGTGCCGGCCTGGCCGCGGAAGCGATAGAAGCGATGCGCGCCGATCGTGCCGACAAAATGCAGGCTGGGCGCCCAATAGGGATGCACCTCGGTGGTGTGATAATGGGTGGCGAGACCGGCGGGGGCGTAGACCGAACCGTTCAGCGCCTTGGCCGCCACGGCGCGCGCGCGGTTCCAGTAGAGCGGCTGACGGCCGCGCGCCATCGATCCGTCGCAGCTGTAGCTGAACTGGCAGCCGCTCCAGCGCTCGGAACCCTGATAGACCACGCCGCAGACGGTGTTCGGATAGGCGGGATGGCGCACGCGGTTGAGAATCACCTGCACCACCGCCTCCTGGCCCGCATCGGGCTCCAGCGCGGCCTCGTAATAGACCGCGTCGGCGAGGCATTGCAGCGCGCGGCTGTAATCGGTGGTGCCGGCCCTGATCGCGAACGGCCGCGCCGCGCCCGCCGGCAGCACCGGCAGCGCGCCCGCGCTGTCTTCGGGCGTGTCCAGCGTGGGTTCCTGCCAATTGGCCGCCCGGGGCAGGCTGGTGTCGTCCATGAAATAGAAAGCGGAGCCGGGGAAGTTGGTCTCGGGCTTCTCCGCCTCGCCGAGCGGCGCCGCGGCCGCGCGCACCAGCGCGTCGGCGTCGGCATTCATCTGCGCGAAGCTGGGCACGAAGGCGAGCAGCGAAAAGGCGATTAGCGCGATGATGAGCTCGCGTGCGCCGATGCTGTGCCGGCGCGTCGCGGATGCGGATTGACCCGGTGAAAATTTTTGCAGTCGAATCGGTTTCATCGCATTGCCCTGTATGCCCATGCGCCCGTTTAGGCCGGTTTTCTGGGCTTCGCGCGCCACTTGTCATGCCTGTGCCAGCGCGGGACGCGCCGCGCGAATGGCGTTAAGCCGGCGATTGTCGCGCTCCTGCCGCATTCGCGTGCTTCAAAGACGGCGCCGGGCGCGCTAGGGTGCCGGACGGGCCGAACGGAAAGACGCGTCATGAACTTCAGAATCTATCTCGCCGCGCCGCTGCTGCTGGGTCTGGCGGCTTGCGATTTTTCGAGCGAGGACCAGCAGCCCGAACCGGCGGCGAACCAGCCCAGCGCGGTACAGACTCCGGCTCGGGAGAGCGATATGACCAGCGGACGGGGCAATGAGCAGGCGCAGCGCTTCGCCCGGCTCGCGCTGACCTGCGTCAACAAGCAATATCCCGGCAAGATCAGCCACGTCTTGAACGGTCCCGACGACGTCCGCTCGCCGCAGCAGCTGCATCCTGCTTTCTATGGCTGCTACGACTGGCACAGCTCGGTCCATGGCCACTGGCTGCTCGCGCGATTATGGGGTCTGGGCAGGCTCGGCGGGCTCGACGGCGATGTCCAAGCGGCATTGGACCGCAGCCTGACGGCCGAGAATATCGCGGCCGAAACGAAATATTTCCAGGGCGCCGACCGCGACAGCTTCGAGCGGCCCTATGGCATGGCCTGGTTTCTGCAGCTCTATGCCGAGCTGGAGGAGATCGCCCAGCGCGGCGGGCCGAAGGGGCAGCAGGCGGCGGCATGGGTCGCCCATCTGAAACCGCTGGAGGCGGTCATCCTGAACGAGCTCAAGGACTGGATGCCCAAACTGGTCTACCCGATCCGCGAGGGCACGCATAACGAGACCGCTTTCGCTTTCGGCCTGATGCTCGATTACGCGCAGGAACATGGCGATGCGGGCCTGGCCAAGATGGTCAGCGACAAATCGCGCGAGTTCTACGGCGACGACGAGGCCTGCCCGATCGGCTACGAACCGTCGGGCGAGGACTTCCTCTCGCCCTGCCTGATGGAGGCGGATCTGATGCGCCGCGTGCTGCCGCGCGACGACTATCGCATATGGCTCACCGCGTTCCTGCCGGGCATTCCGAGCGACGGATCGAGCGACTGGCTGAAGGTGGGCGAGGTGCGCGATCCGACCGACGGCAAGCTGGTTCATCTCGACGGGCTCAACCTGTCGCGCGCCTGGGCGCTGCGCGGCATCGCCAGCGCGCTGCCCGAGGGCGATACGCGCCGCGCCGCGCTGCTCGCCACCGCGGACAAGCATGCCGAGGCGGGGCTGAAAGCGGTGAGCGGCGACAATTATTCGGGCGGTCACTGGCTGGCGAGCTTCGCCACCTACCTCACCACCAATCGCGGTATTCGCGACGGCGCGGCGAACGCGGCTGAAGCGGGCACCATCACGCCGGTCGACAAGGCGCCGGCGGCGTCGCCGAGCGGCAAGGCGAGTATGACGCCCAGGCCGAAGGGGACGGCGGGGTAGGGCTGAAACCGACCCTCTCCCGCAAGCGGCAGAGGGGCGGACGCGCCACCGATCGCCTTTCCCCCTTGCCCTCGTAAAGAAATGCTATCGGCCCGCCGGCTTTGCGCAGGCAGCGACATGCTGTAAAAGGCCGGGACCGGCGCGTTTGCCGGCGACCGGGGAATTGACGATGACCACGAACTGGACCCCGCAAAGCTGGCGCGACCATGAGGGCATCCAGATGCCCGACTATCGCGACGGCGCGGCGCTGGCCGCGGTCGAGGCGTCGCTGTCGAGCTATCCGCCGCTGGTGTTCACCGGCGAGATCGACGCGCTCAAGGCCGATCTCGCCAAGGTACAGGCGGGCCAGGGTTTCCTGCTGCAGGGCGGCGACTGCGCCGAGAGCTTCGCCGAATTCCACCCCGACAATATCCGCGACAGCTTTCGCGTGATCCTGCAGATGGCGGTGGTGCTGACCTATGCCGGCAAGCTGCCGGTGGTGAAAGTGGGCCGCATGGCCGGGCAGTTCGCCAAGCCCCGCTCCGCGCCGACCGAGGTGCAGGGCGATGCCGAACTGCCGAGCTATCGCGGCGACATCGTCAACGACATCCGCTTCGAGGCCGGCGCGCGCGAGCCCGATCCGCAGCGCATGCTTTCGGCCTACAGCCAGGCGGCCGCCACGCTCAACCTGCTGCGCGCCTTTGCCGGGGGCGGCTACGCCAATCTCGCCAAGGTCCACCAGTGGACGCTCGATTTCATGGGGCAGGGCAAATGGGCCAGGGCCTATGAGGAGATGGCCGACCGGATCGACGACGCGCTGGCCTTCATGGCGGCCTGCGGCATCGATCCCGACCGCATCCCGCAGCTGCAATCGACGCCGTTCTACACCAGCCACGAGGCGCTGCTGCTGCCCTATGAGCAGGCGCTGACCCGGTCCGATCAGGCTGGCGGCGCCTATTACGACACCTCCGCGCACTTCCTGTGGATCGGCGACCGCACCCGTTTCGCGGGATCGGCGCATGTCGAGTTCATGCGCGGTCTGGCCAATCCGATCGGCATGAAATGCGGGCCGAGCCTGCGGCCCGACGACCTGATCCGGCTGCTCGACACGCTGAATCCCGGACGCGAGGCGGGGCGGATCACGCTGATCAGCCGTTTCGGTCACGACAAGGTCGCCGCCGGACTGACCCCGCTCATCCGCGCGGTGGAGCGCGAGGGGCACAAGGTGATCTGGTCGTGCGATCCGATGCACGGCAATGTCGTGAAGAGCCCGAGCGGCCTCAAGACGCGGCCGTTCGAGCGGATATTGGGCGAGGTGCGCGGCTTCTTCGACGTCCACCGCGCCGAGGGCACGCATGCCGGGGGCATTCATATCGAGATGACCGGCCAGAACGTGACCGAATGCACCGGCGGCGCGGCCGAAGTCACCGACGCGATGCTGGCCGATCGCTACCGCACCCATTGCGATCCGCGCCTCAACGCCTCGCAGTCGCTCGAACTGGCGTTCCTGCTGGCCGAAATGCTCAACGAGGAGATGGCCGAGCGCCGCGCCGAAGCGGCGTAGCGATATGTCGATACGGGAGCGAACGATGATGTTGTAACAATATCGTTCTGACCCGCGAAACTTGGCATATGTGAAGCTGCGGCCAGTTGATCATATGGCCTGCGTAATGATATGGGAGGGACACGCTATGGGAGTGGCGACAAGCGGGCTCGCCGAGCCCGTCCTGCGGGGATCGGAAAAGGTGAACGAAACGCGGCGCCTCAATGCGCTTTACGCCACCGGCCTGCTCGATAGCGGGCAGGAGGAGCGGTTCGATCGCATCGCCCGGCTGACCGCCAACATGCTCGACGCGAAGCTCGCCTTTGTTTCGCTGATCGATAGCGACACCCAGCATTTCAAGGCGCGCCATGGCACCGATCTCACCGAAACCAGCCGCGACATCGCCTTTTGCGACCATGCCATCCGCCATCCGCGCGACCTCATGATCGTGCCCGACGCGCGCTTGGACGATCGCTTTGCCGACAATCCGCTGGTGACCGGCGAAATGGGGGTCCGCTTCTATGCGGGCCAGCCGCTGGTGACCAAATCGGGCTACGCCATCGGGACCTTATGCGTGCTCGACGACAAGCCGCGCGCTGGCTTGGGCGAGCGCGAGCGCGCGATCCTCGCCGATCTCGCCGGCGGCGTGATGGTCGAGATCGAGCAGGTTCAGGAGATCGAGGATCTGGCGGTCGTCAACGCCGAACTGAAGCACCGCATGGGCAATATGTACGCGCATATCGGCGCGTTGGTCTCGCTGATCGGGCGCGATGCGCCGGACAAGGAGACATTGATCCGCAAGCTGCAGGAAAAGATCAGCAGCTTCGGGGTCACCCAGCAGCTGCTCGCCGATCAGGACTGGAAGAGCGTGGGCGTGACCGAGCTGGTGGAACAGGTGCTGGCCGGCTACCGCGCGGAGCGGCCCCGTCATCGGATCACCGTGCAGACGGACGATCGGATCAAGCTCTCGCCGCGCGGCGCCTTCATCGTCACGCTGATGGTGGGCGAGCTCGCCACCAATGCGGTCAAGCATGGCGCGCTCGGCGCGGATAGCGGATCGGTAGATTTCAGCTGGATGACCGAGAACGACATGCATGTGTTCGAATGGCGCGAGCGGTTCGAGCGAGCCGACGGGCCCGTGGTCGAGGGCAAGGGGTTCGGCACGGATATATTGAAGCGCATCGTGCCGATGGACATGCGCGGCGCGGCGGAAATGCACATCGACCGGGCGGGGATGTATTATCGCGTGACCGCCCGGCCGGAGCGCATCGCCGAGCTGTAAGGGGGCGCAGGGATCGTTTCGGCAGGGCCGCTTTACGAACCAAGCCGTCGAAGCCACCATTGCAAATGGGCAACAGACCCTTGGCAAAGCGCGCGAACATGCGGGTTTGGCTTGTCTCGGGATGGCCGCATGGCTAGGCGCGGGTTTGCATACCCAACGCCTGAATCATGCAGGCGACGCAATAGATCAGGAGAGATGCCACCATGAAGACCCGTCCGCACGTCCGCATCCGCAGCGCGCTCCAGCTTTCCGCCGCGGTGGCTGCGCTCTCCGTTCCGGGGATCGCCTCCGCGCAGGATACGAACACCGCTACGACGCAGGATGGGATCACCGGCGCGGCCGATGTGGACCGCGACAACGCGCCGGCTAACGCCGCCGACGACAACGGCGTCATCATCGTGCGCGCCCAAGGCCGCGCGCAGTCGCTCAGCGACGTGCCGATCGCGGTCAACGCGGTGTCGGGCGAGGAGCTCGCCAAATCGGGCACCAGCGATATCCGCGATCTGAACCAGGTCGCGCCGTCGCTGCTGGTGTCCTCGACCGGCAACGAGGCCAACGGCTCGGCCCGTATCCGCGGCATCGGCACGGTTGGCGACAACCCCGGCCTCGAAAGCTCGGTCGCGGTGTTCGTCGACGGCGTCTATCGTTCGCGCTCGGGCAACGCGCTCAGCGAGCTCGGACCGATCGACCGCATCGAGATTTTGCGCGGACCGCAGGGCACGCTCGGCGGCCGCAACAGTTCGGCCGGCCTGATCTCGATCTACACCGCGCCGCCGGAGTTCAAATTCTCGGGCTATGGCGCCTTCACCTACGGCAATTACGACGCGATCAAGGGCGAGGCGGGGGTAAACCTGCCGCTCGGCGAGACGCTCGCGGCGCGCGTCGACGGCGTCTATTTCAAGCGCGACGGCTTCTATCACGACGTCGTCAACGATACCGACGTCAACAACCGCGATCGCTATCTCGTGCGCGGGCAGCTGCTGTTCGAGCCGAACGAGCTGCTGACCGCGCGCATAGTGGCCGACTATTCGGAGAAGAACGAGGCCTGCTGCGCGGCCACCTTCGTGCAGACCGATTTCGCGCCGCTCGCGCGGATCAGCCCCGGGCTCAACAGCTTCGCCCGGCCGGCGATCGGCAGCCCGGCGCTCACCAGCACCGCCAATCCGATCATTCCGGTGCTGCTGGCCCTCGGCCAGAACCCGGCGGCGCTCAACAACGGCACGTTCGACCGCGACATCTACAACAGCCCCGGCCGTTCGTTCGAGGGTCAGACCAAGGATTACGGCGCTTCGCTGGAGCTCAATTATGATCTCGGCAATGTCGAGTTCACCTCGATCACCGGTTACCGCGAATATAACAACTATCAGGGTTCGGACACGGACTATACCCAGGTCGATATCCTCTACCGCGCGCCGAACGAAAATGCCGGTGCCCGCCAGTTCCACACCTTTACGCAGGAACTGCGCCTGCAGGGCTCGCTGTTCGACGACCGGCTCGACTGGCTGGTCGGAGGCTTCTACGCCAACGAGGATCTGGTGGTGCGCGACAATCTGCGCTTCGGCACGCAATATGGTGCGTTCGCGCCGTGCCGGATCGTCAACGCGATCGCTCCTTCGTTCGCCGCCGCCGGTATCAATATTGTGGATCCAACCCAAACAGGGTGCCTCAGCCCGGTCGGAAGCGCGGTTGTTCAAGGACAGGTCCCCGGCACAACGCCAGCATTCGGCGCGGCTACCCCGTTATTGATCGCAGGCCTCAACAATCTCTCTCGCCTGAACGATCTCGGGTCGACCAACGATTTCTACAGCCAGACGAGCGAAAGCTACGCGGCGTTCACGCACAACATAATCCACGTCACCGACAAGCTCGATGTGACCCTGGGCCTGCGCTACACGCACGAAACCAAGGATTTCGATGTAAGGCTCGGCAACGACAACACCGTCTGTCCGCAGAACCGCGCGCTGCTGTCCGGCCTGCTTGCCGTTCCCTCGCTCGCGCCGCTGGCCGGCGGCCTGATCGGACTGTCCTGTCAGGGCAATTCGACATCGGAGCTGAACGGATACACCGCCTCCGACGATCGCAGCGAGAACGAGCTGACCGGCACCGCCATCGCCAGCTACAAGCCGACCGACGACCTGCTGCTCTACGGCAGCTATTCGCGCGGCTACAAGGCGGGCGGGTTCAACCTCGATCGCTCGGCGCTCAGCAATCCGGTGGCGGGCAATCCCGCGCTGGTGGGCAGCGTCGGCAACCTGCAGTTCAAGCAGGAAACGGTGAACGCCTATGAAGTCGGCGCGAAATACGGCACGCGCGAATTCTCGCTCGGCATTTCCGCCTTCCGTCAGGAGTTCAGCAATTTCCAGCTGAATACCTTTAACGGCTCGGTCTTCCTGGTGCAGAACATCAACGCCTGCAACGCCGATCTGGGCGGCGCCGACGGTGATGCCAGCCCCGCGACCGGCGCCTGCGACGAGGACGACGTGAAATACGGCGTGGTCGCGCAGGGCGTCGAGCTGGAAAGCTCGATCAACCCGACGCGCTACCTCAACTTCACCGCCGGCCTGACCTATGCCGATACCCGCTACGAGGACAATCTGATCGGCAACGACAACGGCGCGCCGCTCGATCCGGCGCTGCGCCTGCTGCCGGGCGACAATCTGTCGAACGCGCCGGAGATCACCGCCACGGCCTCGGCCAGCTGGACCCCGCCGCTCGGCAACAGCGGGCTTTCGGGTCTCGCTTATGTCAACGTCCGCACGGTGGGCGACTACAACACCGGTTCGGACCTGCTGTACGGCAAGGAGCAGGATAGCTTCACGTTGGTCAACGCCCGCATCGGTATTCGCGGCGGCCCCGATAACCAGTTTGCCATCGAAGCCTTTGCGCAGAACATCTTCGACATCGATTATACGCAGGTTGCGTTCAACACCCCGTTCGTGGCCTCGCAGCAGACCTATTCGGCGTTCCTCGCGGAGCCCCGGACCTATGGCGTGACGGTGCGCGCCGGGTTCTGACCGCGGCGGGTCACGAGTAAAAAGGGGCGCGTTCGCACTGCCGGGCGCGCCCTTTTCGTTGGGCAGCAAATCGCACTGATCGAACTTTTGAAATCGTCATGCCAGCGAAAGCTGGCATCTCCGGTGTGGGAGCAATCGGCCTGAGACCCCAGCTTTCGCTGGGGTGACGGAGGGCGTTTTCCACGGGGTAATCGGAGCCGTCGGTTACGGCCTCGAGAGGCGTCCGATGCCGCCTGCAGATACGCCCGTTAACATTTCGGGAACCAGCGTCTCGCACTGACACGGCGGCGTTGCGGCGATTGGCAGACGCGCCGGGCTCTGCAATAGAGACTGCATGGCCCTGATGAAACTCGCCCGCTTCACCCTGCAGATGCTGATCCTGCTGCCGATCCTGTTCGGCGTGACCTTTGCGCTGGTCAGTTTGACGGGCAACGAGAGCGCGTCGGCGCAGACGCGTTCGAGCCAAAGCGGCGACCGCTTCGTGCATGAGACCGCGGGCCAGACGCCGCGCCGAATCGACGAGCGCGCATCGGATGCGCCCGCGGAGCGCCGGCGCCAGCTGCCGATCATGCAACGCCAGGCGCCCACCGTGCCGAAACCCGCCGCGCCCGCCGCCTCCGGCGAGTTTCGCCCGACCACCGTACGCACCTTGCCCGAACCGCTGATGTCGGGCGAATGGATCTGGGACGAGGGCCGCGCGCCCGACGCGCCGCTCAGGATCGTAGTCGATATCGATAGCGAGCAGATCTACGCCTATCGCGGCGGTTACGAAGTCGGCCGCGCGACGATCATCTACGGCGCCGATCACAAGCCGACGCCGCTCGGCAGTTTCCCGATCCTGGAAAAAGACATCGATCACATCTCCAATCTCTACGACGCGCCGATGCCCTATATGCTGCGCATGACCTGGGACGGTATCACCATCCACGGCGCCAATGTCGACAATCGCTACGCCACCCATGGCTGCGTCGGCGTACCCGACGGCTTCGCCGCCAAGCTGTTCGCCGGCGCCAAGCTCGGCGATACGGTCACGGTCACGCGCGGCTGGACCAAGCGCTGGGGCTGAGCGAGCACATCGGGACCTCGTCACCCCAGCGAAAGCTGGGATCTCAGGCGGGATTGCGACGACGCCCAAGATGCCAGCTTCCGCTGGCATGACGGTCGAGGGTTCCATCTTTCCTGCCGCTGCCCCGTTGGCACTCGGCGCTCCGCTCCCCATATCGCAAGGCACAACCACTCAGGAGACGCCCGATGGCCGGCGGATGGGCGCGCGATGGCGCGGTACAGGATCAGATCGACGATACGGTAAGCGACGCCGTCGCCGCGGCCCGCGCGCATATGCCCAAAGGCGAGAGCGCCGAATATTGCGATATCTGCGGCGAGGACATTCCGGAAAAACGCCGCGCCGCGCTGCCCGGCGTGCGCACCTGCGTCACCTGTCAGGCCGTGCGCGACAAGGCGCGGGCTGTCGGCGGCATCAACCGGCGCGGCAGCAAGGACAGCCAGCTGCGGTGACCATCTGGCTTTGCACCCTGGTTTTTGTGCTCCTGCGCAGGCAGGAGCCCAGCAGGTGAGGGTGGGTGATGGGCTCCTGCCTGCGCAGGAGCACAAGCTGGGTTAAAGCCATCGCCCACCAACCTCAGATAATCTTGTCGATCGTCACCGGCAGATCGCGCACGCGTTTGCCGGTGGCGTGCCACACCGCGTCGGTGATCGCCGCCGCCGTGCCGACATTGGCGAGCTCGCCGATTCCTTTGACGCCGAGCACGTTGATCTCCTTATCGACCTCCGGCACCATGATGATGTCGATGGCCGGAATGTCCGCGTTCACCGCGACATGATATTCGGCGAGATTGTCGTTGGTGTAGCGCGCGCGCTTTGTGTCGATTTCGGTCGCCTCCAGCAGCGCGCTTCCCATGCCCCAGATCATGCCGCCCATATACTGGCTGTGCGCGGTGCGCGGGTTCATGATGCGGCCCGCGGCGAACGCGCCGGTCATGCGCGGCACGCGGATTTCGCGGGTGCGCGCGTTGATGCGCACCTCGACCATCTCCGCGCCGAACGCGAACATCGTGCGCTCCTCGCCCGCGCCGCCGGCGAATACCAGCCCGCCCTTGTAGAGCCGGTCGATCGCGTCCTCGGGCGCGCCCATCGGTGCCCAGGCCCCGGTGGCCTCGGCTTCCGGCCGCCCCGATTTGTCGAGCGCGGCGCGCAGCCGGTCGGCGCTGTCGGATGCCCTGGCATCCTCCGCCGTCAGCCCGAGCGAGGCGAGCAGCCGGTCGCAGCCGTCGCAGATCGCCGAGGTGACGCTTGCGGTCGAGATCGATCCGCCCGCGATTGGCCCCGGCGGCAGGCGGCTGTCGCCCATCTGCACGGTGATGCGCGATGGATCGATGCCGAGCCGCTCGCCCGCCGCCTGCGCGGCGATGGTGTAGCAGCCGGTGCCGACATCGTGCGCGGCGACCTCGATCAGCGCGGTACCGTTCCTGCGCAGCACGATCTTGGCGGCCGACGGCGACATCTGCGTGGGATAGGTCGCCATCGCGCAGCCCCAGCCGATCAGCCAGTCGCCGTCGCGCATCGATCCGGGTTCGGGATTGCGTTTGTCCCAACCGAAGCTCGCGGCAGCGGCATCCCAGCATTCGTTGACCGAACGGCTGGTGTAGGGCGCGCCGTTGGTGACGTTCACGCGCGTGTCGTTCAGCTTGCGGAACGCAACCGGATCGATCTTCGCCGCCGCCGCCAGCTCGTTCATCGCCGATTCGAGCGCGTAGATGTTCGGCAGTTCGGGCGGGCTACGCATGAAATTGGGCACGTTGCGATCGCCCTGCACGATGTGGTTCTCCGTGCTGACCGCGCCGAAAGCATACATGGCGGCGCAATTGTCGAGCCCGGCATTGTTATAAGGCGTCACGCGCGAGGTAAATTCCCACTCGCGGTGGTCGTATCCGGTGAGCTTGCCGTTGGCGTCGCAGCCCAGGCTCACCTTGTGCCGCGTCTCCTGCCGGTTGCCCGAGATGGTGAAGCCCTGGCTGCGCGTGGCGACCAGCTCCACCGGGCGTTTCAACTGCCTGGCGGCCAGCGCGGCCAGCGCGGTGCGCACGGTGATGCCGCCCTTGCCGCCGAACGCGCCGCCGACGAAGGGCGACGTAACGCGGACATGGTCCTCATCCACCTGCAACTGGGACGCCGCGCCCTTGCGCAGGCCCCAGACGAACTGGCTCGGCTCGTGCAGCACCAGTTTGCCGTCATCCCAATAAGCGGTGGTGGAATAGAGCTCCATGCTGTTGTGATGCTGGATCGGCGTGGAATATTCGGCATCGATGCGATGCGCCGATCCATCGAGCGCGGCCTTGGTGTCGTTGAAGCGCAGGGGCTTGTGCATCGGGTTGATTTCGGTGAGATTTTTGGTCGTCGCTCCCGGTACCTCGAACGTCGCGCTCGGGGTCTCCGCGGCATAGGCGACCTTGACCTTGTGCGCGGCCTCGCGCGCCGCCTCGAACGTGTCGGCGACCACCAGCGCGACCGGCTGCCCTTCATGGTCGATGCCCGGACCGGACAGCGTGTTGTTGTCGGTCACGAACATGCCGCCCTTCACGAACGACTTGATATCGCCCAGCGGCGGGCGGTTTTCGTGCGTCATCACCATCAGCACGCCGGGCACGGCCTTGGCCGCCGTGGCGTCGATCGCGGTGATGCGGCCCTTGGCGATGGTGCTGGTGACCATCCAGGCATAGGCCTTCTTGCCGGGGACGGGCAGGTCGGCGGCATAGATCTTGCCGCCGGTGACCTTCTGCCGCGCTTCGTAACGGGCGATGGGCTGGCCCATATTCTCCTTTGGCGCGGGTGCGGCTTTGCTGTTGTCGGCCATGATCTCAGCCCTCCATCCG
Source organism: Novosphingopyxis sp. (assembly GCF_965218915.1). GTDB lineage: Bacteria > Pseudomonadota > Alphaproteobacteria > Sphingomonadales > Sphingomonadaceae > Novosphingopyxis. The sequence continues at coordinate 2,073,500 of NZ_OZ244708.1, read as the reverse complement.
TGCGGTTTCGAGGAGCGCACGGATCAATGTCTCGCGGCCCAGCTTGATCTTGTAGGCATTGTCCTGCGTAGATTGGGCGCGGGCAAAGGCGATCTGCGCGGCGTTGAGCGCGCTGGCCTCGTCCAACTTCTGCCCCTTCAGCGCCGCCTCGGCCTCGCTCGCGCGCCACGGCACGGTGGCTACGCCGCCAAGGCCGATGCGCGCCTCGCGCACCACATCGCCGTCCATGTCCAGCGCCACCGCGGCGCTGGCCAGCGCATAGGCATAGGATTCGCGGTCGCGGATCTTGAGATATTTGCTACGCTTCCAGGTCTTGTCGGGGATCGAGAAGGCGGTGATCAGATCGCCGGTGCGCAGATTGTTCTCGGCCGAGGGATTGTCGGCGGGCAGCCGGTGCAGATCGGCGAAGCGGATCGCGCGCGGCCCGTCCTTGCCGAGCAGCTCGACATTCGCGTCCAGCGCGATGAGCGCCTGAGCCCAGTCGCCCTGATACAGCGCGATGCACTGGTCCGATGTGCCCAGCACAGCATGGCCCCGCGTCACGCCGCCATCGAGCGCCGCGCAGCCGCTGCCCGGATCGCGGCGGTTGCACTGCGCATAGCTCGTGTCGCGATAATAGGGGCAGCGGGTGCGCTGCAGCACATTGCCGCCGAGCCGCGCCATGTTGCGCAGCTGCGGGCTGGCCGCGAGCCACAGGCTGTCCGACAGCAGCGGATAGTCGCTGCGGATCATGGCATTGTCGGCCAGCGCGGCCATGCGGGTCAGCGCGCCGATGCGCAGCCGCCCGTCTTTGCGTTGGACGAAATCATAACCGGTATCGCTGAGCCCGCTGATGTCGATCAGCCGGTCGGGCCGCCACACGTCGAGCTTCATCAGGTCGATCACGGTGGTGCCGCCGGCATGGTACATGCTGCTCGCGCTGGCGGCCTGCACGGCCTCGGCGGCGCGGGCGGGGCGTTGATAATCGAAGGGGCGCATCAGCTTCTCCCGATCTTGGGCGCGGCCTGTCGGACGGCGGCGACGATATTGGGATAGGCGGCGCAGCGGCACAGATTGCCGCTCATATATTCGCGGATTTCGGCATCGCTATCGGCATGGCCCTCGCGCACGCAGGCGATCGCGCTCATGATCTGGCCCGGCGTGCAGTAACCGCACTGGAACGCGTCGTTATCGACGAACGCCTGCTGCATCGGATGCAGCGCATCGCCGTCCCCGGCCAGCCCCTCGATGGTGGTGATGTCCTGGCCTTCGACCGTGGCGGCGAGCGTCAGGCAGCCCAGCACGCGCGCGCCGTTCACATGGACGGTGCAGGCGCCGCATTGGCCATGATCGCAGCCCTTCTTGCTGCCGGTCAGCTCCAGCCCGCCTCGCAGCGCGTCGAGCAAGGTGGTGCGCGTGTCGATAGTGAGCGCGCGCTCCTGTCCGTTGACGGTCAGCTTCACGTCGCGTCTCTGCACCGTCGGCGCGGCGGGCGCGGTCTGCGCATGGGCGGCACCCTGAAACGCCAGCGGCGCGGCGCCCGCGGCAACCCCGCCCTTCAATACGGCGCGCCGTGTCGGCTGCCGGTCCCTGAATTGATCGGTCATATCGGCCCCTAAAAGATCATGCTTGGCGATCATCATCCGCTTGGGAGAAGCAGGGCGCAAGCAAAAATTGCATTTCGCAACCTAAACCCATCTGACGCGTGCAGCGGTTCGGATCGACCGCATCGGACAGCTGTGAAGAAACCGAAGCATCCGGCGATATCCAAAACGAGATAGCCGACCAGGCTGCCTGAGCCTCCTCCTGACAGGCAGTTTGCAAGCGGCTGAGGCTGGGGCTCCAAGATTGGGCCCATGACATTGCCGCCACGGCGCGTGAAGCGTTCCCATCGCTCGAACCGCATGAAGGCTGGCGCGGCCGCGAGGATCGTATCTTGCTGCGTAACGCCTGTGCCGATTTCGGAATATCGATCTACGGCGGTTTGGCCGCGATCTGTATCGTCGGACGCGATGACGGGCGCTATTGGAATTTTGATGCAGAAACCCCGCGCTCCGGCCGCGCGCGACATTGGCTGTCGCTGATCGGGGCGCGGTTGCTGAAGATTTTTCCCCACTATCGCCGCGTAGAACGGTTCTCGAATAGAGAGGCGATCTACCGAGCGATGTCGGCATAGCTCGCTATGAGATTTTTCTGTTCATTTGAATGGATAATATATATATCATCCAAATGAAAGGATTGTTATGGCCACGATACCCAGCGAAGCCCGCGCCGACGACAGTCGGATCCTGACGACCGCCATCGGCAAAATCGCGGAATATTGGGGACTGAGCAATACCAAACTCGGGTCCATCCTCGGCCTGTCGGCCGCGACGATCTCGCGCCTGCGTTCGGGAAAAACCGGGCTCGATACTGCCTCCAAATCGTTCGAGGCGGGCCAGTTTTTGTTGCGGCTGTTCCGGGGGCTTGATGCGCTACTGGGCAGTGATGACGAGGCGGCGCGTTCCTGGCTTGGCGCGCGCAATCTCGATCTCGGTGCCCGGCCGATCGATCTGATCGAAAGCTTCAAGGGCCTCATGACGGTTTGCGACTATGTGGACGCCCACCGCGCTCGCGTCTGAACGGCGCCGGTATCGCGGCACCGTCTGGCGCGTGGTCGAAGCGCAGCATCGCATCTCGACCAACCGACTAGCCGATGACCTCGCCGACCAAGCCCGGCTCGAGGAGCTGGCCGAGGAAGCCAAGCCCGATTTGCCCAAAGCCGCGCGCGAGCTGCACTATTTGCTCGGTTCCCCATTTCGCTACGGTCACAAGATCGCCAGCCGCTTTCGCAAGGCCCATGAGCGACCCGGTATATTCTACGCGAGCGAGACCGAAGCCACCGCCATTGCCGAGACCGCCTATTGGCGGCTACGCTTCTACAGCCGCTCGCCGGATTTCACGCCGGGCAATCGCACCAGCGAGCATCTGAGCTTTCATGTCGGGGTTACCGTCTCCCGTGCGCTCGATCTGACCCGGCCGCCGTTCGATGCGCGGGAAGCCGACTGGATGCATCCGGCGGACTATTCGGCCTGCCAGGACCTTGCCTCGGCCGCGCGAGCAGCGGACGTTCAATTGATCCGCTCGTATTCGGTGCGCGATCTTGCGGGCGGATACAATGCCGCATTGCTCGATCCGGCGGGCTTTGCGACCGCCAACCCAGCGCTCGGTCAGACCTGGCATTTCCGGCTCGAACAGGGACGTCTCAGCGCCATCGCGGCGTTTCCGGGCGGCGGTGTTTATGCCTTTACTGCCGAAGAATTCGGCCTGCCCGGCGTGGGATGATCGGTCCGGTCTCATTGCCTCAAGTTTGACGCAGGCGAGCAGGTCTCAGTCTCGCGCCAAGCAGACCGAACGCGCACAAGCCGCCGAAGCCAGCATGATCGCGTTCGAAGGCATGCGCGAAACCGCGGCGTCGCTTTATCTCCACGAGACCGGATCATCCTGGAAGCCCTATTCCAGCTCGAGGGTGAAGCCCACTGCAACGTTCCCGACATGGTGCTCGCCATGGCGGCGATACCAAGGGTGCCAATCGTCTGGCGGCCTCCTGGGCCGAACGTCGCGGGATCCAACAGCTGGCGTTCTCGAACGGCTCGTCGTCAAGGCCAAGGCTCTACGAATTACCGTCGTCGATCGTCGCGGCCCGCTGGGAACGCGTCCGGGTAAGGACGGCTTCGCGCTCAGTTTCTGACGCTGGCGACGACAATCGCAAAACTCAGAAGCCGCCCTTCGTTCATAATAACCTGCGACGGCAGAGCGCCGCGAGTTCGGCGACGAGCGGCGGGTGCGTTGAGGTTTCGACCAAAATGTCGGTCAGCTTTGCGAGTGGCAGGCGCAAGCGCTTGCTCCCAAGCGCACTAGCTCCTCGTCGTGGGTTTGGAAGGCGCGGGGATAGCTTTTGACGAGATGATCGATGCAGACATTCTTCAACTGCGGCCCTCGGGCGCCGCCCTCTGGAGATTCGGACTGGGGGGTCGCCAGCTGAGCGAGTGCGGTGCGCCGAAGCAGAAGCGCACCGCCAGTTCGCGCGATGACAGCTCGCTGTAATTCAGCGCCATCTCGACGACGCGCGGATTCTGAACCTCGCCGGTTGTCGCGGTTCGTGCCGTATCACCAGCCAGGCGGCGCTTGCCCGCTTCCGTGAACTCGTTCGACCAAGTGCAGTACAAGCTTTGAGCAATGCCGTCCTTGCAGCACAGTTCGGCAATGCTGTCCTCGCCGCACCATTCGCAGGATCATCATTGCCCTGGCATAAAAAGTTTCTAGGAACGCTACCCCTTATTATTGCCCCCCGATCTGGGGGTATGGTTTCGGCACGATCGTGACGGTATTTAAACGATCAGAAAATTATCAGTCCTGGACTGAGGCCGAGGGAGAAGGACGTGAAAGCCAAGTTTCTGAATGCCGTCGGGCCGGTTGTCCTTGTTCCCGCGATGGCGGTCGCGTTTCCGAACCCGGCCATGGCGCAGGACACGGCGCTGCAAGACGATGACGGTCCGGCTCTGCCGGGCACCAGCGAGCCCGATGACCCCATCGGCGAGATCATCGTCACCGCGCAAAAGCGGTCCGAAACTCTGCAGGAAACGCCGCTGTCGATTAGCGCGGTGACCGGCGATGAACTGGCGCAAAAGCAGGTGACGAACATCAACCAGCTCAACGGGCTGGTGCCCAACGTGCAGATCAACACCGCGAACGGCGTCGCCCACATCACCATCCGCGGTATCGGCATCGAATTCACGCAGCCCGGCGGCGAGGCGAACGTCGCCTATCATGTCGACGGCGTCTACGTTTCCCGTCCGACCGCGACCACCGACAGCTTTTTCGATGTCGAACGCCTCGAAGTCGTGCGCGGTCCGCAGGGAACCCTCTATGGCCGGAACGCCACGGGCGGAGCGATCAACGTCATTACGCGCAACCCTACCGATTACCTCAGCGGTTATGCGAATGTATCGGTCGGCAACTACGGCAGCGTAGAGACGGCCGCCGCGATCAGCGGGCCTTTGACCGACGGTGTTTCCGCGCGTCTGGCATTCGCGACCAGCGATCGCGGGGGATACGGCGAGCAGGGCAATAACCTTCCCCTCGACAACCAGCACACCAAAGCGATCCGCGCCAAGCTGAAGATTGAGCCATTGGATGTGTTTTCCGTCGTGTTGTCGGGCGATTACTTCCATCAGGACGACTATTCGGGCACGTTCAACTACATCCGCATCGGCGACAACGGATTGCCGAATGTCGACGTGCAGTTCGGCGGTGTGATTGCGGACAACCCGTTCCGCGATACGACGTCGCTGTTTCCCAGCGGAACGAAAAAGGACGACTGGAGCCTGACGGCCGAGGCCAATCTCGATCTGAGCGATAACATCATCCTGACCTCGATCACCGGATACCGCAACACCGACTATTATTCGCAGTGGGAACAGACGTCGACCAATGCCGGCGGCGGCCACTATCGCCAGGCTGAAAAAGCCGACCAGTTCAGCGAGGAGTTGAGGCTGAGTGGCGATGCGGGCGATCTGGAATATGTCCTTGGTGCCTATTATTTCAAGGAAAACCAGGATCTGATCGCGAGCGACGATTACGCCTCCCAGATATTCGGCGTGGTGCCGAACTATCGTATCGCCGGATATGCGATTGGCGGCATGCTCAAAACGAAGGCCGCCGCAATCTTCGGGCAGGTCGGCTACGAATTTTCGCCGCAGTTCGGGATCGATGTCGGCGCGCGTTACAGCTGGGAGAAGAAGACCAAATTCGACGAAGGGTTCGCCTTCTCGTTCGCGCCCTATGTCGAGGGCGAATTGCCTCCTTACGAGCAATTCATCCCGTTCGACAAGGTCAGCAGCAGCGCATTTACTCCCAAAGTCACGCTGCGCTTCGAACCGACCGAGCGCATGCACCTGTACGCGACTTATTCGCGCGGTTTCAAATCGGGCGGCTTTTCGATAGGCACGGTTTCGCCCGCGTTCGAGCCGCAGAAGCTGACCGACTACGAAGTTGGGTTGAAGGCAGACTGGCTGGGCGGCGCACTGCGCACCAACCTGTCGGCGTTCTACTATGATTATTCGAATCTGCAGGTGCAGTTCGTGACCGAACGCGATGGCGCGGCGATCACCGAGGTCAAGAGCGCGGGCGAGGCCAAGCTCTACGGTATAGAGGCCTCGATCATCGCCGTTCCGGTTGAGAATCTCGAACTCAGCCTCGATGCGGGCTGGCTTCACTCCGAATACGTGGTGTTTTCCGCCATCGACCCGACCCGACCGACGCTGAACGGCGGTGCGCCTCTCGATCTGAAGGGCAACCATCTGACGCAGGCGCCGAGTTACACCATCAACGCCGCGATCGAAAAGAAATTCCCGATGCAGGCGGGCGACCTGTCGCTGCGCGGCGAGGCGCACATGGTGGGACGCACCTACTACACCCCGTTTAACACCGAGCCATTCTCGCAAAGCCCGTACGAACTGTTCGATGCCTACGCAAATTTCGAGCCCACCAACGGAGACTGGACGTTCGGCCTGTTCATCAAGAACATCACCGACAAGACCTATCTCCAGTCGGCCGGACAGCAGGCCCCCTTCGCGGGCGGCTATGTCTACGGCAACGCTGGTCCGCCGCGCACTTATGGCGCGCGCGTGGAATTCCGTTTTTAACCAATCCCCGACCGCGCGTCCCGACGGACGCGCGGCACAACGTTGCGGGGTCGCGCAACAGGGGTGGGGCAGCGACAACTTTTGCAGGAGAAACGCCATGGGCAGCCATCACAATCACGACGACGACGGCAGCCTTGCCGCCATTCTCAGGGACTCGCCCAAGAACTGGGGAAAGTGGGGTGACGACGACGAGATCGGATCGCTCAATTATCTTGACGCGGCAGAAGTTCTGCGCGGAGTGAGCGAGGCGAGGCAGGGCAAGACCTTCACCCTGCAAATCCCTATCGGTCATGAAAAGGGTGACATCCTGTGGCCCGGATCGGCCCGCGGCCCGGCGATCCATCACAACATCCTCGACAAGGGCGATTATTATTGTGGGCGCGGACCGGCAGCGCCCGGCGGGTCCGAATATTCCGACGACATGATCATTATGTATCTGCAAGGATCGACGCAATACGACGCGCTCGGCCATGCCTGGATCGAGGATGAGCTTTATAACGGATACGATGCCCGCACGACGGGGCAAAAAATGACCAAGGCCGACGTCTACCCCATTGCCGAGCGCGGGGTCGTCGGGCGCGGCGTGCTGCTCGACATCGCGCGCCATCGCGGCAAGGAGCGGCTCGAACGCGGGGAAACGGTCACCCACGAAGATCTCATGGCGGTTGCAGACGCGCAGGGGATCACGATCGAGAAGCGCGACGTCCTGCTGATGCGAACCGGCTGGGTCGGGTCGTATTACCGGATGGAACCCGAAGAGTTCTACGCCGACTTCAACGAACCCGGTCTCACCTATTCGCCCGAATTAGTGCAATGGTTCGCGGACATGGAGATCCCCAACCTCGTCACCGACACGATCGCGAACGAAGTGTCGCTCGACCCTAACAACGGCTCCTTCCTGCCCTTGCACATCGCGCTCATGCGCAATCTGGGCGTGCTGTTCACCGAGATCGCCTCGCTCGACGCTCTGGCCGAGGATTGCGCTGCGGACGGGCAGTACAGCTTCCTCTACACGGCCGCTCCGCTCAAGGTCAAAGGCGGATCGGGCGCGCCGGTAAACCCCATCGTCATCAAGTAAGTGCGGACCCAAACCCATGAATTTCGTGAAGATCGGCAGCAGCGAAAGCGACGGCAAGACCATCATGGCCAATGCCGCCCGGGCGGCATCGGGCCTGCGCATGATGGGAGTCGAGCCCGGTGACGTCATCGCGCTGCTGTTGCGCAACGACTTCCCTTTTCTGGAAGCATCCCAGGCGGCGGGCCGCATCGGTGCCTACCCGGTCCCGGTAAACTGGCACGCATCGCCATCCGAAGCGGCTTTTATCATCGAGGATTCGGGCGCCAAGGTGCTGATCGCTCATGGCGATCTTTTTGCGGCGATGCAGTCGCACCTTCCCGCGGGCGTCGAGGTCGTCGTCGTGCCGACACCGGAGGAGTTGCTCGATCGTTATGGGGCAGAGAAGGAGGCGGTTGCCGACGAAGTTCTGCTTTGGCCCGACTGGATAGAATCGAACGCGGCGATCGAGGAGCCGCCTTTCGCCAATCGCGGGGCAATGATGTACACGTCTGGCACCACCGGCCGCCCGCGCGGCGTCATGCGCGAACCGCCGAGCGAGCCTATCGGCAAATCCTCTTTTGAGATGTTCCTGACGATTACCGGCATGGCACCCTATCTCGACCGGCCGGAGGAGGCGACGGCGCTCATGGCTGCGCCGCTTTACCACGGCACGCCCAACGGTTGGGCCCAGGCGCTGGTCCCGATGGGCGTGAACCTCGTCATCGAGACGAAGTTCGATGCCGAACAGGTGCTCGCCCATATCGAGGAATACCGCATCACCCACGCACTTCTGGTGCCGACGATGTTTGTACGCCTTTTGCGGCTGCCCGAAGCGGTGCGCAAGCGGTACGACCTGTCGAGCCTGAAATTCGTTATGCACGCGGGCGCGCCTTGTCCGGCCCCGGTGAAGCGCGATATGATCGACTGGCTCGGCCTGATCGTCAGCGAGCACTACGGTTCGACCGAGGTCGGTGTCATTACCTATTGCGACGCGCAGGAATGGCTCGACCACCCCGGCACGGTGGGCAAGGCGCTCGAACATGTGAAGATCGAAATCGTTGATGAAAACGACGAGCCGCAGCCGACGGGCGAAACCGGCGAGATCCTGTGTCGCAATTTTGGCTTTCCGAACTTTTCCTATCACAACGACCCAGAAAAGCGCGCCAGGGCTGAACGGCACGGGCTGATCTCGCTGGGCGACGTCGGCTATCTTGATGACGACGGCTATCTCTACCTTTGTTCGCGGTCGTCCGAAATGATTATTTCGGGCGGCACGAACATCTATCCTGCAGAGATCGAAGCCGAATTGCTGAAGAACGACGCGATCGTCGATTGCGCCGTGTTTGGTATCCCTGATGACGAGTTCGGAGAGAAGGTCTGCGCCTATATCCAGCCGCGCCCCGGGGTCGCAATCGACGAAGATGCGATCGTCACGCGGCTGCGTGCAAACCTTGCCGGGTACAAGATCCCGCGCCGGATCGTGCTGACCGACGAATTGCCGCGCGAGGATTCTGGCAAAGTGTTCAAGAGGCGGCTTCGCAATCCCTACTGGAAGGACAAGAACCGCACGATTTAACCGCCCAACTCGTAATTGATCGACCCTTAAACAAAGTTCCCTTCGGCACTGGTTGGCGGCAAGGCACCAGACCCTTGCACGCGCCGTTCTGGCCGCGCCGCACAGCAGGAGATTTCCCATGAAGCGAGCCGTCATCGTCAACGCCCTTAGAACGCCGATCGGGCGGCGCAACGGCAGCCTATCCACCATCCACCCGGTTGACCTGACCGCGCAGATGCTAAACGGGCTGGTCAAAGAGGCGGGCATCGACCCGGCGCTGGTGGACGACGTGATCTGGGGCTGTGTCAGCCAGATCAACGAACAGGCAAGCGACATCGCCCGCAGCGCGGTGATTGCCGCGGGCTGGCCGCTGACCGTGCCGGGTGTGACAATCGACCGGCAGTGCGGTTCTTCGCAGCAGGCCGTCCACTTCGCCGCGGCGGGCCTCGTCGCCGGGCATTACGACGTGGCCGTTGCGGGCGGTACCGAAATCATGTCGCTGGTCGAAATGGGCTCAACTAGCGGGACCGCCGATTGCTTCGGCCCCACATTCGTCGATCGCGTGGGCGGTTATCCCTCGCAGGGTGAGGGTGCCGAACTGATCGCCCGCAAGTGGAACCTGACGCGCCGCGAAATGGACGAACTCGGCTTCGAATCGCACCGCCGTGCCGCCGCGTCGCAGGATGCAGGTGAATTTGATGCCGAAATCCTGCCGATCACGCTTCCTGACGGGCGCGTTTTTGAAAAAGACGAGGGCATTCGTCGCGGCGGATCGGTCGAGGATATGGGCAAGATCCGCCCCGCGTTTCGCGAAGACGGTTTGATCGCCGCTGGCAACGCCTCGCAGATTTCCGATGGATCGTCGGCACTGCTAATGATGACCGAAGAGAAGGCGGCCGAGCTCGGTATGACGCCGATCGCGGCGGTGCACACGGTGGCGTTGGGCGGCGACGATCCGAAACTGATGCTGACCGCGCCGATCCCCGCCACGCGCAACGTGTTTCGACGGTCGGGGCTAGGCCTGGCGGACATCGGCACCTTCGAATTCAACGAAGCATTCGCATCGGCCACCCTAGCATGGATGCAAGACATCGGCGCTGATCACGCAAAAGTGAACCCTCAGGGCGGAGCAATCGCGCTGGGCCATCCGTTGGGCGCATCAGGAACGCGGCTGATGACCACGCTGGTCCACCGGATGAAACGCGAGGGCATCCGCTATGGTTTGCAAACCATGTGCGAAGGCGGCGGCATGTCGAATGCGACGATCCTCGAACTGATGTGAACAACGCACACCTTATCCCGCTACGCTACAAACACTTTTGAACGTTCGTTAAATAATATTAGCGCAGCGGGCCGTTGTGCGCTACAAACATTTTTGAAAATTGATTCGAAAATGGAGCAAGGGACATGAGAGAAGCGCGTGAAGTCGAGCTCAGCACTGAATTCTTTCGCATGTACGATGCGGGCTCGACTAGCATGGCCGATGCCGTCCGCCCGCAATCGACCCATGTCTATTCCAACGCTGGCTTTCTGAAGCACGAGCGTAAGATATTGTTCCGCGGGCACCCGCTCTATGTCTGCATGGCGGGCGATGTCGCCGTGCTGGGCAGTTACGTCACCGCGGAATTGGATGGACTGCCGGTAGTCGTCATCCGCGGCAAGGACGGCGAACTGCGCGCTCTGGTCAACATGTGCATCCACCGCGGATCGCGCGTTTTTACCCAGGAACGCGGCACGGTGCGCGGGCGGGGGGTGTCGTGCCCGTTCCATGCCTGGACTTTCGACACGCGAGGCGCCCTGCTCGGCAGGCCCCACTCGAAAGGGGGCTTCGACAGCTGTGCAGATGAGGGGGCCGGCATGCGGCAACTGCCCTTGTTCGAACGCCACGGCGCGATCTTCGTTTCCCCTCTGGAGGCGGACGATCCGGTCCCCGCGCCCGTCGATCCCGCCGCCATATTCGGCGATGCGGATGCCGATATCGCCGATCTGTCGCTCGCCAATTGCCGCTTCCACGGATCGGCCACACGCAAGCTAGCGCTGAACTGGAAGCTGGTGATCGACACCTTTCTCGAAGCCTACCACGTTTTTGCGCTGCACCGCGATTCGTTGGCCACCCGGCAATTGCATTCGCCCTCGGTGTTCGAGGACATGGGGCCGGTCGGGCTGGTCATCGGTGTGCGCAAAAGCGTGCTCGACGAGCAGGCCAAGGCGCCGCAGGACCGGCGGTTCAGCCCCTATGCGACGCTGCAGTACATCGTCTATCCCAACGTCATCATCTCGCATCAGATCGACCATATCGAGACCTGGATGGTGTTCCCAGGCGAGCATCCGGGCGAAGCAATCGCGACGACGAGCATCTATTCTTACGGCGACGTCATCGACGACCGGACCAAACGCTACCTGAGCCGCAGCATCGAAGTGTTGATGGATGTCACCGACAAGGAAGACTTTCCGCAAGTGATGCAGACGCAAAAGGCACTGATGGCCGGCGGAGCGAAAGAATTCGTCTTCGGCCGCAACGAGCCGGGCCTCATTCACTATCATGAGTGGCTCGACCGCGCAATGGAACGCGGCGTCTCCGCGTGACGGCCTTTGCCCCCCTTTACCCATTCCCCATGCAGATAAGGGAAAACCAATGAACAATCCGGCATCCGCGCCCCGGGCGGGCGGCGAGAAGAAGGTTATCTCGCTCGACGCGGTGGTTATCGGCGCGGGCTTTTCGGGGCTCTATGCCCTGCACCAGCTGCGCGATCACCTAGGTCTTGATACGCGTATCGTCGAACTGAACGAAGGGGTCGGCGGCACCTGGTACACCAATCGCTACCCCGGCGCGCGTTGCGATACCGAAAGCTATATCTACTGCTATTCGTTCGACGGCGAGCTGCTGGGCGACTGGCGGTGGAGCTCGAAGTATCCCAAGCAGGACGAACTGCTGACCTACTTCAACCACGTCACCGATCGGTTCGCCTTGCGCCGCAGCATCGACTTTCAAGTGCGGATCACCGGCGCCACTTACGATGAGGAGCGCCACCGCTGGCGCCTGCATACCGAGGGCGGGGTCGAATACGATTGCCAGTTCGTCGTCACCGCGATGGGGACGCTGTCTTCGGTGCCGTTCACGCCGTTCGTCGAGGATATCGAGAAGTTCAAAGGCGAATGGCATCACACCGGCGCATGGCCCTTCGAGGGCGTCAATCTGAAGGACAAGAAGGTTGCCGTCTTCGGAACCGGCTCCACGGGGGTTCAGACCATTCCGGTCATCGCCAAGGAAGCCGAACATCTGTACGTCGTCCAGCGTTCGCCGCAGTACACAATCCCCGCGCGCCACGCCGATGTCGATGACGAGACTTTCGATCGCATCCAGTCCGAATACGACGATATCTGGGCTCGGGCGCGGTCGTCGGCGGGGGGATTCCCCTGGCAGCATAACGGGCGCGACGCGCTGACCGAAAGCGACGAGGATCTCAACGCGTTCCTCGAAACTATGTGGGCGCAGGGCGGGCTGCAGTTCGTGTTCGGATCCTATCGCGACCTGCTGACCGATCTCGACGCCAACGACCGTGTCGCCCGTTTCGTCCGCTCCAAGATCGCCGCACGGCTCGGCGATGAGGAACTGGCCGACAGCCTAGTGCCGAAAGACCACCCGTTCGGTTCGCGCCGTCCGGTGATTGACACGAATTACTTCGAAACGTTCTTGCGCGACAATGTCACCTTGATCGACTTGACAAAGGAACCCCTGATCGGCGCGACCGAAAACGGCATCCGCACCGAAAAGGGCGAATACGACATCGACGTGCTGGTCTTTGCCACCGGGTTCGATGCGGTCACCGGGCCGTTCATGCGGCTCGACATTCGCGGACGAGGCGGCAAAACGATCCAGCAGCACTGGGAAGACGGCCCGGCCAGCTATCTCGGCCTCATGGTCCGCGGATTCCCCAACATGTTCACCATCACCGGCCCCGGATCGACGTTTGGCAACCATGCGGTCACCATGGAACACCACGTCGAATGGATCGCCGACGCCATCGAATACATGCGCGAAAACGAAATCGCCGCGATGGAACCGAGCCAAGAGAGCGAGGACCAGTGGGGCCGCGACCTGATCGACCAGGTCGAGAAGACGGTCGTTTCCAAGGGATCGTCGTGGTGGTCGGGCGAAAACATCCCCGGCAAGAAGCGGCGTCCTTTGTTCTCGGTCGCCAGCCACAAGCATTACCGCAAGCTCTGCAAAACCGAAGCCGAAGGCGGATACGACAATTTCGAGAAAGAACCCGCTGCCGCAGACGCCCTGCAGGACGTGAAGAACTGAGAAGGATGAGTGAGATGAGCTCTACCGAAAGCACCGACGCGCCTGCGATCTACGAAAAGATCGGGCAGGTCGCCTATTTCCGCATCAACCGGCCCAGTCGGTCGAACTCGCTGAACGGCGGCGCGCTCGACGTTCTCGACCATGCCTTGGCCGATGCGGCGGCCGACGACGAGATCAAGGTCTTGCAGTTCGAGGGGCTGGGCAAGGGTTTCTGCGCGGGATACGATCTCGCACCGACGGGAGCGATCAACATCAAGACGCAGACCGTACCCGAGGACTGGTTGCGGCTGACCCGCAACAACGCCCGCTGGGAATCGATCTACAGCTTTCCAAAACCGACCATTGCCAAAGTCCACGGCTTTGCGCTGGCCGGCGGGTTCGAACTGGCGATGTCGTGCGATTTCGTGATCGCTGCTGAGGATACCCGCATCGGCCACCCGCCGCTGCGCTCGCTGGGCGTGCCGCCGTTCTTGGTCTTTCCGCAGGTTCTGGGCCACCGCGCGACGCGCGAAATGTTGCTTACCGGCAATTCGGTTTCGGGCCGCGACGCCTACGAACGCGGGTGGATCACGCGTGCGGTTCCGGCGGACAATCTAGAGGAAGCGAACGACCAGGTTCTCGCCTCGCTTTGCGCGATGCCGTTAATAAACCTCAAGCTGATCAAGGCATCACTGCTTAAGGCCGATCTCATGAACGGCAATCGCGCCGTTCGGGCGATGGGGCCGGAATTCGACGCGATCGCGCATCGCGCAGATTCGGCCGAGATATTTTGGAACACGGTCGACGAAAAAGGCCTGACCACCGCCCTGCGTGAGCGTGATGCACCGTTCGTCGAATGGTCTTACGGCGACAAGCAAGTATGAAAAGCGGGCTTGCCCTTCACGCCAAGTCGGTCGTCGTGACTGGGGGCGCGTCCAACATCGGACGCGCCATCGCGCTCGCCTTCGCCGCCGAAGGCGCGTGGGTCACGATTTTCGACATCGACGAGGCGCAGACTGCAACGACTGTCTTCGACGCCGCCAACCTACCCGGGACCATCGTCGGCCACGCCTGCGACATGTGCGACATAGAGGCGGTGGAGCGTGGGGTGGCTAACGTCGTCGCGGCGCAGAGCGGTATTGACGTGCTTGTCAATAACATGGGGTGGAGCCGTCCTGCATGGTTCGCGGACATCCCCATCGAAGACATCCGCAAGGCGGTTGATCGCAATCTCTATAGTGTGATCTACGCGACGCGCGCGGTTTTGCCAACGATGGCAGGCGCGGGCGGCGGGTCGATCGTCTCGGTCGCCTCGGATGCGGCCTTCGGTGAACTGAGAAGCGCAGTATATGGCGCGGCGAAGGGCGGCGTCGTGTCGTTCATGAAGAACATCGCGCTCGAATACGGACGCAAGGGCGTACGTTGCAACGTTGTCGCGCCGGGCCTCGTGCTGCCGCCCAGCGCAAAGGATGTCGGCGAAAATAGCCTGTGGGCCGTCGGCGGCGACATGGTTATCGATGATAAGGGGCGCGGCGATATCGTGCGGTCCATCCCGCTGCGCCGCTTGACGACCCCTGCCGATGTTGCAGGTTCGGTGCTCTATCTCGCCAGCGACCGGCTCTCGGCGCAAGTGACGGGGCAGGTCATCAGCGTGTCCGGCGGGAGCCAGATGCCCTGACCCGGCGATTGCGTCACGCGATCCACGCACTATGGTTCGGCCTCGGCCCGGATGCGGGCGCGCGAGGCAAGACACGATGACGGCATCAGACACGCAAGAGGGCGGAACGCCCGTCACCAAAGCAGAAAAGACGCGTCTCCGCCTGCTGGGCGCGGCGGCGCGCGCGTTGAAGGAGCGCGGGTTCGGCAACTTGCGCTTGTCCGACATCGCCAACATTGCCGAGGTTCAACCCGCTGCGCTCTATTATCATTTTCCGTCGAAAGAAGCGTTGATCGAGGAAGTCGTGACGCTGGGGCAGCGGCGCGTGCTCGATAACGTTGCCCGCCTGGCTGGCGCATCGACAGGGCTGAGCGTGCTCGACCGCATTCGCCTCGCGATCCGTGCCCATTTGGAGATTACGCTGCGCGATTGCGATTTTGCCAGCGCCTCCATCCGGACCTTAGGACAGCTTCCCGCAGATATCCGCGAACGGCAACTGGTCGAGCAGCGCCGTTACGGCGATTTCTGGCGCCAATTGATCGCGGAAGGCATTGGGAACGGCGAAATCAAGCGCGACGTGCCGGCCAGCGCGCTACGCATGCTGGCGCTGGGCGCATTGAACTGGATGCCCGAGTGGTGGGATCCGGGGCAGGGGAGCATCGAGGACATCATCACGGCGGCGCAGGCGGTAATCGTCGACGGTTTGCGCGCCTAATGGCTAGGATCCGTTGAAGCTGGGTGCCTCGCCGCGCAGCACGGCCGCCATCGCCTGCTGCGCGTCATCGCTCCGCGACAATTCCGAAACGGTCCGCGCTTCGGTTTCGAGCTGGGTCGCAAAATCGGCTTGGTACGATGCATTGGCCAGCCGCTTGATCGCGCCATAGGCCAGTGTCGGCCCTGTGGCCAGCCGCCGCGCGTGGCCGAGGGCGGCATCCTGAAGCATATCGTTGGGCACGACCTTGCTAACCAGACCGATCTCGTACGCCTGTGTGGCGGACAGGCTCTTGCCTTCGAACACCAAGTTGCGGAAATTGCGCATCCCGATCAGGCGCGTAAGCGTCCACGATACGCCGCCGTCGCCGCACAGGCCGACTGCGTCGTAGGCAAAGGCGAACTTCGCCCCTTCGCCCGCGTAGACATAGTCGCCCAGCGCCGCGAGCGCGAGACCTGCCCCGGCCGCCGCCCCGTTCACCGCGATGATCAGCGGGGCATTCATCGCCGCAAAATGGCTGACGGCGAGGTGATAGTCGACGACGGTGGAGCGAATCGTCCAGGCGATATCGTCCGATTCGCCCATCATTGACAAGTCGCCGCCGAAACAGAAATCGCGTCCATCAGTGCGGAGCAGGACAGCGCGAACCGTATCGTCGAGTGAATAGCGCATCGCCAGTTCGCGCAATTCGATCGTGCATTGCGCGTCGAGCACGTTGCCCCTGCCGGTTCCCGAAAGGGTCAGGATGGCGAGTCCGTCCTCGCGTTCCTCAACCACCCGTCGCTGCGTCATGTCCCGATCCCTTCCCGCCGCCAGCGCCTTTGCGCCGAAGCTTGCATTCGATTTAATTAATCACTAAATCAATTAACGCGCCGGTCAAGATGCCAGGCGCGATCGGGATATCGCCGAACGGACTATTTCGCAAACCGGGGAATGGTAGTACAAGGCATATCCGAGAAACAAACGGCATCCGCGGAACGAGATGCCGCAGGTTACGGCCACCGCCTTTCGCGTCGGCCGGGCGGGAGAATAAGAGGTGGGCGAGGAAGAGCTGTACAGAACGCTGGCGAGTGTCAGTCGCCACAATGCCGCGCTGCGCACTAGCCGGTCGATCAACGCAGCCTACGATCATCTTGCCTGCGTCGGCGAGATCGTCGGCCTGCCCAAGCTCGGTTTCGTCGACAATGTGCTCAACGATCGCCCGCTGCTAATCGGCAGGGGCCGGTCTTTGCAGCACGACGTCATCGGCTGGTGCCCCAAGATGCTGAGCTGGTGGTATGAACAGCGCATTTTTCTGAACCACCCTGACGTGCGTCATGCGAAATCGACGATGATGCCGTTCATGAGCCGGGTGCAGGACGCGCGCCCTTGCGAACTCAGCCGCCAGGAAAACGAGATCCGCAGCCTACTCTCCGATGCGGGACTGGCCAGCGAATTGCTGATCCCGGTCCACTTGCCGCGCGGCGGCGTCTCGATCGTCGCGTGGAGCAGCGAGGAAGCGCGGGCGGGCGACGCGGTTCCCGACGAGGTCCGCTTGTCTATGATGGCGACCGCTTATGCTTTCGTCGATTTGATCGAGAAACAGCGCGTCGGGCAGGAACCGCGCACCACCTTGCTTACCGCACGCCAGCGCGAATGCCTGTCGCTTATCACGCAAGGGAGCAGTGTCAAGGAAGTGGCGATCGCGTTGAAATTGTCGCCGCACACGGTGCAGGACTACCTGAAGGCCGCGGCCCGCCGCCTCGGTGCGCGAAGCCGTTCGCATCTCCTGTCGATGGCGCTGTCACGTGGCGAACTGGACGAAACCATCACCTGTCATTGATCGGAACCCCATGGTGCGGGGCGGGTCGCCACCCGCCCCGCAACGCGATCAGGTGTTTTCGAACCACAGCCCATGCTGCTTGATCAACGCGATCGGCCGGTCGGGGGGGGCATGATCGATTTGGGCGGCGTCGGTCATGTCGGTAATGCGGTCCCAATTCTGCTCGATCATTTTGAGTGTCACCGGTTGCGACGGGTCGAAACTGACCAATTCGTTTTCGAACATCGCGACGCGGCCGTATCCGCCCGCCATCGCTTCGATGACCAGCCCCGTCCGGGTGTTCTCGCGGCTGGCGAGCCAGAGGAGGGCCGGAACGACAGTGTCTGAGGTCATGTAGCGTTCGAGCGCAGGCGGGTTGAGCCCCGCGCTCATCGGCGTGACCGCTGCCGGCGAAATCGCGTTCAGCGTCACGCCCTTGCGTGCCCCTTCGATGGCGAGCGTGTTGATCATGCCGATCCCGCCCATCTTCGCCGCGGCATAACCGGTTTGGCCGAAATTGCCCATGTAGCCGACCATCGAGGTCGCGACGATGATCCGGCCATAGCCCTTTGCGGTCATGTGCGGCCAGCACGCGTGCGTGACGTAAAGCGTGCCGAGCAGGTTGACGTTGATCACGGCTTCGAGATCGTCGACGCTCGCCTTGGCGAAACTGCTGTCGCGCGTGATTCCAGCATTGTTGACACAGATATCGACCTGTCCCCACGCGGCGATGGCAGCTGCGACCAGCGAGGCGGCGCCGTCCTTGGTGGCGACATTGTCTTGGTTGGCCAATGCTTTTCCGCTGGCCGCGCAGATCTCGTCGGCGACTTGCGCGGCGGCACTGATCCTCTGCCCATCCTGGCCCTCTATCATTGCCAGGTCATTGACCAGGACCTTGGCTCCGCGCGCCGCCAGCGCAAGCGCGTAATCGCGGCCAAGACCGCCTCCGGCACCTGTGACGATCGCGACCTGGTCGTCGAAACGAATAGACATGGCTTCCCCTTGAATACTCTTTTTGATCGTGCGCAGCGACACAAGACGATAAGACTTAATGATCGAACAAACAAAAAACAGCAACCCGCTAAAATGGGGATATGGAGGTGCTGCGGGCCATCGGGTATGGCAGGGTGTGCACCCGCCGTGACAAGTGGGTCGATCGCAAGCGTAACGAAGGACCGGCGCGCCTGCGCATGAAGGGTGGAAGTATGGCAGGGCCGTTGCACGGTATCCGGATCGTAGAACTGGCGAGTATCGGCTCAGGGCCTTTCGCCGCGACCATGCTGGCCGACCACGGTGCGCAAGTCGTGCGGATTGAGCGGCGCGGCATCAGCGCCGAGGCGCGCACTGCGATGCGCCGCGACATCCTCTTGCGATCCCGCACGATGGAGATCTGACATGTCGCAGACCGACACCACGATAGAACCGCTTATCGCCGCGCTGGTCGCCCGCATCGAACCGCGGGCGGAACTGATCTCTGCACGCATCCTGTCGGGCGGGACGAGTCAGGATAGCTGGCTGATCGAAACGCGCCTTGGCAAACGCCCGCACGATTTCGTGCTGCGCCGCGCACCGGGAGGTGACGGGGAAAAGCGCGACGATGCGATTGGCCTCGACGCGGAGGCGGAGGTTATCCGGGCCGCGGGCAAAAATGGCGTACCCGTTCCCGGCATCGTTACCCGCTTAAGGCCGGAGGACGGGCTGGGTACAGGCTTCGTCATGAACCGGGTTTTAGGCGAAACCGTCGCGCGCAAGATTTTCCGCGCCGAAGATCTCGCTGCGATCCGCCCGCGCTTGGCGCACCTGTGTGGCGAGGCGCTGGCCCGTATCTCGCAAGTCCCGCTCGATGCCATCCCATCGCTTGAAACCTGGGATGCGGCGCGACGGCTGGCCGACGCGCGCGCGTTGCATGCCCGGCAGGGACTGACCCGTCCCGCGATCGACTATACCCTGAACTGGCTGGAAGAACGGCTTCCTGCCGACCAACCCCGCCCGCGACTGGTCCATGGTGATTTTCGCAACGGCAACCTGATGATCAATGCCGATGGCGTCGGCGCGGTTCTTGATTGGGAAATCGCGCATTTCGGTTCGCCGATAGAGGATTTGGGCTGGTTCTGCGTGCCGTCGTGGCGGTTCGGACGGCTCGACGACGTGGCTGGCGGGTTCGGCCCGGTCGAGGACCTGCTCGCCGGGTACGAGGCGGGGGGTGGGCCGCCGGTCGATCGCATCGAACTGCACTTCTGGACGGTGCTCGGCACGCTGATGTGGGGGCAGGTGTGCATCCGCACCGCGTTCGAATTTCGTAACGAGCGCTTTGCGATCGAACCGGCCGTGATCGGTCGCCGCCTGTCCGAGGTGGAACTGGACCTGATGATGCTGACCGGTGCGCGCGATGGAGAACTACTGTGAGAGCCGCTCCTTCCTCTGCCGAAATCCTGCAGGTCGTCGCACATTTCCTGAAGGAAACGGTCGCGCCGCAACTGGGCGAGGCGGACCGTTTCTATGCGCTGGTCGCTGCAAACGGCGTGCAAACGGTGCGGCGCGAAATCGAACTCGGCGGCGTTGCCGACGCGGCCGCGCTCAACCGACTGCGCGCGCTCTTGGAAAGCCCGGACGGCGAACTGGCAACTTTGAACGAAACGCTGTCGGCGCGGATTGCGGACGGAACCCTGCCGATGCACGATCCGGGCCTGTGCGCGCATCTCGTCGCCACCGCGCTTGACGAAGCCGCCATCGACCAGCCGCGCCACCCCACTATAGAGCGTATGCGCGCCGCCGTCGCCAGCCCCCCGACCGAAGGATGAAGCGAGCATGATTGTACCTGACGGCATGACCCTGCGACTCGACCCGCAGGACGAATACACGCACGAGCCGGAGCCGGTCCGCAATTACAACGAATCCATGTATTTCAATGCGATGGATCACAAGAGCGGGGTCGGCTTGTGGGTGCGGATCGGCAACCGCGTCAACGAAGGCCACGCCGAGATGACGTGCTGCGTCTATCTGCCTGGAAACCGCGTGGGGTTCTTGTTCAGGCGGGTCGAGATCACCCACAACCGCGAAATGGCGGCGGGCGGCATGCGGTTCGAAGTGGTCCGCCCGCTCGAGACGCTGACAGTCACCTATGACGGCGATGTCCTGCTGATGGCGGACGCGACCGACATGCTCGACCCCAAGCGCGCCTTCGGCAACAACCCCAAGGTGGCCTGCCGGATCGCGCTCGAATTTACCGGCGTATCGCCCGTCTATGGCGGCGAAATCGTCAACATGGACGGATCGAGCTGGAATCTCGACCCCGAGAAGGAAACGCTGCGCGGCCATATCGAACAGCACATGACGGTGACCGGAACGATCCGCGTGGGCGAGGAGGACTACGTCATTGACGGGCATGGCTATCGCGACAAGAGCTGGGGCCCCCGCCACTGGGACAATTTCTACTGGTACAAGTGGCAGAACGTCACGTTCTCTCCCGACTTCGGCATGATGATGACGATCCGCGGTCGCGCCGACGGCGATCCGGTCATCTATGGCCACGTCCTGCGCGACGGCAAGCTGGAACACCTGACCGACGTTTTCACGCAGACCGAATATAGCGACGGATATTATCCAAAGCGGATCGTCACGCGGCTGGTGACGGAAAAGCGGAAATACGTGCTCGTCGGCGACATGGACACCGTCATCCCGCTGCGCCACCGCCGCACGAAGCCCGACGGGACGACCAGCCACGCCCGCATTACCGAAGCGATCATGCGCTATCGTTGCGAAGGAATGGAAGCGTTCGGCATGTCGGAAAATTTCGACATGATCAAGGACAGCGTTCCGCTCTCGGTCACGCTGGTTGCCGCGTGCACCGAAGACAGGCTGCCAGAATGACACGCGATAGCGGGGACAGGATTGCAAGAAAGGTTGTGAAGGCATGAAGACATACCAGACCGCTGCAGAACTGGCGGCGACCGTTGGCGAGAAACAAGGGCCGAGCGGATGGCTAATGGTCACGCAAGAGATGATCGACACATTTGCCAAGGCCAGCGGCGATTACCAGTGGATCCACGTCGATACCGAACGGGCGGCGACCGAAATGCCCGACGGCAAGACGATCGCGCACGGGTTTCTGGTGATGTCGCTCGTCAGCACGCTGCAGCCGCACATATATGTGGTCAATTCGAAGTCGATCCTCAACGTCGGTGTCGACCGTCTCCGCTTCCTCTCATCCGTGCCGGTCGGGTCGCGCATCCGGCTGTGGATGGAAGTGCTCGAAACCGAGGAGAAGGGCGGCGGACTGCGCATTGCGGCCCGCGCCACGATCGAGATGGAAGGAGCCCACAAGCCCGCGCTGATTTACGAACTGATCCTGCTTTATTTTGATTGAACGGCCGATCGAACGCCATTTGCGGTTCCCCGGTCTCGATCCCGCGCTTTGCAGAGCGCGGGGCGTTCGCTAGAAGCGAAAAGGTACAGACAGGAACCGGAAGTTATTTTTCGATGAAGCAAGATCCGATCTTGAAGAAGCCGTCGGCGCGCAAGCGCCGCGGCCGGCCCCCGTTGAAGGACGTGCCCGACCGGGTGGATACGCGGCTGTTCCTGATGCAGGCCGCCAGCGAGATCATGATCGAAAAGGACGGGGCCGACGTTTCTCTGAGCGAAATTGCCGAGCGGTCGGAGATGAGCCCGGCGCTGGTCCAGTATCATTTTGGCAACAAGGAAGGGCTTCTGATCGCGCTGATCGAGCGGGACGGCGCCGAAGGCGTCGCCAAGCTCGAGCGGGTGCGGCAATCGGACTTGCCCGCGCTCGACAAGTTGCGGTTGCATATCGGCGGGCTGGTCAATGCCTATTTCCGCGCGCCTTATATGAACCAGTTGCTGAACGTGCTGATGCGGCGCGAGGAGACCGAGGCATCACGCCGGGTGAGCGACCTGTTCATGAGGCCGATCGTCGAGTTTCAGCGGCATCTACTCGAACAGGGCGTGCGCGAGGGCACGTTCCGCGAAGTTTCGCCGGTGGAATTCTATTTCATGTTGGTAGGCGCCTGCGACCACCTCTTCGCCCGGCGCGGCGCACTTGCGCACGTGTTCGATATTACCGAAGTTAGCGAGGATCTGAAGCGTGACTACATCCGCTTTTTGACCGAAACGATTAGTCGCGGGATAGCCGCCGACTGATTCGCACCCGGCCGGTCACCTCGCAATCGTAACTAAATGATCGATCGTTCATTTTTTGCCTTCAAGCCACGCGCAATTTGGCATCCCGACCGCTTAGCCACTCATAAGACCTTGAAGTGCCATGGTAGCCACGTCGAGATTGTCATGGACGGGCTCAAACCTGTCCCGCATCGCTGAAAGAGCTGGCCCCTGAAGAGAGGCGGCAAATGGAAGGGTGGCTGAACAATCGGGCCGAAAACGAGCATGCTACGTATAACTGCTGACAGGCTCCGGGCAATGCTGCACGGTGAATGCGATTTACAACAATCGGTGGTTCGCGGGCTGGCGGATACCAAAGGCTGTTCGATCCGTTGGGAAGCCGAACCGACGGTTACGGTCTCCAGTGCCCGTATCATATCTACCGGGATTGGTTTTGCGGACGCAGGAAGATTTTATGAATTTCGACAAAGCGCAGCAGAATTATCGATCGCGTAAACCATCGGCGATCGGGCGGGGGATCGAGAAGCTTACTCGCCCTCTGAGCGCTATCTTGTCGCATGCAATTCCTTCGTCGCTGCTGGAAAAGATTGCGCGCGGTATCGACTCTGCTGCGACGCAGCCTAGCCTCACTTCCCTCGGTCACGACATTTCCGACTTGCACGCGTGCCACGAGGCATCGAGGAAAATCGAAACCCGTGCCAAGGCGATGAACGCAGCCACTGGCATGGCGTCCGGGTTCGCGGTGCGCTGAGCATGAATGCCGACATTCCCGCCATGATCGCGCTGTCCGCACGCAATATCCGTGATACCGGGAGGGCTTATGGCTTCGAGGGTGCCGGCCCGGTCGAACAATTGTTCCGGTCGACTATCATGGAGCTGGCCGCGCTCGATGCTGAGGCCCCGCGCACGGCACGAATTGCAGCGCTGGAAGCGAGCATCGCCGTCGATGGAAAACTGTTCAATCATGGCCCGGCGGCCATGGCTCCATTGATCGATCAGGCGATGGAGCGGCTGGCCCGCTCGCTCGCTTTCTCGCTGGCCCGCGCGAAGGTAGGCAGCGTTATCCCGGTTCCGGGATCGCTGGTGAGTGGTGCGGTAAATACCTCGTTGCAGGGCGACGTTTCAAAAGCCGCGCGGTTCGCCTTTCAAGCGCGACGCTTGAAGTAAGAACCCGTGGTTTTACAAAAGGCAGCGCCGAGAAGGGAGAGACCGGCACACAAGATCGGAACGCGCCAATCCGCGATCGGCTGGAACGAAACGAGCCATTGCGACCTGGTTACTATTTCGTCTGAGCGAGAATACCGTTTGTGAGACCCATTGCGATCTGCGTGCCCGTTCGTAATGAAGCGAGGCGTCTGCCATTCTTTCTGGCGAGCATCGCCCGGCTGGACACTTCCGGCCTTGCCCCTCCCATAGTTTTCGTGACCCTGGACAGTTGTTCCGACGCATCGGAGCAGATTGTGCGAGAAACCCGGAATGAAAATTCGCTTCTCGACCTTCGCATCGTCCGCTTGACGCCGTGTCGGGAAGCAAATGCCGGGCGGGCCCGAAGAGCTGCCATGCACGCCGCGTTTGCCGAGTTTCGCCATTGGCCGAATGCGCGCCTGTTGACCACCGACGCGGACTCGGTGCTGGCCCCCGATTGGCTTTTGAAGAACGAAGCCGCGTTCGACACCGCCGATTTGATCGCCGGCTACGCGAAACGCGGCAGTCGATCGAGAGATGAGCGACGAGACGAACTCGAAGCTTATCTAGAAAGCCTGCACGATGTGCGACGGCGCATCGACCCGATTGGCTATGACGCGCCAGTTTCGCATCCCTACACCAGCGGCGCCAGTCTGGGTATAACGTTGGCGGCCTACGAAAGGATCGGCGGGATGCCAGCCCTGCCTTTTGGCGAAGATGCCGCGTTCGTCGATTACGCGCGGCTTGCCGGTTTGCGCGTGCGTCAGGACAAGGCGGTCAGGGTCAGGACGTCGGGGCGGCGACGGGGCCGTGCCGTCAATGGTTTGGCAGCAGCGCTCAAGGCGTCCGACGAAGATGCAAAATTCGGAATTCCGTCTCTGCTCGAAAACCCGTGGGATGCCTGCCAGCATTATGCCCAGCAAGCGTTCAGCCGTGCGGCATATCCCAGGCTCCTTTCCGAGTCAGATGCTGTGCGCCACGCCGCGGCCGCGGGTCTCCCGCCGGAAACGGTCGTATCAGCGTGGGACGAGGCATCTTCGGCCGATGCCTTCGTCATGCGTGTCGTTCCAGTCGCTGCAACGAAAAAGCCGGTTACGTTAAACGTTGCCCGCGATCTGCTCCTCGAAATCGAGGCCAACCTCGAACCAAAGAGGACCGCATGAAGTCTGTTGCGGGATATCTGCGAAATCTCTTCGCGCAAGGAAAGTTCAGCGACGAGCTTGCGACCGCGTTTGACGACGCTTTCGATGAAAGGCTGTACCTGTTCTCCGACGCTTGCGTTGTGGTCCATTGCATAAGTACCATGGTCGAAGCGGGCGCGGCCGACCTGGCATTTGGTCGGCTGTTCGAAGGTCATGTCAACGCGTTGCAGCTTATCGAACGCTATGGAACGTCCGCCCAACAGAACGTCGTTCGACAGCTTGTCAGCGATGGAGCCCGGTTTGGCGTTTGGAACAGCGATCTGCCGGGCGATCCGTTGTCGGTAAATGGCGACAAGCTTAGCGGCGGGAAGAACTTTGCTTCCGGTGCCGGGTTCCTCAGCCACGCCATCGTAACCACGGACGCCAACGATCCCATTCTTTGCCAGATGCATCTGGTCGATCTCGATACCGGAAATGGTCCGGATGTCGACCGATCGTGGTGGATGCCGCTTGGCATGGCACGTACGGACAGCCATGTCGTGCGCTGGGACAGGCGCCACCCGCCGGTTTCGGAAAGGATTGGCGAACTCGGAGACTACCAGCGGCAACCATTTTTCAGTGCAGGCGCGCTTCGGTTCATTGCCGTTCAGGCCGGAGGCATCTGTCAGCTCTACGAATGCCTCCGCGACCATCTGGTGTCATCCGGGCGGGCCGAGCATCCGCAGCAGCAGCGCCGTCTGAGTGAGGCTTTTGCGGATGCGCAATGTGCCATCGATATGGTGATTGCCGCGGCAAGCCGCTATGACGAGAGCCTTCCTGATCTTGTCGTCAACATATCTGCCGTCCGCCTCAAGGTTCTCGAACTTGCGGAGGCTCAGCTCACGAGAGTGCAGCGCGCGGTCGGCGTATCTGCCATGCTGCCGGGGCATCCGGTTTATCGGCCGCTGACCGACCTTATGACTTATTTGCGCCAACCAAATCCCGATGGAGCCAGTGCTTCCGTTGGGGCCGCAATGCCGGATTTGACCTTATGAATTTTTCCGCGCTTCGAAAAATGCTCGTGATTGCCCCCCATCCTGACGATGAGGTGTTCGGTTGTGGTGGCACGATAGCGTTGTTGCATGCGACGGGCTGTGACGTCCATGTCGTCGTTTTGACCGACGGATCGGCATCGCATCGAAACAGCAGGAAATATCCGAAATCACGGCTTGTGGCGATCAGGCAGGCCGAAAGCCGACGGGCGTTGGCGGTCCTCGGATTGAACGCGTCCAAAGTGACGTTCCTAAATCTGACCGATGGCGCTTCGGATCAATGGGGTCGGGATCGCGCCGCGCTTCGGCCCTTGGTTCGGATGCTGCGGCACCCTTGGGGTGCCATCTTTGGCCCCGCGATCATTGACGACCATCCCGATCACCGCGCCGCGGCCCATGCGGTTCTTCGCAATCGTCGGTCCGTTCCCTATTTTGCCTACACGATCTGGCCGACAGGGCGATACGACACGGGCGGCTTGATAAGCGTTCCCTTGAAGTCCGTTCATAAACGCAAGCGCATGGCGGCAAAACATTACCGGTCGCAGCTTGGCATGATCAAGGACGATCCGGATGGGTTTTCGCTCAAGCCGGAAGATCTGCGGCGTCTCGCCCGGCCGGCTGAGACTTTCCGGCGCCAATGAGCAAGCCGATCACGATCGAAGGCTTTGAACAGAAGTTCGCCGGCGATAGCGATCCCTGGGGGACGTTCGTAATCCGAGACGAAGCCAACAAGCGAGCAGCGATCCGGCATGCACTCGGCACGCGTATGGCCGGGCGTACGTTGGAACTGGCATGCGGCAACGGATCCAATTCGATCATGCTGGCGCGCCGAACGCTGCGGCTCATCGCCTGTGACGGAGCGCCCTCCGCAGTTTCCCTCACGGCAGAACGTCTGAAAAAGACTCCCAACGCGGTTGTGCAGCATTGCAAATTGCCGGAAGGTCTGCCGCGCAAGGTGTTCGACCGCATGGTCGCTGCTGAAATTCTGTATTATCTTTCTCCTTCGGACCTCGCGAAGCTGGCTTGCCGAGTAGGCCATAGCCTGGCCCCGGGAGGTGAACTCATTCTTTGCCATCACCATCTGCATTTCCACGACGCCGCCCAGGATCCCGCGCGGGTTCATGATCGGTTTCGCTGGCTCCTGCCCTTCAGGGTGCGGCCAGTCTGGCATTACCGCAACTCGCGTTGGGTTGTCGAAAGATGGCAGCGTTCCAGGTAGCACGCCGTCCCTTGAAGCCGCCATTTGAAATCTGACGAAGATCGAGCCCTCCTGGGCCGACCGGCAGTGCAACATCTGATAAGTCCGATTAACATATTATAAGAGAGCCAAAAATTTTGGAGCCGGAATGAAAAGAATTCTTTCCGCCAGCGAACCTAATTCTTTATCGCCTGTTCAATGGATGAGTTCGATAATTTCAAACCGCATTGCATATTTGGGAGAGAAAAATGGCCGACGATCTGAGCCTCGATAAAGGCGGCGCGCCGCATCAGACCGCCAAGGGCGACGCTGATGGCATGACCACGGCGCAGGGTGCTCCGGTCGCTAACGATCAGAGCTGGCTAAGGGCCGGTGCGCGGGGTCCGGCGCTCCTCGAAGACCATATCGCACGCGAGAAGATCTTCCATTTCGATCACGAACGTATTCCGGAGCGCGTGGTGCACGCGCGCGGCTACGGCGCCCATGGCACGTTCGAACTGGCCGAGGACCTGTCCGAACATACCCGCGCCAGGGTGCTGACCGAGGTCGGCAAAAAGGTGCCGGTGTTCGTGCGGTTTTCGACCGTCGCGGGCAACCAGGGCTCGCCCGACCTTGCGCGCGACGTGCGCGGTTTCGCGGTGAAATTCTATACCGACGAGGGCAATTGGGACATCGTCGGCAACAACATCCCGGTGTTCTTCATCCAGGATGCGATGAAGTTTCCCGATCTGATCCATGCCGCCAAGCCGGCGCCCGACCGCGGTTTCCCGCAGGCACAGACCGCGCACGACAATTTCTGGGATTTCGTGACGCTCAGCCCGGAATCGATGAACATGATCATGTGGATCATGTCCGACCGGACGATCCCGCGCTCGTTTCGCTTCATGGAAGGGTTCGGCGTGCACACCTTCCGATTGGTCAACGCCGAAGGCAAGTCGAGCTTCGTCAAGTTCCACTGGAAGCCGAAACAGGGGCTGCAATCGGTGGTGTGGAACGAGGCGCTCAAGGTCAACGGCGCCGATCCGGACTTTCACCGCCGCGACCTGTGGGCGGCGATCGACGCGGGCGATTATCCGCAATGGGACCTCGGCGTGCAGATTTTCGACGAGGCGTTCGCGGAGAATTTCGAATTCGACGTGCTCGACGCCACCAAGATCATTCCCGAGGAGCAGATACCGGTGCGGATCGTCGGCACGATGACGCTCGACGAGAATGTCGACAATTTCTTCGCCGAGACCGAGCAGGTCGCGTTCTGCACGCAGAACATCGTGCCGGGGATCGACCAGTCGAACGATCCGCTGCTGCAGGGCCGCAACTTCTCCTATCTCGACACGCAGTTGAAGCGGCTCGGCGGACCGAACTTCACGCATATTCCGGTCAACGCTCCGAAATGCCCCGTGCGGCATTTTCAGCAGGACGGGCATATGGCGATGCACAATCCGAAGGGCCGCGTGAATTACGAGCCCAACAGCTGGGGCGAAGGTACAGGCGAGGAGGCCGGTCCGCGCGAAAATCCCGAGCGTGGGTTCGACAGCTATCCGGAACAGGTCGAGGGGCCGAAGCTTCGCGCGCGACCGGAAAGCTTCGCCGATCATTACAGCCAGGCGCGGCAATTCTACATCAGCCAGACGCCGACCGAGCAGGCGCATATGGGCAGTGCGCTTACTTTCGAACTGTCCAAGGTCGGACGGCCCGAAATCCGCGCCCGGATGGTCGGACATCTGCGCAACATCGATGACGGCCTGGCGCAAACCGTCGCTGACGGCCTCGGCATGGCCGAACTGCCCGGCAAGTTGAAGGCGGCGAAGGAACCGATCGCAGATCTGCCCGAAAGCCCCGCCTTGTCGATCATCAGGAACGGACCGGGGAACTTCAAGGGACGCAAGCTCGGCATCTATATTGCCGAAGGCGGCGATGCTCCGACGGTTGCGGCGCTCCAGAAGGCGGCGAAGGACGCCGGCGCGATGTGCGAGATCATCGCGCCGCATGTGTCGGGCGCCAAATTGTCGGACGGCAAGATGGTCGAAGCGGACGAGAAGATCGATGGCGCGCCGTCGGTGGTCTACGACGCGGTGGCGATCGTGATGGGCGAGGAGTCCGGCCGCGAACGCGCCAGGGACAAGCCCAGCCAGGACTTCGTCAGCGATGCGTTCGCCCATGCCAAGTTCATTGCCTACACCGATGCAGCGATGCCGATCTTCGCGGCCATCGGGCTCGACGAACGCCTCGACGACGGCTGCATGAAGTTGAGCGGCGCTGGTGATGCGTCAGGCTTCATCGAAACATGCGGCAAGCTGCGTTTCTGGGAGCGCGAAGCGGTGAAACAGGATTGAAGGAGACCATGATGTCGAAACCCTATGACGAATCTGACCACGACGACAGCTCCGGCGATCGCCGCAAACTGGGCGGAGCGGCCATACTCGCGCTCGGCGCGGCAGCGGTTGCGGGAGGCGTGTTTTTCGCAACGCGCGACAGCGACGACAAACAGCGAGGTCCCAACGACGCACCCGCGCGCACCCGCAAGAAGATTCCGGGCGATCTCTACCTTACCGGACGAACCGTCACGATTGATAAGCCCGCGCGTGAGCTCTACGATTACTGGCGCGATTTCCAGAACCTGCCAAAGTTCATGGACAATGTCGTCAATGTCTCCCCCAAGGGCACGGCCGGAAGCGCGGTGTGGACGATCAAGGCGCCGCACGGCACCGTCGATGTCGAAACCGAAATGGTGGACGACAAGCCGGGCGAACGCATGGCGTGGCGCTCGGTTGAGGGATCCGACATCGAGACCGAGGGACATGTCGCCTTCAAGGATGCCGGACAGCGCGGCACCTTCGTGGAAGCCGTCATCGCCTATCGCCCGCCCGCCGGCACCGCCGGGCGCCTGATCGCGAAACTTTTTCGGCGCGAGCCCGAGATCCAGGCGCGGCACGATCTGAAGCGCTTCAAAATGCTTATGGAAACCGGCGAGATCGCCATTTCCGATCATTACAACATCAAGGAGTAGACCCATGCGCGCTCTAACCTGGCACGGAAAACACGACGTGCGCGTCGATACGGTTCCCGATCCGGAGATCGTCAATCCGCGCGATGCGGTGATCAAGATCACCAGCACCGCGATATGCGGATCGGACCTGCACCTTTACGACGGCGTGATCCCGACCATGCAATCCGGCGACATCCTCGGTCATGAATTCATGGGCGAGGTCGTGGAAACCGGAAAGGACAGCACCCTGAAAAAGGGCGACCGCGTCGTCATCCCGTTCACCATCGCCTGCGGCAGCTGCTATTTTTGCGGCAAGCAGCAATATTCCGGCTGCGACAACAGCAATCCGGTCGAAAAGCAGGACATTTCCGAAGCGCTCTACGGCCACGCGATGTGCGGCATTTTCGGCTACAGCCACATGACCGGCGGCTATTCCGGCGGGCAGGCCGAATATGCGCGCATTCCGTTCAGCGACTTTGGCCCCATCGTCATTCCGGACGGCATGAGCGACGATAAGGTTCTGTTTCTGTCCGACATCCTGCCGACCGGCTGGATGGGCGCGGAGAATGCCGAGATCGAGGATGGCGACATCGTCGCCGTCTGGGGCTGCGGCCCGGTCGGCCTGTTCGCGGTCCAGTCCGCTCTGGCGATGGGGGCTGAGCGGGTGATCGCGATCGACCACCATGCCGGACGGCTCGAGCTGGCGCGCAAACTTGGTGCGGAAGTCATCGACTTCGAGCAGACCGACATTCGCGAAGCGCTGATGGAGATGACCGGCGGAATCGGTCCGGATGCGGTGATCGACGCGGTGGGCATGGAGGCGCACGGTTTTGCCATCGACAATATGATCGATACGGTGAAGCAGACCGTCGGCATGGGCGCGGACCGTGCCGCGGCGCTGAAGCAGGCGATCATGTGCGTGCGCAAGGGCGGCCGCGTGTCGATGCCCGGCGTCTATGGCGGCATGACCGACAAATGGCCGCTCGGCGCGTTCATGGAGAAGGGGCTCCAGTTGCGCACAGGGCAAACCCATGTGCAGAAATATCTGAAGCCTTTGCTGCAGAAGATCCAGGACGGCGAACTCGACACTACCTTCCTGATCAGCCATCGGCTTCCGCTCGAGCAGGCGCCTGAAGGCTACAAGAATTTCAAGGAAAAGCAGAGCGAATGGACGAAGGTCGTCCTGAAACCCGGCACTTAAGGAGAGCAGTTATGGCACGACCTCTTGCGGTTGTTACCGGTGCCTCAACCGGCATCGGATTCGAACTGGCCAAATGCGCGGCCGAAGACGGACACGATCTGTTGATCTGTGCGGACGAGCCCGAGATTGAGAAGGCCAAGGCCGATCTCGCGGCGTTCGATGTTTCCGTCAAGGCGCTCCAGGCCGATCTCGGCACGGAGCATGGAGTCGAGGCGCTGGTGTCGGCGATCGGTGGCCGCGACGTCGCTATCTTGCTGGCCAACGCCGGACGCGGTCTCGGCGACGGATTTCTCGATCAAAATTTCGAGGAGGCCAAGAACGTCGTCGACACCAATGTCACCGGCACTATCTCCCTGATCCATGGTGTCGGACGCAAAATGCGAGATCGCAACGAAGGTCGCATTCTGATTACCGGGTCGATCGCCGGGTTTATTCCAGGCAGTTTCCAGGCCGTCTACAACGGTTCGAAGGCGTTTCTCGACAGCTTTAGCTGGGCGCTGGCTAATGAGCTGAAGGAGACCGACGTGACCGTCACCTGCTTGATGCCCGGGCCGACCGATACCGAATTCTTCCGCCGCGCCAAGATGGAAGACACCGACGTCGGACGCGATGACGATAAGGACGATGCCGGCAAGGTTGCGCGGCAGGGTTACAAGGCGTTGATGAAGGGTGAGCATGGCGTCGTCGCGGGCAGCTTCATGAACAAGGTTCAGGCCACGTTCGCCGGGATTATTCCGGATTCCATATTGGCGGAAATGCATCGCAAGATGGCAGAGCCTGATGGACGCTAAGACCCTATGAGGAGCGATCTTACGCTAGTTCGATCTGTCGTGCTCCCAATTTCCCATTATATGGTGCGTTCGGCTTAATCTGTAGCGATCGACCGGAGGGCATTCATTGGCTGACAAGGACAAGACGACACTTGCCGGCGACCGCACCGATTATGCCGAGGACAGGACCGAATTTGCCGAAGACCGGACCATCATGGCAAACGAGCGAACCTTTGCCGGTTGGATGCGGACCGGACTTGCAGCGGTTGGGGTCGGGCTGGGTTTTAATGCGCTGTTTGACGAGTTGGAGCCGTGGTGGCTGCCGCGTCTCGCGGCGTCGATGCTCATTATGTCCGGGATTGCCATCTTCTTCGCGGCCCAGCGCAAGGGATGCAATGTGTATGAACGGCTGGATGCCCACAGCGCGGCCCCGATCGGTGGTATGAACCTGAAACTCATTGCCACGGCGCTCAGCGTTGCGAGTATGGTGCTCCTGGTGGGGGTTTGGATGTTACCTTTATGAAACCAATCGCCTTCTTTGCCCACCATCAGGGTCGAGGCCATGCCAACCGCATTCGCGCGATCGCCGAACATTTCGATCCGGCCCGTACCGTCACTGTGATGACCGCCGCGCCCGAACAGTTCGACGGGGCAAGCGATATCGAAACCGTGGCGCTGCCCGACATGATCGGCGCGCCTTCGCGCACCGAGGCGCTACACCAGGTTGCGACGCCGGACATCATGCACTGCGTGCCTTTGGGTGTAGCCGAGATGCGTTCCCATATGGCGCTGATCGCGGCAACGCTCGAACGGCTCGATCCGGCTTTGTTCGTCATCGATGTTTCGGCGGAAATCGCGCTTCTCTCGCGGATCATGAGCGTTCCGGCCGTCACGATCCGTATGCACGGGATGCGCGGCGATGCAGGGCATCTGGCGGGCTATCAGGCCTGTGTCGGGATATTGGCGCCGTTCAACGAGCGGCTGGAGCAGGCCGACTATCCAGATTGGGCGCGGGACCGCACATTTTACTCCGGCGGCCTGTGCACCACGCGTGATGCTGTTCCCGAAAAAGGCGAAGCACGGCAGAAGCTGGGGCTAGACCCGGACCGGGCGATCAATCTCGTCGTCGCTGGCGGCGGCGGTTCGGGCACGCCTTTTGCCCCGCTCACCGTCGCCGCGCGGGCGGAGCCGGACGATCTTTGGCTCGTGGCTGGCCCGGTGCACCGCGAGGGACATGAAACCGAGTTCGCCAATCTCGTGGAGCTAGGCTGGATATCCAACCTCACCGAATATCTCGCGGCGGCGGACCGGGTGGTCTCTTCGGCGGGCGACAATGTGGTACACGAGATCGCGCGCGCGCAAAAGCCGTTCCTGTGTTTCCCCGAATGGCGTTATTTCGACGAACAGCGGTTGAAAGCGCAGCAATTGGCTCGGCTCGGAGCAGCGGTGGTGCGCGATACCTGGCCGGGCAACCTTGCCGAATGGCGCGGACTGCTGGCAGAGGTCGATGCGCTCGATACGGCGCGGCTGGCCGCGCTGCACGACGAGCAGGCCGCAAAGAAAACGGCACGCTGGCTGGAGGATATGGCGGACCGCCTCTGGGACGAATGATCAACATCGATCGGCTAGCTGAACCGAACGCTGTCCGGCTGCAGACTTGCGGCGAGCTCTGCCTGCGTCGGTTGCCGAAGGATTTCGAGCCCGTTCTGTTCCCAATGCACCAGGCCGATATCGGCAAATTGGCCGAGCCAGTAATCCATGCACCATCGGCCCCATCTCGTGTGGAACAGCCGCGCGTTACGGATGATCGCTTCGAAATGATGGAGTGGCGGCACGTGCACGGCATGGTGCTGATGGTAGACCTTGGTCCTGCCCAGCCAGGCGAGATCGATGCCGGCGGATTGTAGCCGATACGCGAAGTCAGTCTCCTCGGCGCCGTAACCGCGATAATCCTCATCCATACCGCCCGCCTTTTGCCAGTCCGCGGCGTGAAGCGCGAAGGCGAGACCCCATAGCTCGCCATGGTCTGGTTCGCGCCTGACGGATACGCCGTCGAGCAAGGGCTTGGCCGGATGCCGAACGCCATTGCGGACCATCGCGTCATAATCCAACACATCGCTCCCCGCTTCGGTCCAGTCACGCCGCTCCCCGGACAAATACCGGACTTCCGGCAAAAGAACCTGGCTATTCGCGCGGGGCAATTCTTGGGCCACGCGGCGCACAAGCTCCGGATCGGGAATACAGTCGACGTCTAGAAACAGGAGATGGTCCGCGTCCGCCAGCTCGGCCGCCCGGTTGCGCGCGGCGGCCAAGGGCATTGCCTCGCCTTTGACATGGATCGCTACGAGCTCGCACGGCATGTCCGGCAATCCTGTTGGCATTTCATCCTGCATATATGCGATCACCAGCCGGTCGGCAGGTTGCCTCTGCGCCCGGACGCCCAGCATCATCTGCCGGAGATGCCGTTCACGCCCCCTGACGATCGTACAGATCGTCAGGCGACCTGTGCCCGTCATGGGCGCTGGCCCTTGCGGAAATATTCCACTCCCTCGATCACGCCCGCGGCATGGCCGGCGCGCGCCACATAGCTGTGCGACAGTTCAGGCAGATCGACGATCCGGTCGCGGTGGTTACAGACGATGATCGGCTTCATCGACCAGGCGAGCATGGAAACGTCGTTGCCGCTGTCGCCCGCCACGATCACCTCGTCATGTTCGATACCGAGATTGCGCCGCAGATAATCGATCGCCGCCCCTTTCGAGGCGGCGGGAGGCAAGATATCGAGATAACGGCCGTGGCTCGCGACGACATTGGCGCGAAGTCCGGCCTTGGCGATGATTGCGCGGACCTCGCCCGCCTCGGCTTCGGTATCGATGAAGTAGCTCAACTTATGGGACAATTGCTCAAGCGGCCCCTGTGCTCTCAGTTCCAGCGGGCCGATCGCCGCCAAAAGCCTTTCGCGATCCCAATCCCGGTCTATCAAGCGTTCCCATCGGTTATCCCGCGCGAACCGGCGCTTCCTGCCGTCATAGCGATGGATCACCGTACCGACCGAGCTGACGATGAACGCGGGCGTCGGTATGCCGTCCGCCGCGAGGATCGCCTGCGCGCTGTGAAAACTGCGTCCCGAGGCGATGCCAAACACCAAGCCCGCCTGGTCCCGCTGCCAATGCGCGAATCGCCTGACGCCTTCCTCGTTGCCGAGCAGCGTGTTGTCGATATCGCAAACCAGCATGATGTTTCCCAACTCCGTCGGCAGATCTTCGGACCGGGTGATTTCGCGCAGAAGCGCGTGATAGACATCGACATGCGCGTTCCAGTCATAGGCGGTGACCGCGCGCAGCCCGTTATCCGCGCAGCTATTCCATCGGGCGGTATCTTCCAGCAACGCCAGGGATGCCCGGGCAATATGATCGATTCTCGACGGGTCGACCAGAATGCCGTTTTCGCAGCGCTCGACGATATCATTGGGGCCGCCGCGATCGGTCGCGACCACGGGCAATCCCGCCGCTGCCGCTTCCAGCAGGGTCAGGCCGAACGGTTCGTGCAGCGCCGGATTGACGAACAAGCCTCGGCAGTCACGGGCTAAGGCGTAATAGGACGGAATATCTTCGGGACGGTGAAACTTGGGATAAGCCACATGGCCGTAAAGATCATAGCGATCGATCAGGTCGATCAACTCGCGCATCACATCGCCGCATTCCGGCTCGAGATCGTCGATGAGGTGCCGGCAGCCTGCCACGATCACCAGGTTGGCGCGTTCCCGGAGCCGTGCATTGGTGCCAAAGGCGTGAACAAGCGCGCTCAGGTTCTTCTTGCGCACGGGGCGCGCGATGGCGAGCACCATAGGCTTGCCGTGATCGCACAGGAACCGGCCGATCTGCGACTTCACGCGGTCGCTGGTAACGGCACTGGCAAAGGGGGTCAGGTCGCTTCCCGGCGGTATCACCCGCAAGCGTCCGCTATCCGCCCCGCGATATCCGACATATTGCGCCTCGGCCTCATCCCTCGAGCTTGCGATAATACCATCCGCCGACGCAAGCGCCTCCTCCTCGATCGCGATCCGGCGACTCAGAGATTCGTCCTGCGCGATATCGAGCCCCGTGGTTTCCGCTTTCATGCGGCCCAGCGAGTGGCCGGTAAAGACGAACGGGATGCCGTGCCTGTGCTTGATTACGGCAGCCAGCCGTCCGGCGTCGGCATAATGGGCGTGGATGCAATCGGGCTTGCGCTCGAGCCCCGCAAGCCATTCTTCCGCCGCCGCCGCTAACGCACCGGTCTCTGCATAAAGCTCTTCCTTCGGCAGATAGGCCGGGTCCGAGCCTGCGAGGCGAACGATCCGGATTTTATCGTCGATGTTTTTGGTGCCGGGACGATATGTTTCACCCAGCGAAAGGTCTTCGAACCCTCGCGTCAATATATCGATGCGATCGATGTCGGCCCTCGCTGCAGAAGCTGTTACCAATTCAACGAGATAACGAATATGGCCACCCGTATCGGCTGTCAGACCATATTCTATATGGGACCAGCGAAGGCAGCCCTGTAGCGCGATATGCGCAATAAACATTTGTTAAGCCCCGATTTTCTGCGTGCATATATTAGCGGTTTTAGGGCCAATCCGTTCCCGGGAAACGAACCGATAAATGTTAGAAGAGTCTTTGCGCATCGCGCATGTCGCCCCGGTGATCCTTCCGGTTCCGCCCCAAAGTTATGGCGGGACCGAGCGCGTCATCGCCGACTTGGCCCGCGAACAAGCTGCCCAAGGTCACCGCGTCACGTTGTTCGCCGGACGCGGCAGCGACGTAAGCGGGACAACGTGCATCGGTTCGTTCGACCCGCTCTCGGTTCATGAGGGTCGCCCGGCAGCCGGTACGACCCTGCCGCCGGGATTTCCTGCCGTGCTAGAAGCGATTCAACTCGACGACCTGTTGCGGCACGAGGGGCGGTTCGACATCATCCATCTGCATGGACCTGCGCAGACGTCCGCGGCGGCTCGGGCGTTGAAAGTCCCTCATGTGCGCACGGTGCACTGGCGCGCCGACGAGGTTGACATTGCCCTGCTGTGCGAAGCCTTCCCGGATGAACGGCTGATCGCCATTTCCGAGGCGCAAGCGCGCGACGTGCCAAAGGCCAATCTGGCCGGAACGGTTTATCACGGCCTCCCGCTCGATCGCTATTCGCCCGGCGGGGGTGCCGGCGGGTACCTCGCCTTCCTCGGCAGGATGACCGACCAGAAACGTCCGGACCGGGCGATCGCGATCGCACAGACCGCTGGCATGCCGCTTCGGCTGGCGGGTCCCGTCGATCCGGGCAATCCCGATTATTTCGCCGCACATGTCGAACCTTCGCTCGGCCGGGACGTCACCTATGTCGGCTCCATCGGCGACAGCGAAAAGGCGGTTCTCCTGGGCAACGCTGCGGCCCTGCTTTTCCCGATCGACTGGCCCGAACCGTTCGGCCTCGTCATGATCGAGGCAATGGCGATGGGGACGCCGGTCATCGCCTGGTCGAACGGTGCCGCTCCCGAAATCGTCGAGGACGGCGTGACCGGCTTTCTCGTAGAGTCGACCGGAGAGGCAATCCGTGCCGTAGGAAGGCTTGGCACGCTTGACCGTCAGCGCATACGCCGATGCTTCGAGGAGCGGTTCAGCGCCGTTCGCATGGCCGCGGATTATCTCTCAATCTATCGTATGTTGGTGTAGTCGGACCGAAGCGCATCGCCGACATCCGTTCGATCTCACAACCCGAAAGGAGTCACGGGAGTTCTCGGTAAGGAATCCAGGTCTACAAGCTGAGGCCGGAACCTGAATTTTTCACGACCGTGGTGCGCCCCGCAAGGAACATTAGTAGGCGTCCATCAGCGGATGTCACATTACGGCATTACGGGTTTCGGCACCGCGGCAGCTTACGCCAAGGCGCTCACCGAACGGGAAATTGCGCCGTAAATGCAGCGAAATAATCTAAAAATTGCCCGTTTCGAGAAAGAGCGTCTGCGGCGCATGCGGGCGAAACATCCCCAATAAACTGACATAATTGAAAAAATGGTGGACGCACTTGGGCTCGAACCAAGGACCCGCTGATTAAGAGTGAATCTTTTAGGGTCTCAAAGGATTTCATGTCGTTCCAGAACCCTTGTAGACCAATAAGTTATGTGATTCACTGTTCCAACAGATGCCGGGGTATTCCGGGCAAGGTGTTACCTAAGGTAACGCCCACGCCCGACCCGCTGACGAGGATTCAGATGGTATGGCAACAGGTAACGTCGGGCTGACCGACGCTAAACTCAAGGCGATGAAACCGCCCGCATCAGGCCAGTTGGAGATCAGCGACGGGGCCGTGCCGGGATTGCGGATCCGCATCGGGTCATCAGGTGCCCAGACCTTCATCGTTCGCAAACGCATTGGGGAAAGCCGAGGAATATCACCGTTGGTCGGTACTCGCCGCGGTTCGGTCTGGCTGATGCTCGCAAGAAAGCGCGGGCGATCCTGTCCGACATTGAGGCGGGAGGCGATCCGGCAGCGGCATTGCCGACGCCGCGCAAGCGCGGCGTGACGGCGAACACAATCCGGGCGATGTGGCCTGACTATAGGGCAGCACGTGCAGAGCGCCGTTCGATCAAGGAGATCGAGCGGGTTTTTAATCGCCATATCCTACCGCATTTCGGGGATCGGCTTGCCGACGCGATCACGCGCGCGGAAATCACCCGCTTCATCGACGAAATCGCTCAGACCGCGCCGGTGATGGCTAGAAACGTTCTAGCTCATCTGTCTTCATTCTATGGTTGGGCTCTGCCGAGGCTCGATCGCCTGCCGGGCAATCCGTGCCGAGATGCTGGCCGACCACCAGCGCCGAAGTCGCGCGACCGCGTGCTGAGCGAGGCTGAAGTCGGCATTCTCTGGAATGTACTCGATAAGGAACCCGCGCCGTTCGGCCCGGCGATCAAGCTGCTGCTGTTGACCGGCCAGCGTCGCAATGAGGTATTCGACGCCGACCGCGTCGAAATTGATATCGAGGCTGGATTGTGGACGATCCCCAGGCACCGCGCCAAGAATGGAGTTGCGAACCTCGTCCCCCTATCCCGCGACGCGTTGACGGTGATCGGCAGACTTGAGCAAAAGGGCGATAGCGAAAAGCTGTTTCCGGCGAGGGGCAATGACATCAACGGCCCGAGCGGTTTCAGTAAGACGATGACCCGCATTCGGAACGCGATGGCGGAACAGGCCGAGCGGCCAATCCCGCACTGGACGCTGCACGACTTGCGGCGGACACTCGCGACCGGATTGCAGCGGCTCGGCATTCGGCTTGAAGTAACCGAGGCCGTGCTGAACCATGTGTCCGGCTCACGCGCCGGCATTGTCGGGGTGTACCAGCGTCACGACTATTTTGATGAGAAGCGGCAAGCCCTTGATGCTTGGGCGCGGGATGTTCGGCGGGTGGCGAAAAAGCACCGCCCGAAAGCGGCCTTGACGTAAGCGGCAAAGTTGAACGGCGGCGAGCGCGCCGCTTATCGGTCAAATATCTCGCGGCATCCCTTGGCAGGAACAAAAGGCGACCCTATCTTGATCAAGTCCCCGGAATTGGCCGACGGATACGATCGTTGCAACGCGCAACCCGCAAGACGAGCAACACGACCACGGCGATGCCGAGGACATGCGACTCTGCGAGTGCGATAATCTGGTTCATGAGCATAGCTCGGACAACCTCCTCGATTACACTATACCACTTAGCGTTCTAGACCCGCGCCGACGAGCAGCCTCACACGGGCTTAACAGGGGTGGATTGTGGTGTGCGTCCGGGGGCGTCCAGCTTAGGCTGGGGTTTCGGGTCAAGACTGGCCCCCGGACTCTGCTGCTGATACGTTGGGGGTGATGATCTCGCCGCCCTCATGGTTCCGCCCGCGCGGCTACCTTCACCTTGATATGCCAGTAAAGCCTGTTTTCGCGGAAGCGCTGACCCCTGCGATTGTGGCTTCGCACGTCTGGTCGCCACTGATTCACTATGTGAAGACCGAGAAGCGGTACAAGGTCAAGGAACGGAAGACTGTCCCAAAGGATCGGCCGATCATGTTCGCGTCCCATCGCGACGCCTGCATTCTGTCGAAATACTCGGCCGAACTCGTTAGACGCCTGGACGAGTGGTATGCGGCGAACGGTCTGGACAAAACCGTGATCGCTTATCGCTCGCTTGGGCGGGCCAATTACCATTTCGCGAAGCGTGTTGAGGACTTCGTGCGGTCGCAGCCGTCGCTAACGGTGATGTGTTTCGACGTGACAGGTTTCTTCGATAATCTCGATCACAAGCGCTTAAAATCACGTCTTAAGTGGATACTTGGTTGCGATGAGCTGGGCGCGGATTGGTACGCCGTGCTGCGCGCAACCACCCGCTATCACTACATTCATTTGGAAGAACTGAAGAAGCACGATCATCTCGCGCAGCGGCTCAAGGAACGCGGTCGTCACCCGCTCGCCACCATCGCCGACGTGAAAGCCTTGTCCGTCCCGATTGAAAAGAACGCGAAGGTGGTCGGCATCCCTCAAGGCACGCCAATCAGCGCCAGTTTTTCAAACCTGTATATGACGGCCTTCGACCTGGAGATGGAAGCAGAAGCCGCGAAGCGAGGGGCGCTCTATCAGCGGTACTCGGACGACATCCTCGTCGCGTGCCCACCAAGCCGCCAAAATGTCTTGAAGGCGGTAGTTGAGGAAAAGCTAATCGAGCATGGCCTTGAGCTGCAAAGCGCCAAGACGGATATTGTAACGTTGCACGCCCCCGCCAGCACGCTAACCTTTCAGTATCTCGGATATCAGCTTGGCCATGTCGATGCGCGGCTGAGGCTGAAATCTCTCTCCCGCCAATGGCGAACGGCGAAGCGCGCTGTGAAGAAGACGGAGAGGGTCGGCTTGGCCGCGATCAAGGACGGCAAAGCCAACCAGATATTCACCCGCAAGCTGCACATGCGGTTTACCCGAGCCGTTGGCAGGAATTTCCTCGCCTATGCCGGTAGGTCAGCGGAGACGCTGGATTCCCCAGCAATCAGGAAGCAGGCCCGGAAGCTACACCGGTTCATAAACGGCGAGCTGGCGCGCCTACGCGGGAAGCCGAAGCCCAAGCCCTGATATTGCGGACCAAGCAGTATTCGCCCCGCGTTGAGTTCACCGTCGCTCCCTTTAGAAATCGCTGACCGAATAAAACATCGGATTACGCATCCAAGCGTTGACGGCAGATTCTCGCCAGCCTGCGCAGCGCGTGGCGATCCGTACTTGCTTGGGAAATGTGCCGGTCTGAATTTTCCGGTACAGAGTCGAGCGGCTGAGGCCGGTGCGATCGAGCACGGTATTGAGCCGGAGGATGCGGTCTGGCGTATCGGTTGTCATGGGGCGTTCCTGAATTGCTTGTGTTGCATTTGCTCCCCGTGGACAGATTTGCGATCGTCCTGGCGGAGCGTCAAGAGTGCCGAAAACAGTGCCAAATCAGCTTACTACGCCGTAGTTATCCGTAACTGTCCGTAGATGTCCGGGATACGCCCAAGAGCATGCCAAAATAAATTTACCGCTTCGTCGTGATCTTGCCGTCCCCGCGCGTTGGCGCGGTCGCGCTCTATGCCGCTCGCGGCACCGAGCCACCGTTCCGGCGTCTCGTCGGCATAGCCGTGACGATCGCATGACGGGGCCGGACGTTCCGTCCGGCATACGGGCATCGCGCAAGCGCGATGGCGTCGCCTCCTGCGTCGGCTTGGCGGGGTAGGCGTCGCTTCCCTCTAGTCCCGCCGCGACGGGCTGCAACTCGGGCTTCGCCCGAGTGCTTCATTGCATTGCGCCCCTACGGGTGCAGCCCGCCGCTATCGCGGGACTGCCGGTTCGCTCCTGCCGCCCACCCCGCCATTCCGGCGCGGTTGCGGTGTTTTAAGGAGTGAGAAAGATGAGGTTCAAGGTCAAACGCTGGGGCGCTTTCGCCCGCCGCCTCCGTACGGCAGGCCGGGCCGACACCCGCTTTCAGTTGCAGAACAGCGACCGATTCGACAGCGTTCAGAGTGGTGACGCCCCGCCGGATGCGGTGGACGACCCCGATTTGCGGCATCGTGCCAGAACGGCGTTCCAGCGTTCGATCGCCAGCTACGATCCGCCCGCAGCCGAGGAACCCGACCCAGAGACGTTGCGGCGCTTGGAACGAGCGATGCAGTCGATGCCCCGCATCACCCGCGAGATATTCATGGCGCACCGGCTCGACAATTACAGCTACGCCTACATTGCCAAGGTTACGGGGCTCAGCGTGCGCCAGGTCGAACGTCAGATGGCGACGGCTATTTACAAGCTTTGTCGTCACATGGACGGCGACGAGCGTACCAGGTGGCAGCGTTGGCGCGAACGCTGGATCGAGCGTTGGTTCCGATGATCCAAGCTGCCGTGCCCAGTTATAACACGCCTGGCCCATGCCGTCTCATGTCCCAACACCACCTTGTTGCAACATCAGAATTAGCGTATAAGCGTCTATCCGTTTGAACGTATAGGTGTCATTATGGCCAAACCTGCCCGCTGGAGCCTAAAAGTCTCGCGCGAAACCGATATCGCTCTACGCACCTTGCTGGCTACGCGCGGCGGTCGGAAGGGTGACCTCTCGCGCTTCGTTGAAGAAGCCGTCAATCGCGAGGTGCTGCGCGAAACCGTGCGTGACATTCAGGCGCGCAATGTGGATGCCAGCACCGAAGAACTTGAACGTCTGGTCGATGACGAACTTGGCGCGGCGCGCGCATCCTTCTGGTCCACGCCGCGTCGTTGATCCGTGCGCGTCATTCTCGACACGAACATCCTGTTAAGCGGGCTGATCTCACCGTCCGGCATCCCGGCGCGGTTGATCGATGCATGGCTGGATCGGAAATTCACGCTGATCAGCCACGCAATCCAGCTTGATGAACTGCGCGAGGTAACGCGCCGCGACAAGATACGCGCGCTGGTCCGCCCGTTCGAGGCGGGACGGCTGGTCAATCAGATCGCCGTCATCGCCGACATGCCCGAGCGGTTGCCGCCGGTCGAACGCTCGCGCGATCCGCGCGACGACTTCCTGCTCGCCTTATGCGAAGCAGGGAAGGCCGATTGGCTGGTGACGGGCGACAAGGACGACTTGCTGGCACTGGTGCGCCACGCCGAAACGGCGATCGTCACCGCCGCGCATTTCGCGCGCGAGCAGGGCATCCGATGAACGGCCAATCCCACATCGCGCGGCCAGCAGCGCGGCTCTTGTCAGGGGCGTCGGCAATGCCGACACGTCTGACGCGATGAAATCCGAAATCGATCATCTGCCCGAAGCACAGCGGCGCGAACTGGCGCAGGTGCAGCGCATCTTGATGGAGGAGTTTTCGGCGGAAATTGCCACGGCGACGAAACCCGAGAAGCGCAACGGCAAAATCTACAAGATCATCCTCTTCGGCAGCTACGCACGCAACGATTGGGTCGATGAACCGGAGAACGGCTACCAGTCCGACTATGATCTACTGATCGTCGTCAGCCATGCCGACCTTACCGACGTCGCCGACTATTGGTACATCGCCGAGGACAAAATCCTACGTGACCCGTCGATTGCGCGTCCGGTGAATATCATCGTACATTCGCTCGACGAGGTGAACCAGGCCCTCAAGCGCGGC
The DNA here is from genome assembly GCF_965218915.1 of Novosphingopyxis sp. Lineage (GTDB taxonomy): Bacteria > Pseudomonadota > Alphaproteobacteria > Sphingomonadales > Sphingomonadaceae > Novosphingopyxis. Next base: position 2,029,478 of record NZ_OZ244708.1, on the reverse strand, counting down.
GAGTATTTCTGGGTCGATATCGCGCGCGACGGTATCGCGCTTTACGAATTGCCGTGCCATTCTTTGGCGACGCCGATGCCGCTGACGCCGAGCGACGCTTATCGGATGGCGCAGGATTATTTTGATTTCTGGATGCCGCTGGCCGATCACGCGCAATTCCTATCGCGAACCAGCATCGAGAACGGGGTTTTGCGTGACGCGGCATTCATGTTGCATCAGGCGACCGAGCGACTCTACATCTGTTTCCTGCTCGTCCAGACGCTTTATTTCCCGCGCTCGCATAACATCAAGTTTTTGCGGTCGCTGGCCGAAGACAAGGAGCCGCGCTTGATCGAAGCGTGGCAGCGCGCAACGCGACTCGACCGCAGCAGGTTCGAGCGATTGAAGCGCGCCTATGTCGAAGCGCGCTATTCGGCGAGCTATTCGATCACCGCCGACGATCTTGCCGAAATTGCCGTTGCGATCGAGCGGTTCGGCGAGTGCGTCAGGCTCGTATGTGAGGAACGGCTGACAACCTTGCGCCACGCCGCCGTCATCTGACATCAGTCATCAGTCGCGTCGCCCATCTCGGGATCGACGTTCGCAAATTGACGTTTGCCGCGCCGCCGCCACAACAAGAGGCATAGATCGCGCTCGTCGCTTCGCAGGCGGGCCGCGACTTCGGACAACGCACCGAAAAGCACCGAGCGGTCGTCATCGGTCAGTTCGATCAGTCCGGCTTTGGCGACGAGGCCGCCAAGCTCGATCAACTGGCGGGTGCGTTCGCGGCGTTTCACTTGCCAGTCGCGACAATCGTCACGCGCGCGCTTCGCCAGCAGCCGGTTTCGCATCACTGCCATCCGCTTGCTTGCTGCCTGCACCGCGATCATTCCTGCCCGCAGATTTTCGCGCCGTCCGTTGAAAGAACGCCGTGCCGCGTTTGCGCCAGCCCTCCACAATGCCCGCGTCCTTTACCTCGGTCGCGGCCAGCAGCACTCCGGCGAGCAGATCGATCGGCAGCGCGTCGGCCCCGGTCGCGATAACCAGTTCGCCAAGCTGGGCGAGCTTGCGTTCTTTCAGAAGCTTTGCCCGATCGTTGAGCGCCTTCATTTCCGAATCAAAGTCGCGGGGTTTACGCATAACATGGTCCTCGATTGAGTATCGACGACGGACCAGTTATCGGGTGTATCGATCAGGCTCAATGCCGTGAAATGTCTTGGGATTAACCGGTCCCGAGATAGATGAAATCTTTCGAGGGCGCGCTTATACGTCGTGCCGACGTGCGCTTTCAGGTGTAAGTGGATTGCCGTCATGGCGATCTACCACTTCGCTGCCAAAGTCATTTCCCGCGCTGCCGGATCGAGCGCGGTCGCTTCCGCTGCCTATCGTTCGGCGTCCCGGCTGCACGATGAGCGGATCGACCGACACCATGATTTTTCGAACAAGGCGGGCGTCGTTCATTCCGAGGTGATGCTGCCGAACGGTGCGCCTGAGCACCTGTCCGACCGCGAACGGCTCTGGAACGAGGTCGAAGCAGGCGAGAAACGTGTCCGTCGTCAGAACATTTGGCACAACTCGCGTTGTAAATTAGCGGAGCGTGGGCCTCGTCGGGGGTTTGATGTTTAGGCGGCTATCTTGCGGTGCTGCAAGCGCCGATGTTCGATGGTCTTTCGTTTGATCCTTTCTCGCTGTTTGATGATGGCTGCGGCCCTGCCGAAGTAGGCGTCGGCGGGCGTCACGTTGTCCAGGCTTTCATGGTAGCGCTGGTGGTTGTAATGCTCGACGAACGCCTCGATCTGCTGCTCCAGATCGCCGGGCAGGAAGTAGTTCTCCAGCAGGACGCGGTTCTTCAGGGTCTGGTGCCAGCGTTCGATCTTGCCCTGGGTCTGCGGATGGAACGGCGCGCCGCGAACATGGCTCATGGCGTTCGCCTTGATGTAATCGGCCAGTTCGTCGGCGATGTAGCTCGGACCATTGTCGCTCAGCAGCCGTGGGCGGTGCCGAACATTGGCCGACAAGCAGCCTGACGCCGCCAATGCCATATCCAGTGTATCGGTGACGTCCTCGGCCTTCATCGTGCTGCACAGCCGCCAGGCGATAATGTAGCGCGAGTAATCGTCCAGCACGGTCGAGAGATACATCCAGCCCCAGCCGATGATCTTGAAGTAGGTGAAGTCGGTCTGCCACATCTCGTTCACCCGGGTCGTCTGGGTGGGGAAGCGATCGGCAGCTTTGATCACGACGTAAGCGGGGCTGGTGATCAGATCATGGGCCTTCAGCAGGCGGTAGACCGTCGCCTCGGAGACGAAGTAGCGCCGTTCGTCGGTGAACCGCACCGCCAGCTCGCGCGGGCTCAGCTCGGACTGCTCCAGCGCCAGTTCGATAATCTGATCCTGGATCTCGCTGGGCACGCGGTTCCACACCCTGCTTGGCGCCGACGGCCGATCGGTGAGCCCCTCCGGGCCACCATCACGGTATCGGTCATACCAGCGGTAGAAGGTCCGGCGTGGGATGCCCAGCTGGTCCAGCGTGCGCTTTGCTGGCAGATGCGACTGCTCGACCAGCCTGATGATCTCCAGCTTCTCGGTGGCAGGATACCTCATTCTTGGTCTCCCCCATCCGCCATCATGCTTTTTTTAAGCAGGCGGTTCTCCAGCGTCAGGTCGGCGACGCATTCCTTCAGATCGCGGGACTCGCGGCGCAGATCCTTCACCTCGTCGGTCGTCGCCGCACGCGAAGTATCGCCAGCGAGGCGCCGCTTGCCGGCCTCCATGAACTCCTTGGACCAGGTGTAATACAGGCTCTGGGCGATGCCTTCCTTGCGGCACAGCTCAGCAATGCTGTCATCGCCGCGCAGGCCTTCCAGCACCACACGGATATTGTCCTCGGCTGAGAAGTGCCGACGCGTCGCCCGCCGGATGTCTTTTACCACCTTCTCGGCGGTGGCTTTGGGCTTTGAGGATTTGGGTCTCATCTTCGTTCCTTCGTCACTACGACGAGACCCAAATCCTCCTTAAATCACAACCGCAAATCTGTGCCATGGGTGCTGACGGCGGACAATTGCTGAAACATTGGTATGGCTTACAAAGCCACCGGATTTTCCCCGCACGCGTCGCTGCGACTGCACCACCGTTCTTGCGCCTCGGTGTCAGACCGCCACGTCTTATAATTCGGGCAATGTCGCAGCGCTGGGGTAGTTTTACCGCTAAAGGAAACCTTGTGTTGAACAGCGAGCTTGCGCAGGCGTCGCCTCATCTTATCGACTATGTGGTTGCTCACGAGCTGGCACACGCGCTCCACCCCGACCATGGTTCAGGTTGGCAATCGCTGCTGACACTAGCAATGCCAGATTGGCGGCAACGAAAGGATGAGCTGGAGCTTCAGCTCCTCTGATTAAGCGATGGGTTGCATTTTCGATACGCCCGCGCTGCCACAGGCCACCAGATGTTCGCGATAATGTTCGCTGATCTGGCAGAGGATAAGACGCGGTGAGCAGCCACGGCAAAAAAGATCGCACCTATCGAACGTTACCTAAGCTGTTACCTAGCCGGCAAACGCAAAACGTAAGCATCTTACGAATGCCTCTATGTCGTTGAAAAACATAGAGAAATGGTGGACGCACTTGGGCTCGAACCAAGGACCCGCTGATTAAGAGTCAGCTGCTCTACCAACTGAGCTATGCGTCCGCATGGCCGCGGCGCCCTGGGGGGCGCGGCCTTGAAGGGGGCATTTGGTTGACGGGCGGCTCTTTGTCAAGCGCCGCCTCGCGCAGCCACCAACGCAAATCGCCGGCGCTAGCCGAATGCGCCGCCGCGGCGGCCGGGCTTGCGGTCGACCGCCATAATCAGGCCGATGCAGATCATGATGGTGAGCATGGAGGAGCCGCCATGGCTGAGGAAGGGCAGCGGGATACCGACCACCGGGGCCAGCCCCATCACCATCATCAGGTTGATCGCGACGTAGAAGAATATGGTGGTCGTCAGCCCCGCCGCGACCAATTTACCGTAGCGGGTGTTGGCGCGCAGCGCGACGCGAAAGCCCCAACTAAACAGCAGCGCGAAACCGATCAGGATGGCCAGCCCGCCCATCAGCCCCCATTCCTCGGCCATGGTGGCGAACACGAAATCGGTATGGCCCTCGGGCAGGTAATCGAGATGGCTCTGCGTGCCGTTGAGGAAGCCCTTGCCCCATAATCCGCCCGACCCGATGGCGATCTTCGACTGGCTGATATGATAGCCGGCGCCCAAGGGATCGGCGGCGGGGTCTAGAAAGGTGGTGACGCGGCCGCGCTGATAATCCTCTAGTACGAAGAAATAGGCGAGCGGCGCGATCACTGCGATGGCAGCGCCCGCGCCGACGAACAGCCGCATCGGCAGGCCGGCCATGAACGCGACCACGACCCCGCCGGCGATGATCGTGATGGTGGTGCCGAGATCGGGCTGCAGCAGCACCAGCGCGCTGGGAAAGCCCATGAGGACGAGCGGCGGCCAGATCGCGTCGATGGTGTAGAGCTTGCTCGGCGGCAGCCGATCGAAAAACAGCGCAACGGCGAGCACGATGGTGGGCTTCATCAATTCGGACGGTTGCAGCGTGATAATCCCCAAGTTCAGCCAGCGCTGGCTGCCCCCGCCGATCTGCCCGAGCAGTTCGACCAGCACCAGCATGGCCAGCACCGCGCCGTAAATCGGGAAGGTTACCTTCTTCCAGAAATCGGGCGAAAATCGGGAAATACCGATCGCAAGGCCCAGCGCCACCAGGAAGCGGACGAGATGCGGCGCGGCCCAGGGCATGAAGCTGCCGCCCGCCGCGCTGTACAGCACCACGCCGCCGAAACCGGCCAGGCAGAACAGCAGGAACATCAGCTTCCACGGGAGCTGGGCAATCGGCGCGGGGACGATGGCGTTGGGGCGCGTGCTCATGTCGTCTGCTCCGCCTTTTCCGGTTCGGCGATGATCTCGCCGGAATCGCGCGCACGGAACAGCGCGAGGTCGCGGGCCATACGCTGCTCGATATCGCCGCCCCACTGCTGTTCCAGGCCAAGCAGCGAATCCATCGCCTTGCGCTTGTCGTAGAGATAGGTGAGCACGTCGCGCGCCACCGGATAGGCCGAGCCCGAACCGCCGCCATGCTCGATCACCGCGGCGCAGGCATAGCGCGGGTTGTCAAACGGGGCGAAGCAGATGAACAGCCCGTGGTCGCGATATTTCCAGCGCGTGTTCTTGCCGTCGCCGCGCGACAGCGAGACGACCTGCGCGGTACCGGTCTTGCCGGCCAGCAGCACATTGTCGATCGGCAGCCGCGCGCGGCCGGCGGTACCGGGGCCGTTGACCACATCCTTCATGGCGCTGCGGACATAGGCGATATCCTCATCCGGAAAGCCCAGGCTTTCCGGCGCCGGCGCGGCGTCGTCCATGATCAGATGCGGCATCAGCTTCTTGCCGGTGGCGAGACGTGCCGCCATCACCGCCAGCTGCAGCGGATTGGCCAGATAATAGCCCTGGCCGATGCTGGCGTTGACCGTGTCGTAGGTCTGCCAGGATTGGCCATATTTTTCCATCTTCCAGCTCGGGCTGGGCACCGTGCCGTAGAACTGGCTGGTGACCGGCAAAGGGAACTGATGCCCCATGCCCAACGTATGTGCGAAAGCGGCGACTTTTTCAAAGCCGACCTGCTGCGCGAAATGATAGAAATAGCTGTCGCAGCTCTGATAGATGCCCTTGGCCATATTGACCTGACCGTGATTGCCCCAGCAATTGAAGAAACGATTGCCGATGCGCCGACCGCCGCCGCAGATGATGCTGTCGGTCGTTTTAACGCCCGCTCGCAGGAACGCCATCGCATGCATCGGTTTGACCGTCGATCCGGGCGGGTAGAGCCCTTTCAGCGTTTTGTTGCGCAGCGGGACATGGTCATTGCCCTGCAGCCAGGCATATTCGCTCACCCCGATGCCGTCGGAAAAGCTGTTGGGATCGAAGCTGGGCATCGACGCCATGGTCAGGATGCCGCCGGTTTGGCAGTCGATCACCACCACCGAGCCCGATTCCTGGCCCAGCCGACGCGCGGCATAATGGTGCAGGTCGATGTCCAAGGCGAGCTGAATCGGTTTGCCCGGCACGTCCGACCGGGTGGTCAGCTCCTGCACGATCTTGCCGGTAGCGGTCACTTCGACGCGCTTGGCGCCGGGCTTGCCCTTCAGCCGGTCCTCGAATGCGGCTTCCAGCCCGTCCTTGCCGATCTTGAACCCCGGCGTGATGAGCAGCGGGTCCTTGCTCTTCTGATATTCTTCCGCGTTGGCGGTGCCGACATAGCCGATCAGATGGCCGACCGCGGCGCCCGCGGGGTAGCGGCGCGAAAAGCCCTGGCGCGGCGAAACGCCGGGCAGGTCGGGCAGGCGCACCGACACCGCGGCGTAGCGCTCCCAGTCGAGCCCGGAGGCGATCTGGACCGGTTGAAAACCTGTATTCTTGTCCAGATCGGTATTGATCCGGGTGACCTCTTCGTCGGTCAGCGTCAGCAAGTTCGCCAGTTCGCTTACCGTTGCCTGCCGGTTCTGCAATCGTTCGGGGATGATATCTACGCGGAAATCGGCGCGGTTGTCGGCGATCGGCTTGCCATAGCGATCGATGAACCAGCCGCGCCGCGGCGGCAGCAGCGTCAGGTTGACGCGGTTGCTTTCGGACATGAGCTTGTAGCGCTCGTTCTCGGCTACCGCGATATAGGCCATCCGGCCCACCAGCGCGAGGCCGAGCGCGCCCTGCACCCCGCCGATGAACATCGCGCGGCGGGTGAAGGTGAAATCCTGCTGCGCGCTGTTGATCGTTTTGTGAGGCTTGGTGTGTTTGTTGCCCCGCCCGAACTTGATCATGCCGCCAGCCGCCAGCGATCGAGCGCCGAGACAAGGCGGGCAAGGATCGGAAAACCGAATATCGTCAGCAAGATTTGCGGCACCAGCGGCTCCAGCCCGGCCGGCTCATAGACCAGCCCCACGATCAGCATGCCCCCGACGATGGCGAATATAAGGCAAAGCGCGGCGACAAGCCAGTCCTGCCAGTAGTCGCGCCAGTTGGTGCGATCGTTGATCAGGCTGAGCGCGATCACCACCGCCGACCACAGGAACACCGCGCTGCCGACCGGCTGGCCGGAAAACATATCGTCGAACAGGCCGAGCGGGAAGCCGATCCACAAGGGCCACAGCACGGGCCGGAGCTGGCGCCAGGCGACCAGCATCATCAGGCCCAGCGGTGGCAGCAGCGGCAGGCTCGGCAGGATCGGCAAGGTGGTGACCAGCGAGGCGATCAGCACCGAGAGGATGGGGACGAGATTGGCCTTTAGCGGCGAGTTGCGGCGGTACAGGCGCGAGCGATAACGCCGCCTTCTGGCCTGCGGATAGGACTTGATGACTTTATTCTTCACGCGCTCACCTCAGGGCCCCGGCGAGTCGATCTGAGGCAGATCGCCCGGAGCTTGGGCCGCCGCCGTGGGCGTCTCGGCCGGCACGAACACGCGCTGGACCATGGCGTAGCTGGTATCGGCGGGCTGCGCGAAGGGGCGGGCAATCGCGCCGTCGGGTGTCAGGCGCAGCACCTGCGCCACCGGAATGTCGGGCGCGTAAAGCCCGCCATTGCCGCTGGTCACCAGCACGTCGCCCGCGCGAAACGGATTCTGCCCGGCATTGATTGCGCGGATTTCGACATTGCCGTCGGCAAGGCCGGTCGAAAAGGCGGGCAGGCCGTCGCTCGCGCGGCGCACCGGCACGACATTTTCCGGATCGGTGATCAACAGGATCGTCGCCGTGCCCGGTCCGACATCGAGGATGCGGCCGACCAGCCCCTTGGGACTGCGCACCGGCTGGCCCGGGCCGATACCGCGGCGCGAGCCGATCGAGAGCGTGGCGAGGCGCCGGGTGGACGAGGCGCTGGAGCTGATCACCCGGCCGACCGCGACCTCTTCGGCGTTCGCCTGCGTCAGGCCCAGCATTGCGCGCAGCCGCTCGATTTCGCGCTCCTGCGAGCGCGCCTTGATCAGCTCGGCGCGATAGGCGTCGACCTGGCGCTGAAGCTCGTCATTCTTACGTCCGGCATTGACATAGGCGGCGATCGCGCCGCCTACGCCGCCGACCGCGCGGCGTCCGCCGTCGACGCCCTCGGCGACCGGTGCGGTGGCTTCGCGCCCGATCGACTTCAGCGCGGAAAAACCGGCCGGGTCGATCAGTGAAATGGCGAGCAGCAACAACCCGCCCAGCGCGCCGACGACGGCCAGGACATATCCGGCAAAAATGCCATATTGCGCCTTGCGGGAAAAACCCGGACGCCGGCCTAGCGGCGGGGCCATGATACTACTCCCCTGTACGTTACGCGGACCTGGCTCAGGCGGTGGTCAGAACCCCCCGGAAGATCGGATCCTCCATCGCGCGCCCGGTGCCGATGGCGACGCAGGTGAGCGGATCCTCGGCGACGGTAACGGGAAGACCGGTTTCGTCGCGCAGCTGCTCGTCGAGACCCGCCATCAGCGCGCCGCCACCGGTGAGCACGATGCCCTGATCGACGATGTCGGCGGCCAGTTCCGGCGCGGTGTTTTCCAGCGCGATGCGCACGCCCTCCACGATCGTGCCGATCGGTTCGGCCAGCGCCTCGGCGATCTGGCCCTGATTGATGGCGATTTCCTTGGGCACGCCGTTGACCAGATCACGCCCCTTGATGTGGATGGTCTGGCCGATGCCGTCGGCGGGCGCGCGGGCGATGCCATATTCCTTCTTGATCCGCTCGGCCGTGGCCTCGCCGATCAACAGGTTGTGGTGGCGACGGACATAGGAGACGATCGCCTCGTCCATCTTGTCGCCGCCGGTGCGCACCGAAGTGGTGTAGGCCAGGCCGCGCAGCGACAGCACGGCGACTTCGGTGGTGCCGCCGCCGATATCGACGACCATCGAGCCGATCGGCTCGGTCACCGGCATGTCGGCGCCGATCGCCGCGGCCATCGGTTCCTCGATCAGGAATACCTCGCTTGCCCCCGCATTGCTCGCCGCGTCGCGGATCGCGCGGCGCTCGACCGAAGTCGAGCCCGAGGGGACGCAGATCACGATCTCGGGATAGCTGAACATGCGGCGCTTGCCGTGGACCTTGGTGATGAAATGCTTGATCATCTGTTCGGCGACGTCGATGTCCGCGATCACGCCGTCGCGAAGCGGGCGGATCGCCTCGATCGAATCGGGGGTCTTGCCCATCATCATCTTGGCGTCGTCGCCGACGGCGCGAACTTTCTTGATGCCTTGAACCGTCTCGATCGCGACCACCGACGGCTCGTTCAAGACGATGCCCTGACCGCGGACATAGACCACCGTATTGGCGGTGCCGAGGTCGATCGCCATGTCGTGCGAGTTGAATTTGAAGAGCCGGCTGAAAAACATGTCTTGTCCTGTGCCTTGGATGGGCGGGTCCCTGTTGACGGTCCCTATAACAGGATTTCGCCGCCGTTGTGGGCAGCGTAGCATGAAGTCGCGCTATAGGGAGTCGCCTGCTGCGTGCGCTTCGTATAGATCGCCCCCCATGTCAATAAGAAGGCTTCCCGAATCCCTCGTCAACCGCATCGCCGCCGGCGAGGTGGTTGAGCGACCCGCCAGCGCGCTCAAGGAGCTCGTCGAGAACGCCATCGACGCGGGCGCGACGAACATCGCGATCCGGCTGGGCAGCGGGGGTCTTGGCCTGATCGAGGTGGCCGACGATGGCTGCGGCATGAACCGCGCCGAGATGGAACTGGCGCTCGAACGGCACGCCACGTCGAAGCTGCCCGAAAGCCTGCTCGGCGACACCGACGCACTGGAACTCGTCGAAACGCTCGGCTTTCGCGGCGAGGCGTTGCCGTCGATCGCTTCGGTCGCGCGGCTGACAATAGAGAGCCGCCCGTCCGCCAGCGAAGGCAAGGGCGACGACGGCTGGAGCAGGATCGTCGATCATGGCAGGCCGGCAGGCGAGGGGCCGGCCGCGATTCCGCTGGGCACGCGGGTGCGGGTGGAGGAACTGTTTGCCAAGGTGCCCGCGCGGCGCAAATTCCTGCGCACTCCGCGCTCCGAATATGCCGCCGCGCTCGACATCGTGAAGCGGCTCGCGATGGCGCGGCCCGAGATCGGCTTCACGCTCGATCATGACGGGCGGCGCACGCTCGCCGTGCAGCCGGGCATGAGCGGGCCGGAACGCGTCGCCGCGCTGACCACGCCAGGGCTGGCGGAAAACAGCGTGGCCGTCGATCTGGAGCGCGACGGCGTGGTGCTGGGCGGGGTCGCCAGCCTGCCGACCTTCAATCGCGGCGTGGGCGATCATCAATATCTATTCGTCAACGGTCGTCCGGTGAAGGATCGGCTCCTCACCGGCGCGGTGCGCGGGGCCTATGCCGACATGCTGGCGCGCGATCGTCATGCCGTGCTGGCGCTGTTTCTCGACGTGCCGCCGGACGCGGTCGACGTGAATGTCCATCCGGCCAAGACCGAGGTGCGCTTTCGCGATCCGCAAATGATCCGCGGGCTGATCGTGTCCGGGCTGAGGCGCGCGCTGGAGGCGGCGGGGTTCCGCAGCATCAGCCATGCGGCGGCGGGGGCGGAGGCGCTGTGGCGACAGGAGCCGGTGCGCGAGGCTCCGGACGCAACCTTCTTTTCCCCCTCCCGCCTGCGGGAGGGGTTAGGGGTGGGCTTCGGCGGACCCGGCTCAATGCTGGGTTCGGCGACCGCGATGTCGGAGCTCGCTTCGCTCGCGCCCACCCCCGACCCCTCCCGCGAGCGGGAGGGGAGTTCCAGCGCCTTCCACGAACCGCGCACCCCCTTCGCCGCGCCGATGGGCCGCGCTGAAGTCGCGACCGAGGCAGTGCCCGCCGCCGCCAGCCATCCGCTCGGCGTCGCGCGGGGGCAGGTGGCCAAGACCTATATCGTTGCCGAGGCCGAGGACGGGCTGGTCATCGTCGACCAGCACGCTGCGCATGAAAGACTGGTGCTCGAACGAATGCGCGCGATGGCGGGCGAAGGCGACGTTCCGGCGCAGCGGCTGCTGATGCCCGAAGTGATCGAGATCGAGGAAACCGGCTGCGACCGGCTCAAGGCGCGCGCCGAGGAACTCAGCGCCTTTGGGCTCGAGCTCGAGCGGTTCGGCCCCGGCGCGATGCTGGTGCGCGCCGTTCCCGCCATGCTGGGCGACGGCGATGTGCGCGGGCTGATCGAGGATCTGGCAGACGAACTGGCCGCCTATGACGAGGCGCTGAGCCTGAAAGAGCGCATCGATCATGTCGCCGCGACCATCGCCTGCCACGGCTCGGTGCGCGCGGGCCGCGTGCTGGGCGTCGCCGAAATGAACCGCCTGCTGCGCGACATGGAGGCCACGCCCCGCTCGGGCCAATGCAATCACGGTCGTCCGACCTGGGTAAAGCTCGGCCACAACGACATCGAGAAGCTGTTCGGCCGAAAATGAGCGGCGATCGGGTTCTATATTGTCACAATTCCAGTCTATTGGCTCCCGATATCGATAGCAGAAAAGATAGAAACGGAAGGAAGTAATGGTGACAAGCCATTCGAAAATCGTATTTTTGGCGGCGTTCTCACTCGCGCTCGGCGCCTGTTCGGGCGGCGATGACGCGACCGACGCGGACAAGGCCAATCATTACGCGCCCGCCGATGCGCCGCCGACCGCGAAAGAACGGCCGGTTGTGCTGGAACCGCTGGTGTATGCGGACTATGAAAACCGTCTCGATGCGGGGCTGAGCTGCAATTTCACCAGCTCCGACGGGCGCAATCTGTTCGCCGCCAGCGCGCCCGACGACAGCGCGGCCAAGGGCAAGGGGCTGGTGAAAGTGAATGGCGATTTCCGCACGCTGAGGACCGACCGGGTCGGCGGCTATGCACTGCTGCGCGAGGGTGCGTCGTTTCACAGCGGCGGAATCAGCGCTTCGATCCAGCGTGCAAGCGGCGAGGGAAGGCGCGAAGGGGTGGAGTCCACCGTTTGGCCAGCATCGCTGCATGTGGCGATCGAGGACGGACGCGATGTGAGCTATGATGGCGGCCGGTGGAGCTGCGGCGCGTGAACTAGGTCCTGCCCCCTCAGGGCACGCCTCGAACCATCGGCGCTTTAAAAACATGGGCCGGACGGCTATCTCCTGCACTATGAAATATCTTTACGCCATTGCCGCCGCTCCGTTGTTGCTCGCGGCCTGCGCCGATACGGTCCCGGTCGACGAGTTCCAGCCCGATCACAGCGTGGCCGAGCTGGACCAGGTCAATTCGGGCGCGCCCGCGGCGCCGGCTGCGACAAATGCCCGATTACCGCAAAGCGCAGCCGCATCGCTCAATCTGGGGGCGGTGACGAAGGGCGATTTCGGCGCCTCGATCGAGCCGGGTCGCGGCTGCGACTTTACTTCCGCCGCGAACCAGATCCTGCTCGTCGCGGCCGCCCCGCTCGGTGTCAACTCGCGTCCCAGGGCGGTGGTGCGGTTGCCCGGCGGCGTGCAATCGCTCGATGCGATGCGCGACGGCGGCTATAATTATCTCACTGAAGGCCCCGCCTTTCAGAATCGTCAGGGTCTCACCATTACCGTGGTACGCGAGGACAATGTCGCCGTTCCCGCTCCGGTCATGCCGGCGGGAACGCCCACGCCCGGCAGCGCGGCCGCAGGGGCGAAGATGGCCGCGCAGAGCTGGCCCGCGACGATGACGGTCATCACCGAAGGCGCCGAGCAGGAATATCCGCAAGGGGTCTACAGCTGCGGCGGGTGAGGGCGGTTATTGCGCGCTGTCAGGATCGCGCACCTTGATCAGGCCGTTGCTGAGCATGGTCATCACCGGCTCGTCCTTTTGATTGAACGTCGTCTGGCGGCTTTTGGTAATGCCCATGTCGGGCCGGGAGGCGGAGCGGCGCTTCTCGATCAGTTCGCTTTCCACCCGCAATATATCTCCAGGGTAAACCGGGCGCAGCCAGCGCAGTTCGTCGATTCCCGGCGATCCGAGCGAAGCCTGCGCCTCGTTTTTCCAGCTGTCGACCATCATGCGCATCGTCATCGCGCAGCTATGCCATCCGCTCGCCGACAGCCGCCCGAAATAAGTCCCCGCCGCCGCCTCGTCGTCGAGATGGAAGGGTTGCGGATCATAGGCTTCGGCAAAGCGCATCACCTCCTCGCGGGTCACTTCATAGCGGCCGAAGCTGCGTTTGGCGCCGACGATCAGGTCCTCATAATATTGCATGGGCGCGATCCTTCCGAAGAACCGCGGCCGGATGCAAGCATCATTTGCGCACGATCGCCTTGGCCAGCGCGTCGCGACCGTCATTGGCGAGCGGCGTGATGCCGATCAGCCGGGCCAGCAGCGGATAGATATCGACATTGTCGAACGTGCCCGGCGCCTTGCCGTTGATGTCCGGCCCGCTCGCCGCGAACAGCGCCAGCATTTGCGGGTCTTCATTGTCATAACCATGCGCGCCGCCCTTGACGGGATAGGGCGGATCGCCCGCCAATATGGTCCAGCCCGGATCGGCGATGCAGATGATCGCGGCGACGCGCGGGTTTCTGCCATAATGCAGCCGCTCAGAAAGCTTTTCCTTGCGCGCGCAATCCATATGATCGTGTCGTTTCAGCAGCGCGTCATAGACGATGTCGTCGGTGCCCGCGGCGGGCTCGATCGCGGCATAAGGCCCGCCCTCAACCAGGATGAAGCTTTTGAGGTCGAGTATATCGGCGAGTTGGATCACGCGAGCATCGTCGGTCGCGCGCATGCCATGGTCGGCAACGAGGACAAGGTCCGCCTTCACGCCAATAACGCGTAGCCCTTCGCGCAGATAGCCGATCTCGCCGTCGACATCCCTGATCGCGGCGTTGACCTCTTCGCTGTCGGGACCGAAGCGGTGGCCCGCGGTGTCCACGGTATCGAAATAGAGCGTCACGAAGCGTGGACGAATGTCGGCGGGGCGGCGCATCCAGTCCAGCACCGCGTTGACCCGCTGACGCCCGGTCACGTTCTGGTCGAAGCGCTGCCAATCCTGGGGCCGCATTTCGTGGATCGCAACCTCGCTGCCCGGCCAGAACATGGTGGCGGTGCGCACACCCTGTTTTTCGGCGGTGACCCAGATTGGCTCGGCCTCGTCCCACCAGAAAGGATCGAGCGACTGGTGGGGATCGCCCAGGCTGAACATCGCGTTCGGCCGGCGCGGATCGATCATCGTATTGCCGACAATGCCGTTACGATCGGGCCGAAGGCCGGTCACGAGCGTGTAGTGGTTGGGAAAGGTCTTGGTTGGAAAGCTCGGCCGCATCGGAGCGCTGGCGCCTTCGGCCGCGATCGCGGCGATATTCGGGCTGATCCCGCGATCCGAATAATCCGCGCGATAGCCATCGATTGAGATCAGGATCACCGGCGTCTGTGGTTGCTCGGTTTCCGTCCCTTGGGCTTGCGCTCCCAAGGTCTCCGCTCCCTGAGCGAGTGCGGCCTGGGCCAAACACAGCAGGACTATGGCTGCGAGGCGGGGGGCTGCGAGGCGGGGGGCGGCAAAACGGAGATCGGCGAGCATGACCATTCTTATGCCAGCGCTTGGTGACGGACGAAAGTCGCTTGCATGAAAAATAGCGATCCTTGCCGGTTTGCCCATATCATACGCTGTGCTAGCTTAAGGCCAAGTTGAGGAAACGGGAGACGAGAATGCCCTATCGAGCCGTTCGAATTTCGCTTCTGGCGATCGCCATCTTTTGCGGCGGATGCGCTGCTACAGGCGATATGGCGGCGAAGGGTACGGCGGACGCGCCCGCCGCGCCCGAATTCTCCGATGCCGCCATCGCCGCCGCCGCATGGCGGACCTTGCCGACCGAGGCGTTTCGCGGAAAGCGCGATGATATCAGCTTCGCCGATCCGAGGCACGGCTGGTATGGTACCGGGCAAGGCGATCTGTTTGCCACCGGCGACGGCGGCGAAAGCTGGGCGAAGATAAGCTCCCATCCCGGCACCTTCATCCGTGCGCTCGGCTTCGTCGATGCGAACACCGGCTTCATCGGCAATATCGGCCCCGGCTATTATCCCGGCGTAACGGACGATGTGCCGCTCTACCGTACGGACGATGGCGGCAAGAGCTGGACGCCGGTCGATCTCGGCGGCGCGCATGTCGCCGGCATATGCGCGATCGACGTGCTGAAAACGCAGTCGATCTATCAGGGCAGGCTGGAGCCGCGCACGATCATCAGCGCGGCGGGCCGCGTCGGCGGGCCGGCGGGGATGATCCGTTCGCTCGATGGCGGCCGGAGCTGGTCGGTGATCGACATGGGCCCCTGGACGAGCATGATCCTGGACGTGCATTTTTTCGACGCGCAGACCGGCTTCGTCGCCGCTTCCAGCGCCAGCGACGTGAAGACCGCCAACGCGCAAATCCTGATGACGCGGGACGGCGGCGCGCACTGGAGCGAAGTCTATCGCGCCGACCGGCCGGGCGAACTCATCTGGAAGATGTCCTGGCCGACCGAGCGGATCGGCTACGGCACGGTGATGAGCTACGATCAGGACAATCCGCACAAAGTGGTCATCAAGACCGTCGACGGTGGCCTGAGCTGGACCGAAATGCCGTTCGTCGAGGACGGCAAGGCGATCGAACTCGGGATCGGCTTCGTCGATGCGGACCATGGCTGGGTCGGCACGTCGCTCGGTGGATATCAAACCGTGGATGGCGGGGTGAGCTGGACCAAGGCCGCGATTCCGATCTACGCGAACAAGTTTCGCGTCGTGCCGCAGGCGGACAGATCGACGGCGGTCTACAATATCGGCACCGAAGTGCAGATGCTCGCGATCGAACCCTGATCGTAAATCGGACCGCGGCGCGGTTCGCTTCAGACGTTGAACTTGAACAGCATCACGTCGCCGTCCTGCACCAGATAGTCCTTGCCCTCCTGGCGCAGGCGGCCGTGTTCGCGCGCGCCGGCTTCGCCTCGATATTCGACATAATCGGCATAGGCGATGGTCTCGGCGCGGATGAAGCCGCGCTGGAAATCGCTGTGGATTTCGCCCGCCGCCTCGGGCGCGCGCGCGCCCTTGTGCACCGTCCAGGCGCGCGCTTCCTTGGGACCGCAGGTGAAGAATGTCTGCAGGTTCAAAAGCTCGTAGCCGGCGCGGATGATGCGCGCGAGGCCGGTTTCGGTGAGGCCCATCTCGGCGAGGAATTCCAGCTTTTCGGCCATGTCCATGCCGACCAGATCGCTTTCGATCGCGGCCGAGACGATCACCGCCTCGGCGCCCTCGGCCTTTGCCTTTTCGAACACCCGCGCGCTGAACGCGTTGCCCTCGGCGGCGGCGTCTTCCTCGACATTGCAGACGTAGAGGACGGGTTTTGCCGTCAGCAGCTGCGCCTGCGCGAACAGCCGCTTTTCCTCGTCATCGGCGGGCTCGGTGAGCCGCGCGGGCTTGCCATCGCGCAGCAGATCGAGCGCCTTGGTCAGCACGGCGGCGGCGGCCTTGGCCTCCTTGTCGCCCGACTGGCCCTTTTTCTGTAGGCCGGGCACGCGTTTTTCCAGGCTTTCCAGATCGGCGAGCATCAGCTCGGTCTCCACCGTCTCGGCATCGGCGATCGGATCGACCCTGTTCTCGACATGCTGGATGTCGTCGTTCTCGAAGCAGCGTAGCACGTGGACGATGGCATCCACTTCCCGGATATTGCCGAGGAACTGGTTGCCGAGCCCTTCGCCGGTCGAGGCGCCGCGCACCAGCCCGGCGATATCGACGAAGGCGAGCTGCGTCTCGATGATCCTGGCGCTGTTCGCGATGCCCGCAATCGTCTGCAGCCGCGTGTCCGGCACCGCGACCTGGCCGACATTCGGCTCGATCGTGCAGAAAGGATAGTTCGCCGCCTGCGCCGCTTGCGTCTCGGTCAGCGCATTGAACAGCGTGGACTTGCCGACATTGGGCAGTCCGACGATACCGCATTTGAAACCCATGATTTACTCCCTGTCTCCTTTAGGGGAGAGGGCCGGGGAGAGGGGAAGTCTCCGCCGACCCGTTGTTTGATAATGATGTGAAAGGGGGCCGCGCCCCCCTCCCTAACCCTCTCCCCTGAAGGAGAGAGGGAATCAAGCCTGCATCCTCAGCGCCACTTCGTTCATGAACCGCGCATCGTCGCCGCGCGCGAGCCATTCGGCTTCCGCGCCGATCGCGCCCAGCATATCGGCCAGATCGTCCATCTCCACCTTGGCGAAATTGCCCAGCACATGGCCGGTGACGCGTTCCTTGACGCCTGGGTGGCCGATGCCGATGCGCACGCGGCGAAAATCGGGGCCGATATGCGCGTCGATCGAGCGCAGGCCGTTATGCCCGGCATGGCCGCCGCCGGTTTTTACCTTCAGCCGGAATTCCTCGAGATCGAGCTCGTCGTGGAACACGGTGACGTGCGCAGGCTCCAGATTGTAGAAGCGCATCGCCTGACCGACGCTTTGCCCGCTCTCGTTCATGAACGTGGCGGGCTTCAGCAGCAGGATTTTTTCCGATCCGAACCGCCCCTCCACCAGCCAGCCGGCGAACTTTTTCGAAGGCGCGGGGAAATCGTGCAGCTCGGATACGGCGTCCAGTGCCATGAAGCCGATATTGTGGCGATGCAGCGCGTAGCGCGGGCCCGGATTGCCGAGGCCGACCCAAAGCTGCATGATATTTCTCCCGGCTCAGCGGACGGCACGCCTCAACGAGGGGCCGGATCCACGCCCTGGCCCATCTTCTGGGTAGTCTCGTCCACCGCGCTGTACAGCCGCGCGCAGGCCTTGGCCTGCTCCTCGCGCTGCTCGTTCGTCATTTGCGAGACGACGGTGCGGGCGTTGTTGAACAATTGCAGCGCGCCGCGCGTCGAATATTGGCTGACGCGTCCCTGATAGAAGGACATGACCACGTCCAGATTGCGCACGATTACCGCCTTCTGATCCGCCGGAACCTGGTCGTTCGCGATATAGCCCGCGCGGCGCACTGCGAGCAGCACGAAGCAGCTGAAATCGCTCTGCGGCGTGGGCTCGGCGGTCTGCGCCGCGGCGGGCATGGGAACCATGGCGATCGGGGCGGCGAGCATCGCTGCCGCCCCAAACATCAATTTGAAGCCCGACAGGCTCATTCGGACGGTTTGGCCGCTGCCTCGCCGTCTTCGCCTTCGACGGTGTCGGCATTCTGCTCGGTGACCTCGGTCTCGGCGACCTCGTCGTCGCTCTCGCCCTCGTCGGAACTCTTGAGCGCGGACGGAGCGACGATCGTGGCGATGGTAAAATCGCGGTCGGTGATCGCGCTTTCCGAGCCCTCGGGAAGCTGGAGTGCCGAAATATGGATCGAATCGCCGACTTCCAGGCCGGCGACGTCGATTGCGATCTCGCCGGGAATCTTGTCCGAGGCGCAGAGCAGTTCGAGCTCGTGGCGTACGACGTTGAGCACGCCGCCGCGCTTCAGGCCTGGGGAAGCTTCCTCGTTCACGAACACCACGGGGACATTGACGTCGATCTTCGAATTCTTGTCGAGGCGCAGGAAATCCACATGCATCGGACGATCGCTGACCGGATCGAAATGGACGTCCTTGGGCAGCGTGCGCTCGGTGGCTCCGTCGGTGGTCACCTCGATCACGCTGTTCATGAAATGGCCGGTCATCAGGAGCTTGTTCAGTTCCTTCTCGCCGACATGAATGGACAGGGCGTCTTTCTTGTTGCCGTAGACGACGGCGGGAACGCGGCCTTCGCGGCGCAGGGCACGGGAGGCTCCCTTGCCCGCCCGTTCGCGCGCTTCGGCCGACAGGGTCAGCTGATCGCTCATTATTATATCTCCAATTGGTTCGCGCCCGGCACCCTCCAGGGATGAATATGCCCGGCAAGCGGCGCGCTATAGGCGCGGGGGGCGGGGAAGGCAAGGGTGGGGAACTGGCCACGCCTCGGCACTTTGCCGATTTTAGGAACGACGTCATTCCGGGCTTGACCCGGAATCCAGGACCCAGCGGCAGTGCTATGCCGTCCTGGATCCCGGATCACGCTCGGGATGACGGTGAATATTTGGACATCCTCACCGTTGCCACCAGGCCTTCACTGCACCCGCTTCACCCGATAGCCCTTCGCCTCCAGCATCTCGCGCACATTGTCCGGCCCAACCAGATGGCCCGCGCCGACCGCGACGAAGGGTGTTTCACCGCGCTTCAACATGGCATCGACGCGCGCCGCCCAAATCCGGTTGCGCGCGACCAGCACCGCCTCGCGGATGTTCGGCGCGTCCATCATCCCGCCCTGCGAGGCTTCGGTCAGCACGTCCTCGTTCCCGCTCGCCCAGGCCCGAAGCAGCCGTTCGAATTCGGCGCGCACATCGGACGTGTCGGACACCACGTCTTTCAGCATCCGCCGCTGTTCGGGCTCAGGCAGCCGGTCGAACGCGCCGAGCTGCTCGTCGATCGATTCGAGCCCGCGGATCGGTTTCTTCTGTGCGGCAAAGCGCACCTGCAGCCTGGTTTCGACGCCTTGCGCACGGTCGAGCCCGAGCTTCTCGTGCTGCGCGGAAGCCAGCGTCAGCGCAGCGGCCCAGCTTTCCATCCCGTTCAGCATGAGGCCGGCCATTCCGATCCCTTCCTTCGCGCGGTCCAGCTCGTCGCGCAGATCGGCGGGCAGGCGCGCCGCGACCGGCGGCAAGCCCGGGGAAAAGGCGAGATGCTTGAACGCGCCGGCCAGTTTCCGGGCATCGTCGGCCCCCAGCACCTCGATCACCAGCGCGTCGGACCGGTCCATCGCGGCGGTCAGCCGGTCGCTCCGCCAGTCGACGCCTTTGGGCAGCAGATGAACGGTGCCGAACAGATAGCCATGGGGCATGCCGTCGGCATCGTCGATCTCCCACAGGGCGGGGCGGGCATGCGGATCGACATCATAGGCCGGGTGGCCGCCCGCACAGGAGGCGAGCGCGATCACGGCGAACAGGGCGGTCAGGGCGGTCAGGAAACGCATGGGCGCGTTCATGATGTGTTGGGTTTCGAACAAATGCAAAGGGGCGGGTTCGCACCGCTCCCCACGCCGAAAAATACCCTATTCGATCCGCTTCGCCTCCACACCATATTGCGCGAGCTGCTGCTGCACGCTGTCCTCGCCCGCCAGATGCCCTGATCCCACCGCCAGAAACACGGTGCCGGGCGTCGCCAGGCGCCGATCGATCCACTTCGCCCAGTTCGCGTTACGCCGCGTCAGCATGGCGGCGCGCAGCTCCGGATCGCTCATCCCTTCGTTGAGCAGATCGGCGAGCTTTTCAGGTTCGCCGCCGGCCCAGTCGGTCACCATCTCATCCAGCGCCGTTTCGGCTTCGGGCAGCGTGTCGACGGTCTCGTTCAGCCACTGCACCTGGCTGGTCATTGGCAGCGTGTCGAGAAAACCCAGTTGCTCTTCGATCGTCTCCAGCCCGATCATCGACTTGTCGGCGACTTTAGCCTTGGCCTGCAGCACCTGCTCGACGCCTTGATCGGGTTCGAACCCGGCCTTGGCAAAGGTCAGCAGCGACAGGTTCATGGTCGCCATCCATGGCTCGAAACTGTCAAAGGTCGGTGAGGGGATACCTAGCGCGGTCATCGCGGCCTCATATTGCGTGCGGTCCGCGCCCTCCAGCCGGTCGCGCAGCTTGGTGCCGGTTACGTCCGTGCCGAGCCGCTGGAAAGTGGCGATGGTCGCCGCCTGATCGTCTCCGGGCAGCACCTCGAACACCGCTGTATCCGCGCTGTCGAACGCGGTTTTTACCGCCCCGTCGAACCATTGCAGGCCGGGTTTCAGCAAGTGCACCGTGCCGAACAGATAGATTTTTGTGTCTTCGTCCTCGACCAGCCAGAGCGCCGGATCGGCAGCGATCGTCGTCGCGGCGGCGTCGACCGCAGCCTGGGGCGCCACTTCCACGACGGGAGCGGCGTCCTCCTGAGCGGCGGCGGGGGAGAGGCCGAGCGTAGCGAGCCCGAAGGTGCCGGTCAGCACAATCTTGCGAAGAAAACGGGTCATGAACTTACTCCATTGAAGGAAAGGAAGATAGGAGGGGTGGTCGGTCGATGCTCGAAAAATCTGGCATCGCCGGTTCGCGTGGCGCGGATCAGCGATATTTGCGCCACAGCCAAACAAGGCCGACGGTGAAGACGGTGATGAAGTAAATCGCAATACCGTCGGGCTTGGGAGCCAACCCGCCGCGCCACAGGAACCACCAGGAAGGCGCGCCGATCATATAAACATAGATGCCGCCCAGCGCGCCGAGCTTATAGGCTTCGGCCTCCTGCTCGTCGGTTGCATGCCGATGCCAGTACCAACTGACGACCGGCAGCAGTCCGCCGGTGACAAGGACAAGGGCGACGGCAAAAACCGGTGAAAGCGAGTCGTTGGAGAAAATCGCATCGGGTCCGCCAAATGCCTGCAGCGCGGCGCCCATGAGCCCGCCGAGCAATCCGCAGCCGATCAGCATATTGCGATTCAGCCGCTCTTTGGCGGTCGGCGGTTCGGCATCGGTGTTCGTATTCAGCATCCGCGCCAGCACGCCGATGGTTCCGGCCGAGAGAAGCCCGAGCCCGGCAAGGATCGCCGCGCTTTGCGCGCCGATCCCCTCGTTATTTTCAATCTGCACGGCGATAAAGCCACCGGCCACGCCCAGCAGGAAAATGATTGCCAGGCAACACAGGACGATGATCGTCACCCGGATTATCGCGGTCCTGCCATTCTCATCCGTCATTTGCTTCACTCCCATATCCGTCATCGAAAATCTCCTCTATGCTTTGTCCGAACAACCGCCCGATCTTGAACGCCAGCGGCAGCGAGGGATCATATTTGCCCGTCTCAATCGCGTTCACCGCTTGACGCGAGACGTCGAGTTCGGCGCCAAGTTGCGCCTGGCTCCATTCGCGTTCGGCGCGCAGCACTCTGAGGCGGTTCTTCACTTCGGGCCCCGGAAGCGAGCGATCTGGAAGCTCGTCAGAAAAACGGCGAATAGTAGCAGCCAGAACGCTGTGATGGTATCGCCCGCGCTCATCGCGTCCAGCCAGGTCGTGCCATCGTCCGGCCCGCCGCGAAATCCCGCGATCAGTCCTTCCGTGAAAGCGGCGATGATGAGGCTCAGAAGCGGCAATGTCAGCAATGCCTTCATCGTCGTGCCAGCGGCGGAATGCCAACATGACCGGATGAATTCGTCGCGCTTCGGCCCCGTCGATACCAGGTGAAACGCGAGCAACCACCAGAGCAGCGCCATGACGGCAAGCGCGGTATCGACGACGTCGTCGCCATATTCGACCCCCGCCACATCGGCGATGCCGAGGACAGCAATCGGCACGAACAATAGGCTCGCGATATCCATCAGCCTTAAATAGTCGAATCTGCCCATCATACCTGCCTTTCGAATCCGTCTGGCGTGCATTCACGCTCGACGCGCAGCGCTATGAGACGATTTTTCATCGGTCGCGGAGTCGCGCAAAAAGGAAGCCCGAGAAGAATCCGATGCTCGCGAGGATGGCCAGCAACTGCGCATCGTGCAGCAAAGGCGGCAGTCCATAATCCTGCCTGGGCAGTCGACCGTCGGAAGCCAGCATGAAACCGCCATGGTGGCTCAGGTTGAAGACGGCCACCAGTCCGCTCGCGGCCAGCCACAAGCCGATGACTGACAGCCCCCAGCCAAGTCCGACATTGCGCAGCGCATTGAAATAATCGTCCATCCGCCGGGTCATAGTGAATACGACCAGAAGGCAGCCCAGCGCCAGCATTAGCAACAGTTGAACACTGGCCCAGATCGGGAAGAAACGCGTGGCGAGAACCAGCAGGCTGATTACCAACCCGATCCAGGCTACGAAAAACGCATAAGAACGCTCCTTCTCGGTCGGAGCATAGGGATCGTACGACAAATCGCCCTCCTCGGATATATGGACTGACGAATGTCAGCTATCCCTGACTGTTTGTCATGATTCGCTGACTGTGTCAATAACCCCTTACAAAAGGTCATGCCCAGCTGACCAGTAGCGATGGCGGAGCCCTCGGTTCGCTGCCCGGCTTGACCGGCACCGGGGCATCAGCCAAGGCGGGCGTCCGTTTCATCTCGCGCCTGCGAAAGGACAAGAGTGGCCGCCGCCGATACACCGTCCGGAAAGCCGCCGGAAAGACCGATGTGCTTTCAGCGAATGATCCTGACGCTTCATAAATATTGGAGCGATCGGGGTTGTCTGATCCTGCAGCCCTATGATCTTGAGATGGGTGCGGGGACGTTTCACACCGCGACCACGCTGCGCGCGCTCGGCCCCGATCCGTGGCGCGCCGCTTTCGTGCAGCCCTGCCGCCGCCCGACCGACGGTCGCTATGGCGAGAACCCCAACCGGCTGCAGCATTATTACCAGTATCAGGTGATCCTGAAGCCTTCGCCGGACAATCTGCAGCAGCTCTATCTGGGCAGCCTGACTGCGATCGGCATCGATCCGCTGCTCCACGATATCCGTTTCGTCGAGGATGACTGGGAGAGCCCCACGCTCGGCGCCTGGGGCCTGGGCTGGGAAGTCTGGTGCGACGGCATGGAAGTGACGCAGTTCACCTATTTCCAGCAGATGGGCGGTTACGACTGCAAGCCGGTGTCGGGCGAGTTGACCTACGGGTTGGAGCGGTTGGCCATGTATATCCAGAATGTCGACAGCGTCTACGATCTGGACTTTAACGGAAACGGCGTCACTTACGGCGATGTCTTCCTGGACAATGAGAAGCAGATGAGCGCGTGGAATTTCGAACATGCCAACACCGAGGCGCTGTTCGATCTGTTCCGCAAGGCCACGGCCGAGTCCGAAAATTGCCTCACCGCCAAATTGCCGATCCCGGCCTATGAGCAGGCGGTCAAGGCCAGCCACATATTCAACCTGCTGCAGGCGCGCGGCGTCATCTCGGTCGCCGAACGCCAGGCCTATATGGGCCGCGTCCGCGATCTGGCGAAAGGCGCATGCCAGGCGCATATGGAACGCAACGGGTGGGCGGCGTGAGTATCCTAGCGCCGCAGGCAAGCCTGTCCCTTCTTCGCGTCTTCGCGTCTTCGCGTGAGATTGATTTGGTTCACGCGAAGACGCGAAGACGCGAAGGGGTTTTGTCGTGACCGATTTTCTGCTCGAATTGCGGTCGGAAGAAATTCCGGCGCGGATGCAGGCCGCTGCGCGGCGGGAGTTGGACAAACTGTTCCGGCAGCAGATCGGTGAGGCGGGGCTGAACGCTGACAGCATTGCCGTCTATTCCACACCGCGCCGATTGGCGTTGATCGCCAAGAGGTTGGCCGATGAAACGCAGGCAGTGTCTGAAGAACGCAAGGGGCCGCGTGCCGATGCGCCGGACAAGGCGATCGAGGGCTTTCTGCGCTCCGTCAGCCTGACCCGCGACCAGCTGGTCGAGCGCGAGGACAAGAAGGGCGGACAAGTGCTATTCGCGGTGATCGACACGCCGGGGCGGGCGACCAGGGACGTGCTGGCCGAGGCAATCCCGGCGATCATCCGCGCGTTCAGCTGGCCCAAGTCGATGCGCTGGGGCGCGGCGTCGGAGAGCACCGAGAGCCTGAAATGGGTCCGCCCGCTGCAAGGTATCGTCGCGATTTTCGGCGAGGAGCTGGTGGAGTGCGAAGTCGGCGATGTGGCCTCGGGTTTCGATACGGTGGGCCATCGCTTCCACCATGACGGGCCGATCACCATCGGCGGCGCCGACGATTATATCGCGAAGCTGCGCGCCTGCCATGTGATCGTCGATCAGGCCGAGCGCGAGGCGATCGTCCGTGACGGCGCGGCGAAGGCGGCGGCGAAGGCCAGGCTGGAACTGGTCGCCGACGAGGGGCTGGTGGTGGAGAATGCCGGGCTCACCGAATGGCCGGTGCCGCTGCTCGGCCGCTTCGACGCGGCGTATCTCGACGTGCCACAGGAGGTGATCCAGCTGACGGCACGCGTGAACCAGAAATATTTCGTCACCAAAAATCCTCCTCGCGCGCAGCGGGGGGAGGGGGACCATGCGCAGCATGGTGGAGGGGTAAACTCTTCCCATCAGGCCGAAGACCCCTCCACCACTTCGTGGTCCCCCTCCCCAAGCGAGCTTGGGGAGGATTTGCTCGCCCCCGCCTTCGTCTGCACCGCCAATATCGACGCGCGGGACGGCGGCGCGGCGCTGGTGGCCGGCAACGAGAAGGTGCTCGCCGCGCGGTTGTCCGACGCGAAATTCTTCTGGGACCTGGATCGCAAGACGCCGCTCGCCGTCCACGCCGAGAAGCTGCAGGACATCGTGTTCCACGAGCAGCTGGGCACGCTCGCCGACAAGGCGGAGCGGGTGGCCAGGCTGGCAAGATGGCTGGTGGAAGAGGGGATCGTCAAATCCTCCCCGGAACGGGGAGGGGGACCGCCGCGAAGCGGGGGTGGAAGGGCCGAAGCACCGATTTCGTATAGGGAGCGTCCCGGCCCCTCCGTCACGGTGCCTGGCGGCACCGCGCCACCTTCCCGTTCCGGGGAGGATTTGGAGCGCGCGCAGCTCGCCGATCTCGCCCAGCAGGCCGCCGAGCTGTGCAAGGCCGATCTGGTGACCGAGATGGTCGGCGAATTCCCCGAATTGCAGGGCGTGATGGGCGGCTATTACGCCGCCGCCGAGGGCCTGGACCCGCGCGTCGCCGCTGCGATCCGCGATCATTACAAGCCGGTCGGGCAGGGCGACGAAGTGCCCACCGCGCCGGTGACGGTGGCGGTGAGTCTGGCGGACAAGCTGGATACGCTGTTCTCATTCTTCGAACAGCAAATGATACCAACAGGGTCAAAGGATCCCTTCGCATTACGAAGGGCTGGACTAGGCGTTATCCAACTGATTGAAGCTAATGGCCTTCGCTTAAGTCTGGTAGATGCAATTAGCCAAACTTGGGATCGACGCTTTCACGCCGAATTCACCATTGCGGATGCGCGAGCTAAAATGCGCGCGGCGTTATCAGGGCAGCCTGACGATGAGTCTGACGGATTAGCGTTCGTCTTACTCTGGTCGGTTTTGCAAGATGTTGTCGACTTCTTCGCCGATCGCCTCAAAGTCCAGCAGCGCGAGGCGGGCGTCCGCCATGACCTCATCGACGCGGTGTTTGCGCTGGGCGGCGAGGATGATCTCGTCCGCCTGCTCGCGCGGGTCAAGGCGCTGCAGGCGTTTGTCGAGACGGCCGACGGCGCGGACTTGCTGGCCGGGTACAAGCGCGCGGCGAATATCCTGAAGAAGGAGGGCGATGTCCCCCTCCCGCTTGCGGGAGGGGCCAGGGGTGGGGCCGAGCGTAGCGAGGCGTCCGACGATAGCGATACAGGCCCACCCCCGGCCCCTCCCGCGGGCGGGAGGGGAGAAGAAAAACCGCTGTCCTACACGCCCGAAAATGCGGAAAAGGCACTGATCGATTCGCTCGGCCTTGCCGAAACCCGCGCCGCGTCCGCCATCGCGGCGGAGGATTTTGCCGGGGCGATGGCCGCGCTGGCCAGCCTGCGCGAACCGATCGACCGCTTTTTCGAGGAGGTGACGGTGAACGATAGGAACGAAGACAAACGCGCCGCGCGCCTCGCTTTGCTCGCGCGCTTCCGCGCCGCGGTGCATCAGGTCGCCGATTTTTCGCGGATCGACGGATGAAAGTTCGCGGTTCCCCGTTTTTCTCTCTGGACAGTGTGAAGCGTGTGAAGCTGGCGCGCCCCACCGTCCTGCCAAGCCTCTCCCAAGGAACCGCCGCATGACTGCTCCTCAGACCGCCGATCGCTACGTCTATCGCTTCGGAGGCGGCACCGCGGAGGGCGGTACGGGCGACAAGGACCTGCTCGGCGGCAAGGGGGCGAACCTGGCCGAAATGGCATCGATCGGCCTGCCGGTGCCGCCCGGCTTCACCATCTCCACCGCGATGTGCGCGCGCTTCTACGATGAAAGAGAGGCGTTTCCGGATAGCCTGACCGCCGAAGTGGCGGACGGCGTGGCGCATATCGAACGGGTCACCGGAAAACGCTTCGGGGACGTGGCCGATCCGCTGCTGGTCTCGGTCCGCTCGGGCGCGCGGGTGTCGATGCCGGGCATGATGGACACGGTGCTGAACCTCGGCCTCAACGACGAGACGGTGGAGGGGCTCGCGCGCGTGTCCGAGGACGAGCGCTTCGCGTGGGACAGCTATCGCCGGTTCATCCAGATGTACTCGGATGTGGTGATGGGCCTCGACCACGGCCTGTTCGAGGAAGCGCTGGAGATCGCCAAGGAAGACAAGGGCTATTTCAACGACACCGAGCTCAGCGCGGACGATTGGAAGGCGCTGGTGGCGCAGTACAAGCGAATCGTCGCGGACGAGCAGGGCGCGCCCTTCCCGCAGGACGTGAACGATCAACTGTGGGGCGCCGCGGCCGCAGTGTTCAAGAGCTGGAACGTCGAGCGCGCGCGGGTCTACCGCCGCATCAACGACATCCCGCACCATATCGGCACCGCGGTCAACGTGCAGGCGATGGTGTTCGGAAACATGGGCGAGACATCGGCCACCGGCGTGGCGTTCACCCGGGATCCCTCGACCGGCGAGAACGCGTATTTTGGCGAGTATCTGATCAACGCTCAGGGCGAGGACGTGGTCGCCGGCATCCGCACGCCGCAATATCTCACCCGCGCGGCGAAAGAAGCGGCGGGGGCCAAGCCGCTTAGCCTCGAGGAGGCAATGCCCGAGACGTTCGAAGAGCTGACCGCCGTGTTCGAGACGCTCGAGCAGCACTATAAGGACATGCAGGACATCGAGTTCACCGTCGAGCGCGGCCAGCTGTGGATGCTGCAGACGCGCACCGGCAAGCGTACCGCCAAGGCCGCGCTCAGGATCGCGGTCGACATGGCCGCCGAGGGGCTGGTCGATCGCAAGACCGCTATCCTGCGGATCGATCCGATGCAGCTCGACCAGCTTTTGCACCCGACGCTCGATCCCGACGCTCCGCGCGACGTGATCGCGCGTGGGCTGCCGGCCTCGCCCGGCGCGGCCTCGGGCACGATCTGCTTCGATGCGGATACGGCGGAGCGGCGCGCGGCGAACGGCGAGAGCGTGATCCTGGTGCGCGTCGAGACCAGCCCGGAGGACATCCACGGCATGCACGCGGCCGCCGGCATCCTGACCGCGCGCGGCGGCATGACCAGCCACGCCGCGGTGGTCGCGCGTGGCATGGGGCGGCCGTGCGTATCGGGCGCGGGCGAGGTGCGGATCGACACCAAGGCCAGGACGCTCACCGCCTCGGGCCGCGCGTTCGACGAAGACGACGTCATCACCATCGATGGCGGCAACGGGCAGGTGATGGCGGGCCGGGTGCCCACGCTGCAGCCCGAGCTGGCGGGTGATTTCGCAACCCTAATGGAATGGGCCGACGATCTGCGGGCGCTGAAGGTGCGTGCCAACGCCGAAACCCCGCACGACGCGAAGACCGCGCGTGAATTCGGCGCGGAGGGCATCGGCCTGTGCCGCACCGAGCACATGTTCTTCGACGCGGGCCGCATCAGCGCGGTGCGCCAGATGATCCTGGCCGAGGACGAGGCCGGACGGCGGCTGGCGCTCGACAAGCTGCTACCCGAACAGCGCGGAGATTTCGTCGCGATCTTCGGCGAGATGGCGGGGCTTCCCGTCACCATCCGCCTGCTCGATCCGCCGCTGCACGAGTTCCTACCGCGCGAGGCCGCCGAGTTCGAAGGGCTTGCGGCCGAGCTCGACGTGCCCGTGGAAAAACTGCGGCGCCGCGCCGACGAGCTGCACGAGTTCAACCCGATGCTCGGCCATCGCGGCTGCCGCCTCGGCATCACCTACCCCGAAATCTACGAGATGCAGGCGCGCGCGATCTTCGAGGCGGCGTGCGAGGTCGCCGAGACGTCGGGCGAGGCCCCGCTGCCCGAGGTTATGATTCCGCTGGTCGGCACCCGCCGCGAGCTGGAGATCACGCGCGAGATCGTCGACCGGACGGCCAAGGCGGTGTTCGGGGAGCGCGGGCGCGAAATCGCCTACCTGGTCGGCACCATGATCGAACTGCCGCGCGCCGCGCTGATGGCGAAGGAAATCGCGCAAGTTGGCGAGTTCTTCAGCTTCGGCACCAACGACCTGACGCAGACCGCGCTGGGCGTCAGCCGCGACGATGCCAGCCGGTTCCTCGGCACCTATGTGGAGCAGGGGATTTACGAGCGCGATCCGTTCGTCAGCCTGGACATCGCCGGCGTCGGCCAACTGATTGAAATCGCGGTCGAGCGGGGCAGGGCGCAGCGCCCGGATATCAAGCTGGGCATCTGCGGCGAACATGGCGGCGATCCGGCCAGCATCGCCTTTTGCGCGCGTGCCGGGCTCGATTATGTCAGCGCCTCGCCCTACCGCGTGCCGATCGCGCGGCTGGCGGCGGCGCAGGCGGCGCTGGGCCGCGACTGACTTTTAGCCGCCGAATCGTCAAATGAAGCCGCTCACCCGCCGCCGGGCCCGCGCGATGTTGCGGCTGCATGGGCCGCAATCGATGATCTTTCGTCGGCGTGTTGCGATCGGTTCGGGTGCGATCGCGATCGGCCTGATGGCGTTGCTGTTTGCCGCGTCCGCAGACTGGGTGTCGGGTCAGTTCGGTCATCTCCGGCACACTTATCCTTATGTGCCGCTCGCGCTCACCCCAATCGGCTTCGTGGTGATTGCCTACGTCACCAAACAGGTCGTGCCGCTCGCACGTGGTTCCGGCATTCCGCAGGTGATTGCTGCCAAGTCGGGCGCTTCGGCTGCGGCCGGCGCGCTGGTGTCGATGAAGACGGCGCTGATGAAGGCGCTGCTGACGCTCGCGGCGCTCTTGTGCGGCGGCTCGATCGGTCGCGAGGGGCCCACGGTGCAGCTCGCCGCGGCGGTGATGGCGCAGTGCCACCGGCTGATGCGCATCCCCATGCGCTCCTCGATGTACATCGCGGGCGGCGCAGCGGGCGTCGCGGCCGCGTTCAACACGCCGCTGGCGGGCATCGCCTTCGCCATCGAGGAACTCGCCGCCGCCTATGAGCAGCGCGTGACGCTGCTGGTGATGACCGCGATCTTGATCTCCGGCATGGTCTCCCAGGGCGTGGCGGGCGACTATATCTATTTCGGCGTCACCGGATCGGCGCTGTCGATCAGGAGCGCGCTGCTGGTCGCGCCGATGGCGGGTGCGCTGGGCGGGCTGACCGGCGGCTGCTTCTCGCGCCTGCTGCTCTCCGCCACACGCGCAACGGGCCGGCTCGGTGCCCAGATCCGCGCCAGCCCGCTGTTAACCGCGGGGGTGTGCGGAGCGCTCGTCGCGGCGCTCGGCGTCACCACCGGGCTCACCTGGGGCACGGGTTACGATCCCGCCCGCGCCATGATCGAGGGGCGCGACGTGCCGCTGTGGTTCGGCTTCGCCAAGTTCGGCGCGACGCTGGCGACGGCGGTAGCGGGCCTGCCCGGCGGCATCTTCTCGCCCAGCCTGTCGACCGGCGCGGGCTTCGGCAACATGCTGCGCTTCATGTTTCCCGGCGAGCCGGCCAGCGCGGTGGTGCTGCTCGGCATGGTCGCCTATTTCACCGGGGTGGTGCGCGCGCCGCTGACCGCCGTGGTCATCATCGCCGAGACCACCGTCAGCCGCGGGCTGATGATGCCGATGCTGGCGGCCGCGCTCATCGCCAACCAGACCAGCCAGTTCGTGTGCCGCGACAAGCTCTACGAGGCACTGGCACGCACCTTTACCCAGCGTGGCGAGGGCTGATCCGATCGCACCCGCATTGCGGTGCGCCCGGAATTACCCCCTTGCCAGCGGCGCAGCATCGCCCTATCTGCCAGCCCTTCCAAGCGCCCGTAGCTCAGCTGGATAGAGCACCAGACTACGAATCTGGGGGCCGGAGGTTCGAATCCTTCCGGGCGCACCACCATTCCCCCGCCAGCTCGCTCTCAAGGCAGAATATTGCGCCGCCGTGCAATTATGCTGTGCAAAGTTGACGAAGTATGCACGGGCGTGTTGCTCAATTCGGTTCGGTCCCGGCGTCACCGCGCGCGGCGGGCAAGGACTGCGGCTCCGCAGCCTTACCGAACCGGGGCAGGGACTGCTCCGGCAACGACTGTTCGGGCGCGGGCAGCAGTTCCTCGCGGGCAATCGCCTTCGCCGGGAAGCTGCCGGCCCCAGGCTTTCTCACCGCTCCGCATATCCTCCATCGCCCTGTCGGCGGGCGTGGGCGCTTCCGGAAGCACGCGGTGGCGCGCCCATCCCTGCAGGTCGCCCAGCGGCGCCCAGTTGAGCGGGTCGCGCGCGCGCAGCATGAACTGCAGGTGCCGGTTGTCGAACCGTTCGCGAAAACCGACCATGCGCCCGTTATGCCACACCTGCTCGCACACTCCGTTCACCGCGCGGTCGAATGCGGTGGTGACGAGCACATTGGTCGCCGCCCGCAGCGCCTCGTCCCACGCCTTGCGGATATGGCCCGAATCGGCGCGCGCATAGAGCTTGTAGGCCGAGGAGCGCGCCATGCCGACGGCCTGGCACGCGTCCGTGATGCTGGCGGTGGCGCGCAGTTCCTCCAGAAACGCCTCGATCCGCGCGGTGGTCCAGCCGTCATGGCGGGACCGGCGCGGCGGCGGGCCATCGATGCCGATCGTCTTCGCGGATTTGGACCGGACCTCAACGGAATCGATACTGCTTTCCTTCGAAGGCAGACCGCTTCCAGCTGTCGTGAAATTTTCCCGACCGCGGATTTCTACTTGGAAGCCAACTTTTACCAGATTTTGCCATTCGATGAATATATGACACGAAAGTTCGCTAGGCAATTATCCTTCGTCGATTGGTAACCCAGTTCACGAACCGCGCCAGCGTGCAAATCTCGCTAGCGCCTCAGCATCCAGTGAATCGCAAGTTACCAATCAACAAAGGTCCAAACACATATCTTACCCCTCAACCCGCATCCGATGCCCCGTCTCGAACCCGCTCGCCAGCAGCGCGGCGACCGCGTCCGCCACCACCTCGGGCGGCTTCACCGTCTCGGGGTCTTCCCCCGGATAGGCATTCTCCCGCATTTTGGTGCGGGTGGCGCCGGGGTCTATGATGGCGGCGCGGATGGGGCTGAGGCGTTTGACCTCCTGCGCGTACGCCTGGACCAGCACCTCCAGCGCGGCCTTGCTGGCGCCGTAGGCTCCCCAATAGGGGCGCGGGGTCTGGCCGACGCTGCTGGTGAGCGCGATCAGGCGGCCCGCGTCGCTGCGGCGCAGCAGCGGATCGAAATTGGCGATCAGCGATTGCTGCGCGACGATGTTGAGCGTGAGCAGCTTGTTCAGCTCCTTGCCGTCGATCGCGGTGACCGGCGAGAGATTGCCGAGCATCGCGGCGTTCAGCACCAGCAGGTCGAGCCGGTTCCAGCGCTGCGCGATCGCGGTGGCGAGGCGCGCGATGCTGTCGCTCTCGGTCAGGTCCAGCGGGGCGATGGTGGCGTTGCCGCCGGCTTCGAAGATCGCCTCCTCCACCGCCTCCAGCTCACTGGCGGTGCGCGCGGTGAGGACGACGTGCATGCCGTCTTTCGCCAGCCGCATGGCCAGCGCAGCGCCGATCCCGCGCCCCGCTCCGGTGACGAGGGCGACTTTTTGCTGGAGGTCGTCCGGGGTGGTTTTGGGGGGCATGGGTGGGGTTTCGCTTGTTACTTGTGTTGCGCTCCTGCGAAGGCAGGAGCCTAGCAGGCGCCATTACCTGATGGGCTCCTGCCTTCGCAGGAGCGCGGATGTGTGTTGTAGCGGGCAGAGGCGCGTAAGCCTCTTCACTCCGCCGCCTCGGTCTCCAGCAGGTTGAGCTGGTCGGGCCGTTCCAGCGCATCGTGGTCGGTGAGCTTGGTGGGATAATCGCCGCTGAAGCAGGCGTCGCAATATTGCGGGCGATCACCCTGCCGACCGGCCTCGCCCAAAGCGCAATAGAGGCCGTCGATGGTAAGGAAATCCAGGCTGTCGGCGTGGATGAACTGGCGCATCTCCTCGATCGTCTTGCGGCTGGCGAGCAGTTTCGAGCGCTCGGGCGTGTCGACGCCGTAGAAGCAGCTGTGGCGCGTGGGCGGGCTGGCGATGCGCATGTGCACCTCCCTGGCCCCGGCCTCGCGCATCATCTGCACGATTTTCAGGGACGTCGTGCCGCGCACGATGCTGTCGTCGACCAGGATGATGCGCTTACCGTTGACCAGCGGCTTGTTGGCGTTGTGCTTCAGCTTGACGCCGAGATGGCGCACGCCGTCGCCCGGCTGAATGAAGGTGCGCCCGATATAATGCGAGCGGATGATGCCGAGCTCGAACGGGATGCCCGATTCCTCGGCATAGCCGAGCGCGGCGGGCGTGCCGCTGTCGGGAACGGGGATGACGATGTCCGCCTCGACCGGGTTTTCGCGGGCCAACTCGGCGCCGATCGCCTTGCGCACCGAATAGACCGAGCTGCCGTCGACGATGCTGTCGGGGCGCGAGAAATAGACATGTTCGAAGATGCACGGGCGCGAACGGGTCTCACCGAACGGGCGATGCGAGGATATCTGGCCGCCCTCGACCACTACCAGTTCGCCCGGCTCCACGCTGCGGACGTAATCGGCGCCGACGATGTCCAGCGCCACGGTCTCGCTGGCGAAGATGATGGTGTCGCCGAGCTTGCCCATGACCAGCGGGCGGATGCCGAGCGGATCGCGGCAGGCGATCATGCCACGCGGGGTCATGCAGATCAGCGAATAGGCGCCCTCGACCCGTTTCAGCGCGTCGATGAACTTGTCCAGCAGCGTGCGATATTGCGAGGTGGCGACGAGGTGGATGATCACCTCGGTGTCGCTGGTCGACTGGAAGATCGATCCGCGCTGCACCAGCTCGCGCCGCAGCGCCATGGCGTTGGAGATATTGCCGTTGTGCGCGATGGCGAAGCCGCCGCTGGCAAGCTCGGCGAACAAAGGCTGCACGTTGCGCAGGCCCGATTCGCCGTGGGTCGAATAGCGCGTGTGGCCGATCGCCGAGCGGCCGGGCAGCGCGCCGATCACGTCCTCGCTGTCGAAATTGCCCGCGATATGCCCGGCCGCGCGGTGGTTGTGGAATTCCGCGCCGTCGAAGCTGACGATGCCCGCGCCTTCCTGCCCGCGATGCTGCAGCGCGTGGAGGCCGAGCGCGGTCATGGCGGCGGCGTCCGACACGTCGGCGACACCGAACACGCCGCATTCCTCGCGCAGTTTGTCGTCGTCGAAAGGGTGGGTCGTCAGCATGGTGATCGCGACTCGTCCGTCGGGGGGGGGTGGGGCGTGTGCCCCGCGCATATAGGGGGGGACGGGCGGCTTGTCTCCCATTTGTCACGAACGGCGGGAACGCGGCCGGCCGCGCGGGCGTTCACCCCGCTGGAAAGGAACGACAAATGCCCGAAAAAAAGGACCCCGGCCCATCGGTCAAGAACAAGAAAACCTATGAGGCGCTGCGCGATGACGGCGCGTCGAAGGAGAAGGCGGCGCGGATCGCCAACGCGCAGGCGAAGGGGAATATCGATCACGACAGCCGCAAGCTGGAGGACCGTACCAAGGAGGAACTCTACGACGAGGCGCAGGAGATCGGCATCGAGGGCCGCTCTGACATGAGCAAGGACGAGCTGATCGCGGCCATCCGCGACAGTTGATCGGGAAGACCGGCGCGGCTAGCCACGCTGCATGGACGACACATGCGAAACCGGGCTGGCGCTCGATCCGAAATTCGGCGCCGACGGGCTGCTTACCGCTGTGGTGACCGATGCCGCCGACGGCGCGGTGCTAATGGTCGGCCATATGAACCGCGCGGCGCTTGACCGGACGATCACGACCGGCGAGACCTGGTTTTTCTCGCGCAGCCGCCAGCGACTGTGGAAGAAGGGCGAAAGCAGCGGAAATATCCTTGCGGTCGAGGAGCTGCGCATCGACTGCGATCAGGATGCGTTGCTGGTGATCGCGCGGCCGGCCGGGCCGACCTGCCATACCGGCGAGCGCAGCTGCTTCTATCGGCGGCTGCGTGAAGACGGATCGCTCGAGCGGCTGTGAGGCGCGTGGCGTTTCTCGTGCTGCTGGTGCTGCTGGGGGGCTGCGGCGGCGAGCAGCAGGCCGAGACGCCGCCCGATCCCACCGGCGCGGGCGCGGCGCTCGAGAAAAGCGCGATCGCACGCGGCGTGGTGCCCGATCCCTCGGCGATCGAACTTGAGGGCCGCTTTGAACGGCGCAGCGATTTGGGCACCGACAAATTCTGCGCAGTGCGGACGGGCGACAAAAGCTACCGCATCGGCATTCTCGCGGTGTACGGGCCGGGCAGCGTCTGCGAAAAGCAGGGCGAGGCGAGTCCCAATGGCGACGGGTTCGAGCTCCGCTTCGACGGCGCCAAGGACTGCGAGGTGCGCGCCAGCTATGACGGCGTGGAACTGCGCGTTGACGGCAATGTCCCCGAAGCCTGCTCCGCCATCTGCGATTCGCGCGCCAGCCTGGCGGGGACAAGCTATTATCTGGTGGAGCCTGGCGCGGAGGCGGCGAAGCGGACGCTGGGAGCGGAGGTGGACCGACTGTGCGGGTGAGCAGACGGAAGATCAGCCCAAAACCGTTCGGGCTGAGCTTGTCGAAGCCCTGCCTTCTTTTGCAACCAAGGTGCGAAGGAAAGCGGCCCTTCGACAGGCTCAGGGCGAACGGCGAATGGAATGGCGTTCCCATCAAACTGGACGTTTACGCAAACGTAAACTAGCATCGCCCCCATTCCGCTTCACCATCAGGAGCTCCGCGATGACGCAGCCCAAAGCCATTTCCGGACCCAAAGCTATCTCCGGACCCAAAGCTATCTCCGGAAACGCGACGATCGACACGCCCGGCGACGACCGCGAGCGTTATGGCATATCCGATCTCAGCCGCGAATTCGACGTCACGCCGCGCGCTTTGCGGTTTTACGAGGATCAGGGGCTGATCGCGCCCGAACGCTCCGGCCTGTCGCGCATCTATTCCAAGCGGGACCGCGCGCGGCTGGCGTGGATCTTGCGGGCCAAGCGCGTCGGGTTCAGTCTGCAGGAAATTCGCGAGATGATCGACCTCTATGATCTTGACGATGGCCGCGACATGCAGCGGCGTGTCACGATCGAGAAATGCCGCGAGCGGATCGACAGCCTGTCACGACAAAAGGCCGATATCGACAGCGCGATCATGGAACTGATCGACTTCGTGGCGCAGGTGGAGGAGGCCGAGCGCGCTGAAACCCGGGGCGAGGACCGCGCCGCCCGCCGCGCCTGACACATATAGACCGACTCATTCAAAGGACCGTCCATGCCTCAATATCGTGCCCCTGTCCGCGACACGCGCTTCATCCTCGACCATGTCGTCGGGCTGGATCGCTACACCAATCTGCCCGGCTTCGAGAACGCCACGTCCGACATGGTCGAGGCGATCCTGAACGAGGGCGGCAAGTTCGTGGCCGAAGTGCTATTCCCGCTCAACCAGAGCGGCGACCAGCAGGGCTGTGCGCGCCACGCGGATGGCAGCGTCACCACGCCGGACGGCTTCAAGGCGGCCTATGACCAATTCCGCGAGGGCGGCTGGGGCACGCTGGCCGCGCCGGAGGAATTCGGTGGGCAGGAATTGCCGCACGTCATGGCGATGGCGTTCGAGGAGTATCTGACCAGCGCCAACATGGCGTTCGCGATGTATCCGGGCCTCACTCACGGCGCGGTCTCCGCGATCCTGGCCAAGGGATCGCAGGAGCAGAAAGAGAAATATGTGCCGAAGATGGTGTCCGGCGAATGGGGCGGCACGATGAACCTGACCGAGCCGCAATGCGGCACCGATCTGGGCCTGATCCGCACCAAGGCCGTGCCGAACGGCGACGGCAGCTTCGCGATCACCGGCACCAAGATCTTCATCAGCTCCGGCGAGCATGACCTGACCGATAACATCATCCACCTCGTGCTGGCCAAAACGCCCGATGCGCCGGACAGCGTGAAGGGCATCAGCCTGTTCATCGTGCCCAAGTTCATGGTCGGCGACGATGGCGCGCTGGGGGATCGCAACGCGGTCAGCTGCGGCTCGATCGAGCACAAGATGGGCATCCATGCGAACTCCACCTGCGTCATGAACTATGACGGCGCGACCGGCTATATGGTGGGCGAGGAGAACAAGGGGCTGGCCGCAATGTTTATCATGATGAACTCAGCGCGGCTCGGCGTTGGGCTGCAGGGCTTGGGCGTGGCGGAAATAGCCTATCAGAACGGCGTCGCCTACGCCCATGACCGTCGCCAGGGCCGCGCGCTGACCGGGCCAAAAGATCCGAATGAAAAGGCCGACACGCTGTTCGTGCATCCCGATGTGCGCCGTATGCTGATGGAGGCCAAGGCGCTGACCGAGGGGCTGCGTGCGCTGTGCATCTGGGGTGCGCTGCAGGTTGATCTCAGCCACAAGGCGGCAGGCGAGGAAGATCGGCAGCTGGCCGATGATCTGATCAGCCTGCTGACGCCCGTCATCAAGGGCTATGGCACCGACAAGGGCTATGACGTCGCCACCAATATGCAGCAGGTCTATGGCGGTCACGGCTACATCGCCGAATGGGGCATGGAGCAATATGTCCGCGATGCGCGGATAGCGATGATCTACGAAGGCACCAACGGCGTGCAGGCGATGGATCTGGTCGGCCGCAAGCTCGCGCAGAACGGCGGCCGCGCGGTCCAGGCGTTCTTCGCGCTGGTCGACGGCGAATGTGCCGGGGCCAAGACGGACGAGGCAGTGAAGGACTTCGCCGAGCGGCTGGAAAAGGCCAATGGCGAGCTCAAAGCCGCGACGATGTGGTTCATGTCCAACGGCATGAGCAACCCCAACAATGTCGGCGCGGGCGCGCACAGCTACATGCACATCATGGGCATCGTCGCGCTGGGTCTGATGTGGCTGCGCATGGCCAGGGCGGCGGCGGGCATGGGGGACGATGATTTCGCCAAGGCCAAGCTGGTCACCGCGCGTTTCTTCGCCGAGCGGATCATGCCCGATGCCGGTGCGCTGCGCCGCAAGATCGAGGCGGGCGCGGACAGCCTGATGGCGTTGGAACCGGAGATGTTCGCGGCGTAGATCGATGCGTCATTGCGAGGCCGCAGGCTGAAGCAATCCAGGATGGGTGCAGCGCTGCATTCTGGATTGCTTCGCTTCGCTCGCAATGACGGGGCCGGGCCAAGGCGCTCCCACCTTGCACTGACCCGCCCGCCGTCCTAACCCACCGCTCCCATTCAAAGAGCAGGCAGGACCAGCGATGCGCGCATTCATTTTCCCCGGACAGGGCAGCCAGAAAGTCGGCATGGGCACCGATCTGGCCGCCGCCAGCACCCATGCGCGCGAGCTGTTCGAGGAGGTCGACGACGCCCTGGGGCAGCGGCTGTTCCAGCTGATGCGCGAAGGGCCTGCGGACGAGCTGATGCTGACCGAGAACGCGCAGCCCGCGATCATGGCGCTGTCGATGGCGGTGCTGCGTGTGCTGGAAAAGGAAGGCGGCGTGAAGCTGGCTGATGTCGCGGGCTGCGTCGCCGGGCACTCGCTCGGCGAATATAGCGCGCTGTGCTCCGCCGAAGCGATCCCGCTCGCCGAGACGGCGCGTTTGTTGAAGCTGCGCGGGCAGGCGATGCAGCGTGCGGTGCCGGTGGGCGAGGGCGCGATGGCCGCGCTGCTCGGCGCCGATGTCGCCAAAGCCGAGGATCTGGCCGAAGCCGCCGAGGCGGACGGCGAGATATGCACGGTGGCGAATGACAATGACCCCGGTCAGGTCGTGATCTCCGGCCACAAGGCCGCGATCGAGCGTGCCGTCGCGATGGTCAAGGACGACAAGGACCGCTGGGGCATCAAGCGCGGTGTCCCGCTGCCCGTGTCCGCGCCTTTTCACTGCCCGCTGATGCGGCCCGCTGCCGAGGAGATGGAAAAGGCGCTGACCGAAACCGTCATTGTGGCGCCATCGGCCCCGCTATACGCCAATGTCACCGCAGAGGCGGTATCCGATCCCGCGCTGATCCGATCGCTGCTGGTCGATCAGGTAACGGGCCGCGTGCGCTGGCGCGAATCCGTACTGGCGATGCATGCTGACGGCGCGGACCATTTCGTAGAGATCGGCGGCAAGGTGGTCGGCCCGATGGTCGGGCGCATCGTCGCCGATGCCGAGGTCATGAGCGTGCAGGGAATGGACGACATCGAGGCGCTGATCAAGAGTATTTGAATCACGCGAAGACGCGAAGATGGTTGATCTTGAGGCAATATCTGCGGACGTCGTCGATGCTGCGCTTCAACTGCACCGGGACTTGGGGCCGGGTTTGCTGGAAAGCGTGTATGAGATGATTTTGGCCGCCGAACTGGAACGGCGCGGTCATAAGATAGACCGGCAGAAGCCGGTGGATATCGCTTACGGGGGGCTGAATTTTCGGGCGGCGTTTCGGATCGATCTTCTGGTGGACGATCGCCTGCTCATCGAAATCAAATCGGTTGAAAAACTGCATGCCGCGCATGCAAAGCAGCTGCTGACTTATCTGAAGCTCACCGAGCAGCCCGTCGGGCTGCTCATCAATTTTGGTGGCGCGACGCTCAGGGAAGGGCTCCGCCGTATCGTGAACGACCATAAGTCCTTCGCGTCTTCGCGTGAATCAAAAAGGAGAATAACCATGTTCGATCTGACCGGCATGACCGCCCTTGTCACCGGCGCGAGTGGGGGGATCGGTAGCGAGATAGCGCGCACACTTGCAATGCAGGGGGCACGTGTTGCTTGGTCGGGTACGAGCCGTGAGAAGTTGGAGCGAGTAGAAGAGGCGTCTCACGTGCTTCGAGAAGGAGAGCGAATTAGCTGGTCCCTAAAGAGTTCAGACGGTGAGAGGGAGCAAAGCGTGATTTTGCCGTGCAATCTCTCGGACGGCGCGGCTGTCGATGCGCTCGTCCCCGCCGCGGTGGAAAAACTCGGCAAGGTCGATATCCTGGTCAACAATGCCGGGATCACGCGCGACAACCTGGCCATGCGGATGAAGGACGATGAGTGGTCCGATGTGCTCACCGTCAATTTGGAGGCCGCGTTCCGGCTCGCCCGCGCCGCCGCGCGGCCGATGATGAAGGCCCGCTTCGGGCGGATCATCTCGATCACCAGCATCGTCGGGGCCACCGGCAATCCCGGGCAGGCCAATTATGCCGCGGCCAAGGCGGGGCTGGTCGGCATGTCGAAGGCGCTGGCGCAGGAACTGGCGAGCCGGGGCATCACCGTCAACTGCGTGGCGCCGGGCTTCATCCGGTCGGACATGACAACTGCGCTGCCCGAGGTGCAGCAGAGCGCGCTGCTTACCCGCATCCCGATCGGCGATTTGGGCGACGGCAAGGACATCGCCGCGGCCGTGACCTACCTCGCATCGCGCGAGGCGGGCTATGTCACCGGCGAGACGCTGCACGTCAACGGCGGGATGGCAATGCTGTGACCGGCAATGAGGTGACGGGCGCCTGCGATGAACCCGGCGGGCTGCCGCGCGTTATAGGGGAGCCTTGTCCTGCGGCGGGCCTCTTGCACAGAGCGCGGCACGCAAGTAGGGCAACGGGCGACACAAAATTTTAGACCATAAAGGGGCTCAATCCATGAGTGATGATATTGCGGAACGCGTGAAGAAGATCGTTGTCGAGCATCTCGGCGTCGAATCCGACAAGGTGACCGAGGATGCGAGCTTCATCGACGATCTCGGCGCGGACAGCCTCGATATCGTCGAGCTGGTGATGGCGTTCGAGGAAGAGTTCAACGTGGAAATTCCCGACGACGCCGCCGAGAAGATCGGGACCGTCAAGGACGGCATCGACTATATTCGGAACGTCAAGGCGGGTTGAGCCGGATGCTGGCGACATGCTGGCAGCGATTTCAGGCGGCTCTCCGGTCCGGTTGCGGGCGGAGGGCCGTTTGCGTTTATGGTGCTCGCACGCGGGTACGGCATCGATGACAGGAATATGAGGGAATGCGCATGC
The DNA here is from genome assembly GCF_965218915.1 of Novosphingopyxis sp. GTDB lineage: Bacteria > Pseudomonadota > Alphaproteobacteria > Sphingomonadales > Sphingomonadaceae > Novosphingopyxis. The sequence goes on along the minus strand of NZ_OZ244708.1, from coordinate 1,988,603 downwards.
GTCGGATCGTCGTAACGGGGCTTGGACTGGTCACGCCGCTTGGCGCGGACGTCGAGACCGCGTGGAAGAATATCCTCGCGTCGAAGTCCGGCGCCGGCACGATCACCCGCTTCGACGCGGCCGATTACAAATGCCGCATCGCCTGCGAGGTGAAGCCCGCCGATCACGAGCATGGCTTCGACCCCGATCTGCGCGTCGACCACAAGGTGCAGCGCCAGGTCGATCCGTTCATCGTCTATGGCATCGATGCCGCAGGACAAGCGCTCGAGGATGCCGGCCTCACCGACATGAGCGAGGAAGAACGCTTTCGCGCGGGCTGCTCGATCGGTTCGGGCATCGGCGGCCTGCCCGGCATCGAAAGCGAATCGCTGGTGCTCGACCGTAAGGGGCCGAGCCGCGTCTCGCCGCATTTCGTCCATGGTCGCCTGATCAACCTCATTTCCGGTCAGGTCTCGATCAAATACGGCCTGATGGGCCCGAACCACGCCGTGGTCACCGCCTGCTCCACCGGAGCGCATTCGATCGGCGACGCCGCGCGCATGATCCGCGACGGCGATGCCGACGTGATGCTCGCGGGCGGCGCGGAAGGCGCGATCTGCCCGATCGGCATCGCCGGTTTCGCGCAGGCGCGCGCGCTCAGCACTCATTTCAACGACGCGCCGGAACGCGGCAGCCGCCCCTATGACAAGGACCGCGATGGCTTTGTCATGGGCGAAGGCGCGGGCGTGGTCTGCCTCGAGGAATATGAGCACGCCAAAAAGCGCGGCGCGCATATCTATGCCGAGGTGATCGGTTACGGCCTGTCGGGCGATGCCTATCACGTCACCGCCCCGCATCCGGAAGGATCGGGCGCGTTCCGGTCGATGGAAATGGCGCTGAAAAAATCCGGCCTCAGCCTCGAAGACATCGATTATGTCAACGCCCACGGCACCTCGACCCCGCTCGGCGACGAATTGGAACTGGGTGCGGTGCGCCGCCTGTTCGGCGATGATCTGAAAAAAATGTCGATGAGCTCGACCAAGTCCGCGATCGGCCATCTGCTCGGCGGGGCAGGCGCGGTGGAGAGCATCTTCTGCGTCCTTGCCATGCGCGATCAGATCGTGCCGCCGACGCTCAATCTGGATAACCCGTCCGAGGGCTGCGAGGGCGTGGACCTGGTGCCGCATGTCGCGAAAAAGCGCGAAGTCCGCGCGGTGCTGAACAACAGCTTCGGTTTCGGCGGCACCAACGCCAGCCTGATCATGACGCGGGTGTAGGGACGCCGCAGCCACATAAATCATAGCGTCATTCCGGACTTGATCCGGAATCCAGGGCGTCGAAGCGCTTTGATCGAAGTGCGTGCTACAATGGCCCTGGATTCCGGCTTTCGCCGGAATGACGAAGCAAGGAGGAAGCCAAGCGCGCGCCGTCCGCATCCGGCACAGAGCCACATAGCGGCTTCCTGTCACCGCGCTCCTTGGTTACACTGGCCCCATGCGCAAAATCGGTCTTGTCATCCTCGTTCTCGCCATTGGCGCCGCGCTCCTTGTCGGAGGGAATTTCGTCTATGGCTGGAGCGCTCCGGGGCCCGCGACCAAGGATCTGACGGTCGTCATCGAAGAAGGCTCCACGCTCACCAAAGCGGCCGAAACCCTGCAGCAGGCGGGCGCGATCAAATCGGGGCAGGCCTTTCTCAATCGGGCGCGGCTGCTCGGCGGCGGGGCGGATATCAAGGCGGGCGAGTTCTTCATCCCGGCAAAGGCCAGCAATGAAGACGTCATGCAGATCTTGCAGGGCGGCGACACGGTCTCGCGCCTCGTCACTATTCCCGAAGGCATGCCATCGGTAATGGTGCGCGAAGCGCTGATGGCCGAGCCATTGCTGACCGGCGATGTTCCGGTGCCAGCCGAAGGATCGATCCTGCCCGAAAGCTACAGCTTCCAGCGCGGCGAAACGCGCGGTGCGGTGCTCATGCGCATGCAGGCGGCAATGAAGAAAACGATGGCCGAGCTGTGGCCTGGGCGCGATCCGAACATCATCGTCAAGACGCCCGAGGAGGCGCTGGCACTAGCCTCGATCGTCGAAAAGGAAACGGCGCTGCCGGCCGAGCGCACCACCGTGGCTGCGGTCTATTCCAACCGCCTGCGTCAGAGCATGATGCTGCAGGCCGATCCCACGATCATCTACCCGATCACGCGCGGCAAGCCTTTGGGGCGGCGGATCAAGCAGTCCGAGATCGCCGACGTCAATGATTACAACACCTATGCGATGACCGGACTTCCCAGTGGCCCGATCGCCAATCCCGGCCGCGCCTCGATCGAGGCGGTGCTGCATCCGGCCAAGAGCGATGCTCTCTATTTCGTGGCGAACGGCAAGGGCGGGCATGTGTTCGCAAGGACGCTGGCGGAGCACAATGCGAACGTCGCCAAATGGTACGCGATCCGGCGTCAGCGCGGCGAGATGTAGCGGCTCGGGCCTTGGCGGACCCATTATGAGCGATCCGGCCCACACCCCCGCGCCGATTATCGTCACCGCGCTGATGGGGCCGCAGGATTTCGCCTGGGCCAACGGCTTGCGCAAGCGCTATTTCCCGTCCGAGCGCAATCAGCTCGACGCGCATGTCACGCTGTTCCACCATCTGCCGCCCGCCTCCGGCCGCGAGGTAGGGCAAGTGCTGGCGCGTCTCACCGCCGACTATCCGCCGCCGCGCGCGCGGCTGAACGAGGTGATGCATCTCGGGCGCGGCGTCGCCTATCGCATCGACAGCCCCGACTTGATGGCGATGCGCGACGAGATGGCGGATCATTTCAATGGACTCCTGACCCCGCAGGACCAAGCCCGGCCGCGCTTGCATGTAACGGTGCAGAACAAGGTCGAATCGAAAGTGGCGAAGGCGCTCCACGCGCAGCTTTCGGCGGTGTTCGAACCAAGGCCCTTCGCTATCGCCGGACTCGGCAGTTTTTATTATCGCGGCGGGCCGTGGGAGCCGATCGCGCGATACATGTTCCGGGGCCGCTAGGTGGCATCTGACACGATAAGTCTCAGGCGAGCGCGACCTCTTTCAGCGTGCGCTCCCCATCGGCGAGCTGCTCCTTGTCCGGTACCGCTTTGGCCGCCACCAGCGCGCGGCCCTGGGCGTAGTCCTTCGTCCGGTTGACGCAATCGAGCGCGATCAACTGGCCGCCGCGCAAGTAAGCGAGCGAGAAGCTACGGCTGGCCGGATCGCCGCGCAGCACGCAATCGTCGAAGCCGATCGACAGCCCCACTGTCTGCAGGCGCAGATCATATTGGTTGGACCAGAACCACGGCACCGCGTCGTAATCGACCGGCGCGCCCATGATGCTCATCGCCGCGACGCGGGCCATATCATTGGCATTCTGCACCGATTCGATCCGGATATGCGCGCCATCGGCATAAGGATTGCCATGCGCCGCGCAGTCGCCGATCGCGTAGATATCGGGCAGGCTGGTGCGGCACTGGCTGTCGATGTCGACGCCGTTGCCGCCCGCCGCGCCCGCGCTCACCAGTGGTCCCACCTCGGGTACGATGCCGATGCCGACGATCCCCATGTCCATCGCAATCGCCTCGCCGCTGGTCAGGATCGCGGCAGTCGCCCGGTCGCGCTCGTCGGTCTCGAACATTTCCAGCGTCGCATCGAGCCGCAGGTCCACACCCTGCGTACGGTGCTCGCCCTCGTAGAAGCGTGAGAGGATCGGCCCGGCGACGCGCGCCAGCACGCGGTCGAGTGCCTCGATCACGGTTACTTGTTTGCCGAGCTTTCGCATCACCGCGGCTGCTTCGAGCCCGATATAGCCGCCGCCCACAATGACGATACGCTTTGCTTCGTCCAACTGCTCACGGATAGTGTCGACGTCGCGCTTGCGGCGGATGGCGTGGATATTGGCGGCATTGGCGCCGGGGCAGGGGAGCATGCGCGGGCTGCCCCCCGCCGCCCAGACCAGTTTGCCGAAGCCGACGTGGCGGTCGTCGGCAAGTCGCAGCCTGCGGTCCATCGCATCGACCGCAGCCACCCGGCTGCCACCATGAAAAGCGATGCCGCGCTCGGACCAGAAGGTTTCGGGGCGCAACAGGATGCGATCGAACGGCTTGTCTCCGGCCAGATATTCCTTGCTCAGCGGCGGACGCTCATAGGGAGGCGCGCGCTCGTCGCCGAGCAGGGCGATCGACCCGTCGAACTTGGCCTGCCGCAGATTGATCGCCGTCTGCGCCCCGGCATGGCCCGCGCCGACGATGACGACGTCGTAGGCGTCGATGAGTTCCGTGCTCTCCATGGGAGGGTGTTGGCGTGAAGCGACGCCGCTTGCAAGCGGTGGATTCTAGCGAGTGCTCGGATGCCTCGCATCCGAACCTCGCGGTCCGGAATTTTGCGTGAGACCGACCCCCGAACGGTCTCATTTCCGCAAAACTGGTAGCGGAGGAGGGACTTGAACCCCCGACACGCGGATTATGATTCCGCTGCTCTAACCACCTGAGCTACTCCGCCCCGAAAGGCCCGCGACGCCTTGGCGCCCCTGCGGATCGCAGGCCTATAAGGCGGGTGCGGGGGGCCGTCAACACGCGCTGGCATGCGGATCGAGCTTGGCGGATTGGAGGGCTGCCAATAACCGTTCGCGCAGCCAGGCTTGCGCCGCGTCGTCCGAAAAGCTGTGCGAACTGGTGGCGTGTCCGGTGAGCGAAACCCTGGGATTCATGCGGGCGCACCGGAATTCGGGTGTCTTCCACGCCGCCTGGAAATCGAGCGCGGTCGCGTCTGCGCTTGCAATCAGGATGGTGGTCGGAATGCCGGTGTCGGCTAGCGCTTCGGCGGTGCGGACGGCCAATGGTGCGGGCGGTTTCGGTGCGCGCAACCGGACCAGGCCACGCGCGAATTTGCCCAAATCGATCGAGCCGCCGAGCAGGTCCCGCGTCAGCCGGACGGGGTTCCGGAGGCGGGCGACGTAGCGCGCCCGGATCGCCGCGCTGGAGGGCAGGGCCATATTGTCTTGGTCCGCATCGCCCGCGCGTGCTTCGATCAGCCAGGGATTGGCAATGATCCGCTCGTCGATATCGAGGTGGGGGCTGAACAGCAGGCTGGTCGCCGCGTCGCAATTTCCGAACGCGACCATTCGGGCGAGCTGCGGGCATTCGCGGCGAAAGGCGGCGACGGCGGCTTCGAGCGCCTCTCCGCCATGCAGGAATCCGCGATTGTCGCCCTCGCTGTCGCCGATCCCGGGGCGATCGTAGCGGAAGGCGGGATAGCCCTTCGCAGCCGCCCAGGCGGCGAGGCGCGACTGGCCGGCATGCCCCCCGGCGCGAATTTCGTTGCCGCCGCTGACGATCAGCAGGCCGGTGGTACCGTCCGCCTCGTCGAATGTGGCGGCGAGGCGGTCTCTCATGCAATCGAAGGAAACGAAGCGTCTCATGCGATCAGTCCTGCGATGTCGGCGGCGATCGCCTGGGCCATCGCCGCGTCCTCGCCCGGCTCGGCGCGCAGCCAGAGGGCGGAGCCGGCGATGCAGCGCTCGCCGGTGCCGGGCTTGACCTCGCGTGCGGCCTGATCGGCGGGCAGGGCGCCATCGAGCTGCGCGATCATGTCGGAGCTCAGCCGATTGCCCGCCAGCTCGATGAGGCCGGTCTCGGCCAGCGCCATCAGCCCGGCCGCGGTGACGTTACGGCCATTCTCGCGCTCCCCGGCGATGCGGGTCCGCAGCAATGTCTTGAGCAGGCTCGATCCATTGGCGGGCGACAGCCGCCAGCGGTGCGGAGCCTCGGCACCGTCGTCGATCAGGCAGCCGCCGCGCACCGCGGCGATGCAGACCGGATCGATCGCAGCCGCCGCCACGCCAACGGCCTGGCGCCAGGAATCCAGGTTTTGATCCTCGAGCGGCGCCAGGCTCTCGTTGGCGCCGGGCAGGTCCATCAGTGCCGACGCGGTGCCGCGCTCGGCCAAGGCGTGCATCGCCAGCACCAGCGTGCGGCGCATCCGGTTCATCTCGTCGAACAGCGGCGGGACGATCAGGACGCGGCGGTTGCCGGCGCCGATCGTCAGCAGCTGTTCGGCATGGCCGTCGAAATCATAGCTCAGATGGCGCGGCGCGCCGCCCATCAGCCCTGTTTCGCTTCGGCGAAGGCGACCAGCTTGCCAAAGGTTTCGAAGATTTCGGCATCGACATCATCGTCGTCGATTTCGATATCCATGCGGTCCTCGAGTTCCGTGAGCAGCCCCGCGACCGCCATCGAATCCAGTTCGGGGATCGCCCCGAACAGTGCGGTATCGTCGTCGAACCCGGCGACGCGTTCGGCATCCAGACCGAGCACGTCCACAAGCACCGAACGCACCGCGACATCGGCTTGCGATTGTTCTGTCACCGGCTGGAAATCCCCTGAAACTGCGCCGTTCGCCACGCCTCTAACCGCTCATCCCGCGCCGCACAAGCCGGGCCAGCAAGGCCTTGGCCATGCCGGGCCAGTTGGCCGGATGCCGCGGGCGGATCGCGGTCAGGCGAAAGCGCGGGCGCATGTCCTCCATCCAGTCGCGCTTGTACGCGTCCGAGCCGGTGCCGTAATCGACCAGATCGACCCTGTCTTCGTCGATGACATGGCGGAATAGCGCGTGTGTAAGCAAAGTGCCCGCCGAGGCCTTGGCATAACGCTCGTCATAGGCGAGCTTGTGGATCAGCGCCTCGCCATGCTCGCAGGTCCAGAATTGCGCGGCGACGCATCGGCCCTCGACATAGGCGAGGCCGAGCCGCAGCGATCCGCCCGCGCTCTCGCTCTGCGCCAGGCCTTCAAGCAAGTCCGGGCTGCCCTCTTCGGGCTTCCAGCTGCGCGCATAGACGGTCTGGTAATCGGCCCAGGCGGCTTTGTCGAAATGCGTCAGGATGCGCGTTTGCACCGCGCTCGACTTGCCCTTGCGCTTGACCGTGCTGCGCAGGCGGCCAGGGCGATCGGCCCAATATTCGTCGAAGCTGCGGCCTCGAACGCGCAATATGTGGTTCTCGTCGCACTGCTCCATGCGCGCATGCCAGCCCTCGGCGGCGAACGCGCGCTGCAGCAGCGCGGCGTCCTCCTCGGCGATCGGGGAGAGCGTCACGGCGTGGGCGCGTGATTGGAGCGACCGCGCGGCGGCGCGCATCAGGCCGGATTTCAGCGCATCGTCTTCGGCATGGCGGAACACCGGCGACCAGCGAAAGCTGTACCAGTTGGATAGCGCCTTGAGGCGCCCCCTGGCCTCCTCGACCATCGGCAACCATAATTCGGCTCCATCCCGTGCCACGCGCAGCAGCCGCAGCGGCTGGTCGGCGAAGGCGGCGGCGTGGAGCGGCGCCAGATATTCGGCGCGGTCGAACAGGCGGGGCTGCGCCGCCCGAGCAAACGCCGCGGCAGCGCTCGCATCGTCGAAATTATCGTGATATTCACCTTTGGACGCCACCAATTCCGCCGTTCCTCGTCGCCCAAGCGGAGTAGCTTCGAAAATCTCATGCCGCATCCGCTCGTCCTTCCGCTCGACCATCTGGCGCTTCGGGGAGACCCCGCCGCGCCCGCGCTGCGCCTTCGTGGAAGCGTGATTAACCACGAGGCGTTAAATCTCCGTATCGGCCGGCTGGCGGCGTGGCTTTTGACGCGGGGCCTGAGCGAAGGCGACCGCGCGGCGAGCTGGATGGGCAAGACCGAGATCGCCTGCCTGATGCCGTTGGCGGCGGCACGTGCGGGCCTGATCCATGTGCCGATCAACCCGCTGCTGAAGCGCGCGCAGGTGGCGCATATCCTGAGCGATAGCGGCGCGCGGCTGCTGATCGCGGGCACGGCGCGGCTGGGCACGCTGGAGGACGGCGACCTGTCCGAAGCCAAGACGATCGAAGAGCGCGAAGCCGATGAGGCGCTGGACGGCGGGGGCGACGCGCTGCCGGCCTCGCCCGGGAGCCGCGACACCGACGATCTGGCGGCGATCCTCTACACCTCGGGCTCCACCGGCCGCCCCAAGGGGGTGATGCTGAGCCACGCCAACCTCTGGCTCGGCGCGCTGAGCGTGGCCGAATATCTGAAGCTCGGCGCGGACGACGTGACGCTCGCGGTGCTGCCGCTGAGCTTCGACTACGGACAGAACCAGCTGCTCGGCACCTGGGCCGCGGGCGGCTCGGTCGCGCCGCTCGATTATCTGACGGCGAAGGATGTGATAAAGGCCTGCGCCAAACATCAGGTCACCACGCTCGCCGCGGTGCCGCCCTTGTGGGTGCAACTGGTCGAGCAGGCCTGGATGCCCGAAGCAGTCACACCGATGCGGCGACTCACCAACAGCGGCGGCGCGCTGACGCCGGGGCTGGTGATCAAATTGCGCGGCATCTTCGAACGTGCCGATATCTACGCGATGTACGGGCTGACCGAGGCGTTTCGCTCGACCTATCTCGATCCGTCGCTGATCGACGGCAATCCCACCTCGATGGGGCGCGCGATTCCTCACGCCGAGATCATGGTGGTGGCCGAGGATGGCGACGAGGCCGCGCCCGATGCGCCGGGCGAGCTGGTCCATGCCGGGCCGCTGGTGGCGCAGGGCTATTGGCGCGACGCGGCGCGCACCGCCGAGCGGTTCAGACCGGCGCCGGCCTGGTCCCGCTATGGCGGCACGGCCGTCTGGTCGGGCGATACGGTGAAGCGTGGGCATGACGGCCTCCTCTATTTCGTCGGGCGCGACGATGCGATGATCAAGACCAGCGGCAACCGCGTCTCCCCGCAGGAGATCGAGGAAGCCGCCGACGCCAGCGACGCGGTGGCCGAAAGCTGCGCCATGGGCCGCAAGGACGAGAGCTTGGGCGAAGCGATCGTGCTCTTTGCGCGCGGGAACGGCGACGAGGCGGGGTTGCGCGCGCATCTCAAAGCGACGCTCCCGAATTTCATGCAGCCGAGCGAGGTGGTCTGGCTGGGCGAGTTTCCCAAAAACGCCAACGGCAAGATCGACCGCACGGCGCTGAAGGCGCGGATCGCGTCATGAAGCCGACCGGACCGATACCCCAGGGATATGATGCGCTGGACGGTGTGCTGGCGGTGGGCGGCGTCAAGCTGACCGAGGTGGCGGAGCAGACCGGCGAAACGCCGCTGTTCGTCTATTCGCGCGCGCTCCTCACCCGAAAGTTCAACGATTTGCGCGCGGCTATGCCCGCAAAGCTGGCGATCCATTATGCGATGAAGGCCAATCCGTTCGGGCCATTGCTCGAACATATGAACGGGCTCGTCGACGGCTTCGATATCGCCAGCGGCGGCGAGCTGGAGCTGGCGCTGGCGGCGGGCGTCGATCCGGCGCGGATCAGCTTTGCCGGCCCCGGCAAGCGCGACCGTGAGCTTGAGGCGGCGATCGCGGTAGGGGTGACGCTCAACTGCGAGTCGGAGGGCGAGGCGGAGCGTGCGCTGGCGATCGCGCAGCGGCTGGGCAAGCCGCTGAAGATCGCGATCCGGGTCAATCCCGGCTTCGATCTCAAAGGGTCCGGCATGAAGATGGGCGGCGGCGCCAAGCAGTTCGGGATCGACGAGGAGCGCGTGCCCGCCCTGGTGCGCCGCCTGATCGCGGCGGGCGCGGACTGGCGCGGCTTTCACATTTACGCGGGCAGCCAGGCGTTGAAGGCCGAGGCGCTGATCGAAACGCAGAGCCGGACGATCGCGCTCGCCGCGCGGCTGGCGGACGAAGCCGGTGCCTCGCCGCCGCATGTCAATCTCGGCGGCGGCTATGGCATTCCCTATTTTCCGGGCGATGTCGCGGTGGACGTCGACGCGGTGGGCGCGGCGCTCCGGGCGGAGCTGGCGTCGGTGCCCGATGCGCTGGCCGATACGCGGTTCGCGATCGAGCTCGGCCGCTATCTCGTCGGCGAGTCGGGCGTGTATCTGACCCGGATCGTCGACCGTAAGGAAAGTCATGGCGAGGTTTTTCTGATCACCGATGGCGGCCTGCACCATCAGCTCGCCGCCAGCGGCAATTTCGGCACGGTGATCCGGCGCAACTATCCGGTCGCCATCGCCAGCCGCTTCGCTGCGCCGGCGGACGAGGTGCAGAGCGTGGTCGGCTGCCTGTGCACCCCGCTCGACCGCCTGTCCGACAGCGCGATGCTGCCGCGGGCCGAGGTCGGCGACCTGGTCGCGATCTTCTGCGCCGGAGCTTACGGCGCCAGCGCCTCGCCCGCCCGGTTCCTCGGCCAGGGTCCGGCGCGCGAAATCCTGCTGTAAGGTGACACGGGAGACAGGGATGGGGGCGGGAAATTCGGTCCAGCCGAGGCATTGCGGCGACGAAGCGAGGGGGCGAATAGGGCTTGTCTGGTTGAGGCAAAACATCAGACATCTTCGGAACATATCAGAAACGCTTGATGTAGGACAGGGACAGGGTAAGCGGGCACATAACCTCCCGATCCGCGATCGTGCCAAATCGAAACGAAATCCTGCCGGACATGGTTAGCGCCCCGAAATAACGGCGGTCGTCGCTCAATTTGCTTCAATCCTAACGGTCTGTTCACCCTTTTCGCCCATGGCAGATAGCGGAAATCCGTCTGTGCCGCGTCCGATCCGGACGGGCGCGGTCACGAAGAGGTGAGAGAATATGCGAAGCCCCGTAACCGCCAAGCTGGCCCTGCTGTCCGGACTGACGATGCTGTCCGCCTGCGTGGGCACGCCGCGCGGACCCGAACTGCCGCCCGCGACCTATGTCTCGGCAAGCGAAGGCCCCGGCGAGCAATATCGGATCGGCCCGCTCGACGAGCTGCAGATCTTCGTGTGGCGCAATCCCGAACTCGGCGCGACGGTGCAGGTGCGGCCCGACGGGCGCATCACCACTCCGCTGATCACCGATCTGCCCGCCGTCGGCAAGACGCCCAAACAGCTGTCCGACGACATCAAGGTGCGGCTGGCCGAATATATCAACGATCCGATCGTCTCGGTGATCGTGAAGAGCTTTGCCGGTACTTTCTCGCAGCAGGTGCGCATCGTCGGCGCGACCGAGAAGCCCGCTTCGATCCCCTACCGCGCGAACATGACGCTGCTCGACGCGATGATCGCGGTCGGCGGCCTCAGCGAATATGCCGCCGGCAACCGGGCCCGCCTGATCCGCGCCGACCGGGACTCCGGCGTGCAGCGCGAATATTCGGTGCGGATCGACGATTTGCTCAAGCGCGGCGACAGCCAGGCCAATGTCCTGCTGAACCCCGGCGACGTAATCATCATTCCCGAAAGCATGTTCTGAGCGCGGTCGCCATGAAGGATATTCTGCCTTGAACGGTCTCTACGACGAATTTCGCATCGCGCTGCACCGCGTCTGGAAACGGCGCTGGTTCGCGCTGGCCGTCGCCTGGGGCATCTGCCTGCTGGGCTGGCTGGTCGTGGCCCTGATCCCGAACACCTATGCCAGCCAGGCCAAACTTTTCGTCGGCGATCAGGCGATGCTGTCCACCAACGTCATCGACGATCGGACCGACCAGCGCCAGCGCATGGACCGGATCCAGCAGACGCTGCTTTCGGCCGACAATCTGGAAAAGGTGATCCGCGGCACTGCCCTGGGCAATTCAATTGCCGGCGACCGCGAGATGGCGGGCAAGATCGTCGCGCTGCGCGAGAATATCGAGGTCAAGTCCGAGCAGGCCAACGTGTTCGACATCACCGTCAAGCAGTCGGGCGCCGGTCGTTCCGACGGCGCGGCGGCGGCGCTGGCGCGCGACATCGCGCAGAAGATCATCGATATCTTCCAGGAAGAGAATATCGCGGGCGGTACCGGACGCACCGGTCAGGCGCTGCGCTTTCTCGACCAGCAACTCGCCGATCGCCAGAAGGAGCTGCAGGACGCCGAACAGAAGCGCGTCGCCTTCGAGACGCAGAATCTGGGGCTCTTGCCGGGCGCCGGTTCGGCCAGCCAGCAGCTGGTTTCCGCGCGCGCCGAACTCAGCCAGATCGACGGCCAGCTCGCCTCCGCGCAAAGCTCGCTCGCCGCGCTGAACGGTCAACTGGCCGGTACGCCGGCGATGCTATCGACCCCGATCCCCGGCGGCGGCGGAGGCAATCCCGCCGCCCAGCAACTGGCGCAGGTGCAAGGCGAACTCGCCGCGGCTCGGGCACGCGGCTGGACCGACAGCCATCCGGACGTGATCGCGATGAAGAACCAGATCGCCAGCCTGCGCGGCGCCGCCGGCGCCTCGTCCGGATCGGGCGGGGGCAGCTACAAGACGCCGAACCCGGCCTACAGTTCGCTGCAATCGATGCAGGCCGAACGCTCGGCGGCCGCCGCCGCATTGCGCGCGCGCAAGAGCGCGCTGGAGTCCGATATCAGCCGGCTTACCGGCAAGCAATCCGCCGAGCCCGGCGTGCAGGCGGAATATCAGCGGATCAGCCAGGATTACGACGTGCTCAAGCAGCAATATGACAAATTGCTCGCCGAGCGCGAGAATACCCGTCTGCGCGGCGATGTGGAGCAGGAATCCGATCTCACCCAGTTCCGCGTGGTCAATCCGCCGAGCGCCAGCCGCGTGCCGGCCGCGCCCAACCGTCCGCTGCTGCTCGCCGCGGTGCTGATCCTGGGGATCGGCGGCGGCGCGGGCTCGGCCTTTGCGCTATCGCAGCTGCGCACCAGTTTTCCCACGCCCGGATCGCTCGAGAAAGCCAGCGGCTTGCCGGTGATCGGTTCGATTTCGGAGATGTTGACCGATGCCCAACGCGCCGCGCGCGGCAAGCGGCTGAAACTGTTTTTCGGTGGGACGGGGGCGCTCGCCGGCGTGTTCCTGCTGCTGATGATGGTCGAATTCATCCAGCGCGGCACGGTGGCTTGAGGAGCTGATGATGAGCAAGCACGATCCGATCAGGCCGCAAGCCTCGCTGCTGGAACGCGCCGCCGAAATCTATGATTTCGGGGCCGCGCTTCGCCGCCAGGAGGGTGCCGCCGAGCCCGCACCGGTTCCGGCGCACGCCGCGCCGCGGCCGGTTCCGATCCGCGAGAATATGCGCAGCGCTCCGCTACCGCGCGAGCCGCGCCAGAGCGTCGCGATCGACCGCGACGTGCTGCGCGAAAACAACCTGATCGTGCCGGGCGGCGCGGTCGGCGCGCTGCTCGAGGAATTCCGCATCGTCAAGCGCCAGTTGCTGCTGTCCGCGAGCGGCGGCAAGGGCGTCGAGCCGGTGCCGCACGGTCGCCGCATCCTCGTCTGCTCGGCCAATCCGGACGAGGGCAAGACCTTCTGCGCGATCAACCTGGCGCTGGCGATGGCGACCGAGCGCGACACGCGGGTGCTGCTGGTCGACGCCGATTTCGCGCGCCCGTCGATCCTGCCGACGCTCGGCATCGACGATCGTGACGGCGATGGCGGCGCGGTTTCCGGGCTGATGGATGCGCTCGCCGATCCGGCCTGCGACGTCGAAAGCCTGATCCTGGGCACCGACATTCCCGGCTTCACCGTGCTGCCGTCCGGCATGCGCAGCAAGGCGGACACCGAATATCTCGCGTCCAACCGCACCGAGGCGATTTTCGAGCGGCTGGAAGCCGCCGATCCGCATCGCATCGTCATCTTCGACAGCCCGCCCGCCTTGGCCGCCTCACCCGCGAGCGTGCTCGCGTTGCATGCGGGGCAGGTGCTGCTGGTGGTCAAGGCCGACGAGACCAGCGAGGCGGCGCTGCGCGACGCGCTCGGCCTGCTCGGCGGCTGCGATCATATCAGGCTGCTGCTCAACGGCACGCAATTTTCCCCCACGGGCCGCAAATTCGGTTCTTATTATGGAGGGGCCTCATGATCGCCCGTTACTCATTGTTTGCCGGTCTGGCGCTGGGCGCGCTGGCCACGCCCGCCATCGCGCAGGATTACGGCACCAGTTACGACGCGCCGCCGCCGGGCGGCGCCGACCCGCAGCTTGCCGAGGAACCGCTGGACGGCCCCGCGCCATCGACGCGCGGCCCGGCCAGCGTTCGCACCGAAATCCAGCCCTATATCGAAATCGACCAGGTGGCCTTCACCGGCTCGAACGGACAGAGCGACGTGGTGACCTACACCACCGTCGCCGCCGGGGTCGACGCGCGGATCAGCGAGCGCCATGCCCAAGCGGGCATCAGCGCGCGTTACGAGCGGCTGATCACCTATGACGACGACACCGCCGACAGCGATTATCTGACCGGCCTTGCCGCGGGCAGCGTGCAGCTGGCGCGCGGGGTTTCGGTCGATGCCGGCGCGCTCGCCGCGCGCAGCCGCGTGAACGCGGGCGGCGCGGCGCCGAGCAATCTGGTCGGCAATCCCGACAACATCAGCCAGCTATATTCGGTTTATGCCGGGCCCACCGTCGGGATCCAAACCGGCGGCGTCACCGTCGGCGGCGCGTATCGCTTCGGCTATACCCGTGTCGAGGACGAGGGCATCGATCCCGGCGCTGGCGTGGTGCCGTTCGACGAGAGCACCAGCCACTCGGTCAGCGCTTCGGTCGGCCAGCAGCCGGGCGGCGCCTTGCCGATCGGCTGGGCGGTCGGCGGCGGCTATGATCGCGAGGACGGCGGCGCGCTCGATAACCGGTTCGAGGATGCCTACGGCCGCGTCGACGTGACCGTACCGGTCAGCCCGACGGTCGCCGTGGTCGGCGGCGCCGGCTATGAGAATATCCGCATTTCCGAGCGCGACGCCGTGCGCGATGCCAACGGCGTGCCGATCATCGACGATGTCGGGCGGCTGGTGGTCGACAGGTCCAGTCCGCGCCTGCTGTCCTACGAGCAGGACGGGTTCATCTGGGATGTCGGCGTGCTGTGGCGCCCGAGCCGCCGTACCTCGCTGGAGGCGCGCGTCGGCCAGAGATATGGCAGCGAGAGCTTCACCGGCAGCTTCAGCTGGCAGCCCAATGAGCGCACGTCGGTCGGCATCGCCGTCTATGACAGCGTCACCGGCTATGGCAGCCTGCTGCGCGATCGCCTGGCGGGCTTGCCGACCGACTTCACCGCCTACAGCAATCCGCTCACCGGCGATGTCGGCAGCTGCGCCTTTGGCAGCCGCGCGGGCACCTGCTTCGACGATGTGCTGCAATCGGCGTCGGGCGCATCCTTCCGCTCGCGCGGCGTCACCGCCAGCTATGCGACCGACATGGCCGGGTGGAAGACGGGCCTCGCGCTCGGCTACAACCGGCGCACCTTTCTCACCGCGGACGAGGGCGCGCAGGCGTTTATCGACGGTACGTCGGACCGGAATTATTTCGCCAATGCCTTTGTCAGCAAGGATCTCGACGCCCTGTCGAGCGTGACCGCCAATCTCTACGCCAATTATTACGATCCGGGCTTTACGCTGGGCGAGGTGTTCGCGATCGGCGCCAATGCGGGCTATAACCGCAGCATCTGGCGCGGGCTCGATGCCACCGCGGCGCTGGGCGTCGATTATTACGACACGCAGAATATCGATTTCGATAGCGACGAATTTACCGCATCCGCCTTGCTCGGCCTGCGGTACAGCTTCTGAGCGCGACGAAGGGACAGACGATGTACGATCAATATTATGAGCTGACCGGCCGGCCGTTCCAGCTGACCCCCGATCCGCGCTTCTATTTCGAGAGCGCGACGCACCGCAAGGCGCTGAGCTATCTCGGCTATGGGCTGGCGCAGGGCGAGGGCTTCATCGTCATCACCGGCGAGATCGGCGCGGGCAAGACCACGCTGGTGCGCCACCTCATGGAAACGATCGATCCCGGCCGGCTGACCGCGGCGACGATCGTCACCACCCAGCTGGAAGGCAAGGATCTCCTGCACATGGTCGCCGAATGTTTCGGCATTGCTGCAGCGAGCAACGGCAAGAGCGATACGCTGCGTGCGATCGAGCAGTTCCTGCATGAGGAAGCGCGCCAGGGCCGCCGCTGCCTGCTGGTGGTCGACGAGGCGCAGAACCTGCCGACCGAGACGCTCGAAGAGCTGCGCATGCTGTCCAATTTTCAGCTGGGCAATCAGGCGCTGCTGCAGATATTCCTGCTCGGCCAGCCCGAATTTCGCGACCGGCTTCGCGGTGAGCCGGGGCTCGAGCAATTGCGCCAGCGCGTCATCGCGACCCATCATCTGGAGGCCATGCAGCCGGGCGAGATGGAGCCTTATATCACCCACCGGCTGTCCAAGGTCGGCTGGACGGGGCGCCCCGATTTCACCATGGCGGCGATCGAGAAACTGTACGAGGCGAGCGGCGGCGTGCCGCGCAAGCTCAACATGCTGATGACGCGCGTGCTGCTGATGGGCGCGGTCGACAAGGTCGACCGGATCGAGGTCGGCCTGATCGAGGACGTGCTTGCCGATATGAACGGTGACGGCGACCATGTGCGTATGTCCGAGCCTGAAGCTTCAACGCCGGTCCATATCGTGCCGGAGCCTGAACCGATCGGGGAACACGGTGCGCCGGCCGCCGACGAGACGGCGGCCGCTCCGGAAATCGAAGAGCACGAGGCGGCCCTCGCCACGGAAAAGCCCGAGCAAACTTCGAAGGCCGCTGAGCCCGGCCTCGCAGACGAACCGGAAGAGCTCAAGGCGCCGTCGCAGCGGTTTTTCCGGCCGGGGGTCAAGCCGCCGGTGTTCGAGGCGGTGCCCGATGTCGAGCCGGCGCGGAGCATCCTGCCGGAGGATGACGATGAGCGGTTCGAAACGGCTCGCGGCGAGGTCGATCAAGATGCGCCGCGCGGTTCGATCGGCGAGGACCGGTTCGCCGCGCTCGTCGAGCGGGTGGACATGCTGGCCAATCGCGTCGAAGCTCAGGAGGCGACGATCAAGCGCCTGGTCGCCCTGCTGCTCGATTATGTCGAGCGCGAGGATGGCCTGACGCATCGCCGCGCCGCCTGAAGTCTGTTCTTCCTACCGGGAGCCCGGCGTGACCTTGCAAGGCCCAATCACCGAGGGATCGATCCTCAACGGCATGTCGGTCGACATCGAGGACTGGTTCCAGGTCGGCGCGTTCGAAACGGTGATCGACCGCGAGGACTGGGACGGCTTCGATTGCCGGGTCGAGCGCAATGCCGACGCGGTGATCGCGCTGTTCGACCGCACCGGGGTCAAGGCGACGTTTTTCACACTCGGCTGGGTCGCCGAACGCTATCCCGCCTTGATGCGCCGCATCGCCGAAGCAGGGCACGAACTCGCCAGTCACGGCTATGGTCATGAGCGCGTGTTCACGTTGACGCCCAAGACCTTTGCCGACAATATCGATCGCGCCAAGAAGCTGCTCGAGGACGCCGGCGGCGTCGCCGTCACCGGGTATCGCGCGCCGAGCTTCTCGATCGACAAGCGCACCCCCTGGGCGCACGAAATCCTGGCCGAGAAGGGCTATGCCTATTCCTCCAGCGTCGCGCCGGTGCAGAGCGATCATTATGGCTGGCCCGAGGCCGGGCGCTTCGCGTTCCGCCCCGTGGCGGGTGCGGATATGATCGAGCTGCCGGTCACCACCGCCATGTTCCTGGGCAAGCGGCTCGCTGCCGGTGGCGGGGGCTGGTTCCGCATGTTCCCCTACGCCTTCAGCCGCTGGGCGTTCGGGCAGGTCAACGGACGCGACGCGCGCCCCGGCATCTTCTATTTCCACCCATGGGAGATTGACCCCGATCAGCCGCGCGTTGCCGATGCGCCGCTCAAGTCGAAACTGCGGCATTACACCAATCTTTCCGCGATGGAGCCCAAGCTGAAACGCATGCTGCGCGAATTCTATTGGGGCCGCGTCGATACGGTTGCGGCGATCGAGAAGGCACGGCTGCCATGAGCGCGCCGTTCGCCGATCATACGCCGTGCCTGCACCATGTTTCGCTCGACGATGCCGGCGCGATGGCCGATGTCCAAGCGTTCCTGGCAAAGCGCGAGGACAGCACGCCATTTCATCGCCCGGCCTGGCTGAAAGCGGTGCGACAGGGATGCGGTCAGAAGGGCTATTATCTGGTGGCGCGCCGCGTTGCCGGGATTTGCGGGCTGCTGCCGCTAACCGAAATCCGCTCGCCCTTGTTCGGCAAGGCGCTGGTGTCCACGGGCTTTGCGGTCGATGGCGGGATCATTGCCGACGACCACGCGACGCGGCGTTTGCTTACCGATCATGCGATCAGCGATGCGCGCGAGCAGGGATTTCCGACATTCGAACTGCGCGGCGGTACGCAGCCGAGCGGCGAGGGCTGGAGCGTCGACGATACCACCTATTGCGGGTTCACGCGGCCCATCGAGGCGGACGAGGACGCACAGCTGAAAGCCGTGCCGCGCAAGCAGCGCGCCGAAATCCGCAAGGCGCTCGGCGGCGATCTCACCGTGGAAACCGGCAGCGGCCAGCGGGATCGCGATTGGCATTATGCGGTGTATTCGCAAAGCGTGCGCAATCTCGGCACGCCGGTCTTCCCGAAGAAGCTGTTCGCCGCGATGCTCGATGGCTTCGGTGAAGACGCGGACATCCTGACCGTGCTGCACGAAGGCAAGCCCGTCGCGAGCGTGCTGAGCTTTTACCATCAAGGCACCGTACTGCCCTATTGGGGCGGCGGCCTGCATACGGCGCGCGGTCTTCGCGCCAATGAGCTGATGTATTTCGCGCTAATGACCCATGCGCGCTCGCGCGGCTGCGCGACCTTCGATTTCGGCCGCTCCAAGACAGGCACCGGGCCTTACAGCTACAAGAAGAATTGGGGTTTTGAGCCGCAGCCGCTGCGCTACGCCAGCTGGAGCGCCGACGGACAGGCGCGCGACGTCAATCCCAACAGCCCCAAATATCGCATGATGGTCGATCTGTGGCGGAAGCTGCCGCTGCCGGTCGCCAATTTGATCGGGCCGTGGATCGCCAAGGGCCTGGGATGAGCGTCCTGTTCGTCGCCCACCGGATGCCCTGGCCGCCGGATCGCGGCGACAAGATACGCTCCTATCATATGCTGCGCTGGATCGCGGAGCGCGCGCCGGTGCATGTCGCCGCCTTCGTCGATCAGCTGGACGACTGGCAATATCGGGAGGCGCTGGAGGCGGTGACGGTCTCGACCATCCTCGAGCCGCGCATCCGGCCGATGTGGAAGGCGGGGGTGAGGGCGTTGGCCGCGCACCGCCCGGTCTCGCTCGCCGCGTTCGATTCGCCGACCATGCGGCGCAAGATCGACCGGCTGGTGAAGCGCGAAGGGATCGAAACGATCCACATATTTTCCAGCCAGATGGCGCAATATATTCCCAAAAGCTATCGGGGCCGCGTCGTCATGGATTTCGGCGATGTCGATAGCGCCAAGTTCGAACGCTATGGCGTTGAGGGCAGCGGGCCGATGGCATGGATCAACCGGCGTGAGGGACGGCTGCTGGCAGGCTTCGAGGCCAGTGTCGCGGACCGCGCCGATGCCAGCCTGTTCGTCAGCGAGGCCGAGGCGGCGCTGTTTCGCGCACGCAGCGGAGCCGAGCGGGTGCAGGCCGTGGGCAATGGCATCGATTTAGAGCGCTTCGATCCCCAAAATCCCGATATCGCGCCGCTCGAACGCCGCCCGGACGGCCCGCTGATCGTCTTCACCGGACAGATGGATTATCGCCCCAATATCGAGGCGGCGCGGAGTTTCGCGGCAACCGCGATGCCGATCATTCGCGCGGGTTTTCCAGACGCGCATTTCGCCATCGTGGGTCGTGCGCCAACCGCCGAACTGCGCTCGCTGGACAAGGACGGGGTGTTCGTCACCGGCGAGGTGCCCGATACGCGCAGCTGGCTCGCCGCCGCAGATCTCGTCGTCGCGCCGCTTAGGATCGCGCGCGGGGTGCAGAACAAGGTGCTCGAGGCGATGGCGATGGCGCGGCCGGTGCTCGCCAGCGCGGCGGCATTCGAGGGGATCGATGCGGTGGCGGGCGAGCATCTGACGGTCGCCGAGACGCCCGAGCAGGAAGCCCGCATGGCCTGCCAATTGCTCGCCGACCCCATACGCCGCGGAGCGCTGGGCCGGGCCGCGCGCGCGCATGTCGCCGCGCATTACCGCTGGGATGCCCGGCTCGCGCCGCTCGGGCCGATCCTCGGTCTGCCGGATGCACCGGCCATGGCCGCGGCAGAATGACCGCCGTCGCCGCCCCGATCGATCGTGCGCCGGGCGCATGGGCCCGCGCATTGCCGCTGATCGCGGTGGCGGCGCTCATAATTCTCGTCATGTTTTGGCGCGATGCCGCGCAGATTTTCGGCATCTGGTGGAATATCTCGACCTATAATCATTGCCTGCTGCTGGTGCCGATCCTCGGCTGGCTGGTGATGCAGCGCAAAGACGAGCTGGCTGAACTCACGCCCGCCGCCTGGTGGCCCGGGCTGATGTGGAGCGCGCTCGCCGCGCTGTTCTGGCTGATCGGGCAGGCGCTCGACATCAATTTCGCGCGGCATCTGGCGCTGGTGATGATGCTGCAGGGCGCGGTGGTCGCGCTCACCGGCCCGATGGTGGCGCGCGGGCTGGCCTTTCCGTTGTTCTTCTCTTTTTTCCTCGTGCCGTTCGGCGACGAGCTGATCTATCCGCTGCAGATCGTCACCGCCAGGATGAGCATGGCGATGCTCGGCTGGAGCGGCATCCCCGCGCATATCGCCGGTCTGGACATCGCCACGCCCGCCGGGCTGTTCCATGTCGCCGAGGCCTGCTCGGGCGTCAAATTCCTGATCGCGATGCTGGCGCTCGGCGCGCTCGTCGCGAACCTGTGCTTTCGCAGCAGCCGGCGCCGGGCCGCGTTTCTCGCAGCCTGCGTAATCGTGCCGATCGTCGCCAACGGTATCCGCGCCTGGGGCACGATCACCATCGCGCATCATCGCGGGCTCGATTTCGCCGCCGGGTTCGATCATATCTTCTACGGCTGGATTTTCTTCGCGGTGGTGATCGCGGTGGTGCTGGCAGCGGCTTGGCCGTTCTTCGACAAGAACGCCGATGCGCCCGCCTTCGAGCCCTCCTATCTGCAGCGGCCATTCCTTCATGTCGCACGGCCGGTCCCGATGATCGCCGCGTTGATCGGATTGGCCGCGCTGCCGCTCGCCATCGCTGCGATCCTGCTCTAGGGCACTGCCCATGTGCGGCATCGCGGGCATCTTCCACATCGGCACGGCCAAGCCCGTCGATCCCGTTCGGGTCGAGGCGATGACCGACGCCATCGCGCATCGCGGACCCGACGGATCGGGCGTGTGGACCGCGCCCGGCGTGGGGCTCGGCCATCGCCGCCTGTCGATCATCGACATCGCGGGGAGTCCGCAGCCCATGGGCTATGCGGACGGTCGTCTTCAGATCGTGTTCAACGGCGAAATCTACAATTTCAGGGCGTTGCGGGCGGAACTTGAGACCAGGGGCCATGTCTTTCGCACCGATGGCGATACCGAGGTCATCCTGGCCGGCTATGCGCAATGGGGTGTGGATTGCCTGGAACGCCTGCACGGTATGTTCGCCTTCGCGCTGTATGATCAGGCCGAGCGCACGCTGTTCCTCGCGCGCGACCGGCTCGGCGTCAAACCGCTCTTCTATACCGCGCTGTCCGATGGATCGGTAGCGTTCGCGTCCGAGCTGAAAGCGCTGCTGGTCCATCCGCTGCTGCGCCGCGTGCCGGACGAGCGCGCGGTCGAGGATTATCTCGCCTTCGGCTATGTTCCCGACGATCGCTCGATCGTGCATGGCGTGCGCAAGCTGGCGGCGGGCCATCACCTGACGCTGCGCAGCGCTGGCGGATTGGCACAACCCAGCCGCTGGTGGGACGTCGATTTCACGCAGCGATCCAAGGCAAATGCGGGCGAGCTGGAAGAGGAGCTGCTCGCCATCATGCGCGAGGCGGTGGTGAGCCGGATGGTCGCCGACGTACCGCTCGGCGCGTTCCTTTCGGGCGGCGTCGACAGCAGCAGTGTGGTCGCGCTGATGGCCGAGGCTTCGCGGCGCGCGGTCACCACCTGCTCGATCGGGTTCGACGAGACGGGACTGGACGAGAGCGATTACGCGAGTGCCATCGCCGATCGCTTCGCGACAGACCATCATGCGCGCGTCGTCGGTGCGGACCAGTTCGATCGGATCGACCGGCTCGCCGATATCTATGACGAGCCTTTTGCCGATGCCTCCGCCTTGCCGACGCTCAGCGTATGCGAACTGGCGCGCGAGCATGTCACCGTCGCGCTGTCCGGCGACGGAGCGGACGAGGCGCTGGCGGGCTATCGGCGGCAGGTTTTTCATGCGGCGGAGGAGCGGGTGCGCGGCTCGCTCCCTGCAAGGCTGCGGGGCACGCTGTTGGGCGGACTCGGCGCGATCTACCCGAAGGCCGACTGGGCGCCGCGCCCGTTGCGTGCCAAAACCACCTTGCTCTCGCTGGCCCGCAGTGGAGAGGAGGGCTATGCCGATGCGCTGAGCGTTACCGGTCCCGACACGCGGCAAGCGCTCTATTCGGACAGCATGCGCGGCACACTCGGCGATTACCGGGCCGAGAAACGGCTGATCCGGCTGATGCGCGACGCGCCGGCGCGTTCGGGGCTCGACCGGGCGCAATATGCCGATCTGAAATTCTGGCTGCCCGGCGACATCCTGACCAAGACCGACCGGGCGAGCATGGCGGTGGGGCTGGAGGCGCGCGAGCCGCTGCTCGACCACCGCTTGATCGAATTCGCCGCGCGGCTGCCCGATAATATGCGCGTGCGGCGCGGGCAGGGCAAATGGTTGATGAAAAGCGCGATGGAGCGCTATTTGCCAGAAGATATTCTCTACCGCTCCAAAATGGGTTTCGTCACGCCGATCAGCGCCTGGTTTCGCGGACCGCTGGCGGGCGAGGCGCGGGCGATGGGCACGCGCTCTGCGTTGGCGCGCACCGACTGGTTCGACGGCGAGGCGCTGGAGCGGATCGCGGAGGAGCATATCGCCGGGCGGCGCGATCATGGCCGGCTGATCTGGCAGATGCTGATGCTCGACAAATCGGTCGAGCGATTGTTCGGGGGGTGATCCGGCACGAATATGCCTACGGTATTGGGGTCAGGATAGCTCGCCCCCACGAAATACAGTCCATCGGGCGGCGCATTGAATCCCAGCGCATGCCGGTCGGCCTCGTCCAGCGCCGCCTTCAAGTCGCGGGCGCTCCATTTGCCTGTCCCCACCAGTTTGAGGCAACCCACCATCGAGCGTACCTGATGGTGCAAAAAGGACCGCGCCTCGGCCCGCACCGAGATGCGGTCACCCTCCCGCGACACCTCCAGCAGATCGAGCGTCTTGACCGGGCTGGCGGACTGGCAATGCGCCGAGCGGAAGGTCGTGAAGTCGTGCCGCCCCACGAGGATCTGCGCGGCCCGCTGCATCGCATCCGCGTCGAGCGGAGGCCCGACGCGCCACGCCAGCCCGGCCTCGAACGTCAGGAACGGGCGGCGGTTGAGGATGTGGTAGATATAGGACCGGCTGGTACAGCTGAACCGCGCATGCCAGTCGTCCGTCACTTCCATGCAATCTAGAAGGGCCACCGGGTCGGGCCGCAGCTTGGCGTTGATCCCTTCCAGCAGCCGGAAACAGGGCAGCGCGGTGTCGATATCGGCATGCGCGCGCATCGCCAGCGCGTGGACCCCCGCGTCGGTGCGGCCCGCCGCGTGGACCGTCACCGTCTGACCGGTGATCGCGTGGATCGCGCGTTCCATCGCGGCCTGCACGCTCGGGTCGCCCTGCTGGCGCTGCCAGCCGACGAACGGGCGGCCGTCATATTCGATGGTGAAGGCGAAGCGGGGCATGGCTTAGCCGAGCAGCGTGCCGGAGGAGATCGCATTGCCGCGCAGGAAATCGTCCAGTGCCATCGCAGGCTTGCCAGCGCGCTGGATCAATGTGGGGCGGATCGCGCCCGAACCGCATGCGATGGTCAGTCCTTCGTCGAGCACCTCGCCCGCTGCACCCTCCCGATCCACGATCCGCGCCGCGTGCACCCGGTAGCGCTCGCCGCCATTTTCGAAGAAGGCGCCGGGTGCGGGGTTGAAGGCGCGCACCTGCCGCTCCACCGCGTTCGCCGCCGCCTTGAAATCGAGCCGCGCCTCGGCCTTGTCGATCTTGCCGGCATAGGTCGCGCCATGCTCGGGCTGCTTTTCGCGCGGGAAATCGCGCGGGCTTGCCAACACCTCTGCCATCAGCGCCGCGCCGCGTACCGCCAGCTCGTCGGCGATCTCGCCCGCCGTCCGGTCCGCGATCGGGGTGGCGGCCATCGCCAGCATCGGGCCGGTGTCGAGCCCGGCGTCCATCTGCATGATGGTGACGCCGGTTTCCGCATCGCCCGCCAGGATCGCGCGCTGCACCGGTGCCGCGCCGCGCCAGCGCGGGAGCAGCGATCCATGGACGTTGAGGCAGCCGAGCCGCGGCGCATCGAGGATCGCCTGCGGCAGGATCAGGCCGTAAGCGGCGACCACCGCGACGTCCAGCTCGAGCCGCGCGAACCAGGCATGCTCGTCCGCGTTCTTGAGCGAGACCGGCGTGCGCACCTCCAGGCCGAGTTCCTCGGCGCGCGCATGGACCGGCGTGGGCGTCAGCTTCCTGCCCCGCCCGGCGCGGCGCGGCGGCTGCGAATAGACCGTCGCAATGTCGTGCCCCGCCTCGTGCAACGCGTTCAGCGTCGGCACGGCGAAGTCCGGCGTTCCCATGAAAGCTAGGCGCAAAGGTCATACTCCGGGTCAAAAGGTCCGTTCGCCCTGAGCTTGTCGAAAGGCTGTTCTTATTCTTCGCGAGCCGGCGAAAAGGGAAGGACAATGCTTCGACAGGCTCAGCACGAACGGGATATGGGTTGAAGCTTTCCAACCGCGCTTCGCTCTCCTACCTTCCCGCGCATGGCATCTCAAGAAATCGAAGCGCTGACGCAGGCCTTGGCGCGCTTGCCGGGGCTGGGGCCGCGTTCGGCCCGGCGCGCGGTGCTGCATCTGATGAAGAAGCGCGAAGGCGCGTTGCTGCCGCTGCTCGCCGCGCTCAGGACGGTGAGCGAGACGCTGACCACCTGTTCGGTCTGCGGCAATGTCGACACGCTGGACCCCTGCGCGATCTGCATCGACCCGCGCCGCGACCCGACCTCGCTGTGCGTGGTCGAGGAGGTGGCCGACCTGTGGGCGCTCGACCGCGCGCGGCTGTTTCCGGGCAAATATCATGTGCTCGGCGGGCGATTGAGCGCGCTCGAGGGCGTGCGGCCGGAGGACCTCACGATCGACAAGCTGGTCGCGCGGGTGAGCCAAGGCGGGATCGACGAGGTGGTGCTGGCGATGAACGCCACGCTGGAAGGGCAGACCACCGCGCATTTCATCGCCGAACGGCTGGAGGAACAGCCGGTGCGGCTGACCCAGCTGGCGCACGGCGTGCCGGTCGGTGGAGAGCTGGATTATCTCGACGAGGGCACGTTGGCGCAGGCGCTGAGGGCCAGACGCCCGATCGGCTGAGCGACTCGCGAAAGGTGACAGGGGTGACGGCACTGGGGGCAAGAAATTCCGGTGAAGCGTTGTGTGTGAGCGGTGAACGGTTGAGGGGGTGGTGCATAGCCATGCCGTGTCATAGACCATTGCCACCCTTGTAGGACAGCTACCTGTCACCAACACGGAATGCTTCAACGGGTTTGGAACGCCCGTGCTTGACCCTCGCACTCGCCGATCATATCTTCTCGTGCATGGCTATCCGACCGATCCTCGAAGTGCCGGATCCCCGGCTCAAGACCGTTTCCACACCGGTGACCGAGTTCGACGGCGAACTGCGCACGCTGGTCGACGACATGTTCGAGACGATGTACGCCGCGCCGGGCATCGGCCTCGCCGCGATCCAGGTGGGCGTGCCCAAGCGCGTGCTGGTGATCGACCTGCAGGAGCCGGATGAAGATGCCGAGCCCGAGGCCTGCGACCATGGCGGGCACGTGCACACGCACCAGCCGGTAAAGCGCGATCCGCGCATATTCATCAATCCCGAAATTCTCGATCCGTCCGAGGATTATAGCGTGTACCAGGAAGGCTGCCTGTCAGTCCCCGAGCAATATGCCGAAGTCGAGCGCCCAGCGACGATCCGCGCGCGTTGGCAGGATTTGGACGGCAAAGTTCACGAGGAAGAGATGGACGGCCTGTGGGCGACCTGCCTCCAGCACGAGATGGATCATCTCGAGGGTATTCTATTCATCGACCATCTGTCGCGCCTGAAGCGTCAGATGGTGCTGAAGAAGCTGGGCAAGCTGCGCAAGGAAGCGGCGTAGGTTCCTGCCTCTCCGCTTGGGAGAGGCGGCGAGACTTGCGAGCTTGCTCGCTAGTCGCAGCGGTGAGGGTGACTATGTCGTCCTAACGCCGTCACCCTCATCCAACTCCGCCCCGGATTAAATCCGGGGCTTCGTCTCCTTTTCCCGTGGGGAGAAGGAGAAGCGTTCAGCCGTCCTTTTTCATGAATTCCAGCGCCTTTTTGCAATCGGCGATTGTCTCGCGGCACATCGTCGCGCAGCGCCTGCAGTGGGCGTTGTCGTGCTTCTCGCATTCCTCGGCGCAAACCTCGCAAGCCTGGATGCACAGTTCGAACATGCTCATGATCAGCTGGACGTTGCCGGCCGTGCGGCGGCTGGCGGTGCGGTAGGTGGCGGTGCAGATGTCCGAACAGTCCGAGCAGCTGCGGATGCACTGCGCCATGTCGCCGTCCTCGGCGCTGTCGGCATCGGCGCAGCTGTTGCAGATTGCCGCGCAGAACAGGGCGTGGCGGACGGCCCGACCCAACGCCGGATCTTCATCGCCATTAACTTGCGGATGGTCGGCGATCATTTCTGCGATGGACATGAGGGTCTTCTCCTGATGGGTTTCGGGAGATCAAGCGGGCGGGCGCACACTTCGTTCCACCCGCCTTCATCAATTGAAGGCAGGCATAGCGATTGCAAACCGCCGCCTCCGTTCGTCATGCCAGCGAAAGCTGGCACCTCGGGCGTACTCGCTATCCCGCCCGAGACCCAGCCTTCGCTGGGGTGACGAACGATATTTTTTAATTTGAGCAGGATAGCCACCAACCACGTTCAAGACGCTGGATTTTCAATCGATACAATCGCCAAGTTGAACCGCTAAATGCTCAGAACCCCCGGGGCGCCTGATCAATCGTCACGAAACTGCCATCCCGTATCTCCTGCACCTCCAGGTTGCGCTCGTTGAGTCCGTTCGAAAGAATGCGGAAAGACCCGTCGATGCCGATGAAGCCTTGGGGGTCGGTCAATCGCTGGACCGGGAAGGGCGTGCCCACGCGCCAGTCCTTGGCGATATTGGCGACCAGCAGCACCGCGTCGTATCCCAGGCTGGACAGACGGAAGGGCATCCGGCCGAAGCGCGTCCGGTATTTGTCGGCATATTGGCGGTAGAGATCGTCCGAGACGCTGGCGAAGATCGCCCCGCGCATCGGGATCGATCCGGCCAGCGCGCTCTCGGTGTTCCACAGCTCGGTGCCGAGAAACTGTGCGGTTCCCGCGCCGTTGCGGCGCAGCAGCGGCGCGGCGGCCATCGCGGCGCGGCCGGTATCGGCGATCAGCACCGCGTCATACGGTCCGGCCTGGCCAAGCGCCTTGGTTGCGGCATCGACCGACTGGCTGGTGCGGTCGTAAGGCTGAATGCCGACGAGCGTGCCCCCGGCGGCACGCACCGCCTGGGTGAGCGCGCCGGTGGCGCGCTGGCCGTAGACATTTTGCGGCACGAGACCCGCGATGCGCTTCTGTCCGTGCGCGACGGCATAGCGCACCACGCGTTCGACCGATTGGCTGGGCAGATGGCCGAGCACGAACACGTTCTGGCCCGCGACGCCCGAATCGTTGGAAAAGCTGAGGATCGGAATATTGCGCTGCCGGGCCACCCCGGCGACGGTCACGACATTGTCGCCCAGCAGCGGGCCGAGGATCAGGCTGTTGCCGTCCGCCACCGCCCGCTGCGCCGCGGCGCGCGGATCGCCGGCGGTATCGTATGTGGTCATACGGATGTTCGAAGCGTTGATGTCGAGCAGCGCCAGCGTGGTGGCGTTGGCGATCGACTGGCCGATGTCGGCATTCTCGCCGCTGGTAGGCAGCAGCAGCGCGATCTTGTGGCGGCTGTCGTCGGCGGAGACGACGTTTTCGGGCGGCGCGGGCCGCGACACCGGCGGCGGCGCCTCGGTGCGCGGGGGCGGGCGCCGCCCGCCGCTGGGAAGCAGGGTTTCGCAGCCGGTCAGAAACAGGAGGCCGGCAGCCGTAGCGCAGCGCTTCAGCCACACCGTCTTGCGACGCTTTTTTGCGCCGGGATCGAACCCGGCTTGCCGCGCCGCAACTGCTTCTGTCATGACGTACCCTCATGCAAATGGATTTTCCTCCCGGCCTCTATATCGTGGCCACGCCGATCGGCAACCTGGGAGATGTGAGCGCACGTGCGGCCGCGATCCTGGCGGCGGCGGATATCGTGGCGGTGGAGGACAGCCGGGTGACGGCCAAGCTGCTGCGCCATCTGGGGCTGCACAAGAAGATGCGCGCCTATCACGATCATAGCGGCGAGCGAGATAGGGGCGAGTTGCTGGCGGCGGCGGGGCAGGGCGTGGTGGCGCTGGTCAGCGATGCGGGGACGCCGCTGATCTCCGATCCGGGCTACAAGCTGGTGCGCGCCGCACACGCGGCGGGGGTACTGGTGACCAGCGCGCCGGGGCCGAGCGCCGCGATCATGGCGCTGTCGATCAGCGGCCTGCCGACCGACCGCTTCCTGTTCGCCGGTTTTCTGCCGACGAAGGACAAGGCCAAGGCCGACATGCTCGCCGAGCTCAGCGATTTGCGCGCCACGCTAATATTTTACGAGAGCGGGCCGCGTCTCGGCCGCACGCTCGGCGTCATGGCCAAGTTGCTCGGCGAGGCGCGCGAGGGCGCGGTGGCGCGCGAGTTGACCAAGCGTCATGAAGAGGTGGCGACGGGAACGCTGGCTGGTCTAGCCGAACGCTATGCCGAGGGCGCGCCCAAGGGCGAGATCGTGCTGCTGGTGGGTCCGCCACTGGAGACCGCCGACGCGGCCAGCGAGGAGCAGGTCGAGGCGGCGCTGCTCGAGGCACTCGATCGACTGCCGACATCGAAGGCGGCGGGTGAGGTGGCGCGGCGCTTCGGGCGCGACCGCAAGGCGCTCTACGCGCTGGCAACCGAACTGAAGGCGCGGTCATGACGCGGCGCCTCGCCGCCGAAAAGCGCGGGCGGCGGGCGGAGACGATCGCGGCCTGGTGGCTGCGGCTCCACGGCTGGCGTATCCTCGGTCAGCGCGTGCGCAATCCGCGCGGCGAAATCGACATCGTGGCGCGGCGTGGGCGTACCGTGGCGTTCGTCGAGGTCAAGGCGCGCGCGAGCGTCGAAGCGGCCGAGAATGCGCTCGACGATTACCGCTTCCGGCGCATCGCCGCGGCGGCCGAGGCGATGATCCCGCAATATTGCGGGGAACGCTTCGACGCGCGGTTCGATATCATCCTGCTTGCGCCGGGCCGGTTGCCGCGCCACCTGACCAATGTCTGGCACGGGCGTTGATAAGGAATTTCATTCGTCTGATCTCCTGCATAGGCAGGAGCCCATCAGGCATCGTCACCAGATGGGCTCCTGCCTTCGCAGGAGCGCAGCGAAGGAAAACATGATGAAAGCGGCCATCCAGATGGATTCGCTCGAGAGCATCAACATCGCGGGCGATTCGAGCTTCGCGATCCTGCTGGCGGGGCAGGAGCGGGGCTACGAGCAGTTCTATTACGACGTGCGCGATCTGACCTGGTGCGACGGACGGCTGACCACGCGCGCTTTCCCGGTCACGGTGCAGCGGGTCGAAGGAGACCATTACATTCTCGGCGACGCCGTGACGCTCGATCTCGGCAGCGATATCGACGTCGTGCTGATGCGGCAGGATCCGCCGTTCGACACGGGGTATCTCACCGGTACCTGGTTGCTGGAAAGGATCGCGGCCGAGACGCTGGTCGTGAACGACCCCAAGGCAGTGCGCGACGCACCCGAGAAGGTTTATGTGCTCGACTATCGCCGCTTCATGCCGACGACGCTGATTACTCGGCGGCTCGATGAAATCCGCGCGTTTCACGAACAGCATGGCAGCATCGTGATCAAGCCACTGCACGGCAACGGCGGCAAGGCGGTGTTCCGTATCGGCGAGGCCGGCGATAATCTTTCGGCGTTGGTCGAGCTGTTCAACCTGACCTGGAAGGAGCCGCATATGGTGCAGCCCTTCCTTGCCGATATCGCAAAGGGCGACAAGCGCATCGTACTGATCGACGGCGAATTCGCCGGCGCGATCAACCGCAAGCCGGGCGCGGGTGAGTTCCGGTCGAATCTGGCGCAAGGCGGCTATGCCGAAGCGGCCGAATTGACCGAAACCGAGCGCGAAATCTGCGACGCCATGGGTCCGGAACTCAGGCGCCTTGGCTTGGTCTTCGTCGGAATCGACGTGATCGGCGGCCAATGGCTGACCGAGATCAACGTCACGTCCCCGACCGGGATCGTCGCGATCGACAAGTTCAACGGCACCGACAGCGCGGGCTTAATTTGGGACGCGATCGAACGGCGTCTGGCGGAGCACAAATCGTCATGAGCCAGTGGATCGTCGGCCTGATTGCGAACGGCGGCTATTGGGGCATTGCGCTGCTCATGTTCCTGGAAAATGTGTTCCCGCCGATCCCGTCCGAGGTGATCATGGGGCTGGCGGGCATCCAGGTCGGGCAGGGCAGGATGAATTTCGAGTTGGTCATCCTATTCGGGACGATCGGCTCCACCCTTGGCAATTATTTCTGGTATCTGCTGGGTCGTGTCTATGGATTTCAGCGTCTCGAAAAATTCGTCAATCGCTGGGGCCGCTGGCTGACGGTCGATTGGGAGGATGTCTGCAAGATCAACGCGCTGTTCAAGCGCCATGGCGGCAAGATCGTGTTCGTCTTCCGCTTTTTTCCCGCCTTTCGCACCATTGTTTCGCTGCCTGCCGGCCTGTTCCGCATGGGGCAGGTCCGCTTCCTGGCCGTAACCTTCGCCGGCGCGGCGATCTGGAACGTCATCCTGACCGGCGCCGGCTATTATCTGGGCAGGAATTTCAGCCGCATCGACGATTATGTGGGGCCGATCTCGACGGCGACGATCGTCGCCATTCTGCTATTCTACATCTACCGCGTGATAACCTGGAAACCGCGCGAGCGGCGCTGATCCGGGGAGAATTCACAGAAATTCCCGCAACTCGGCGATGAACCGGTCGAACTGGTCGTGATGCACCCAGTGGCCGGCCTCGGCGTAGTTCGATACCGTGGCATTCGCGAAGTGCGCGATGCGGCCGTCCTCGGCGGGATTGGACGCCCAGCTGTCCTCGCCATAGATCAGCAGGGTGGGGCAGGCGATGTGTCGCCATAACGCCTCGATGTCTTCATAGGGCAGGTCGATCGGCGGCCAGAGGTGGACATAGGGATCGAACTTCCAGCTGTAGCTGCCGTCCTCGTTGCGCATCACCGCGTGCAGCGTCAAATGGCGGCCCTGCTGGGGCGAGAGATAGCCGTTCGCCTCCATCATCCGGTCGAACGCCATGTCGAAGCTGTCATAGCGCTTGGGCAACCGCGCCGCGGCGGCGCGCTTGTCGTGGATCCATCCGCACACGCGTTCGTCAAACGGCGTTTTCAACTGCTTCTTCTGCATCTCCGGCGAGGGTCCGAGCCCTTCGATCGCGACCAGGCGGCGCACCTTGTCGGGATAGAGGCCGGTGTAGCGCAGCGCGATATTGCCGCCCAGCGAATGTGCGGCGATGGTGACCGGCGCCAGGCCGAGCTGATGAACCAGCTGCGCCAGATCGTAGACGTAGCCGGTGATCGGATAGTCGCCGGGCCTGTTCCACTCGCTGTCGCCATGGCCGCGCAGGTCCGGGCAGATCACGTGCCAGTCATGGCGCAGCTGCTGCGCGGTCCAGTCCCAGCTGCGGGCATGGTCGCGTCCGCCGTGGAGCAGGATCAGCGGGGGCGCCCCGGCATTGCCCCAATCGGCATAGTGCAGCCTTGTGCGCTGCGAGATCAGGCTTTGCGAGGTGGGTCCGATGAATTCCATGAGATTCCCTGGCGGTGGACATGGCGACCTATCAGCAGCATTTGCCCGATGGCAAGCCGCGTGGGAACGGTAATAGGTCTCGATTCAAGCGAGCATGCCGGCGCTTCGCATGGAAAAGTTTGTGGATCCGACAATGATATGATCGATCAAGCGTATGTCCAGGCAGGCAGCAGCCCGCTGGAGATGTTTCGTAACGCGGATGTCTGCGCTGCTTGGAGTAGCATCCTGCGAGGGATGATTGTGCGTAAGAATCAGCGCCGACGCATCCAGTTCGAGAGCGCGGCGGACGAGTTCTCTCGGAAATATTGCCGACTCGTCCACCGTGCCTTCGGAAATCAATTCGTCGACGATGAGTCGCCCGGCCTTGTCGAGGAACAACGCCCGAACCTGCTCCCTGCCCAGATGAGCCAGGCGGCTGCGCAAATATGAGTCGAGCCGGTCGCGGTTTGCCATGACGGGGCGCAGAACAATGGCGTTCGATTGCGCGCATAGCTGCGCCGCGCGGGCGGCCGCGATGCGCTCGGCGGCTGCGGCTGGAATGTCCCTGATCAAAACTTCCGCACTGGCATCGAGTACCGCAGCGAGCGAACCATGCCTGGCAATGAGACGCGCCGCATCCGCTTTTGCGGCATCGGTCGACCCTGCAAGCAGGCGTGCTAGGGCATGTCGGCTCGCCGTAGTCGCTGATGATTCCAAGTGCCGAGCGCCAGCGAGAGCATCGCCGGATAGGCCCAGAATCCCTGGCTCAGCGAATAGGCCAGCGAGGCGAAGTTCGGCATCGCCGCCACGGCCAGATGGGTCATGACCCCGACGAGGCAGAAACCGGCGAACCACATCGGCCAATGTCTGTCGCTGCGAAGGGCCAGCCACGTTGCCAGCGCAAATGTGATCAGATCCACCGCGAACATGTTCCAGTGAACGGCTCTCCATTCCAGTGGGCGATACCATATGATCCCCGAGACGATGCTCGCGGCAACGGTTAGCAGGCTGCCCAACCGTTCCGGCCGGCCACCTGCGAAAAATGCGTAAAGGCAACATGGCACCAAAACGACATTGTAGAGGATTTGAAGTACCACGGGACCGACCGAACCATTTGGGGTGGGCCCAGTCAATCCCGTGGCCTCCCCCCTCAGGCGGCGTCCGATACCACCTGAAGTCCTTGACTGGCGATTGTGAAAGTCTTGTTTCCCTCTCCGCCAAAATTCATTCTTGCCAGTCCGATATCGCCCTGCGTCGCGAGCAGACCTTCATGCGCGGCGACCATCTCGCGGCGCGCGGCGGCAATATGATGCATGCTGGTTGCGGCACGCGAAAAGGCTTCTTGGCCGACGGTCGCCGACAAATTGGCGGCGAGGCGTGCTTCCGGCAGTGCCGAGTTGAGCTGGGCCACGCGGGCAAAGGCCTCGTCGATCGCGGCTTCGGCGGCATGCAGTTTCTCGGCCACGTCGCGGGCGGCCGCAATCCTCTGATTCCTCATAATACTTCTCCCCACCGGCACGCCGGAATGGCGCACTGTCGGTCAAGCGCCGTTCAGTCGAACAGCGTGGAGAGAGCGCTGAGGCCACCCATGAGCCCGCCGAAGATGACTACGCTTCCGACCGCGATCGCTACGATCCAGCCGAGGCGCTGCAATCCGGTTAGCCCGTTGCGCTCCCCCCGATAGGCCGGCACCGGGAAATAAGAGGAGCGCTGCGTCCAGTCGGCTGCGAACGCATTGTCGCGAAGCCGGGTTGTGCTGCCCTCGTCATTCCTGACGCCATCGGGTGATGGAGATGCTTGTGGAGGAAAACCGGGCGCTTGGGGAACATCCGGGGTCTGATATACCAATGTTCGGACTTCAGGACCGCCTGAATCGGCCGTTTCCTCGCCGGCCTGATAGATTCGCGCGGCGTCGAACCGGTCGGTTGCATCGAGCTTCGCAATGGCGCGTTTGAGCCGCGCATCGACGGTATGCGAGGATATGCCGAGATCGCGCGCGATAGCTTTCGAACTTTTCAGCTCGGCCACGCCGCGCAAGCAGACGATTTCCTTTTCGCTCAATCGGACGGTCATGATCCCGATTTTACCGTTCCTTATGCCCTAGTCGAGGGTGTTGTTAGCGTTTTCCCGCAGTCTGACCGTGAGATAGTGAAGCGCCAGCGCTTCTTCGCCGCCATCGATACGCGTTTCCATAAGGTCGGCGATTTCACGAAGAAGCGCGGGAATATCGCTAGGCCTGGTGTGGCGCTCGGCGACGATGTGCATGGCTTGGATCAGCAAATTGCTGACCAAATCGAGCAAATCGAAGGGATCGGCGCGATCGTCGGCGAAGGGTAAGGGGGCGGCGGCATCGTTCAGTTTCATCGCTTTGCGGTAGATAGCGATGCCAGCTGGCGCCATCGGACTTTGATCCGAATCGGATCGGGCCGGGGGGTTGGTAGGATTGTTTGATCAGGCGAGCGGAGGCAACAGACCGATCAAAAGCGCCGCCAGACCGATCGCCGTGCCGAACGGAATGCGCTGCTGCGCTAACGGGATCGTCCGGCTGCGCGCGAGCGCCAAGGCAAGGCCGACGCCACTTGCAAGCAGCAACAGAAACGGCAGCGCTTGCCAACCGAGCCATAATCCGGCCGCGCCGAGCAATTTCGGATCGCCTTGTCCCAAGCCGTCAAATCCTCGCAGCCGTCGGTAACCCCCGGCGATGCTGGCAAGTACCGCCCATCCGGCCGCGCCGCCGATCAGCCTGTCGACTGGCGTCAGACCGCCCAAATATCCGCCCGCGAGCAGTCCGGCCAGAGCGAGCGGCAGCACCAGCGGATCGGGCAACCACAGATGGCGGTTGTCGAGCCAGATCAGCGGGATCAGCAACCACGCCATCAGTGCCCATGCCGCGGCCGGGACTGGCGCAAGCAGCAGGAACGGCGCCGCGCCCGCCAGCAGCGCGGCGAATTCGATGCTGCCATGTGCGGGATCGATCGGCGTTCTGCAGCTGCGGCAGCGGCCGCCGGAAGCCAGCGCGGACAGCAGTGGTACGAGGTCCGGCGCGCTCAATGCGCGTCCGCACGCATCGCAATGCGATCGGCCCGCCGTGACGCTGCGGCCGGCGGGCCAGCGCAGGCAGAGCGTTGCGATAAAGCTGCCGAGGATCGCGCCGAGCAGGCCGAAGACGATCGGCCAGAACCAAGTCGGCATCGCTTGAAATTCGGCCGTAAGCGCTTGGGTCCAGCCGATCAGAAGCGGTTCTCGCCTTCGAGCACGAAGCCGTCGCCGGTCTGAGTCAGTCCCGCCGCGGCGAGCGCGCCCGCCACGCTCGACCTATCCCCGGCGAGTTTCAGCCGCGTGGTGTAGCTGCCGTCGCCCGCAATGCGAATGTCGAGCGTTTCCAGCCCGGTCTGGCTCGCGAGCGGAACGAGCAGCGCAGCGCTTTCGCAGCGCAAGGTGCCGACCATTCCGCCGGGCAATTCCAGGCCGGGCAGCACCGAGTTCACCGTCGCGCGCACCGTGCCCTCGGCGTGGATACAGCGATTGCCGACGAAGCTGATTGCGACATTTTGCAGGGTGAACTCGCCCAGCGGCAGCGATCCGAACAGGCTGCTTGCAGGCACGGTGAGATTGGCGTCGCTCACGCCGAAGCGGCCGAGCCCGCTGAACAGTTCGGCATCGACCGCTGGGCGGCCGATCGACGCGTCGCGGTCCAGATGGAAGCGCAATTGTCCGATGAACAGGGGGAGGGGTCTCAGCCCGGCGCCCACGCTGCCGAGCGATGTCTCGCCGACCGTGAGATCGTTGATATAGCCGCTCCACACGAGCCCGCCCGCCTCGCGCGCGCCGATTCCCCGCGCGCCCAGATTGGCCCAGCCCAAGGCGGCGCGCAGCGGCAGGAAGATCAGCAATAGCAACAGGAACAGGATCAGCGCCGCCAGCACCAGTCGCGGACGCTTTGGCGCGCGCAGACGCTGGAGCGGACGGATCATGCCGGCCTCCGCAAGGTCGCGGCGATACTGAGCGTTCCGGCATTGTTGGGGGCGGGATCGACGGTGAGATTTTCGACCGACAATCCGCGCGCCTCTAGACCGCCGAGCCATCCGAACAGGGCTTCGGGCGTGGCCGATGCGATGCGAATGGCGACCTGGCCCTCGCCAGCGGGATCGGCCGCATCGAGCGTGAACCCGGCCGCTTCGGCGCTCTGCCGGACGAAATCGACCAGCGGCCCGGTCGGCGGGCGGCCACGTGAATCCGCGCCGCCGTCCAGCGCGTCCACCTTGGCTTCGATTCGCCCGTGCCGGATCACCGCCTCGTCATAACCGTCGCGCGCATCGCCGACCCCGTTGATCAGCGGAATCGCAATGAGGAACACCACGATCAGAACGGCCGCGATCGCGGCGGCGGCGGCGAGCAGAACCTGCTCGCGCCGGGTGCGTCCGAGATACCAGTCGCGGCCGCGGTGAAGGGCGGGGCGAATCATGGGGCGCGCACCGTGATGTCGATCACCGTCTCGCCCTGCGCGCCCTCATGCGGCGCCTGCGTCAGCACATAGCCGAGATTGGCCTGCAGCGGCACCAGCACCTGGTTGAGCTGTTCGGCCTGCGGCGAGGCGAGCGTGGCGCTGAGCGTGCCGTCCGGGGCATAGGCGATGCGCCGCACGGTGACGTCGGGTACGCTGCGCACCGTCTGGAAAAGAGCTGCGGTGGCCGCCCCGAAACTGGCGCCGCCACCGCTGGCGATCAGCCGCCGATCGAGTTCGCGTTCGGCGCCGTCGAGATCGGGCGCTCCCGGCACGACGGTGCGGGCGGCGGCGAGCGCGCGGGCATTCTCCTGGCTTTCGCCGATGCTGTATTTGGCGAGCGTTACCAGCGCGATCAGCAAGGTAGCGAGGATCGCCAGGGCCAAGGTGGCCGCGATCAACTGCCATTCGCGCTTGCCAAAGGTCTGGATGCGGCGGCGCTTGGCGAAGCGGCCCTGGCGAAGGTTGAGCGGGGGATCGGCAAAACCGATCTCGAGCGCTGCGTCGGTTTCCTGATCGTTCAGGACGAGCGGCTTTATCTCGCCGGCGATCGCCGCGACCAGTTTTGGCTCGGCGGGCATGATCGCGCGGTCGGAACGCAGGAATCGTTCGCCGCCGATCTCCGCCTCGATCCAGCCTTCGTGATCCGGCGCGACCAGTAGGCCGAGCGGGGTCACATATTCGGGATCGATGCCGAGCGCCTGCAGATGCGCCAGCCCGCCGGAGAGTGCCGCCGGGGCTATCGTCGCGGCCAACACATGGCCGTCCCCGTCCTCTAACGCGCGCGTTGCGGCATGGTTATGCTCCGTTCCGCCGATCCCGCGCCGCGCCGCTTCGATTCGGGCCGCGCCCTCTGCCTGCCGGGGCCTGAGATCGGGAAAGCTGAGCCAGGAGACATAGGTAAGCTCGGTCGGCACCAGCGCCATGATCCGTTCCGACGGGCTGGCCGAGGGCAGGCCGGCGGCATCGCGCACGTCCTCGTCCTGTCCGCGCCGGGTGATGACGCCGTCGTCGACGCGCCACCAGTGCAGCGCTTCGTCCGGCCCAAGCGGAAGGGTGACGATCAGGCCGTCCGTTCCGCTCATGCATCCTCCCCCCAATCGCGCCACAACACCCGCACGGGTGCCTGCCGCGCATCGATCAACGCCCGCTCCCTTACCTCGCTATTGCCCAGGGAAATCATCGCGTCGAGCGTAAACCACTCGGTTTTGAGCTTGGTCTGGGTCGTCGCCTCGTCGCGCGGCTTGAGATCCTTTAGCACCGGATCGCCCCAGAAAGTAATCAGGCTGCCCCATCCGGTCTCCGGTCGCCTGGCCAGATAGGCGGCGGCGGCCCGCGTGTCGAGATTTGCTTGCGGGATCAGCATGGCGAGCAGCGGCGCCTGCTCGGGCAGCAGTGTGTTGACGTTGATCGGCGAGAGTTCGGCGACCGGCAGCGCGCAGACCCATGGGCGCAGCTTATCCCAATATTCCGGGCTCACCCCGTTGACCGCGCGCAGCTCGCTGGGGCTGGCCATCAAATGGTTGGGCGGGGTGTAGGGGGTCTCCAGCCCCCGATAATAGCCGTCCTCCGCGCCGCCGGGGATTGGCGCCTGATCGCTGTCGATCCAGTCGGCGGCGGATGCGGCAATGACATAGGCCGCGTCGCGATCGATTCCGATCTGGCCCATCAGCGTGATGAACTGCTGCAGCGCGAACGGGGCGGAGACCAGCCGACCGGTGCGGTCTTCCTTTACGAGGCTGTTGAGGTTGAAGCAATTGCCGCCATCGCCGACGCGCGCCATCGCGGTGCCGCCGGGGATCGGCAATTGCCGCTCGGTATTCATCCAGCCGCCAACCAGCGTGGTCTGCGCGGGATCGGCCGCGACGAGATCCTCGATCCGCGCGGTGGCGATCTGTTCGGCCGCCAGCGCAAAGGCGCGGGCCTGGGTGATCGAACCGGCATTGGCCGCCAGCCGGGTGGACAATTGCAGCCGGTCGAGCGCGGTCGCGGCGATCACCGCCATCACCGCCACCAGCAGCAGCACCGTGAGCAGCGCCACGCCGTTTTCCCGCGGCCGGAACCAAGGCGCGCTCATCGGAAGAAATCCGCGGGATTTTCAGGCGTATAGTCCAGTTGGTGCCGGTTGGGATCGGCACGTCCCTGCGGCCCGACCATCAGGCTGAGACGAAATTCGGCGAGACCTTCTGGCTGAATGAGCAGTTCGACCGCGCGGGGAATTTCCGCCGGATCGGTGGGCGTCCAGTCCTCGCGCCAGCTGCCGTCATAGGCGCGGTAGCGTATCTTTACGGTTTTCACGCCGCGCATCAGGGTTGCCGGTACGCCCGCCTTCGATCCGTCGAGCATCGGCCAGCCGTTGCGGCGAAGTTCTCCGTTTTCCAAGCTATAGGCGACGCGCTGGAGCGAGGAACGCGGCGTCTGATCGTAATTGCTCCATCCGGCGCGGGTAAACGCGAACAGCTCGCCCGGGACTGCTGTGCCGCCCGCGTCAAAGGCGGGCAGGGGGTCGCCGATATCGTTGCGCGACATGCGCGGCATCGCCTGCAGCAGATCGGCGGAGAGCGCGCCACTGGTGCGGTTGACGATCCCCAGCTGATCGAGCCGACCCGCGAGTACTTCCTGCCCGGTGGTGCTGGTCCTGAGCAAGGTCAGCCCGGCGGCCGAGAGGAGCGCGAAAATGAACAGCGCCACGAGCAGTTCGATCAGCGTGAAGCCATTCGCGCGGTCGCCGCAGGACAGGCCGGAGCGTCTCACAGCTGGAGCGGCCGTACGACGGTCAGGATATAAGGTGCGCCACCGTCCGGGCTGGCGACGCCGATGTCGATGCGCAGGATCCGCGCATCGTCGGTATTCTTGGTTTCGGTCCGCCACGCCCAGGG
Organism: Novosphingopyxis sp.; assembly: GCF_965218915.1. Lineage (GTDB taxonomy): Bacteria > Pseudomonadota > Alphaproteobacteria > Sphingomonadales > Sphingomonadaceae > Novosphingopyxis. The sequence continues at coordinate 1,949,335 of NZ_OZ244708.1, read as the reverse complement.
CACGCCGCCGTTCGTCTGCACGCCCTGTTCGGTGCCGAGCGCGGGCGGCGCGGGATCTGTGAGGATGTCGGTGGCGATATTCTGCGCCACGATCCGCGCCATGGTGACGCGTTCGACGTCGCCGGCGGTGCGGATGGTATAGGCCTGCAGGCGAATGAGCGCGAGCGCGGCCAGCGAGAAGACGGCGAGCGCGACCATCATCTCGAGCAGGGTGAAGCCGCGTTCGGAAGAATTTCCGGCGAGCGCGCTCCTGCGAAGGCAGGAGCCCAGCAGGGACGCTTTCGGCGGAGCGACATGGGGGGACGAGCTGGAACGACCCGCCAGATTGCGCCCAATTCGGTTGAACCAGCGGAGATGGCGCCTGCTGGGGTCCTGCCTTCGCAGGAGCGCGGGAAGGCGATTGCGAATCCTAAGTCCCACCGACGCTGACCTCTCCGGCGGCGTCGACCCGCACGACCGTCTGCCGGTCGCCGCGCACCAGCGTCACGTCCAGCGGGCCGCTCGGCAGGCCGGTGCTGTCGAAGCTGATGCGCGCCTGGCCGTCGCTTTCGCCCGTTACCGCCTGCGTGCCGATATTCCAGTTCTCGCTGCGCATCGCGCGGTCGGTGATCGGCTGCCACGCGCCGCCCACGCGCTGCTCGAAGCCATAGCCCGACGGCGCGACCCACACCGCCATACCCCGCGATTGCAGGATCGCCTCGTCGCGGATCGCGGCGAGCCGCGCGGCGAACTTGCTCGAATCGTCCGAGATTGCGGTCTCGTCGCCTGGCAGGTTCATCACCACCGCCGCGGCGGCAAGGCCGATGATGAAGATCACCACCATCAGCTCGATCAGCGTAAAGCCGCGTTCGGAAGTTTTGCCGACGAACGCGCCCCTGCGAAGGCAGGGGCCCGGCAGCCGCCCTTTCCTGATGGACCCCTGCCTCCGCAGGGGAACAAGGGGTTTCGTCACGAACATTTCATTCACCGATCATGACCTTATGCGACGGCATTAACAGTACCGAGCCGTCGCTCGTCTACGTTCATTTCGGATAGATATCGGCGTCCTGATCCTCACCGCCCGGAGCCCCATCCGCGCCGAGCGAGAACACCGCCGGTCCTCCGTCGGGACCGGGGTTCTGATACTGGTAAGGGCGGCCCCATGGATCGTCGGGCAGCCGCTGGATATAACCGCCACGCCGGTAGCGCGCAGGCTGCGCCAGTCCGGCAGGCGGCTTCTGCAGAGCTTGCAGGCCATCGCCAGCCGAAGGATAGGTCAGGTTGTCGAGACGATATTGCTCGAGCGCCTGGCCCAGGATCGAGATGTCGGCCTGCGCCTTGGTGGTCATCGCGCGGTCCTGGCTCGGGAGCACGTTGATGATGACGACGGTGGCGAGCAGGCCGATGATGAAGATCACCACCATCAGCTCGACCAGCGTGAAGCCGCGTTCCGAGTCGTTATGGAGCGCGCTCCTGCGGAGGCAGAAGCCCATCACGGAAGGTTCGATGATAGACTCCTGCCTTCGCAGGAGCGCAATAGCATTGATGATGCGCGAAACTGTCATACTGACCTCTAGGCTCCGGTGAAATTTTGCAGCTGCAAGATGGGCAGCAGGATCGACAGGATGATGACGGCGACCATGCCGCCCATCACCACGATGATAGCGGGTTCGAGCAAGGATAGCGCGGTCGAAGTGAAATTGTCGAATTCGCGCTCGAGATAATCGGCGGCGCGTTCGAGCA